>CAYPIQ010000009.1:0-83325 GCA_964410865.1 uncultured Spirochaetales bacterium | reverse complement strand
CCAGCTGCTTGTACTTGGCCTGGAAGGCGTCCGAGATGTATTTGAGAAAAATCAATCCGAGAACCACATGCTTGTACTCGGAGGCGTCCATATGCCCCCGCAGCTTGTCGGCGGCAGCCCACAGATGTGTTTCAAAGCCTAGATTTGCGCCGTTTCCATTCCTGTCTTTCATTTATTACCTCGTAGAATGTTCAGCATCACGTTTTATTACTTGTCTTTTCATCTTTTAATTCTTTACATGATGATAACATGGTTTCGCTCCTTTGATCAGTACTTTTTTAGTTTGAAAAGTAAGACTACAAGGCATGTTCCACTTCAGCCGCAATTATTACCCATGCCTTATTTTTAATACCAACCTCATCATTGACAAAAATACCGGCATATTGTGAAATGGTACCGACTGCATGTTTGAAATAATCCGGAGGTTGCTATGAAAGTTCTGGTTCTCTATTACTCACGCACGGGCCATACCGAGGGTCTGGCAAAAGAAGTACTGCGGGGCGTGGAAAGTGTTCCCGGGATTCAGGGGATACTGAAAACGGCTGCGGAGGTAACCAGGGATGATTTTATCACCTCCGATGCCATCATCGCCGGTTCTCCTGTTTATTTCGGCACCATGGCGGCGGAACTGAAAAAGGTGTTCGACGAATTTGTCGGAATCAGAAAACAGATGAAGAACAAGATAGGCGCGGCCTTTGCTACCTCGAGCTCTCCTTCGGGGGGCAAAGAGACAACCATCATGTCCATCATGCAGGCGTTTCTTATCTACGGCATGATTATCATCGGAGATCCCCTGGATGCCACCGGCCATTACGGCATTGCTTTCTCCGGGGAGATGGACGATTCAGCGGTGGAAAATGCCAGGAAACTGGGCGCACGCGTGGCCGACCTCGCGAAAGTAACCGCGGAGATTCGATGATGGTGCAACCGTGAGGATCGATAGAGTAATGGAGAGTAAAGTAATTCTCATAACCGGAGGAACCTCCGGTATAGGGCTGGCTACAGCCAGGCTGTTTCTCGAAAAAGGCGCCCGGGTCGTTATCGCGGGGCGTTCGGAGGCAAGGGGCCGGCAGGTCCTTACGGAACTTGGGGCGCCCCCGGAGCTGATCTTTCTTGCATGTGATGTAACCTCTTCCTCTGATGTGGCGCGGCTCTTCAAGGCCGTACGGGACCGCTTCGAGCGGATAGATGTCCTGGTAAATAGTGCAGGTGTGTATTTGGAAAAGAGGCTGGAAGATACAACTGAAGAGGAATGGGACCGGCTTGTGGGAGTCAACCTCAAGGGCGTGTACCTCTGCTGCCGGGAAGCCTACGGCTATTTCAAAGAATCCGGGGGCGGGGTCATCGTAAACGTATCCTCCGACGACGGGCTCAAGGCCGAATCCTCCTGTGCCGCCTACTGCGCCTCCAAGGGTGCGGTGTCCAACCTGACCCGGGCCATGGCCCTGGACTGGTCGGCCGAAGGGATACGGGTAAACGCGGTTTGCCCCGGAGTAATCGATACGCCCATGACCGCGGAGGTAGTGGCGGAGCAGGAAGACCCGGATGCATATATGAAGGATATGCACGGTATGCACCCCATCGGCCGGATAGGCCTGCCGTCGGAAGTCGCCGCGGCCATAGCCTTCCTGGCATCGGAAGATGCTTCGTTTATCACCGGCGCAAACCTGGCGGTGGACGGAGGAACCACCGCGGGTTAGAAATTCTTGCCGACATAATCCTCTTTATCGACCCAGAGTTCTACTCTATTTCCATTCGTGGCCTTGACTATGATTGGTGTCCCGTCATTAGAAACTTGGCGGGATTAAGTGAGCGTATATACCATATAGCGGAGGTTGTACCATGTAGTTGCTCGATAATGTGAAGGCGGAAGTAAAAAAACGTTTCGAATCCCTGGATTATTCCGTAACCCTTGCAGTCTTTATACAGAAAATCGAGTGCCGGTACTGCGCGGAAACCAGAAGCCTTATCGAACAGGTGGCTTCCCTCTCCCAAAAAATCGGGGCACGGGTTTTCGACTTCGAAGACGATAAGGATGCAGTGGAGAAGTACAGGATAGATAAAATTCCGGCTGTGGTCGTGGAGGGGAAGAAGGACTAGGATATACGGTTTTACGGCATACCGTCCGGGTACGAGTTCTCGTCCATCCTCGAATCAATAGGCATGGTTTCTTCAGGACGGGCGGATCTGGAGAATGATACCCTCGATTTTCTTAAGAACCTCGAAAAGGCCGTTCATATCCAGGTATTCGTCACCCCCCACATGCCCCTACTGCCCCAGGGCTGTAGTATTGGCTCATGCCATGGCGGTTATGTCCGAACGAGTCAGGGATGATATGGTAGAAGCAACCGAGTTCCTCCACCTTGGGCAGAAGTATGGGTTCGCGGAGTTCCGAAGACGGTGATAAACGAGACCGTATCTCAAGAAGGCGCGGCACCGGAAAGTATGATAGTGGAAAAGATCCGGGAGGTACTGAAATCAACAATCCCGCCGCAAGCAGCGGGGTATTAAACCCGCCGGACATAATAGTCATGATGCCCTGGTTAAGGCTGCTAACCGGTTTCTGCGGCGTGTATGGCGCGAGTTGTTTATTGACAACAGACCAGTAGACTAGTATATTAAAAATATGAAGACTATTGGTATCTTCGAAATCAAGACACATCTTTCGCAAGTATGTGATGAGGTAGCCGCCACGAGAGAAAGCGTCCTGGTTACCCGGCGGGGAAAGCCCTTTGTGCGAATCGATCCACTTGATTCCCCTTCCGGAGGTATATCCGAAGTCTGGGAAGCCCGTGAACGGTATCTATCCGGACAGACACTTGAAGAAGAACTCCCGGATGTGCGGCGATCCGGAGAAAGAATCTCTACCCCCTTTACGGAAGATGACCTGTGACCTATATGCTGGACACTTCTATTTACAGTCAGCCGCTGAAGAAACATCCGGTGCCGACCGTTATTGAACGCTGGAAAAAGGTGGGTGACCTTTCGTGCTGTGTCTCCGTTTTCTGTGAGATGGAAGTTCTGCAGGGCTTGTATATCGCCGACAGTGAACGGTTAAGCGGTCTGTACCTATCGGCCCTGAAGGGCCGGATACCTATTCTGCCGTTCAATGTTGACGATGCTCGAATTTTCTCGAGGCTTCAGGCGGGCTTTATGAAAACCGGAACGATCCGTCCGGTAATTGATCTCTGTATTGCCGCCACGGCCCTGAATCATAACTGTGTTTTAGTTACCCTGAATGTTAAGGATTTCGACGGTATCCCCAGTCTCAGTATCGAAACCTGGTGAGCTGAATCAACCTGCGCGGTATTCTTCGGCTTTCAGCCGGTTAGTTCCAGGCCACACCCTTCCTCAACCATTCCGATGACCCGGCAGAACACACCCCGGCTTTCAAATTCGCCGAGGACCGCATCCAGTTTTTCCGCCGCAACCGAAGCCAAAAGCCCCCCCGAGGTCTCGGGGGTGTAGAGCAGGTGGAGCACCTCTTCCTCGACATCGCCGATCAGACGGATACCGCCTTCGTAGGCCTTCTTGTTCTTGCCCGTGCCTCCCGGAAACAGCCACTGCTCGGCGTATTCCCTGGTTCCGGGAAGGAAGGTAACCCCTGATGCCCGAAGAGAAAGCCGCACCCCGCTTTTTGCGGCCATTTCCGAGGCGTGCCCCAGTAGTCCGAACCCGGTGATGTCGGTGCAGCAACGTACGCCGTGCCGCGTGAGAATCTCCGCGGCTTCCCGGTTGAGCCGGGCCATGCTGTCCACGGCGCTCCGGATATGTGAAGCCGCGGCCAGTCCCGCCTTTCCCGCCGTGGTGATGAGCCCTGAGCCCAGGGGCTTGGTGAGCAGAAGGGTGTCTCCCGGCCTGGACGCTGCCTTGGTCATGATCTTGTCGGGGTGAACCAGCCCCATGACGGCCAGGCCGTACTTGGGCTCCTTGTCATCCACCGTGTGTCCGCCGGCAATAACACCACCGGCTTCCTTGACCTTTTCAGCTCCTCCTTTGAGAATCTCGGAGATGATTTCCGGCGGAAGGTCCACGGGAAACCCGCACACGTTCAGTGCCACGGCCACCCTACCTCCCATGGCATAGACGTCGCTCATGGCATTGGCCGCCGCCACCGCACCGTAATCATACGGATCATCGACCACGGGGGTGAAGAAATCGACGGTGAGGATACAGGCGGTGTCGTTGGTGATACGGTACACCGCCGCGTCGTCGCTCACTTCGAGGCCGACCAGCAGATCGGGATTATCTTTCTGTGAAAACATTCCGGCAAAGGGTTTGAGCACTTCTGAAAGGGCCTCCGGCCCCATCTTTGCCGCTCACCCCGCAGCAGCCGTCATGGACGTCAGGCGTATTTCTTCCCTGGACATCATCTCTCCTCTATGATTCGTCATTATAATGCAAAGATTCCCTGGGTTTCAATTTTCATTTCCTCCACAATTTTTTTCACCGTCCCTTCGTTCCGCGCCCGAAAACGGACACAAATACCGCAATCCGAGGAGAGACTGCGGGGGACGGGAACGAGTTTACAGTCGATATCCCTCTCTTTGAGTTTTTTTTCGACTTTTATTGCGTGGCTGGTCGAATAGACGAGAATTACCTTCATCGGATCGCTCATCCCGGAGTCCTTTGTGCAATGGATGCTACAGCCTCCAGGGCCGTATCGATATCCGCTTGCGATGTAAAAGCTCCCACCGACATCCGAACGGTCCCCGCCGGAAAGGCGCCGATGGTTTTATGGGCAGCCGGGGCGCAATGCAGCCCAACCCTGGTCATAATGCCGAATGAATCATCGAGTATCTCACCTATCTCCGATACTTCCCGGCCTCGGAGGGTAAAGGACACCACGCCGGTGCATTTTGCTCTGTCCCCGGGACCGTAGACCAGAACACCGGGAATTGCGGCAAGGCCTGAGGCTAAACGGGCTGCCAGGGATTGTTCCCGTTCGAGTATCCTGCTCTGTCCCTCCGATTGAAGCCATTTCAGGCCGGCGTTCAGCCCGGCCAGGCCGGGGGCGTTGGCGGTACCACTCTCGAAACGATCCGGCAGAAAGCGCGGCTGGTATTCCTCCTCGGACCGGCTGCCGGTGCCGCCCTCGATCAGGGGACGGAGGTCCTTCTCGTCGATCCTGTTCCCCAGGATCAGTCCCCCGGTACCGGGGGGGCCGTAGAGTGACTTGTGGCCGGTGAAGGCCAGGAGGTCGATGTGGTCTTTCTCCATGCTCAAGGGAACGACCCCTCCGGCCTGGGCGGTGTCCACCAGGAAGGGGATGTACCGTTCCCGGGCCAGGGTTCCCACCTCCCGGACCGGCATGATGGTGCCTGTTACATTCGACGCCGCCGACATGACCACCAGGTCGGTTTTCTCTTCAAGGGCTCTCCGCATGTCCCCAGGGTCCAGGGTCCCGTCCCTGCCGCAGGGAAGGATCTCCAGGTGAACCCCTGAGGCCTCCAGGGACCTTAAGGGCCTCATAACCGCGTTGTGTTCCATGGAAGTCGTAACCACCCGCATGCCGGCCTTGAGAAAGCCCTTGAGGGCCATGTTGATGCCGTACGTAGCATTCATGGTAAAGACGACCCGTAAGGGGTCGGGGCCGCCGAAGAAGGAATTGACCGCTTCGCGGGTTTCGTACACGGTCCTGGCGGCCTCTACAGACATGGCATGTCCGGACCGGCCGGGGTTTGCCCCGGACCGGATCAGGAAATCGTACACGGCCTCAGCCGTACATTGCGGCTTGGGAAAGGACGTGGCCGCGTTATCTAAATAAATCACGGTTTTGTCACCACCAGGCGGAAACCGCCCCCTTCAGGGGTGCTCTCCACCGTGCATCCCTTTTTCTTTGCGATTCTGGTGACATTCTCCCGCGATGTGACCGTATCTACCAGGACGGCGAAGGGGAACTCCCCCTCTTTTATGGCGTCGGTAGCCATGATAACCGGCTGGGGACACGAGAGGCCCCGGGCGTCTACTTCTTTCATACGTTCTTCTCCTTCATCGTAAAACCGAAAACCAGACATACGGCGATCCCGATAATAACGGCCGCCATTCCGTAGGGGCTTATGCCCCCGACCTTCAAGGTACCCTCTACCAGTAAATCGGGTTTGCCTGCGAAATCGAAGTTGTGAGCGATGGCGGCGCCTGATATCATGCCGAAGACAAAAACGGCGGCGTCCCCGTCTCCCTCGCCGGAAAGAAACAGCTGTCGTCCGGGACATCCGCCGGCCAGGCTGAAGGCCAGGCCGGCCAGGACCATGCCGAGGAAATTCCAGGGGTGGTTCGAATGCGCTATGGGCTGAAGGGCAAAACCGAAGGAGACCCTTCCTAGGGCCAGGTTGACTAGGAAGGCCGCCACGAGCAGGGAAATGATCCCACTCAACAGGTGGGTGTCCCGGATAAGAATGGCGTCGCGTATGGCGCCCATGGTGCAGAATCTCGTTCTCTGGGCAAGGAAACCCACGGCCGCTGCCACTGTCAGTGATACGGCGATGGGGGCACTCATGGAGCCCGGACCTGTTTCGCTTCGGAACAGGCCGGGAAATTCCGTAATAAGCAACAACAGCAGGATTACCATGAACACCGGCATAACCAGTCCGGAGGCTGACCTGTTCTCCCTTGTGCGGCCGAGGTTGTACCCGCTCTTCAGGAATTGGACACCGACGGCTATTCCGACGGCCAGTCCGGCAATGCCGACAAGGGCGTTCAGGTCTCCCCCCGCAAGTCTGAGGAGAGCCCTCCAGGGGCACCCGAGAAAAACCAGGGCGCCGATCATGGCAAAGAAGCCCAGAACAAAACGCACTACAGGCGCAGAACCCGACCTGGCCTTGAACTCGCCGAAGAGCAGTGCAGCCGTCATGGAGCCGAGAACGAAGCCCGGAATCTCCGGCCGGATGTACTGTACCACCGCCGCCCGGTGCAGCCCCAGGGCCCCGGCTATATCCCGTTCGAAGCAGGCGACACAAATGCCCATGTTGGCCGGGTTTCCCCAGGCCGACAGCAGGGCTGCGAAGACCCCGATAAAACAACCGGTGAGAATAATTCCCCCACGGGAAGAAAAGAATTGGGTGAATTTTTCTTTCAAGAAAGATACCTCCGTGTTTTTTCGGCATCTTCCCCTGTCGGAATTATTTCAAGTTCCGGGAGCGGCTCCGGGAGGCGGGACCGGGGAATACGCCGGCGTAACGGCATCAACTGATGCCCGATGTTCCGCTCATCTGTTGTAACTGATCATTCGGTTTACTCCCCTTTACAATATGGATAAAGCCTACCCGGCTTTTTTATAAGCTGTCAAGGAGAGGTTTCATTTTTTTGATAAATAGTGTAGGCTGACTGATCTTGTACAAGGAGTTGACATGAAATTACAGTTAATTCTCATATTTTTGGTCCTCTTCTCCGTGTGCGTATTCGGTTCGGGGAAAAAAGAAACCGAGGCAGAGACGGTTGAAGAGGTTGAAGCAGTTGAAGAAGCTATTGTTCTGCCGGATAACGCGGTAGCCTCCATCAACGGGGTAATCATCGAAGAGGAGGATTATAACCGGGAACTGGCCTATGAGAAAGAGATGATCCTCATGCAGGGTGGACAGTTTGACGAGACAAAGGAAGAAGAAGTCCGAACCCGGGTTTTAGACGGTATAATAGAGCGGGAACTCCTGCTGCAGGAGAGCAAAAGACAGGGGGTTGAAGTTACCGCGGATGATGTTCAGGCGGAATTCGATCAGTACCGCGCGGGGTTCCCCGACGAGGAAACCTTTGAGACGGCCTTGGAAGACCAGGGTTATACCCGCGATGAGCTCATGCAGCAAATAGAAGATTATCTTTATATAATGAGCTTTATTAATGATACTATTTATGAAAGCGTCGAGGTATCGGAAGAGGATATAAACACTTTTTACGATGAAAACCCCGCTTATTTTACGGAACCGGAACAGATCCGGGCCCGGCATATTCTTATAACCTATGGCGAAGAAGGTGAACGAACCCAGGAAGAAGCCCTTGCCCTGGCGGAATCGTTGAAGAAACAGCTGGGTGAGGGCGCGGATTTCGCAGAGCTTGCCGCCGAGCATTCCGATTGTCCCAGTGGAGAAAAGGGTGGTGACCTGGGACGTTTCGGGAAGGGGCAGATGGTTCCCGAGTTCGAAACCGCGGCCTTTGCCCTCGAGCCCGGCGCTGTAAGCGATGTGGTAGAAACGGCCTTCGGTTATCATATTATCGAGGTGACCGAGAAAACCGAGGCGGCCCTGGTGCCTGTAGAAGCGGTATCGGAAATGATAGTATCCTACCTGAAACAGCAAGGTACCATGGACAGGGTGCAGGAGATGCTCCTAGAGCTGCGGGAGAGCGGTGAGATAGTGGTACGATAACCGGCAGGTTATCGCAGGAAGAGGTCGAGTCTCTGTTTTGCAAGCCTTCTCAGGCAATCTCTCTGTTCTTTGGTCAGTTCTTCGAAGGGAGAGTTGAGAAGGCTGTACCACTTGTTTTTTTCCTCCTCGGGTATTTCATATTCGTGGGTAACAGGATTCTCATCGTATGAGGACATAGCCTCAGCCCAGGCGGCCCATCGGATGTATTGGCTCCTGATCATCTTGTCTAATAATTCGTCTGCCACATGACCCCCAATAATATGCAACTATAATATAGGACTAATACGAAAATAGCCGTACCCGGCTATTTTCGTTGTTTCGGTTGCCGCGCGGCGGCATGAGCAACTATTATATAATAGTGTATAAAAATGTTTCAATCGTAATTTTGGGGTTAATAACGGGAATCTGCGTAATTTACCCATCCTTCCGCGTGTAGGAGTTCTTTTTCGAAGTCCGTAAGGTCGAAACTTATCGTATGGGTCAGGGTTCCCGACGTAACGGAGATGATACCCTCGTCCACACTGATAGTGCAATCCGACGGCTCTTTGGAAAAACGGTTAAAGAGGATATCGCAATCGGTTTCCGGAATTTCCACGGCAAGAAGGCCGCAATTGAACATGTTCTGCCGGAATATTCTCGCAAAACCGGGTGCCAGAACGGCGTGTATACCGTTTGCCTCCAGAGCCCAGGGTGCGTGTTCCCTGGATGACCCGCAGCCGAAGTTGTCCCGGGCCAGCACAACGCTGCAGCCGGCTATATCGGTTTCCCTGTGAAACCCTTCGATCTCCAGGTCTTCGAAGAGGTGCGGTGTAAGCGCCGTTTTTGATATTTCCGTAAGATACCTGGCGGGAATAATTTCGTCGGTGTTTATATCTTTCCTGTCCAGAAACAGTATTCTTCCGTTGAAACTTTTCATTTTCCTTCGCTCCTTATCCTATTCGCTTACCGCTGTGGTAATGTATCCTGCCAGGGCCGAGGCGGCCGCCGTCGCAGGGCTCATGAGGTGGATCATACCTCCCTTTCCCATCCTTCCGTTGAAATTCCTGTTGGTGGTGGAAGCGCAAACCTCTCCTTCGGCAAGGACCCCGGCGCTCATCCCCAGGCATGGTCCGCAGGTGGGGTTGAGGATGCAAAAACCGGCTTCGAGAAATATGTCGATAAGGCCTTCCTTTAACGCCCTGCGGTATACATCCGGGGTGGCCGGTGAGAGGATCGCCCTGAGGTCCGGGTGGATTTTCTTATGTTTTACCACGGCTGCCGCAACCCGCAGGTCCTCTATCCTTCCGTTTGTACAGGACCCGATATAGACCTGGTCTATCTTTGTTTTGTCCATGTTTCGTACAGGAACCACCTGGTCGGGACGATACCCGATGGTGGTGAGAGGCTCGAGGTTGGAAATATCCACATCGATGTATTCCGCGTACACCGCGTCGGGATCGGATGCAAAGGTGGAATACTCGGCGCAGGCGTCTTCAGGGGTGCCGAATTCTCCCTCGATATGCGGCCAGAGATACCGGACCGTCGTCATATCCGGAAGGCAGATTCCGCTGGTTGCCCCCGCTTCGACGGCCATGTTGCAGATGGTCATGCGCTCTTCCATGGACATAGTATCAACCACCGGCCCGGTAAACTCTATAACCCGGTTTGTTGCGCCGTCGGTGCCGATTTTTCCGATTATCGAGAGGATAATATCCTTGGCGTAGACCCCCGCCGGGCGAGAGCCGTGTATATGTATGTTCATGGTTTCCGGAGACCTGAAGGCGCACACCCCTTTTAAAAGTCCTACTTCAAGATCGGTGGTACCGACGCCGGCGCCGAAAGCTCCGAAGGCCCCATGGGTACAGGTATGGCTGTCGCCCATGATAATAACGTTTCCCGGCCGGACAAACCCTTTTTCCGGGAAAAGGGCATGACACACACCGTTCCTCCCTATGTCGAAGAAATCCGTTATGCCGTGTTTTCTGGCCCAGTCCCGCAGAATTTTACCCTGCAGGGCGGTTTTCGAGTCCTTTGCCGGGGACACGTGATCTATCACGGCTTTGATACGGCGGGGATCGAAAACCCGGTCTTTCCTCCTTTCCTGCAGGTCGATAATGGCCTGGGGCGTGGTTATCTCATGACAGAACACGGTGTCGAGACGTAAGACCTGGATGCCGGGCACCGGGGAATCTATCCGGTGCGAATCGAAAATTTTCTGTGCGGTTGTTCTGCCCATGCGGTCCTCCTCATGTTTCAGGGCTTGAATATCCTTTCCGGGGAAACATACCAGAGACTTATCAGTTTATCCGGACCGGGATTCTGCAGTGTATGCGGAATATTCGACGCAAAGGAAACGCAGTCTCCGGGGGAAACTTCAATACGTTTCTCTCCATAGAAGAGAACAGCCTTTCCTTCGAGAATAACCCCTATTTCGTATCCTCGGTGACCGTAATCCGGAGCGCCGTGACTGCCCCCCGGTTCCAGTTCCAGCCGGAATACTTCGATGCTCCTGTTTTTATCTTCCTCTGTCCCCCGCCGGGCTCCGGAATGTGACCGGTCTTCCTCGTGACGGGAGCAGAGACTCCGATAGGTTGCAAAACCGTCGATGAGCAGGGCTCCTTCGTTTGCCCGGGTAACCGTAATCTCCTCCGCCGGTTCCATACCCCGGAACAAATATTCCGGATGAATGCCCAGGATATCGGTTATATTCAGCAGGGTGTCGATGGACGGGGATACTTTATCCCTTTCTATCTGCGAAATGAGGCTTTCGCTTACTCCGGCCTGCCGGGCTACTTCCTTCAGGGTCATCTGCCTTCGTTCCCGGACGTTTCTCAGTTTTTCTCCGAAAGGATGTTCTTTCATACTTTAGTATAGTTTAAGAAACTTTAGTATTGATAAATTATAATGCTCGAGTTGTCAAGAGGATGTTTCATTTTTTTCCAGGAGGTATTTCGTCATTCTGTCTATGGGAATGGCCTTGATCCCGAGAATACTCTGTATAATAATACCGTCCAGGCTGGCCATGATGAGCTCTGCCAGTATGGGAAGTGAAGGATTCTCCGGAACGATTTGCTGGAGCCCCTGGCGGAGCATGGTTTTCCACTCGGTGTACTGGTTCCGGATTCGTGAGAGCAGGTTAGGGTTATCCGTAAAGGCTTCCTGGATAAGATAGAGGTGTAACTTTCCCCGTTTCTCCGCTTTGGACAGGGTAGTGTAGACCACGGTAAGGAGCCGGTCGGGGGAAACTTTTTCCTGCATGTTTTCCAGCCAGGTAAGAATATCGCTGGTGATCTGGCGCATGTGCCGGTCCGTGATATCGAAGATCAATTCAGATTTTGTCGGATAATAGTAATACAAAGTACCCTTGCTGATGCCCACTTCCCGGGCGATATCCGAGAGACTCGTTTCCTTGGCGCCTTTTTCCATAATGAGTCGGGTGGCTGCGTTTACGATGCGTTGCCTGTTCTTGAGGGTTTTTTCTTTCTCCGCTTTCATTTGCTTTCCTTAATCAGCCTGGCTGGATTTTCGGCCGTCGACCGTTTTTTATCATACTGAAAAAAGAACGCGCTGTAAACGAATTTTTCCATGAATTGAAAATGCATTATTACTGTCCCCCGGCATGGACCTGGAGATTCAGGTATCCGATCCTGTTCCGGAAGTTCTTGACATTAGGGGTGGTAACAAAAATAATGGCCCGATGAATAAGTACATTTTTGTAACCGGCGGTGTCTGTTCCAGCCTGGGAAAGGGCATTACCGCCGCCTCAATCGGAACCCTTCTTGAAGCCCGTGGAATCCCGGTACATATGGTAAAGATCGATCCATACATTAACGTAGACGCGGGAACCATGAGTCCGTACCAGCACGGCGAGGTGTATGTAACAGACGACGGGGCGGAGACCGACCTTGATCTGGGTAATTATTACAGGTTTACCAGTGCGCCGCCCACAAAGGAAGACTCCGTAACTACCGGACAGATTTACAGGGAAGTTATCAGAAAGGAGCGGGAGGGGCGATATCTGGGAAAGACCGTTCAGGTAATTCCCCATATAACCGATGAAATAAAGCGCAGAATTCGATCCGCCGGCGGGGAGGGAAAGATAACCATTATCGAGATAGGCGGCACCGTCGGGGATATCGAATCCATCCCTTTTCTGGAAGCCGCCCGCCAGTTCTACCACGATGTAGGCAGGGAGAACGTACTGTATGTTCACCTTACATTAATACCTATGGTCGCCGCCGGCGAATTAAAAACCAAGCCCACCCAGCACTCCGTTGGGAAGCTCAGGGAGATAGGAATCCAGCCCGACATTCTCCTCTGCCGGGCACCCGAAGTGCTGGATCCGGGGATGAAAAAAAAGATAGCCCTGTTTACTAATGTAGAAGAAGGAGCCGTTCTTTCGGCGAACGACGTGGAGACGACGATATACGAGATACCCCTGGACCTGAGGCGTGAAAAGCTGGACGGTCTGGTGGTAACAAAACTCGGATTACCCGATAGCAGAGTAGATCTTTCCCGGTGGACGGCCATGGTGGAGGGGATAAAGCGGGCGGAAAAGACCGTTACCATTGCGGTAGTAGGAAAGTATATCAACCTGGATGACGCCTATAAGTCCGTGTATGAAGCCCTTCGGCACGGCGGTATCGCCTGCCACCTCAGGGTGGAGTTTCTCCGGGTCGACAGTGAAGACCTGGAACATGGCCGAACCCCCTACACCGCCCTGGATAGGGCGGACGGAATACTCGTGCCCGGCGGTTTCGGTTCCCGCGGAATAGAGGGTATGATAGGCGCGGCGAGATACGCCCGGGAAAGCGGCACTCCCTATCTGGGTATCTGCCTGGGACTGCAGGTTATGGTTATCGAATATGCCAGAAACGTCTGCGGGCTTGATAAGGCGGACAGCACGGAATTTGCCCCTGATACTCCCCACCCGGTTATCAGCCTTCTGGAAGAACAGGTGGGGATAACGGACTTCGGGGGCACCATGCGGCTCGGCCGAGGAGAAACCAGGTTGGTACCGGGAAATGTTGTATTCGAAGCATACGGTGCCGAGAGCATTCATGAACGTCACAGGCATCGCTACGAGGTATCAAATAGATACCGCGGCGTACTAACGGAGGCGGGCCTGGTAATAGCGGGGA
This sequence comes from uncultured Spirochaetales bacterium, assembly GCA_964410865.1. Taxonomy (GTDB): domain Bacteria; phylum Spirochaetota; class Spirochaetia; order JAFGDJ01; family JAFGDJ01; genus JAFGDJ01. The sequence goes on along the minus strand of CAYPIQ010000009.1, from coordinate 69,848 downwards.
CGACCCCGGACGGAACACTGGTGGAGTCGGTAACCTGGCCTTCACATCCCTGGGGTGCGGGGGTCCAGTTTCATCCTGAATTCACCTCCAGACCCCTGGAGCCGCATCCGTTGTTCGCCGGCTTTATCGGGGCGGCGGCTGAACGAAAGACCTCGCGGTGAACCTTATTCCTTCCCGTTCTTGATTCTTTTCAGTGTGGTGGTAAGAATTTTTTCGGATGTCGAACAATCTTGTGCTTTCAGAACTTCCTCAGCGGTCTTCGTTGCTTCTTCCAGAGAGATCATTGATATAAGTTGCCTGATGCCCTGTATATGCGTTGCGCCCATGCTGAAGTTCCGTATTCCGATACCGAGCAGAAAGGGAATAAACAGTTCCTGCCTGGCCATTTCCCCGCATACGGCAATTTCCCTCCCATGGGTCCGGGCTATGTCCACGATGCGTTTTAAAGATCTCATGACTGCCGGGTGATGGGAAAGGTAATAATCCGCTACCTTCTCATTCGACCTGTCTACGGCAAGGATATACTGGATGAAGTCGTTTGTTCCGATAGAGAAAAAATCCGAGTATTCGCACAGGTCCGGCATGATCTCGGTAATCGAGGGTACTTCCACCATCATTCCGACCTTTACAACCCGGGGAACCTTGTATTTTTCTTTCCGTAATTCATGCTTGCAGGAAAAAACAATATCCCTTGCCGCGAGGAATTCATCCACCGAGGATATCATCGGGAACATGATCCACACGCTGCCGCCTTCGGGGGCACGCAGTATTGCCCGTATCTGCTCACGGAAGGTATCCTGGTGTTTGAGCGAGAAACGGATCGACCGTAAACCCAGGAAGGGATTCCGCTCCTGGTAATCCTGGTAGTAAGAGAGGATCTTGTCGCCCCCGATATCAAGGGTTCTGAAAATAATCCGTTTTTGGGGCATGGAATCGCAGACCTTTTTATATATCGTATACTGTTCTTCTTCCGACGGAAAATTGTTTCTGATCAGGAATGGGAACTCCGTACGATAAAGGCCCACACCCTCGGCGTGTACGAGGTTTGCCTGTTCGACATCGCTGATGAGATTGACGTTTGCCATGATGGAAACTTTGACGCCGTCCCGGGTTTTCGTTGTTTTGCGGATTGTCGTCTTTTCCGCGCCTGTGACGGGTTCGGACCGTTCGTCATATATCTTTTTTACCAGGTCTCCGGGGGGATTGATGTAAATCGCGCCGGCAAAGCCGTCTAGAAGAACCTGCTGATGGGGAGCCAGGCTCATGAGCTCCGGTCGGTCGACGATTACCATGGGCAGCCGGAGAGATTGGGAGAGGATCGAAATATGCGAGGTTATACCGCCGCTTACGAGAACGATACCCGCCGCTCCTTCCGACGAAGCGTGGAGAATATCGGAGGGGTACAGTTCTCTAGCGATAATAATTCTGTCGTGCATGTCGATGGAAGCATCGGTTTCTTCGACCAGGTTTCCGATGAGCCGGAGGATGACATCCTCCACGTCGTGGACCTTTTCCCGTACAAAGGGACTCGGGTTAGAGGAGAAGAGGTTTTTATATGCATCGGCTACCCGCAGTACGGCCTTTACCGGTTTTTCACCGTCTTCTATTCTTTTGACGATTTCACCTATAAAATCCAGGTCCTTGAGGATCAGGAGGTGCGAAGTGAAAATGAGAGAGGCGGTATCGTCGAGGAGCTCCTCCGTTCTGCTCTGCAGCTCACTGAGTTGTTTCTGAGTTTGTTCCACCGCCTGCTTGAACTCATCCAGGGTTTCTTTTGAAGAAACCGGCTCGCCGGAAAGCATTGAAAGGGAGCGTTCCCGGTTGAGTATGAATATTTCCCCGTAGGTAATCCCCGAACAGGCCGTTTTCCCGTCGATCCTTTCACCGGCTTCCATTTGCAGGGTTTTATAAGGGGTGGTTTTTCTGCCGGTATCCGACATAAGGAGCATACGGGCATTTTCAAGGATATTGGCAAGCTGGGAGGCAATGACCGTAAGGGCCTGAACGTCTTCATTGTTGAAGGGGCGATCTTCTTCCCGTTGTATCGAGATAACCCCGATTTTCGTGATGCCCCTGAGTATGGGCACGGCTACAAAGTTTTTGTATTTCTCTTCATGAATGCGGGGAATTCTTTTGAACTGGGGGTGTTTATCGGCATTTTCCACCAGGATAGGCCGTTTGTCTTCCAGAGCACGTCCGGTGAGTCCTTCTCCGGGTTTCAGTTTTACCTTTCCGATGGCCCTCTTGTCCAGGCCTATGGTTGCTTCCAGGATAAGCCTTTCGGTGTTATCGTTCCAGAGGAACACCGTGGCCGCACCGGTATGCATGTGTTTGGATATCATCTGGACGATTTTATCAAGAAATGAGCGGATATCCTCCGAGTTGTTGAAAAGCCAGCTCAACTCGCTGAATTCGCAGAGCATCTTTAACCTGTCGGTATCGGTTTCCGCAGCCTTTCCGTTCATAGCCCGTTTACATCCCTATAGTATGTGGATTCCTCCATAACCAGTCTAGGCCGAAGCTCCGGTTTGTCAAGCCCCGGAGGCTTTTGAATCCCATCGGACGGAAAGGCTCAAGTTTCCATGGGTATTATATGCCCTTCCGCCCGGAGCTGTTTTTCGATCTGATACCCCCTGGGAGGTCAGGTATTTTTTCTGTTGAACTCGGTTATACCGTATGTTTTTATCTTGTTCAGAAGTGTCCGCCGGGTAATGCCGAGTTCCGCTGCAGTCCGGTCACGATGTCCTTCGTGCCTGTACAGTGCTTCCATGATCGCCTGTTTCTCGACCTCCATCAAGGTACCCCGGGGTATCTTACGTTCCTCCGTTTCCTGCGGTACCGGAAGATCTATATCCTCCGCGTCGATTATCTCGGTGGAACTAAGGATAACGGACCGTTCCAGCAGGTTCTCGAGTTCCCGAATATTCCCGGGGAATGTATATCCCGAGAGTTTCCGCATGGCGGATTCGGTTATACCTGATACCGGTTTGCCTATCCGGAGGGATATTTTTTTCAGCAGGTCCGCCGAGATACCCGGCAGGTCTTCCGCTCTTTCCCGCAAGGGGGGTAATTCTATACGGATGACATTAAGCCGGTAAAAAAGGTCCTCGCGGAATTCTCCCCTCTCGACCATGGCTTCCAGGTCCCGGTTTGTGGCGGCAATAATCCTTACATCCACCGGGACGATACCGGTAGCCCCCAGGCGTTGTATTTTCTTCTCCTGCAATACCCTCAGGAGTTTTACCTGAAGGTGAGACGGCGCTTCTCCGATTTCGTCGAGAAAAATGGTGCCCGAGCCCGCGGCTTCGAAGAGTCCTTCTTTTCTTTTTTCAGCCCCGGTGAACGCCCCTTTCTCGTACCCGAATAATTCACTCTCCATCAGGGTGTCGGGGATTCCCGCGATGTTTACCGGGATAAACGGACCGGAGGCGCGCCGTGATATGGAGTGAATCAGACCGGCGATAACCTCTTTTCCCGTTCCGCTTTCCCCGGTAATAAGTACCGTTGTATCCGTGGGCGCGGCTCGTTCGACCAGCCTGTACACCTTCTGCATGGATGCGTGACGACTTTCGGTCTTCATACCGCCGGGCAGGCCGGGCCGGTGGACGAGTTTAAGGGTGTGTTCTTCGACGGATTTCCGTATTCGCAGGACAAGCTCTTCCGGGTTAAAGGGCTTGGTGATGTAATCATAAGCGCCCTGCTTCATAGCCGCCACTGCGTCTTCGATATCACCGAAGGCAGACATCATGATTACCGGCAGTGAGGGACCTTCCGAGGTAATCCACTCGAGCAGTTCGAGGCCGTCCATGCCGGGCATTTTCAGATCCGCCACCAGGCAATCAAAGGTTGTTTCCTGGAGTGCCTTTCTTGCAGCGTGTCCGTTTTCCACCGTAACCACATCCATATCCTCGGTTGCCAGATATTCGGAAAGAGATGTTCGTATGTGGAGTTCGTCATCGGCGATAAGGATCTTTATCAATCTCTATACTCCGGGAGAATTACCGTAAACACTGCTCCTCCTTCCGGGCGGTTCCGCGCTGTTATCGAGCCGCCGGCAGCCTCTATAAAAGCTTTAGCCACGGCCAGGCCTATTCCCGATCCGCTGGTCCTGGTAGTATAGAAGATATCAAAAATCCTGTCAGCCGAGGCAGGATCTATTCCCGGTCCGTTGTCGGCCACCGATACGGTATATCCACCCTTGGTATGATCGACGGTTATTGTAACGGGAGAGTCGGGCCCCCCGCTGAGGACGGCGTTCGTGAGGATATTCTCGAATACCGACCGGAGATTGTCGGGATCGATCCGGACCTTCGCCGATTCTCCTGTATTCAGTTTGATGGTAATAGTACCGGGCATGGTGTGGATCAGTTCCTGTAGGGTCGAAACCAAATCGACCTCGGAGGGCGTCCCCTCCGGATGTTTGAGAAACTCGCCGACCCTGTCGGTCAACCTGGCGATCCTGGCGGTTTCTTCCCCTATAACCGACAGGGATGGTTTGAATTCCTCCGGAAGCTTTTTCCGCAGTATTTGTTCCTGGATCCGTATAGCTCCCAGGGGGTTTTTTATTTCATGGGTCAGGACTCTGGCAGCCTGGCCGAGTCGAATCAACTGGAGGTTTTTACCCTCTTCGGCCTTCAGACGGTCTATCCGGCGATAGAGGAATACAATACCCCCGCTGAGGGCGAGGAAGGCAAGGAACAGGAGAAGGGTCAGTACGAATAAAAAAGATGCCGCATTGCGGGTGTTCCGGTCATCAACGACAAGGATGGTGATTATCCGTTCCCGGCCGGCTTGTCCCGGTATGTGGTCCTGCCGCATCCGCCCGCGCCCCGAGGACCTGATGACGGTCAGATGATTTTTATCCCGGAGTACTGTTTCGCCGGCATAACCCGGGTGCAGATCTTCGATTTGTGCAGGGACATCTCCGAAACGCAGGACAGGCTGTCCCGTTCCGGTGTATACACCGAATCCCAGGGTGTTTTCCTCCAGATCGGCCATCGTAAGTTCTTCTCCGGAGAGGTACAATTCGGTAAGACGAACCGAAAGCCTTGATGCCTGGTATTCCGCCAGGACACGGTTGTATCGGACACTCTGCCTGAGGGCGAGAAAGAAGAGCGAGAGTACGAGCAGCAGGAGAAGAAAAGTGAAGGTGAAAAATATTATTTTTATGGTTCTTTTTTTCATCATAATTTTCAGTCATATTATATAACAAAAAAGAGCCGGGTGTCCCGGCTCTCTTTTACATTTTTTCAGGCTTCCGACCAGCGATATCCGGTCCCCCGGGGAGAGTTTCCTTTCCTCTGTCCCCGGCCGTTACCCCGGCTGCCGCCGGCGGGGGGCTCAAAGGTGAATTCTTCACCGTTCCTGGTAACCTTTTCCATAAAAATATGACCGTCCAGGTCACGGTCGCAGTCGTCCCGGCAGTCGGTTACCAGGATTCCTTGCACCTCGATAACATCCCCGGCTTCGAATTCGTCGATGTAAAGCCGGGTGCCCCGGCCGCCGAGGGAGTACAGGGCATCATCCACGGAGAGGACCAGAAAGCCGTCTTTCATAACCAGGGTTCCGCTGAGGGTTACCTCTTCGGTTGTCCCGGATTCGGCCGCCTGCAGTACAGGACCCTGGCCTTGACCGCTTCCGGTTGCCGCCTGCCTCTTTTCGCTGTTGCCGCCGGCGAATACGGCCGAGGCGGCAAGGATCATAATGATCAGTACAATACTTATCTTTTTCATTCGTTAACCTCCGAAATTGTTTGTATCCTATATATTGCAATAAGCGTGCCAAGAATACGAGGGAAAAGTAACGGAAAAACGACATAAACAGGCCTTCAAAGGAGGGCGGAGGGGTAATATTTTACATCCTCCGAAAGATGGGAAATTTTTTCCGATACTTTTTGCACTATTTCTTGAAGATTGCCAGTATTTGTGTCTTATCCGAGAATAACCATACAGTTGTACCGAAACGGAACGACATATTGAACTCAATTGATTTTTATTGCCGGAATGGAAAAACCGGGTATATAATTATCTATCTTGGTTACAAAACAGGAGGATGCGTTCATGGAAGGTACGTATCAGTACGGTGGATGGGTTCTCGGTTTTCTCCTGCTCTACATGGTGGTGATGGTGTTCATCGGTTGGTGGGCATCGAGGCGTGTAAAAGGAACCGCCGATTATGTCGTCGCCGGCAGGAGACTCGGTTTGTTTCTTGCAACGGGAACCATGTTCGCCACGTGGTTTGGGGCCGGTCCGTGCATGGGAGGTGCGGGTAACGCTTACATCTTCGGTAACCAGGGCGTTATATTCGATCCCTGGGGCGGTGCGGTGTGTCTTATTTTGATTGGGGTTGTCTTCGGCCGGCTGATGAGGAGGGGCCGGTATATTACGGTATCGGACGTCTTCCAGCTCCGGTACAGCAACTCCATGGGTATAATGTCGATTATTACTATTGCGATTAGCGAAATGGGGTGGCTTGGCGCACAGCTTGTGGCCTTCGGTGTAATTATCAATGTGTTTACGGGATTACCACTGTGGATCGGAATAGTAATTTCGACGGTTGTAGTTGTTGTGTACACATACCTCGGGGGTATGTGGGCGGTAACCCTGACGGATGTATTTCAGATGATTATTATCGTCGTCGGGCTGGCAATAATGCTTGCCATTGTAGTACCCCTGGGCGGTGGTTGGAGCGAGGTGTTCAACAACGATCCTTCGGGCAACTGGATGGAGCTGAACCAGTGGTCCTTCGGGTATACCACGGCAAAGAACGCCGACCCGGAGATCGGAAACGAGGGGTATCTATGGTATACCGGTTATTACGGTTGGTTTTACATGATCGCCGCGTGGATTTCCCTGGGCTTCGGTTCCATCGTTGCCCAGGACACCCAGCAGAGACTCCTTTCTTCCAAGAGTGAGAAGGTCAGTGCCTGGTCGTCCACCCTGGCGGGTATCGGGTATGCTACCATCGGTATCATGCCGATTATCGCCGGCATGGTCTATTTTAAACTGAATCCGGATCTCGGCTTCGAGGACGCCTTGAACAAGATCCTGATCTACATGGCAATTGAATACATGCCTGTTCCTATAACCGTTATCTTTGTCAGTGCCATTGTTGCCGCCCTCATGTCATCGGCGGACAGTGCCATTCTGGCCGGAGCTTCCGTGCTGGGTTACAATGCCTATAAAATTATCAAGCCTGAAGTAACGGAGGAGCAGACCCTGAAGGTAACGAGGATCATCGTGCCGATTATTACGGCCATATCCCTGGTGCTGGCTCTCTGGTTCCAGGTAATCTATAACCTGATGGTTATAGCCTGGTCTATTCTGCTTGTTTCACTCATGGCGCCCTACTTTGCCGCCTATTTCTGGAAAAAGGCGAATAATATCGGGGCTATAGCAGCGTTCATCGGTGGATTCGCCGCCTGGATAATAGCCTACTTTATCCATCTGCCGGTAACCATCGAGGCCAATACCGGTTTGACCCCGCAAATTCCCGGGGTCTATTGGGAGTGGGCCATGTGGGATTCCCTCTATATCTCTTCGGTATGGGGCTTTATCGTATCCTGTGTATTCCTCGTTGTTTTCAGCCTGGCTACGCAGAAAAAGGATGTACCGAAGATTATCCTCGATGTGGACGGGAATCCGCTGGATACAAAGCACTGGTTCATCTTTTCGAAGTACTCGAAGTAAAGACCGCCTAGGTTTCTAAGGGGTCGTCAACTCGACGGCCCCTTTCATATCATATTCGCGGGTGGCAAGCCCTTCGGATGATTCGGTTTCCTGCAATCCAAAAAACGGCAACCCGCGGTCGCATATCGCTAGTGCCGCCGACGGAAAACCTGTTCCCATAGATGCGTTTTATGATTACAATGCCGCTCATGGTTTTTTATTCAGGAAAGAAGGTGTGGATAACCGGGGCTTCATCCGGACTGGGGTCTGAACTGGCAGGGCTGCTGCTGCAGTACGGGGCAAAGGTTGTTCTGACGGCCCGAAATAAAACCACTCTGGATGATATGGCCGGCCGATTCGATGACCGACGGGTGTGTGTGCTCCCCGGGGATATGGAGAATCTCCACAGCCTTGAAGCCCTGGCGGAATCCGCATGGAAGGCCTTCGACGGCCTTGATATGGTTATATGGAATGCGGGGGTAAGCCACCGCAGCTTTTTTACGGACACCTCACCGGAAGTGGGCAGAAAAGTACTGGCGGTCAATCTCTATTCGCAGATCGAATTGACCCGTTATATTCTGCCCGGGATGCTGCAAAGGGGCACAGGGCATATTGTCTCGGTTACTTCCATGGCCGGGAGAATTACATCACCCATGCGGTCATATTATGCCGCCGCAAAGCACGGCCTTCAGGGATTTTTCCATACCCTCCGGGCGGAGATCTCCGGTTCCGGCATTATGGTGTCCCTGGTCGTGCCGGGCTTTCTGAGGACCGATATCTCGAGACACGCCCTGGCCGGAGACGGCACCACCTGGAATAAGAATGACAGGAACCAACTTCTGGGAACGGAACCGAAACGGGCTGCGCAACAGGTGCTGAAAAAACTTACCGGCAGGGGGCGGGATATCTATATCGGATACCCGCCGCGTGCAGCCGCGGCGCTTATCCTGGGTACCCGTTTCCCCGGCCTTTTCGAGAGAATTCTGGGAAAAACTGATTACACGTGAGGTGACCACATTTCACTGATTGTTATCGCGGCTTTTATTGTGCCTGTCCTGCTGATAGCCGGCAGGGAAAAACTCCGGGCATTCAGGAAGATAAATCCCCTGATCGCCGGTTACATCTTCGGTCTTTTGATCGGGAATATCTGTATTGTGACCGACGCCATGATTTCCTGACTCGGTCTCCCGGCAACGGCGGCCGTGGCCCTTTCTATTCCGCTGATGTTTTTTTCGGTAAACATCCGTGACTGGTTCCGCCTTTCGGGCCGCGCCGGATTATCGATGCTGTTTGCATCCCTGTCGGTGGTTTTTGTTTCTGCCGGTGTGTATCTTGTCATGGGTCGGGGGATCGAGGAAGGCTGGAAACTTCCCGGACTACTTACGGGGCTCTATACCGGAGGGACTCCGAACCTCGCGGCAATTAAAACAGCCCTTGATGTAGACCAGGACCTCTACCTGGCCGTACATACGTCTGAGATTGTTCTAAGCGCCATATACCTGCTTTTGAATGATGAGAAATACCTTTTCTACCGGAAAACCGCTGAGGACGGTCAGCCCTGGAGAATAAGATTTAATATTGATCCGGTTGCGGTTACCACGATAAGCATCAGGCCGATAGACTTGAGGCCGTCCTTGAGCCCGAGCTCCCTGAAGAGTACGACGAATGTTGCAAGGCAGGGGAAAAACAAGGCCAGGACAACACTGCCGATAATCAATTGCTTCGTGGTCAAGGCCAGTGGAATAAACATACCCACGGCGACATCTTTACGCAGTATACCTATCAACAGCGGAACAATCGATTCTTCAGGCATTCCCCACAGATATGTAACAAGAGGTCTTGCCGCCCGGGCGAGGTATTGGAACACGTCGAGCTGGTAGAGAATGTTTACCACCAGCACCGCTCCCATGATAACCGGCAGGGCTTCCCGCAGGAACCCGCCTGTACGCATCCACATTTTTGACAGTATGGCCTTAAAGGAAGGCAGCCGGTAGGGGGGAATCTCTATCAGCAGTTCCGGGCGGAATTCTTTCGATGTGAACCTGAGAATAATCCCCACCAAAAGCCATACAACCACCAGGGAACCGAATACCCAGAGTAAGGCTCCAAGTCCTCGATCGCCTACAATGCCGATTATCATTGCCTGCAGGGCCGCACACGGAACTGCCGTGGAAATGAGTGTCGCCGTTATAAAGCGCTGCCGCCTGCTTTCGAGTATACGGGTAGCCATGATGCCGGGGACATTGCAACCGAGCCCGAGGAGGGTAGGGATAATGGCATACCCGTGAAGTCCCAGTCTGTGCATCAGGTTATCCAGGAATACCGCCAGTCGGGGGAGGTAACCGGAATCTTCGAGAAGAGAAAGAACCAGGTAAAAGCTGATAATGTAGGGCAAGACTGCCCCCAGGGGTACAAAGATACCGGATGTGAGGATGCCGAAGGACTGCATAAAGTCTATCTCGCCCTCTATAAGGCTGCCTATGAGTAGCCCATGGAGAAAGCCGCCGGAACCAAGAAAATCCGACAAGCGCATAAGAAGAGGTTTTACCCCCCTCTCGAAGAGTAGTTCCGTACCGAAGGGAATTTCCACCCAGGGTTCGCCGAGAATACCCAGGCCTCCTCCGATAAGGAATTCTCCTATCAGCCTGATAAGACTAAAGGATACGGCGAGTACCACCACGGCTATGATACTTCCCCAAACAGGATGGACGCTCAGGTCTTCCAGCCGTTCACCGAAGGTGTGATGATGGTGGTGAAGAGTCTGGGTTTCATCCACGATATCACCGATTCTCTCCCACACCCTGTGCCGTTCTATATGCGAATGGTCGGAGCCCGGCGGATGAGCATGATATTTAATATGAGAATGCCGGCCGGGCTTATCCTCTCCATCGGCAGAAGAAAAGGTACGAGGCGGGCGCTCCATGACCGTTTGTATCAAGGTTTTGATGCCCTCGCCCGTGCGGGCGACAATCGGCACCACCGGTGCCCCGAGTCTCTGCGAAAGCAGCTCCGTATCGATGGAAATTCCTCTATGCCGTGCCTCGTCGCACATGTTAAGTGCAATAACAAGAGAATCTCCGGTTTGTGCCTGCAATTCCATGGTAAGGGGCAGATGGCGTTCTAGATGCGTTGCGTCGACCACATTGATTACCCGCTGTGCATGATCAAGGAGTTGTACGGTGACTCTTCCGGCTTCGTCCAAGGGTTCGAGGGAATATGTTCCGGGCGCATCAACCACATAGAGTTCCCGGTTTTTATACTTTGTTCTTCCCGAAGCATAGGATACGGTGGTGCCCGGATAATTGGATGCGATGGTTCTAACACCGGTAATGTGTGAAAAGAGAACGCTTTTACCTACATTAGGTTGACCAACAAGTAGTATGTCGCTTTTTACTGTTGATTTCCGGGTATGATCGGGTTTTATTCTCTCAGACATGCTGTTTCCTGCTTTGTATCAACGCCGGACCATAATTTTTCCGGCCATGCCCCTTCCCAGAGCAATCTGTGCCCTGTTTACCAATACAATAACAGGCCCCCCTAGGGCAAGTGAGGATAATTTCCGGAGCTTCTGGCCTTCTACTATTCCAAGGGCCCTCAATCTCTCCTGGGCTCCCCGTCCTCCATGGAGTGATACCACGATACCTTCTTCTCCCTGGCCGAGTTCAGTAAGGGCAATGATGTCCACTATACCGCAATCTCCTTATCTCTTCCCCGGCTGTTCCGGAGGAAATGCCGGAGCCTTTCGTCACCGGCTCTAACTAGCATAGCTAAACCTAATATAATGTTTGAAAAAAATCAACATACCCCGCCCCTTGGGGCGGGTATGTTGGTTCTGCAAGGTATGGATTTTATGCGGGATTCATACCCCGTACCGCAACCGTTGTCGAGGCAGTCAGCCGGCTCGGCTCCGAAAAGCGCGGCAAGCCGCGGGGTATGAATCCCGCGTGCAAATCAATCGGGCGGAAAGGATATTTTTTCTTTCTGGATAGTACCTATTCAGTGTATGTAATACATTAGGATTTGGAGATATTGAAACTGCCAGTCAGGGTTTAAAGGTTATGTATACTCCGGACTTTTTGTTGCCATGGATAGCCAGGGTTCCGTTAAGGTCTTTCACCATACCCCGGACCATCTTCAGACCGAGCCCCGGGGATGAATCGATGCTGAAATCCTGCGGGAAAGGTATACCGTCGTTTTCCACTACGAGTACGGAGGTGCTTCCTTTTTCGGAGTGCTTGATCATTATGGTGCCATGCCGACTATCGGGGAAGGAGTGCTTGAGAGCGTTGGTTACCAGCTCTGTGACGATAAGCCCCAGCGTAGCCGCCTTTTTCATGGGAATGGTCGTCTCCGCTAAATCAAAACGAATTCTTACATCACCGGCGGTAGTGTTCATGGATGTAATCAAGTTTTCCAGGTAGGTCTCGAGTTGAATTTCTTTCTGATTTTCATCCCGGTAGAGCTGGGTATAGAGTTCGGAAAACGCATTAATTCTGTTTTCCACTTCTTTCAGACAGTCGATGGTCGCCTTGTCCTCCAGGGTGTCCATTTTAAGATGTATCATGCTTGTCATCATGTTGAAATTATTTTTAACCCGGTGTTTGAGCTCCCGCAGCAGTGTGTCCTTTTCGCGGAGGGCCTCTTCCAACCGGCTTTCCACCTGCTTAAGCCGCGAGATATCGGTATGGGTGCCTACAAAGCGTGCAGGGGTGCCGTCTTCATTTTTTTCTACGATCTTTCCCCTTCCCAGAATCCATAGCCATTCTCCGTTACATTGTAAAAATCTGAACTCCACGCTGAAGTGATCTATTGCCCCTTCGAGGTGGAGGTTAATAGTGCGTTCGACCAGGGGGAGATCTTCAGGATGGACTCGTTTTCGGAATTCTTCATACTCCGGCGGGAACTCGTTAAAGGTGTACCCCGCCATCTCATAATATCGGGGGTCAAAAAATACCGTACCGGTGTTGAGGTCCCAGTCCCAGGTGCCGTCCTGTGCAGCCGTTAGTATTTTCTGCAAACGGTCTTCATTTTTTCTGAGGGCTTCCCGGCTCTCGGTCAGCATGGTGTTAAAGCGTTCCTTTTCTTCCTCTATCCTGTTCTTGTACAGTGCAAGTGCGATGTCTCCGGAGATTTCCCGAAACAATTGGCGTTCTTCTTCATCCATCAGGAAGCCCCTGGGGACGGATACGATTATCCACCCGTATACAAATCCGCCGTGTTCGAGGCGTGTAACCATTCCGTCGGCTCGTGAATCACTGAATACATGATAATCGTCATGCGTAAGAAGGGGGCAACCGGGACATGCATGGTGCGCACTGTTAAGGAGAACGATTTTGCCGGTCTCAAGGGCTTCGAGAATACAAGGAGGAATATGACCTGCCCGTAATTCTTCGGCCATGGGGGCAAAATTCTGTCCGGGGCCGGTATAATAAAAGGGTTCCAGGGGCACATTGTCTTCGATAAGAATAACCGAGGCGCTGTGATACCCGCTGGTCTCTATGAGCAGTCGGCATGCTTGTTGCAAAAGCCTGTGCCGGTCGTTTTCTTTCGTTATCAGCTGATTGACGTTTCGAATGGACAGGAGAACGCGGTTCATATGCTGCAGGCGTTCTTCCCTCCGCTCCATTTCCAGGTAGGCTTTTTCCGCCTCTTTCCTGCTCTCTTTGATTTCCTGATTGGCTTCGAACAACTTGAGAGCCATCCGTATCGAGGCATCCAGGACTTTATAGCCCGAATCCTTTACAATATATCCGTAGGAGGTGATTTTTTCCGTTTTCTCCACGATCTCGGATTCCATGTGGCTGGAAAGAAAAACAACCGGCAGATCATGACCGGATAGGATGTGTTCGGCTGTCACGGTCCCGTCCATTCTATCCTTGCCCAGGTCGATATCCATGAGGATCAATGCTATCTCGGGAGATGATTCGACGGCTTCGATGGCGGCCTCTCCCGTGTATACGGTAATAACGTTGTAGCCGGTCTTTTCCAGGTGAGCTGCTTCGGCCATGGCGATGAGTGTTTCATCTTCCACCAGTAGAATGGTTTTATTGGTATCTTTTTTCATCTTCTAACCCGCAAAAATTGCGCTAATACATAGGGATAGCTACCTCGTGATAAAATTGCAAAATATAACCCTAAAGATAATGTAATGGCAAGATTATTTCAACCTGATGAGGGTAGAAGGGATCGAGGGGGAGGATTTCGTTCCCCGGTACTTTTGCATAATCCTGGATTGAAAGGCCCCCAGCAATACCGGTAGTATCAGGGTTCCGTACAAAGTTCCCGCTGCCAGTGTCCCCAGCAGGGCTGCCATGAACCGGCGGGTCTCCGATTCCAGCACCAGCAGTGGTAGTATCCCCGCCGTACTGGTTATCGCCGCCCCCAGAATGGCCTCCGCCTTGGAGCAGAGACGGACGAACAGATCACCCGGTGTATCTTCACGGTGTCTAAGAAGGATGATTCCGTTATTAACCTGAACACCGAATACCAGCAGAAGGCCCAGCACAAGTGGTGTAGATACCGCTTTTTGGAAAACAATAATATGTAAGAACACCGGCAGAGGAAGCGCTCCGAGCCCGATAACCAGGCATGCCAGGGCTTTATTGAAGGAACCAAAGTAGAAAAAAATGATAAGTACCACCGAGGCCGTCCCTGCCAGGGCGGATATAGTAATTCGTTTTCGACTCTCCTGATCTTCCAAAGAATGCGAACCCACCCGGATGGAATAACCGTCCCTGACCGGGTATGCGGCGAGGTATTCTATTATAGAACGGATCCTTTTTTCGGAGGTACGTTCAGGAAACCGCAGTGTAAGGGACTGTACCCTCCGCCGATTGTACCGATAGATAGTGCCGGTGGAAGGAACATAACAGGCAGAGACAAACTCACCGACAGGGGAATGTCCTCCTGGTACGGACAAAGTGGTGTGAAGATATTCCTGTAGTGTTACCGGGCCGGACGGCTTTGTACGGGTCACATGAATATCCCTTTCCCCGCCGGAAAAAAACGCCTTCCCGCCGACGGGTTCGAGAAATTTCCAGTATAATTCCTGATAGAGTTTAAGCGGAGTGATCCCGGCGGAAGCCGTCTTGTCCGTATTGATAGAGAGAAGGCAGGTCTCCACGGGTTCTTTGAAATGAAGGATAACCTTACAACCGGGAAATTTTTCTTCGATATGTCCCCCGAGGTCGGCGGCAATGGACCGCAGCAGTATGTTATCCGGTCCGTATACCCTCACCTCCATGTCTTTCCGGCCACTTTGTTTCGGTATATGAATATCGCCCCCGGGTATCAGGTAGTGTAATCGTTGAACCTTATCTGCAACGGTTTCTTCCGATGTCCGGGTAGCCAGGGAAAGGCATATCCTGATCTGTTCATCCCTGTATCGGCTGGAAACGTTCATTACCCCCGGAATTTCCTGAAGGGCATGTTCCATGGGGCCGGCCGATCGGATCATCCGGTCAAGGGGAGTCCCGGCGGGAAACTCGATCTGAAAGTTCAGAACATGAGTATCCTTTAACGGTACTCTTTCAAAGGGCGTATATCCCAACAGGAAACAGGCAACAAGGCATCCGGAAGCCACATATACCGTCGAAAGAACCGGACGACGCTTACCAAAGTTAAACAGAGCCCCGGCGCCGCCGCGCATGAGGCCCCCGGTGGCGGATGGCAGGCTCCTGGGGGGAGTGTATAAGCCCGGGATGAACACCAGGCTATAGACATACCCGGCAAGAAGGGTCCAAAACACCGCTGAAAAAAGTCCACCGAAAGGACCATACACCTCCGGCGTAAGTAATCTTACCGGTACGCACACCGCCGCTGTTGTACATACCGATGCCAAAAGGGCCGCGGCACACGTCCGGAGGCCGGATATCCCCGCGGTCCTGAGGTGGGTAATCACAATATAAGAGCCGTCCATAACCAGGCCGTTGGCAACCGCCAGGCCCGATATGGTTACCATATTGAGGGATGTTCCGGTGATACGAAATACGGCGGCGGTTGCAAAAAGGCTGAAGGGGATGGTAAGAGACGCTAGAGCCGCGGCTTTCAGGTCTCTCAAAAGCAGTATTGTAACAAGTATCACTATAACTATCCCCGCCGCCGTATTGAAGAGCATGTCGGTAAGATTCTCCCGGGTCCTGTGCCCAAGATCGTAAAGGACCACAGGATCGGCGCCGGGGATGGACCGTGCCGCACGCACACCGGCGCAACATAATTTTATAATATCAGCTCCGTCTTCGGCATATAGAAGAACCACAGCCTGTTTTTGTCCGTTGATAAGTGAAGCCGAATACTCTTTTCCGGTCCGCATACCCACATCGGCCGTTTCGCCGAGGCGCAGATACGGCCGCAGGGTGATATTCCTATAATCCTCCATGGACCACGGACGGGAATCCAAGACCAGGAACTCACCGCTTTCCAGGGTCAGAGAACCCGAAGCTGTGCGTCCGGATAGTGCGGTGAGAATATCCTGTATCGACAGTAAGGCTGTATTGGATGCATCTTCCCGGGTTTCGATATAGAGTGATTCGTGCTCATGACCGCAGGTTTCAACCCGGCTGCAGCCTTCTATCCCGGAGAATACCTGCACCAGGGTTTCCACACTCATCCCTGGAGCCGGCGTGAGTCCGATAATGAGCACCGGGTTCTCCGACTGTCCTCCGGATTCTATAACAGGCCGCCTGGCCGGGGCCGGTAGTATGGGGTCCAAACGTTTTAAAGAGCCGCGTATCTGTACCAGGGCATCGACGGGGGAAACGGAAGGATGATGCCCGATATAATAACGGGCCCGGCCGTCATGGATAATAACCTGTTGTTCTCTGATGCCGGCGATTCCGGCGGTGAACTCTTCGAAAGGTCGAATGATGCTCTCCTCGAGTAGTTCCGCCGAAGCACCGGGATACTCGAATATAATACAGGTCCATCGATCGGTGCCCGGTGGATAGTATTCAAAGGCTACCCCCCGGGCAACCCAGATTATTATACAGCTGAGCATGAGAAATGCCGCGGTTGTTCTGGACCGGCCGGATGTGTGTATAACGGAAATCATAATGTGCCGGCCTTCCATAACCGGGGGTACACAGTCAGGGAATAGACCATTGAAAAAGCCAGTCCACCGCTCATAACTGCGGGGATATCCGGCCCGTCGCCGAGGAAGAATAGCGGAACCAGGGCGGTAAGGGTTGTAAAGGTCGAAGTAAAAATTCCGGGGAAAGCCATGGTAAGAGCCGACGCAGTCGTGCCTTCGCCTCCCATTTTTTCCGAAACCAGGATAACCATGTTCAAAGAGGTGCCCGTCATAATAAGCAGTCCCAGGCAAGAGTAGAGGTTGAGAGAAAGCCCTCCCACTGCCAGGGCGGTAAGGCTTCCGGTTATCCCGGCGCCGACAATCGTCAGCATGAACAAGGGCTGTAGAAAATTTTCGAAGAGAAATACCAGGAAGAGATATATCAAAAGGATGGCCGCTGCAAAGGTGCGACCGATACGGCGTGCTTCGGCCGTCTGGTTCTCTACCCGTCGTATTCCCGGACCGTCGCGGACAGGCACTTCGGCCCGGAAAGGCAGTTCGGCGAAAAGCTCTATGGCGGGGCTGCGATCGATACGTAACAGGTAGGGGTATGTTTTACTCTCGTTTAATACACCCAGCTCCTTCAGACTGATAAAGCCGTTCTCGACCGGTACCGAATGGTTGAGTATATCCTCGATGTGCCGGCTCCGGTCTGATTGTAAAAGTACACGCACATCGCTCCGGCGTTCTTCCTCTTCCAGAACGGCGGCGATATCCCCCTGGATATTACGGCGTAGGAGTCTCATAACGGAAGTACAGTCGACTCCTGAATCCGCCAGTTTATCGTAATCAAGCCGAAGTTCCGAGGCCGGACATATTTTTTCCTGGCCGAACCTCAAGCGGATATCCTCATTAACCCGTGTAATGGTTTCCGCGAGCTGTACGGCCTTCTTTTCGGCTTCCGGCCGGGTAGGAGCCGTTACAATATAGCTGCATAATTGCCCCCCTTCGAGGATCCTTTCGATCCCCACCCTACGGAGCCGGGCAGTCCCCCGGAGGCATCCCTCGAAAGCGGTGATGTGATCCTGAAACCGTAATGCGTCCTCCGTTGTGCAAGGCCTATTCACCTTCATGACTCCCCGGACATGGTAAAGTTCGTTTTCCGGGTCGCTTTTGTCCGGAACAGATGCGGCATCGCAGCCGGAGAAAGCCCGGAACCAGGCCGTCTCATCCTGCCGGAAACCTGTAAGGGATGACAATCCGAGCAGACGTTGGTGCACCTCTTCAACCGGGAGTGCCGGGTCTAGGTCCAGGGTGAATTCTATATACCTGGACGTTCCTTCAGGGAAGAGCCTGGTGCCCCTCTGAAGCAGCACTAGGGCGCAGATTACCCCGAAGGCGGCGAGGAACAATGCCGCACTTCGGGGATGTCGGCTCAGCGGCTTTGACCAGGTGAAAAAACGCTTCTGAAGACCTGCCGGGGCGAACCGCGGCATCCCGTGGGTTTTATGTATCAGCAGCATATAAAGCGCGGGGGTAAGGACAAGGGCCCAGAAGAATGAACCGCTGAGAAACAGGGCGATAGACAGGACAAGATCCCTGAAGAGAGCACCCATTATCCCGGGAATAAGCATAACCGGCAGAAATACCAGCACCGTGGAAACGGTAGAACCAAGGACAGGAGCAACGGCTTTTCGTACGGCCTGTATTACCTCTTCCGCGGTGGAAGCCGATTCTTCCGTAATTCCTTCGAAAACAACAATTGCATTATCCACTACCATGCCCGAAGCCACGGCCATGCCGAGAAGTGAAATGGTGTTGAGGTGGAGGGAGAGCAGGTCCATAACCGGAAATACCAGAAAGAGTGAAGCCGGAAGGTTTATACTGATGATCAATCCCACCC
This sequence comes from uncultured Spirochaetales bacterium, assembly GCA_964410865.1. GTDB lineage: Bacteria > Spirochaetota > Spirochaetia > JAFGDJ01 > JAFGDJ01 > JAFGDJ01. The sequence goes on along the minus strand of CAYPIQ010000009.1, from coordinate 51,271 downwards.
GGAGGTCACGGTACACAAGTAATACCGTAAGCATGGCCGCTCCTGCACCGAGGAGAAGAGATACTACGGCGGAACGGAGAGACGAGGATATATCTTCGGTTCCGTCGTATAGAACGGCGCCCCGCAGAACTCCCCGGAACTCGGAATTAATATCATCGAGTAAGTCCCTTACCCTGTGAGATATATCGGCGGCGTCGGCGCCTGCAGTTTTTGACAGAAGAATTCCATATGCCGATGTGTTTCCTGCGCAGTAAAGAGACCGAATTTCCTTTGTTCCCCTGCATACCGTTGCGCCTTCACCCACGGTAATGTATCCGGAAGAAACGGCCAGCGGAAGGGCCTTGATATCTTCAATGGTTCGAACATTCGTGGAGGCAATTACCCGGTGTTCCAGGCCGTCCTCGATCGTGCCCAGGGGCAGGGAGAACATGTGAGCGGAAAGACTTTCGGTAATGTGCCCGACGGTGATTCCCAGGGAGGCGAGTTTTTCCGAATCGGCAAATACTTTTATTTCCTCTTCATCCGCACCGAGCAGGCGGACCGATGCAACACCCTCGAGGCGGTGAAACCTGTGCAGTATATCGTTACGCATGATATCGGAAGCTTTCAGGTTTCCGGTGTCTTCCTCCGGGAAAAAGGAAAGTTCAATAAACGGAGCGCCGTCCGCCTGCCGGAAGTCCACGTAGGGTCTGTCAGTCCCCTCCGGCAGGGCGGGGTATACCGCATCGGCGGCTTCCCGGACCAGAATCGCTTTTTCCGTGATGTCGGTATTCCAGTCGAAACAGAGGCAGACCCTGGATATGCCCTGCTTGGTAATACTTCTTGTTTCGATTACCCCGGGAATACCGGCCATGGCTTTTTCCAGGGGTATCGTAATCATGGATTCCATGTCATCGGCGGGCAGACCGGTACGCTCACAGACCACAACGGCTTCAGGAATAATAATATTCGGCAACCGTTCGATCGGGAGTCTCGAGAGTGATATGCTCCCGTACAGGAGTACCATGAGAAACAGGGCGATAATCGATTTCGGATGCCTGACGGAAAAACTCATGTAACCCCCCGGCTAGAGGTTGGATATTTGAAAAACCGCTTCCCGGGGTAGACGGACCCCGGTCTTCGATACCAAACGGGTATCAAAGGAGAAGGAGACTATACCGGGAGGAGGGGGGTCCAGTATTGTCCCCGAGAAACGGTACACTGTTTCCGTATCCCCGGGTTCCCGAAGCCCGTCGGGAAGTGTCGGGTTTTCAGTAACCGTCAGGATTTCCAGATCGATACAGGCATTGGTTATATCGATATCAAAACTGTCGAGGACCCCTGAAAAAGTGACCCCGGTATAAGAGGCCAAAAAGACATAGAAGTCCGCCGTTCCCGAGGATTCCGTTATAGAATGCTGCAGGAGCATTTCGGTGGCCCCGGCGCCGTCGGTGCATATATAGATATCGGTAATCGCCGGGGGCATGGATTCTTCGTTATTACAATAGAGATTATAAGTTTCATCGAGTATGGTCAGGCTGTATTCCTTTCCGTATTCGAGGGGGGTATCCGGAGAGAGGATAAACGTGGATTCTCCCTCCGCCCTGAAGGTCGCCGCCGTATCCGGGCCGAGGGCTACCATCGAATCGATGTCCATCTCCCGGAGGGCCTGTGAAAAGTTTAATTCAAAGACATCGTCGTGCCTGATACCCTTGTTCACCTCCCGGGTTTCAAGATCCTCGAGCACCACGCCGCTCGCGAGGGCCTTCACCGAGGTGAGCTCCGGGGTCTCTTCCCGGGTGGTTTTGAAGTAAAAGGCGCATTCCGGCCTGAGGCCGTTCGAGGCTTCATCGGTGCACTCACTGCCGACGGAGATCCTGTACTCGGTATCCTTCCGCAGATCTTCTAAGGGGAGCAGTATGACAGATTCGCAGCCGGAGTTCCATTCTATGGAAAAAGTAAAAACCGGCGAAACCCGCAGTGCCGGGAGGAAATTTTCGGGAAGAACCGGTTCCGAAAAGGAAATGGTAACCGGGGGCCTTGGATCATGTACACGCTCTCCCCGGGCGGGTGAATACTCGGTAACCCGCGGGGGATCGGTATCGGAAGATCGGTCCGGAGAGGCAGTGTAGACTTCAGCCAGAGAATTACCGTGGAGATCTTCCGCGCCGGTGTCCAGGGTCACCAGGTATACCGGGTTTTCTTGGAAGGGAATGTAGGGGGTAAAGTACATTGACGAACCCTTCCAGGTAAAATCACCTTCCACGGGTAGGTCGTCGACCACCATCCGGAAAGCCTCCTCGGTGACCGGCCTGGACATTTCTTCGGAAAATGTCACTGTTACTCCTTCGTCAACACGGACTTCCATAACCCGCGGCGGTGTATAATCGAAGAACCACACCATGCGCCCGCAGCCGGCGAGAAGAAGAGTGAGAAGGAACAGGAGAGGTACTTGCTTCATTCGATACTCCGTAATAATTGAGCGGCAGTTTCCTCCAGGAAGGAAACCCCGCCCCGGACAGATACACCCTCCGGCCCGCCGATGAGCGAAATCATGTAGTATCTGTCTTCTTCCGGCCCTGAGGGGGCAATTCCCGAATAGCCGATAACCAGGCGACTGTCGGATTCCCAGGAGTAACTGACGGGGACGGGTGATCCGCCGGAGGGAGGGAATACACAGGAAAAGACTATATTCTCCTGTACGTTCTGTTTTTCGTAAACCTCGGTAACGGGAAGGGAAAAGCCCAGGGCTATGAGGTAGTCCGAGCCTCCGGGACCTAGAGAAATTGTTTCGGCCGTGTCTTTATCAAAGGAGGTCAGGGTAATGCCGTCGCCCAGGAGTTCCATCCTCTCTACCGTGAGAAAGGGAGAGGAGGATGCTAATGCCAGGGAATATTCATCGGCAATGTGAATTCCCCCCGTATCGGTTGCTCCCCCGCCGAGACGGAGGAGGTAAGAGGTTTCAGGTGTCAGGGGGTATCGGGGAATGACCACCAGGGAGGCAGTATCCTGCCATATGCAATCAAAAGGCAGATCGGGACTGATAAAAAGATGCCCTTCCACCGCACGCCGGTCCATGGCCCTGGTAAAGTTGAGCCGAAAAACTTCGTCGCCGGCCAGGTCCGTGGGAGACGATCCGGGTATTTCCGGGTACCCTAAACCGGTGGCGTTGATGCAGACGGTACATCCGGCCACTTCAGGGCTTTGGGTATGCTCCTGGACCCGGTATACCAGTTCGGTATCCTGCTCCAGTCCTTTCCCCGAAACGCTTTGAAGTCGTCCCTTCGGAAAAGTAAGGGTAAGAGTGGTTGCGTCCGGAAAGGAGGAAAGGGGAGAGAGAACGAGGGTGTTGCCTGATACGGTTGTCTCCGCGGGTGTTTCCGGTACAAGGCGAAAGGAGTTTTCGATTGAAGACTCATCCAGGGCTTCGGAGAAGGTCAGCCTGATTTCCTGCCGCGTTGTAATAAAGCTTCCCTCCGAAGGATATGAACCCGAGAGATAGAGGGGGGTATATTCCGGTGAAAGCACGTAGAAGGGTATACAGAGTCGGTACAGGCGGTCCTTCCCGGAAACGTCACCACAGAGGCCGTCAAAGACCAGTACGTAGCGTTTTCCCCTTGTCAGCGGAGTGTCCGGAATGAAGGAGAGGGTGTTCGCGGACCACCGGTATCTTCCGGGAACGGCGGAACCCATGCAGGTTATACTGAAAATATCCTCCGCTTCCTTTTGAATAACCGGATAGGGAAAAGTCACCGAAGGATCAATATCTTCACTGATGACCTGGTAGTCGTATTCCGGGCAGGTGATAAGCTCGTTATTCATCACGCCCGAGCCGCAGGATACCAGGGACAGTGTCAAAAGAGTTGCCGCGGTCGTACCTCGGCGCCGTCCCGTATATATCCGTCCGTTCTTTCGCATACAAACTCTCCTTCCGTAAGGCCTTCCACAACTGCTAGGGTTGATCCGTCGATGAGCCGGTATTCCGGCTTCCGGGAAAACACATGTCCCCGGTCATACACAAAAATCATGCCTTTGTCGTTGAGGGCGGAGCGAGGCAAGCGGATGATTTTTTCCGTCGGTCCGGTAAACATGCTGATTTCGGCATACATCCCCGGCCGCAGACCCGGAATATGATCCGCGATAAGGATCTTTACCTCAACGGAGTGAGATTCCGGGTCGACGTAGGGCGAAATCCGCTCCAGGCGGCCCGTACATTCCAGGCGGCCGCAACACCTTATACGCGCGGGCAGCCCCGGAGTAAGTTTGTCCATGTCCGACTCGGAGACCCGGGCAACCGCATAGTACGCACCGTCGGCGAATACGGTGAACACCGGTGTATCCGGCCCGGCTTTTTCACCTAGGCCGAGCATCCGTGCTCCTATAATCCCGGAAATCGGACTCCGGAGCCGGGTTTTGCGCAGCAGAAGATCCGCCGACTGCAGCCGGATCCGGACTTTTTCCAGCTCGGCCTCCGCCGAGTCTACCTCGGCCCGCAGCGTGGCGGTATTAAGCCTGATGAGCACCTCTTCCCGTCGAACGGGGTCTACGGGTATCTCGAACCCGGCGTTGAGTATGTCCAGGTCCCTAAATCCTATACTCGTTATTTCGTAGCGCCCCGTTCCCTGGTACAGGTTGTTTTCAGCCGACAGGAGATTATCCTTCAACTGTTGCAGTTCTCGTTCACTTACACCGCCCAGTTCGTACAGGGCTTTTTTGTTGTTATACACGGTCCGGGCTTCCGACACCTGCCTGCGGAGTTCCTCCAGGTTGCGCCGGTCCAGTTCGAGCCTCTTGAGCCTGCTTTCCACCTCCCGTTCTCCGTCAAGAAGACGTGCCCGGGCAAGACGGAGCCGGCTTTCCATAATATCCGCCTCAGCTTCCAGCTCACGGCGGCGCATCAGTAAGTCGGTGTCATCCAGCTTCCCCAATTCCTGCCCCTTGAACACTGCATCCCCTTCTTCGGCATGCAAAGCGGTAATCAGGCCTTCCGAGACCGGGAAAACATCGGCCTTTCCGGTAACCCCGATAACCCCTGTAGTGTCGATATGTGGGCGGTAATCGCTGTATTCTACTTTGATTATTTCCACCACCGGGGGAGGCGCCTCCGCCGGTTCTTCCTTTGCCCTGCCGCCGCACGAAAGGAGTGCCACGCAGAACAGGAAAAATACCGTAAGGGACAAGCTGCGGATCATAACATTATTTCCCTGATTGCCGACATATCCGGAGAAAGCCCCGCCGTCATCATGAGTTCGAGTTCAGCGGTAAAGAGGTCGATAATTTCCTGCAATAGTTCCAGATTATGGTTGGCCTGCACCGCCCGGGATTCCAGGAACTCGCTGCGGGTAATCTCTCCCTGGGCGAGCTGTTTTTCGGCCAGGGTAGCCCGGCGTTGGAGGACAAGAAGCTTCTCCCTGCCCAGCTCGAGTCTCTCCTTTGAAGCGGTGATATCCAGAAGAAGAGACTCCACATTCATGGATTCTTTTTCGACCATGACGGCGTACTCCTCTTCAAGGGCCGTCAATCTTTGGATCAAATCTTCCCTGTCCCGGAGGGCCTCCATTTTCGGCGAGAGGTGTACGGAGCCGGAGCCGTGTATACTTCTCTGAAAGGGCGGCAGATATTCCGTCTGAAAAGATACGGCCGGAGACGTACTGCCCTGTACATCGAACCGAAGTCCGGCAGAAAAGCTTAGATTCAGATTCTCGATATCTTCTCCGGCCATATCGAGGTTCGCAAGAAGAGTAATTACAGGCACCCGGTATAACCACCACTGTTCCAACCTGAGCGAAAGGCCGTGGATCTGCATCCTCATATCCATGAACTCGGGAGAGCGGGCCTCCATCAGGTCGATATATGTTTCCGCCGGAGAAGGATCCAGGAAACCCGAATAATCGGTGTTCAAGCGGCCTGTAAGCTCAGGATCCTTTTCCAGGCCCAGGAGCGTTCTGAAATCGAGACGGGCTTTCTTCAGCTCCTGTTCGGTCTCCAAGAGTAATGTTTCCTGTAGCCCCACGGATATCCGCAGGAGGAGCAGTTCGAGTTCAGGCAACTCCCCCTGACTGTATTCTTTCTCCGCCAGGGACAGCTGCCGGCGGGCCGCCTGGAGCTGTTGCTCGGTGATGTGAAGCTTTTCAATGAGTCCCAGGACCCGGGCGTACCGGGAAACCGTCAGCAGGATTATGCTTGTTTCCATATGCCGGTGTCGTGCCGTACGGATAGACATTTCATGACGCAGGTCTTCCAGTTCCCGCCCAGTCTCTCCCCCGTTGAAGAGTATCTGCTCGATGGCCAGGGTAAAGGAACATGATCGGCTGTCCGGTGAAAAACGAACGGTGCGGCCGGAACCGGATATACCGACGGTAACGGACGGAATCCTGTCAAGAATAGGAGCACCCAACCTCTTATCCGCGGTTTGTAGTTCAATGAGTCCGTTTCGTATATCCCGATTATTACGCAGGGCGAGTTCAACGGCGGCGTGTAAGTCCAGTTCAAGGGCGGATGACGAAGCAGAGATTGCGGCAAAAAGAAAGAGAACCGTAGGACTAGAGAGTCGAAAAGCAGCGGCGGAACACGGCATAAATATAGGCCTCCGATTGTAGACTGTTCTTTGTTTCCTCGGTGAAAAATACCGAAGCGATAGTATGGTCGGTGACGATATCCGCGATCACCGTTACGGAGTTAAGGGTACCGTAGGATTTTCGTAACGGGGTTTCATGCAGGGTGATATGGACTTCCGCCCGGCCTTGAGGGTTTTGAATCGATGCGTTTCTCCTGGTAAATATCTGTTCGGCTATCTCGTCTGCCTGGACCTTTCCCATTCCACCGGTAACAATGTTGACGCTGCCGGTGTGAAACAGCATGCGGTGGATGGAAGAGCGCATCTCCTTTTCAACATACACATCCAGGATTCGTCGGACGGGGAGACTGCTGCAGCCGAGGAGGAGGAAGACTGCCTGGAGAAGGAGTAATTTTTTCATTCCAGCCCCCTTAGAAGCAGGGCCTTTCTTACCGCCGCTTCAGCCTTTTCTTCTTCTCCGAAATCGAGGAATATCCGGGCTTTCTCCAGGTATACTTCTTCCAAAACAGTGGTGTCTGCCGCCCCGTCGAGAAGACGCAGAGCCGAGGCCGTATCTCCCAGGGCATAGGCCGCCCGGCCGAGGAGGAGAAGGAGTTCACAGTCCTCCGTTCGTATCTCCAGTCCTTCTCTGATGACCCCCTCGGCAAATCGAGGGCGCCCGGTCAGCAGCAGTAATCTGGCGTACAGGCATATCCAGGAAAGATTCCCCGGGTTTTCGTCGACCCCGGTCTCGGCAATACACAGAGCTTCATCGTACCGCTCCTCCAGGTATAATCTCCGCGCATCATCGTAGAGATCTTCGCCCTGCCCGTGTCTTTCACCGTTCGTGCACGCGGCGGCACAGAGCACTACCATCGGCAGAAACCGGGCGCTTTTATGTATTAAAAGGTTTTTCATACTGGTGTCCCGCATATAGATAACTCTCCGGTTGCCTCTTTTGCTTTTTTAAAAAAAAATATTTTTTATTCGAAGCAGCGCCTCCCTTAAGGGCGTCTCTTTATATGGAGAGTATAAATTTCCTTATGGGAGGGAATGTATGTGGAACAGAATCATTGCGGCGGTTGTCCTCGTCGGTTTCGGAGGTACTCTGGTACCACAGGACTTCGGTTATCGACATGACGGCGAAGAAGACCGTTTTTCCGTGTATCTCGCCCTGGCCGACAGGGAACGGACCGTAGGTGAATGGGAGCGCCTGGCTGAGGTAGGGATGGCCGGGATCGGAGGTGATGAAGAGGGGCCCATGCGGGTTATCATGGACAGGAGGTTCCGTGAGTGGGTCCAGGGCAGGATAGGTTCCCATCTGCCTGAATCCGATTTGTACGCGTACCTCCGGGCAATGAAGGAATGCCGGCGAAGGCTCCTCTATACGGAAGACCCGGACACCGGGGATATTCTGCGCGATTCGGTCGGCGACCCGGTTATTGATATATCCTCTCCCTCCGCATCCGATGCCGCCTTCAGGGAGGCTCACTTGGCCCTCAAGGAAGAAGCGATAACCACCTGGGAAGAAGCCGCCCGCAGGGCAGCGGCGAACAACCTCGAGGCTTCGGGTGTTACTGATTCCAGCGGCTTCGATTCGATTATAGAAGAAGTCCTCGAGTCACGTCGGGCTTCCGTTGATGCCATGTACGAGCAGATCTTTGCCCGCCTGCAGGCTGACTTTCTGGAGGAACTATTACAGGATACCCGCTCACTGAAGAAAAAAGTAGAAGAACGATCGGCCGGGGCGGTGGGAGATGAGCTCTTTACCTCGATCCGGGAAGATTTGGATGAGGCCGAGAATCTGATCTCCGGCGGTATCCACGCTGAAGGCCTGCAGGATCCCGGGGAGCTGGAACGGGCCTTCTGTGCCTTTGAGGAGAATTACCGCGAAGCCTTTGAGCGCGGCCTGGATGCATGGAGCCATGGTGAGGAACGGCTCCTCGGCTCCGCGGCGGCATGGGAGCGTACCGCCCTGGAGCAGTATGGCGAGGGTGAAGAACAATGGCAGGGACTCTTTGAAACCCTGAGACAAAGACGCGCCGACTGGTTCGAGGAAATGAACCTTTATTACCGGCAGGGGCTGGAGGTCTTCGACCGGCGGGAGGAGGAGATCGAACTGCAGATCCGGGATTTTCAGGATGAGCTGGTGAAGCGGCGGGATGAAGAAACCGCCCAAAAAAAGGCCGAGATAGATCAGCTTGTCTCTCTGTTCCGCCAGGCACGGCAGTATGAGCGCTTGGCCGGAGAAACCGTCGCGTTTCTCGAAGAGATGCTTTCTTCCGGAGAGGAAGACGGGGAAGCACTGGAAGAAGATATCGCTTCCTGGACCGCCATCGAGGAATCCCAGCGAGAGGCGGCGGAGGACGCCGCCGGAATGCTGACGGAACTGTCGACTACCGCCCTGTCAGGATACGGTGAGGTCCCGGCCTCGGGCGTGGAACTGGAGATCGAGCGCCTCAAAATTCGTCTGCGGAAGCTGGAAGAGCAAATCGAGATTGTCCGGGGAGTGGTGGACTACGCGGAAAACCGGACTTCTTCCCGCCAGACCGAAGCCGATACCCGGACGGCCTATGAATCGAGTATACAGGCAGCCGAAGAAGCACTGAAACGATACAGGGAAGCCCTGGGGGAATTACAAACCATGGATTCAAGGGTAGAAGAAGCAAGGAAAGAATATGAGCGAGCCCGGGATACGGCGGATGCCGCGGCGGGATCCCTGGCGGAGGCGAGGAGAAGGTACGAAGAGGCATGTGAACGGATCCTCCTTCCCGACTCCGCGGTATATGAAGAATCGATAGAAACCATGAGCGGGGAATTGTATAGCCTTTTCATAGACGACAACGACGGCGGCGGTACGGAATACGAGCGCGTGCTCTCCGCCTTTGTGTGGGAATCCCTCCGGGAGCAGGTCGAGACGGCGACCGAAGTACGGGACGCCGTTACGGAAGCCCTGACCGGGGGAACGGCGGACGGAATCCTTTCTCTATCCGAATGTATTGCCTCCCTGAACGGCCTTACCGGATGCGTCCCGGATTGGGACAACCCACCGGACCCCGCGGAATTCGAGCTCATGCTTGCCCAGGAGGCCGGTGTCCAACCAGGCTCCCGGACCTTTATCTCCCTCTGCAGGGTATACGGAGAATACACCGAAGCCCCTGAGGGGATGAAGGACTATCTTCGGCGGCGGTTCGAGTATGAACTGGAACATGCCGCTCGAAATATGGCCGGAGAAATCCATCGCCGTAGAATCGGTGTTCTCTACCTGACGGGGAACGACGACGCCGTCCGGGAGCTGTATCAGACCCAGGCCTCCGCGGATTCCCTGGCTCTCCTGGCGGAGTGGGATGATCTGCCGGTCCCCGATAGGGCGGATATCCGGGATACCCGGGAACAAGTCCTCCTTCTGCGCCTGCTTGAACAAATAGGTGGAGAGGCGGCGGCCGTACAGGAGTACATACTCCTCTGCGGTGATAACGGCGAGGTAAAGGATGATGAAGTATCCATACCGGGGCGGTTTCTGTATGAAACCGATTATTTTTCCGGGGTCGCAGAGGCGGAAGAATACCTGGAAGCCCTTCGGAGGATCCGCGGCGGCCTGGAGACGGCCCTGACGGATATAGAAGGCGGTGCTTCGTTGTCCTCGTTGTCATACCTGGAGGATGATTCCTTTCGAGAATACCTGAACGGGGACAGGATGATTACCCTGAACGGGTTTCCGTTGATTCGTCTATTTATGGACAGGTCCGCCGAAGTGGCCCGGTTGGAGAATACGGGATTTTTCAACGAGTATGAAGAAAAGTATGCGGATTTGTCCCTGCTCTTTCCAGAAGACACACCCCCTGGGGAGATATCACCGGCTGATAGGCGGAGTATCGATGTATTCTGTTCCGAGCTCCGCGCGATTACCGGTCTTCGGGAAGCGGCCGATTTTATCGAAGGAATACCCCCGGAGCCGGGGTTCTACCGGCGATGTGCCCGGATGTATCTGACGTCAAAAGTGGAGGAATGGGATACCGCGGCGGATGTACGGGTACTGGAAGCGGAAATCCAGGAGTGTACCCGTAGTATCGAGCAGCTCTCTTCGGATATCGAACAACTGGAGCGGGAAGCCCAAACGGAACTGGACCGCCTAGCCGCGACGGAGGATGCGGTATACGCAAACATGTTCGACGATTTCATGGAGGGGCATCTGCTGCCGGAATACTGCCGTTATATCGACGGTGAATTGGAAGAGTACCTCGACCGTCTCGAGGATCGGCAGGTATTGAGCGGGCTTTTTGAAAGGGAAATGTGCAAGGCCGTATACCAGGGATACGGAGGTGCCGAAGCGGCCCGGACGGCCGCGGTTGCAGCGGCCGGGGGAAAAGTGGAGGTGGAACGCTCCCGGCTCGTTGAACTCGAAACAATGCTGGATGTATTGAACCGGGCCAAGGGCTTGGCTGAGCCGTCGGGGTTTCATTCCTTTTGTATAGACCATGACGGAGAGGAATATCACTTTACCGTCCATGACGCGGTTATGCAGGTCCTTACCTCCGCCATTGAAGCCCGGGACCCTGAAGCGGTGTCCGGGTACGAAGACCCTTCGGCAGTGGAGGCCGAGGGGGCCCGGCTGGTTGAAGAACTGCTTCGCTGCCGTGAAACCCTGGACCTGATGGATGAATACGATGCCGCCGAACTGTATGAGAAAACGGTTTTACCGGCGGAAGAAGAGTTGTCGGCTGCTGATGAGGCATACGATACGGCCATGGAAGTGGTGACCCGTACCCTTTCGGACCTGGATGAGTGCCTGACGGATTCATCAGACTGCAGGGGGAGGGTTACCGGTTTGTATGACCGGTACAGGGACGCGCTGCTCGAACGGCAGCAGGCCAGGGAGATATTCGAGTACGCGGTCTGCGGATACGAGGACGGCGGGTCTTCTCCCCGGAAGCACCTGGAAGAGCTCCTCGCCGAGTATACCGGGGTGCAGACATCAATCGACACACTTTCATCCCTGGCCTCCGGTGCCCAGGACCATCTCATTCATGACCAGGTTCTTTCTTCCCTGGCCGGGGACATCGAGCGGGAATCACAGGAACTCTTCTTGTATTGCCGGCTGCAGGAAATCCTCGAAGAGAAGGTAGCCGACAATGCGGAGATGGTCGCGGACGCGAACGAGCTGATGAAAGGTGAACTGCAGGATCTCTTCGACCTGCCGGAGGACTATGATCCGGCCGGAGATTCCGAAGGTGTCGACATGAGTGTGTATACGGAATATACTCTGGAAGAGTTGGCCGGCATGTTCCAGGATGAGCAATCTCCCGTCCCCGTGGACGCCGCTTTTCTCGATACCTGGATCGATTCCCTGGCAGCCGGGGGTGACCAATGCCTCAAACAGTGTATGCTTGCCTATTCCTACGAAGCCCGGGGTACAAAGTGGGATATTCTCTCGCCGGCGGAATATATCGGCGAGGATGATGAGACGAGGCGTCTCTTTAACGCTCCCGGTGATGATTCGGCACTGCGGAGACTCTTCGAAGAAACCCGGAACCCTCCGGTTACGGAGGAATACATCTACGAGCATACCGGAAATGAAGCCTGGAACGCCATGCGCGGAACGGCAGCCTATGCCGGGTTCCGGGTGCTGATGCAAGGCGGCCTGTTCAGTGTGCCGATGCGGAATCTGGTTCTCCAGGAATTCAGGGAAGCCGGATACGCCGCAGCACTGCCGGATGTGACCGCCCGGATGGGGAATGCCCGGGAGGCGGCCACCGCCCTCGGTATCATCGCCTCGGGTTACGCGGTCACCGGAGCCGCCCTGATAGCCGCTGTGGTGAGCATTCCCGCCGGTATAGCCATGCTAGCCCAGGCCGCAATGATCGCGGGGGCGGCGGTGGAAGAGAAGGTCAAGGCTTCCAGGCTTCAGGGGATTATCGAGGAAGTAAAAGATTATTCGGGAATAACACTGGTCGATCGACGGGAATTATTCGATTCCATGGCTGAATATATCTCCAAGAGGGATGCCAGGTACGAGCTGGAAGATGAATTGTCCGCGGTTCTGGGCGGGGAGCTCTCCGGGGCGGAGGAAATCCGGGACTGCCTGAACGCCCTGGCCTCGGAAGCCGGGGGCGAGGTGTACACCGATTATCTACAGTGGACCGATGAAATCGAAGAAACTGTAAGCAGAGCCTGTGCCGATGAAGATGTTTTTCATGATCTGCGGGATGTGCTCTCCCGAATGGAGGAAATCCGGCGGCAAGGGTTGCACCGGCTTAACCTTTCATACAACCACCGGGTGGAAGAAGTTCTTGCGGACATCGCGGGGGAATATACCCGCTATCGGGACAGCTTTCCTGTCGAGGATGCAGGACCTGGTGTGTCGGGGCTCTTTGTTACCCCCCCCTGGAGCCGGGAGGGCGAATATGCCCGGCTGCAACACCTGGCCGGAGGGCTCGATGCTTACGGAAGTGATCTCCTGGAAGCGGACCGGCTGCGGATGCTCGGCGATTCCATTACCTCCGGGGCTCTGATGGCCTTCGATAACGCCGCGGACCTTGAATATCAAGAGCTGATGCTCGACCTGGAGATGTTTAGACGGCGGCGGACCAGATGGGAGACGAGAATGACCTCCCTTGTAGAAGAAGGACGCGCCGAGTGGAACGCCTCGCTGACGACCGCCCTGGGCAGGCATATACGGTGGCAGGAAGAATACGGGACAGCCTACAGGGAGGGGCTCGAAGAATGGAAACGGAAGACGACCAGTTTCCGGGAAAGGCGGGATGAATGGATACACCGGGCTTCGGAAGAATGGGTCAGGGGAGAAGCGGCGTCCTTTGTGCTTGAAGCGGAGGTACCGGAAACGCGACGTATTGCACTGCCGGATATATCCCTTCCGCCGTATCCGGGAACAGGCCCGGGGGATGAAACAAGTATGCTGGTCGATGCCGGGAGGCTGGACAATATCATGGATCGAGTCCGTACATGTACCTTGCAGGGGGAAGATATATCCGTGGTGTTACGTTCCCAAGTGCCCGCCCCCCGGGCGGAAACCGAGGTGCGGCGCAAGATGCTGGAATACGGGCGGATGGTCAGAGAAACGATTACAAAAGAGGCGGCCGTGGCGGCGGCTCTCCAGATGAAGGCGGCATTATTCGACGCGCTGGACGGGCTGGAGCTGGGTATAGAAAACGCCAATGACGGCGTAGCAGACTCCATCGGTTCGACCCTCTTTTCCAGTGGTTATATCTGTGCCGGAGGACATTACGTCCGTAGGGTGGCCGTGGATGAAAGTGTCATGGGAGGGGTGGAGACCGAGGAACAGAAAATCGATATCTATGAATATTTCAAAGCCCCGGAATTTGTTCCTGCCGCGGACCTGTCCGCATCGGCTCTGAAACACCTCTCTTCCGCCGCGGTGAGACAACGGATAGCTTCAGCCCGGGAAGGACTGAAGGAATATCAGGAGATGATCTTCGGTCCCGTCGAAGGTGAGGATGCCGCGGGAAACGCGCGGCACCTGGCCGGAGCCCTGGAGGAATACTACGCCTCTGCAGCAAAGGCATGGAGTAGTGCATCCTATTCAGCCGGTGAGGGGCGGGAAGATATTCCGGAAGGATTGTTCTATTTTCATGTCGGTTTTGCCCCGGAGCCGCCGGCCTCCGATGAAAGCGCCTCCGCCGGAGGGTACGGAGAGACGGGCAGGATATACGGGGCTTTTTTCGAGCAGCAGATGCAGCAGGCCAGGGGAGCGGCCCTTTTGCAGGTTCCTTCATATAACATCAAGCTGTGGGATGACGATATGGACAATGACGGGGAACCGGATACCCTGATGGCCGCACCCAGTTACCGGGACGTCATGGATATTGCCACAGGAGTGGCGGTCGGTGTGCTTACCGGGGGAACCGGCGGGGTGTTGTTGAACCTTACCGATGATGTCCTGTTTGCGGCGGCGGATACGGGAAACGGCTTTGACCCCGGGCAGGTTTTACTCGGCCTGGGCCAAAAAGCCGCCGCCGGCTGCCTCGGAGCGGGCGCCGCCGACCTCGGTGGCCTGGCCGGGAGAAGCCTTCAGGATATCATCAATGCCAATTTCTCGGGCGCCGTTGCCGGCTTGTTGAACACAACCGTGGATATCGGTACCGGGATGACTGCGGATTCGATACGGATGTACGGATCCGCCCTGGTACACGCCATGGATGTAACCGGGGGATCGATCTATTTCGACGAGGAAAGGTGGGAGCAGTTGTCCGAAGGCATCGGCATTTCCCTGTTGAGCAGGACCGTGGGCACGGGTGCCGCGCGAGCCCTGGACAACAGTATGTTCGGATACCACGGTTCCATGGGAGATGACCTTCGGGGTTTGCATCGTCTCGCCGGTGGCGCCGCGGGCGCCCTGGTGGAATACGGGTTGACCGGCGAGACAACACTGAATGTCCTCAATACCGCGGGACTCACCGACGGGCTACTCAGTACAGGATTGCTGGAGATGCACCTCGGCAGGGAGAGCCTCTTCGGCCTAGGAAACGGCGGCCTCGATGTATCCGCCTCCGCGCTGCTGAGGGCCTCTGACGGTCTCTGGGCCTACGCGGTGGAACGGGAGCTGGCCGCGGCTGAGGGCGTCGTACCGGCGAAAAACATTCCCGCCTTGAGAGCCCTGGCAAGCCTGAAACATATCCCCGGTTTGGGAGCTCTTTACGATGATATTATTTCAGGATCCGTAGAACTCCTGTTCGACGGGGCCGAAGGAGCTGCGGCCTATACCGTCGCTTCGGGGGACGACATAACAATTCACCTGGCGGACAACGGTTCCGCCAACTATGCCCAGTTGCTCCTGGGAGTAACGCTGGCCCACGAAGCCGCCCGGAACGGGGTTGTAGACGGGGTGTTGGACCAGTTTGCCGAAACAACGGAGGCTGTCCTTTACCACAGTGTGGCGGCCCGCTCTATTGCCGGAACCTACGGGTGGGGTTATGACCCTTCGGGGTATCTATCCGCCGAGTCCGATCTGGTTCTCGGGTCCCTGGATACCGGTGATTATCAGCGGCTGGCGGAATACGTGGACGATCATTACGATTCTTCCGCGGATTACTGGAAACTGGTGGTGCATGCGGACGGTTCGGGTTCCGTTGTCTGGGACGGGAAAAGGGACTTGACCAACGAGGCCGGTGATCTGCTTCAGGCGGATGCGACCGGGTCGTTCAGCAGGTCACTGATGAACATATTAGGGGCCGATTATACGGAGATGTTTCTCCGGGAGGGGGGAACGGACCTTTCAGGAATGGACGAAGACGAACTGGCCTACGCACTCATGACCGGTTCCGGCGTCATGTGGGATGAGGAGGCAAAGGAATACACGATCATCCCCATGGTTTCGATGACCGGCCGGGACCTGGAATCGCTTCTCAGTTTCGATATCGACAGGGAAACGGCGGTTGACCTGGGGAAGATTTCACAGCGAAGTCCCTCCATTGCGTTGTTTGCAGATCAGAACGGAGTTTCGGAAAATGTTATCCGAAAATCCGGGTGTTACTATCTTTCAACCCTTGCGGCCGTACAGACCGCCGCCGGTGCGAACCTGTCGGCCCGGCAGATTCGCCGCCTTACCGAAATCGGACTTCGGGAAGGTTTCCTGGATATAGATGGAGACGGTATCGGAACAAAAGGAGAATTCGGGCGCGAGGGCTTGTCCAGGTACGCCTTTGCCGAACTGGGGATGATGGGTGAACTTGATTTTAACGACGGCGGACGGGACGGGGCCATCATTGTGGGGAAAACGATCAACGGAAATAAACATGCCCGGGAAGGGGATGTATACGGAAATGAGCTGTATGACCCCTATTCTTACACCGGTTATCTCCCCGGCTCCGAGACGCTGGAGATGTTACGCTTTGATGTGCATGAGAATAACGATCCGTATTACTTGATGTATCTTCGGTACCGCCGGTACCAGGATATGTGGGAAGCCTAGGAGGAAAAGTATGAATAGAATAACAGGTCTGTGCATGGTTGTATGTATCCTTGCTTGTTGCGGGGGAACAAAACCGGGAGAGGAGACTCCCCAGCCGATAGAGGAAGAGAAGGTTTGCGATGAAACCGCCCCTCTACAGGCGATACCGGAAGACATGGAGAGTGAAGGCCCGGATACGCCGGTAACCGTGGTTATCAGGGAGCGTTTCGGTGATGTGGAGTGTATCGACCCCTTGTCGCTGCCCGAGGATATAAGGAAACGGTTACACGGAATCTGGAGCACCATCGAGAATTCCACGGCCATGGACGCCTTCGGGGACGGAAAGGGAAAGTTTTCCTGGGGGGCGGACTGGTTTAATCCCAAAAGCTACCTGGTATTCGATTTCGGTGCCGAACCCCCGGAGCTCATGCTTGGCGCGTACGGTTGGCATGTAGAGACCGGCATCGAAAAAGCGGCGGGATTCGACGATACGCGGGTGCTCCTGGTCTTCAGGAACGAAACCGGTGCGGAAGCCGGGAATAACGCTCTGTACCTTACTCTTTTGCCGGATGACGTCCTGGACCTGGAAGTCTTAAAGTCCTTTGATGAGCGGGCACATCAACCCGGCGAGAAGTATCGATACTACCGGGTCAACGGTCCGGATAGTGCCGAACAGAAACCGGAAAAAATACCCGCACCGGAGGCCGGGGCCGCACTTTTTAAAGATGCCCCCCGGGGCGATGTAGGTCCTGAAGATCTCATATGCATCGACACAGAGACGGGTAATACCCTGGCCCTGGGCGGATCCATGGAAGAAACGGTTATCACCTTCGGCGGAGATCTCTCCGCGGTGGAAGGAGGTTATTTTCTGAAGGGGCTCACCGTGTTAGATGAAGGAGGGACTATTTCCAGGATAATCATATCCGGTCAATCCCCTTTCCGGACAAGGCGAGGCATCGGCATCGGGTCTACTTCGTCGGATATTGCGGCGTGTTACGGTGGTAATGAAGGTATGGAAGAATACGCCTATTATGTTCGCCGGGATGAAGGTATTAAAAGGGATATACTGGCCTTCTATTTATCCGGAGAACGGGTGGAGAGGATCGTTATCCACGAGGCGGCTCCTTAAAAGCTTTACTTTTCACTTCCGTCGGGGTTATTCTAGGCGGTATCAGTAATGTAACATGTTCTTTGCGATGTTGGTTTTAAAAGACTATCCTTAATCCGACGGGATTAGGGAGCCGGTGGCAAGCAGGAGATTTCGAGCGAAGCATAGACTTCGGCAGCAATTCTACACTAAAGCCGGCCATCGAAAGTCATAAGGGCAGCAGGCCGAAACCTCGGCCTGACTGCGAATAGGATACTCGTGTAGTCTTAAAACTGACCAAAGACTCCTATCCCTTCATTATAGTTCACAGGAGGGAAGAATGAAAGGTAGGAATGTTGGCATTGATTTGGAGAAACGATCTATGACTGTTTGCTTCATGGATGAAAACCAAACGCAACTGGAACTTCTAACCTTCGGGACAGTGGAGTCACAGAGGGAGAAGCTTTTCACATGTCTGAACAAAAATGATACCATCGGAATAGAAGCTGGATCACAGACCTTTACCATTTTGCGAAGGAAATTAAGGAAGAAGCTTTACGCTTGTGCAAGTACATCAGCCTATGCGAGGAAGATCTTAAATAATTGGAGAAAAAAACAAAAGAGATTCTTTCTGGAAATAGCGATGTGCCGTATCTACTCTCGATTCCCGGGGTAGGTATAAAAACAGCCTTGGCTTTTTCGGCCTATATAGGAGACGGCACACGATTTTCTTCCGGTGTTGAAGTGACAAATTATGCGGGGATGGTTCAACGATTAGACTTCTCGGGGGATAGGATGATAACCGGGCACATTCACAAACGAGGGCCATCGATTCTTTGTGCTCTATTTGTGCAGGCGGCGTGGAGCCTTTTTCACTCAAAGGATGAGGGCGAACTTAAACAAAGGTTTGAGGAAATTAGAGCCGGAAGAGGTAAAAAAATAGGCATTGTCGCGACAGCAATCGTTTTGAGAAGATGCGCCCAGCTTTCGTAGAAAAAATATTTGGTTAACGCCTGGGCATCATGAAAGAATGTCCGGCGGCTCGGCAGGGATTTTCGGATCAACAAATAACGTTTATCAAATAACTCGGCAACGGTATGAAAGAGAAAAGAGAGCAGATTAAACAACCTCATCAACGATCAACAGCGCCGATTTGTGGTAACTTCTGCCTTTCCCCACGCGACCGGCCTCATGGTCTTTTTTCAGCTTTCCGATCAGATCCTCCATGGTGGTAAAATAGATGCTTATGCCGGCCCGGCAGGCCTTTAATGTGAGGGACACGGCCGGATGAGTCTTTCCATTATGTAAAGCTTTACCCGAGTTCAAGTCCGAGAAGCAAAACTTCTCCAGGTGGTGCGAAGAAGAGGCAAGAAAAAAGGCGTTTCCGGAAAAAAACCTTGCATTTTTGAGGAATCTGTGTATAATGGTGTTCTGGTGTTCAGAACACCCGAACTGCACATACTAGGAGGTGCTACCTTGAAAAATAAGGTTCGTGAAAAATTGAATGACGGGAAGGTTGTTCTCGGCACCATGATACAGGAACTGCGGTCTCCCGCCGTTCCTATGTTGCTGGCGCATGCCGGTTACGATTTTGTGTTCATCGACATGGAACATGGCGCTCACACCATGGAAACGGTGGCCGATATGATCAAGGTTTCCAGGGGAGCCGGTATTACCCCCTTTGTGAGGGTCCCGGATCTTCAATATCATTTTATCGCCCGGTGCCTGGATGCCGGGGCACAGGGTTTTATGGTCCCGAGGATAGAGACCCGGGAACAGGCGGAAAAGGCCGTGGCATATTCGAAGTACCCGCCAATGGGAGAACGGGGTTGCTCCATAAACAAGGGACATAACGACTACAGGGGGAGTGATCTCCTCACCTTCGTTCGCGAAGCGAATGAAGAGAATATGGTCATTCTCCAGATCGAACGAAAGGCGGCCATGGAGGACCTGGACAATATTCTGTCTGTCCAGGGGGTAGACGGTGCAGTTCTCGGACCCAACGATATGGCCGTATCCTACGGTGTTCCCAACGACCTGGTCGGAGACTTTATGTGTGATATTTTTCAAAAGGTCCTGGAAGCCGGCAACCGGCACAATGTGCACACGGGAATGCACATCGGGAATCTCGATGTATTGAAGAACTGGAAGAACAGGGGTATGAGGTTGATCGCCTATAATACCGACCTCGGTTTTCTGAATGCCGGGGCTGCTCTCGGTATTAAAGAATTACGCTGAGTTGGGGTGGAAAGCATGGATAAGAAACTTGTAGTAAACGGCCTTATCGTAACGAAAGACGGAGACAACAGGATTTTCAGGAACGGAGTCATCTACATTGAAGACAATGTGATAAAAAAGATCGGTCCCGCGGATTCGATCGACGTGAAAAAATACTCCGATGCTGAAATCGTGGATGCCTCGGGTAAGATTATCGCCCCCGGGTTCATCAGTCTTCACAGCCACCTCTACAGCGCGGTGGTACGGAGTATCCCCTTTTCCGGATTCGACGACTCCGATTTTTCCTTCATCTCGTGGATGGAGCGGTTCTGGTACCCCATGCTCGAAGACAGGGTTACCCGGCAGCAGATGTACATCGGGTCCCTGGCCAACATGCTGGGAAACCTCCGCAGCGGTATAACGACGACGACCGACACGGCCGAGGGCTCCTACGCCCTTCCAGGAGCTATGGACCACGTCCTGAAGGCGGCGGAGGAATCGGGCATGCGGTGTATCCTCTCCTTTGAAACCACCGGTAGGATAAGCCCGGAGAATCAGGAGCTTGGGTTTCAGGAGAATATCAACCTGGTAAACAAGGTGAATCCTAAAAAAGGACGCGTAAGCGCCAGAATCGGACTCCATACTACATTTTCCTGTCCCCCGGAACTGCTGATACGGGCCAGAAAAGAGGCGGACAGACTGGGGTGTGGGATCATGATGCACATGGCCGACGACCGCTGGCACAATTTCGACTCCACCAGAAAACATGGGAAGCGACCGACGCGATTCCTGGAGGATATCGGCTTCCTGGGCCCTGACGTGCTCCTTTTTCACTGCTCCTACATGGATGTCTGGCGTGATCCGGCTATTTTCAAGGCTCATGACGTCAAGATCGCCCATAACGCCGAATCCAACGCCATATTCGGGTTCTGGCCCGACATGATGCCCTTTATTAAGGAGGGTGTCTGTGTGGGCTTTGGAACCGACGGGCAGACACATTCCATGTTCGAAATCATGCGGACAAGCCAGATGATTCACAGGATCAAGTACGAAGACCTCGAACTGCTGCCGGACGGAGAGGTTCTCGCCATGGCGACCAACAGGGGCGCCGAGGCCGTGCTGATGGAAAAGGAGATCGGCTCCCTGGAAGAGGGGAAAAAAGCCGATCTCATCATGCTTAAAGACCGCAGCGCCGTGCCAATCTTTGAAGAAAACGTGGAAAACTACATAGTGAGCACCTGCGAACGCTCCGATGTCGAAGGTGTTATGGTGGACGGCAAACTGCTCATGAAAGACGGGGAATTTCTCAATGTCGATGAAGAGGCCGTCTACGAGGAATCGAAGAAGGAAGCGGTGGATCTCTGGCGGCGTAACGGCTGGCCGCTTCCGTAGAGTGTTGGGCTCAAAATTCTCTTACCGCTGAGAGATAAAACAAAGCGGAATAAAAATGGAGGGACAAGTATGGAAAAGATGTGTAAAACTGTCGGGATGATTTTTCTTATCATGATCATTGCCGTGAATGTATGGGCAGGCGGTGATAAGGAAGAAGCTCAGGTGGAAGAAAAGCTGGTTATGGCCATGGTTACCAACCAGTCGGGCCTTGGGGACCAGTCGTTTAACGACGCGGCATGGGAAGGCCTCGGAATGGCCGAAGAAAAATACGGTATCGAACGCAAGGTGCTCGAGGCCCGTGAACAGGCGCAGTATGTTCCCAATCTGAGTACCCTCGCTGAACAGGGCGCATCCCTCATTATCGGTGTCGGGTTCATGATCAAGGACGCGGTTGCTGAAGCCGCGGAGATGTTCCCCGATTCCAATTTCGCGATCGTGGACGGGGGGGTCGATCTTCCGAATGTAGCGAGTATCCATTTCATGGAAAATGAAGGAGCATTCCTTGTCGGAGCCATTGCCGCCAGGGTATCCAAGACCGGAATTATCGGGTATGTGGGCGGTATGTCGACCCCCGTCACCAACAAGATGGAAGCTGGGTACAGGGCCGGAGCAATGACTGCGAATCCCGATATTGAAATACTCGTATCCTATGCCGGAACCTTTGCCGATCCCGCCAAGGGAGAGGAAATGGCGGTGCCCCAGTACGATCAGGGCGCTGACGTCATTTTCCAGGTCGCCGGACAGACCGGCCTGGGGGTTATCAATGCCGCCAAGAAAAAGGACAAATACGTCATCGGTATAGACAGGGATCAAAACTACCTTGCCCCCGAGCACGTTCTCTCTTCCATGATCAAAAGGGTGGATATTGCCGTCTGTAATGCCTGCGGCATGGTTGTTAACGGCACCTTCGAGGGGAAACATTATTACTACGGTATCAAGGAGGGAGCGGTTGATTATGCTACCACCGGTGATCTCATCCCCGATGACGTCATTGAATACGCGGAAATGCTCAAGGAAAAAATCTTGAGTGGAGAGATAAAGGCTCCTTCGACATACGAAGAACTGGACGCGTTTACCCCGCCACAGCTGTAGAATGAAACAACGGGCCGGTTTATCCGGCCCAAACCTTGACTGAACGGAACAACCATGGCAGCAATAATTCGCATGGAGCATATCGTAAAGAGTTTTCCCGGGGTTCTTGCCAACAACGATGTGTCGATCGAGGTGGAAGAGGGAGAAATCCACTGCCTGCTCGGGGAGAACGGAGCCGGTAAATCCACGCTGATGAACATACTCTACGGGTTGTACGGTCATGATTCGGGCGAGATCTACATTCGCGGAAAAAGGGTTGAATATTCCGGTCCAGGCGATGCCATAAAGAACGGTATCGGCATGGTTCACCAACATTTCATGCTTATCCCGGTATTCACGGTGCTGGAAAACTTGATCTTGGGAACCGAATCGGTAAAGAGGTTCGCCCTCGATCTGGAAAAATCGGAACGGGAACTCACGGAAATATCGAAGAAATACGGGATGGAGATGAATCTCGATGCCTTTGTCCGTGATATCTCCGTGGGTATGCAGCAGCGGGTTGAGATTCTGAAACTCCTCTACCGGGGCGCCGATATTATGATATTCGACGAGCCCACCGCGATTCTTACCCCCCAGGAGATCCAGGAGCTGTACAAGGTGATGGAATCCCTGAGAAAACTGGGAAAAACCATCATTTTTATAACTCACAAGCTTAAAGAGGTTATGGAGGTCTCGGACCGGGTAACGGTTCTCCGGGACGGAAGGGTCATCGAGGTGGTTGATACCGCATCGACAAACACCAAAGACCTGGCCCGCATGATGGTGGGGCGGGAGGTGCTCTTTTCCACCGAACGGCCGGAGATGGAACCGGGGAAGGTAATGCTCAGGATGGAAGGGGTTACGGCCAGGGACAAGCGCGGACAGCGGGCTCTAAACGGCCTCAGCCTCGAAGTACGGCAAGGGGAGATCGTAGGCCTAGCCGGTGTAGACGGAAACGGACAGACCGAACTGGTGGAGGTTCTGACGGGCCTTCGAAAAGTCGATGAAGGAACCCTGGAGATCGACGGCCTGGACATGTTCCACAAGAACACAAAGCAGTTCCTGGAAGCCGGGGTGGCTCACATACCGGAGGACAGACTTCTTCGAGGGCTGATCCTCGATTTTCCCCTGTACGAAAACATGCTCCTGGGTTTCGAAGACAAAAAACCCTTTGCCAGGGGGATGTTCCTCGATTTTAACAAGGCACGGGAGTGGGCTTCCGAGCTCATCGAGTCCTTTGATGTGAGGACTCCCGGGGTAAATGTTAATGCGGGGACCCTCTCCGGGGGCAACCAGCAGAAAGCCGTACTGGCCCGGGAGTTTGCCCGGGATCCGAAAGTGCTCATTGCCTCCCAGCCCACCCGGGGACTCGATGTCGGCGCCATCGAGTTTATTCACTCGCAGATCATGGATGCCAGGTCACGGATGAAAGCGGTGCTTCTGGTATCCCTGGAGTTGAGCGAGATCATGAATCTCAGTGATCGTATCCTTGTCATATATGAAGGAAAAATAATTGCTGAATTCGAAGCGGGTAAAGCAACCGAAACGGAAATCGGTTTCATGATGGCCGGGGGAGGAAAACATGATGAATAGGAATCCCCTGTATAGTTTTTTTATAGAAAGGGAATCGGTGTTCTCCTTTGTAAAGGCGATTCTGGCCGTGTGTTTTGCCATGGTAGTTGTTTATTTTATACTGCTCCTGACCGGCTACGATCCCTTTCCGGTTTACGGCGCGTTGTTCCGGGGTGCCTTCGGCAGCAAGCGGTGTATCGGTGAGAGCCTCGTATCCACGACTCCCCTTCTTTTGAGCGGTCTGGGCTTCGCCATTGCCTATCGCTGCGGGCTGTTCAATATCGGTCTCGAGGGACAGATAACCGTCGGGGGAATTGCGGCGGCCTTCTTCGGATATATTCTCCCCGAGATGTCACCGATTATCCACGTCGCCCTGTGCCTGGCAGCCGGCGCCCTGGCGGGAGCCTTCTGGGGCTTCATTCCCGGTTATCTCAAGGCCAGATTCGGGATACACGAGGTTATCGGCGTCATCATGCTCAATCACATCGCCTTCAAGATAGCCGCCTACCTGGTGTCGATGCAAGGTCCCATGAAGGATACCCTGGACGATATGCCGGCGTCCCCCTTCATCCGGGACAGCGCGAGAATTGTCCGAATAATCCAGGGTACCAGGATACACTGGGGAATTTTCTTTGCCGTCGCGGTCGCCGTCGTTATCTGGGTACTGCTGTTTCGTACACGCCTCGGGTTCAAGATAAGGGCTGTGGGTAAGAATAAATACGCTGCGGAAACGGCGGGAATAAGTATCAAGAAACACATTGTCCTGACCCTCTCTATCAGCGGTGCGCTGGGAGGGCTTGCAGGGGCGGTGGAAATTCTGGGAGTCCATTACCGGCTCTTTGCGGCCTTCTCTCCGGGCTACGGATTCGATGCCATAGCGGTAGCCCTCCTGGGTATGGTCCATCCCATCGGCATTATCGCCTCGTCGTTCCTTTTCGGAGTCCTGCGGAGCGGGTCGGTTCTGATGCAGGCGTTGTACGGTGTGAACAAGGACATGGTTTCGGTTATTACCGGAATTATCGTCCTTTTTATGGGCATGAGCACACCAATCGGAATACTCATTAAAGACCGTATAAAGAGGAAGAGCCATGAGTCTGTTCGTTAAACTGTTCAACCTTGCCGTATTCGCCTCGACTCTTCGCATAGCCACCCCTCTCATTCTCGCGTCTCTTGGAGGGTGTATGTCGGAACGGTCCGGGGTTATCAACATAGGGCTGGAAGGCATGATGCTCATGGGCGCATTTACCGCCGTGGTCGGTTCATATTTTATCGGACCCTGGGCCGGACTGCTACTGGGAGTCTGTGCCGGCGGCCTCATGGGGCTCTTGCACGCCTTTATGAGTATCACCATCGGGGCGAACCAGATTATCAGCGCGACGGCCATAAATATCATGGCGGTCGGTCTTCCGAATATCCTCATCCCGGTCATCTGGCCGGGCCACTTCGGAATATCTCCCACGGTGGATGTTATCGGCGACATACATGTGCCCCTGATATCTTCCATACCGGTGGTCGGCAGGATCATCGGTCACCAGAACCCTGTCGTCTATATTGCCCTGATCCTCGTTCCGGTCATTCATTTCCTTCTTTTCCGGACACGGTTGGGTCTGCGGATACGTTCGGTGGGGGAACATCCCCGGGCCGCCGATACCCTGGGTATCAATGTGTACAGGATGCGCTATATCGCCGTCACCATGAGCGGACTCCTCGCCGGTCTCGGCGGTTCTTTCCTCTCCATCTGTTACCAGTCCCAGTTTTCCTCGGCCATGACCGCGGGACGTGGATTCATCGGCCTGGCGGCCATGATCTTCGGGCGCTGGAGCCCCGGTGGGGCGTTGCTGGCATGCCTTCTCTTCGGTTTTGCCGACGCCTTCCAGGCCGGGGCCCAGGCGGCGGGAGTTCCCATTCCCCCCGAGCTCATGCTCGCCTTTCCCTATGTGCTGACCCTCATTGCCCTCATAGGCCTGTTCGGCAAAACAGCCGTGAGTCCGGCAGCCAACGGCAAACCGTACCTGAAAGGATAATCGTATGTTCGATATACTGATAAAAAACTGCTGTATTCTCACCATGGATACTCGTAATACCGTCTATCCCCGGGCTTCCGTCGGTATAACCGATGGAAAGGTGGAGGCCCTCGGCGAGGGAGTCGACGGGGAAGCGAAGAAGGTGATCGACGGTGCCGACACCTGTGTTCTCCCGGGATTTATAAACTGCCATACCCACGTGTACCAGTCGCTGCTGGAGGGGGTTGGATACGACATGCATTTCAATCCCTGGAACATACGCTACCTCATTCCCATCATATCCAACATGCGAACCGACCACGCCGGTGTCAGTGCCGAGCTGGCCGCCGTCGAAATGATCAAGACCGGAACTACCTCGTTTTCGGACCACTGGTACCTCCACACCGATTTCGGAAATATCGAAGCGGTAACCGACGCGTTTTCCCGGGCAGGCATCAGGACCCACATGGTGTTCGGTTTTCTCAACGAGAGTTTTGCCGGGAGAAAGCATACCGACGGTGCCTCGAGGGAGGTGCTCAAGGAAGACGCGGTACTGCTGGAACGGGCCGAAGATTTCGTAAACCGCCGGCACGGCCGGGGGCTCACAACCGTAGGCCTGGGACCCGGATCTACCGAAGACGTGGGAACGCAGCTTTTTCGCGGCATCATCGAACTTGGAAAACGGCTGGATGTCTCCCTGGTTACCCATATCGCCGGCTGGGTAGAGATCGTATCGCGGTCCCTGGAAAAATACCGGATGCGTGACCTGGAGTACGCCCATTCGCTCGGGTTTACCGGTCCTAAATCGATAGCCATCCACGGTGTGTGGTTCTCCGATGACGAGATAGTCCTGGCCGCGGAAACGGGAACGGCCGTGGTACATAATCCCGTGGCAAACATGCACCTCGGCTACGGCACGGCGCCGGTAACGGAAATGCTGAAGGCCGGGGTAAAGGTCGGACTGGGCACCGACGGCGCGGCCAGTTATACCTGCGACATGCTCGAAATAGGAAAGACCGCGGCCATGCTGCAGAAGGTCCGTAAGCTGGACAGCGAAGCCCTGACCGCCGAACAGACTCTTAGGATGCTGACCATCGGGGGCGCTGAAGTCCTCGGGCTTTCCCGGAAGACCGGTTCAATCGAAAAGGGAAAGCGGGCGGACCTTGTCATGATCGATTTCAATGTACCCCACCTGCTCAAGGGGGGGCGACCGGCTCCCAAGGTTCTCTACAGTGCCCGTGGTTCGGATGTACTGACGTCCATCATAGACGGCAGAGTGGTTATGGAGAACCGGAAGATCCTCACCCTGGACGAAGCGGCGGTTCTCCGGAAGGCCAACGAAGCCCGGGCCGAACTGCTGGAGATGGGCGGCGAGGCCACCCGGGAACTCCTGAATGCTCCCTGGCCTTCCAGGGGGGCTTCCTGGAGGAGGCTCGATGGCGAGGTTTCATAGACTCCTCCGGATAGACCTCACCTCCCGATCATCCCGGGTCGAAGAGATCCCTGAAGAATTCGAACGGTTGTTTCTCGGAGGCAAGGGACTGGGAACAGCTTACCTGGCGCGGGAGGTCCCCCGGGGAACGGACCCATTGGGACCCGGGAACAAGCTCATTATTACCGCGGGACCCCTGACCGGAACAAACGCCCCCGCCTCGGCGCGGTTCGAGCTTGTTACCAAATCGCCCCTGACGGGGATCTATCTCAGCTGTAACTCCGGCGGTCATTTCGGTTTAGAACTGAAAGCCGCCGGTTTCGACCTTCTGATCCTCGAAGGTGAGTCTGATACTCCCGTTATTCTCCATATTCACAACGACAGGGTTTTTTTTATCGACGCGGCCGATCTCTGGGGTACGTTTACCTACGAGACAGAACTGGAAGTGCGGCGCCGGGTGGAGGATCCGGAGGTGCGGGTGCTCTCCATCGGCCCCGCCGGCGAGAACAGGGTAAAGTTCGCGTGCCTGGCCAACGATTTTTCCCGTAACGCGGCCAGGGGCGGCAGCGGGGCGGTTCTGGGGTCGAAACGGGTAAAGGCCATTGCCCTCCGGGGGACCAGAGACATACCTATAGCGGATCTGAAAGCCATGCGCGGAAAGGTTGCCGAGGCCCTGGAGGTCATTTTCAGCAATCCCTGGGTGGACGGGCAGCGCAGGTACGGCACGGTACGCTCGGTTGAAGTAGTGAATACGAACGGGTTTCTTCCGGTTCATAATTTTACCGAAGGACAGATAGCCTCCACAAAGAAGATAGATCAGTATGCCTACGAGTCGAAAATACAAAAGGTTCTTTCCTGCGGAGAGTGCCCGGTGGCGTGTTCCAAGGGATATGGGCGGGGAAAGTATAAAATGGAAGGCCCCGAGTATGAAACCGTCGGATTGTTTGGTCCGAACCTGGATATCCTCGACCCCGACGATATCGCCTTTCTGAATTACCTCTGCAATCAATACGGCCTGGATACGATAACCACGGGGTCGCTCCTCGGCGCGCTGGTGGATACCGAGTTCTTTTCATCTGATACCCTTTCCAGGAAGGAGATCGCCGCGGGACTCCTTGCGGATATTACTGAAAGGAAGGGTATCGGGAATCTCCTCGCCGAGGGACCGGTGACGGCTGCGAGGGAGCTGGGGCTGATGCGCCAGATGCCGCAGGTCAAGGGCATGGGATTTCCGGCCTACGATCCGAGGATAAGCCACGGAACATCCCTTGCCTACATGACCGCCGACCGGGGGGCCTGTCATCTCTGTTCCTGGCCGGTGGGCAGGGAGCTCGGGGGTATGTGGGTCGATGACGACATAGACGGCAGGGTGGATTTCGTCAAAGACCAGCAGGATGAAAAAGCGGCGGAGGAGAGTCTGACGGTGTGCCAGTTTGTCTACGGCATCGGGCTTCTGGACAAGGTGTTGGCCGAGATGCTCAGCATATCCACCGGAGAGGACTGGGACCTGGCGAGGATGAAGGAGGCGGGGGAACGCTGCTGGACCCTGGCCCGGCTTTTCAGTTGCCGCGAGGGTATCTCGCGAAAGGATGATTACCTGCCGGAGAAATTCACCAGCGATGGTATAAGCCGGGGACCGGCTGCGGGTGTGCCCATGGACCTGGAGTGCCAGGACTACATGCTCGACCGGTATTACCGACTCCGGGGCTGGAGCGCCGACGGCATACCTGAACCGGCCCTTCTTCGAAGGCTCGGACTGGAGGGCTGGATCGGTGACTAGGTACCTGTATGTGCATAGTGATATCTGCACGGGGTGCAGGGTCTGTGAGGCCGTCTGTTCGATGACGAACGAAAAGGTCCTGAACCGGGCAAAAAGCAGGATACGTATAAGGCGGGTCGATGTTCTTAGCCTTGATCAGAAAGTGTGCGATCAATGTGAAGACAGGCCGTGTGTCGCAGCGTGTCCCGAAGATGCCATTTATATCAAGAACGACCAGGTGAGGGTAAGGAGAAGCTCCTGTACGGGCTGCGGAGAATGTGTCCGGGTTTGTGATAAACTCTTTCTTTCACCGGAGAAGAACTATGCGCTTATGTGCAACCAGTGCGGAGCCTGTGTGAAGTTCTGTCCCGAAGGCGCCCTGGAAATGAAGGAGAAGGAATGCTGAAAATCGATTTTCTTGGAATGAGCCTTGAAAACCCCCTTATGCTTACCGAGGGCCCCCTGTCGGGAAATGGAGAGCTCATCCGTCGGGCTGCCGAGGCTGGAGTCGGACTGATATTCACCAAGGGAATCAGAACGGAGGCGGTCAAATCACCGGTACCGTATATGAGCGTATACCACGGCAGCCTCATGAACGCGGACTGGTCGTGTATCGGGCTCGAGGCATGGGAAGAGACTCTGAAGAGGCTCGATACATCGATACCCCTGGTCACCAGTGTGGCCAAAAACTACGTGTCTCCCGCTGTCGCGGTCGAAATGGCCGAACGCCTTGTAAGAGCGGGTTCGAAAATCATCTCCTTTGTAGATTACGACCCGGTTGAACTGGTTGCTACGGTAAAACTGGCCCGGTCGAAGGTACGAGTGCCGGTAATGGTCAAGCTCCCTCCATTTCTTCCGCGGCTGGAGGAACGGCTCAAGGAGCTCTTAGATGCCGGTGTCGACGCCATAGCCGCCATGGACTCCATCGGGCCGGGAATGTCGATCGACACGCGAACAGGTCGCCCTTCCCTGGGAAGCGCCGACGGCAGCGGATATGTATCGGGCGCGTATATACTCCCCTTTACACTGAAATACATCTACGACATAGCACGCTATGTCGATGTGCCCGTTGTGGGAGTCGGCGGTGTTACGGATACAGACTCCGCGCTCCAGATGATGATGGCAGGGGCAACCGGAGTCGGTATGATGACAAACCCCATGCTCAAGGGTCTTGGCGTCTACCGCGACATACAAGGGGGTCTGGAATCGTATGTTCGGGACCGGGGCCTTGCGCATATACTGGAAATCCGGGGGCGCGCGGGTAGAGAAAACGACAGGCGCGGTGTCACTACCGAATATAGAGCTGTTATCGACGGTGACGAATGTATCAATTGCGGAGCCTGTACTAAGGTCTGTTACAACCGGGCCATCACGCGGAGGGAAGACCGCCACGAGGTGAACAGACTGAAGTGTACGGGCTGTGGCCTGTGTGCCGGCGTGTGTCCCGTAGGTGCCGTTACCTACCGATAAGTATCGATAAAGGATGGGTGCGTAATGATAGACAAAGTTGAAACGCTGACGGTTGCCGACGCGGTGGTGGAAAAGCTGCTGGGGTATATATCCTCGGGAAAACTTACATGGGGTCAGAGGCTTCCGTCCCAGCGGGAGCTTGCCAGGATTCTGAATGTGGGTGTCTCTTCCGTGCGGGAGGCCCTCCAGGTCCTCCAGGCCATGGGGTTTGCCGAGGTGCGGCGGGGACAGGGTACCTATGTAACCGAGAATCCCTCCGTTCCCCTGTCAAAGACCATCGTCAATTCCCTGTATCAGGATACCAGTGTAAGGGATCTCATGGAACTGAGGGAGGTCCTGGATACCGGCCTGGCGGTTCTCGCGGCCAAGAAGGCCGGCGACGAAGACTTGAGTAGGATGGAGCACTGCCTCCAGGAGCTGGAAGATTCCTGCGGCGGTGACAAGGCCCTGGTGGCACGAAAAGACCTCGATTTTCATATCGCCCTCGCCGAAAGCGTCAAGAATCCCCTGCTCGTCCAGTTTTCCTCGGCAGTGAGGGCTTCCTACGCGAAGTTTCTCGGTGAGATAGCACACACGAAGCGGGGGGCCGAACTGCACAGGCATGTGCTGGATGCGATAAGAAATCGCGACCCCCTGGGGGCCAGGGACGCGATGATCGAGCTCCTGAAACATACGCGTGAAATATATCTGAAAGACCACTTCCACAGGAGGAACAACAATGAGTAAGGTACTGATCGACAGGCCTCTTCACGCCGACGCCCGGAAGCTGCTGACCGAGCATGCCGAGGCGGTGGAAATTTTCGATGACGACAGAGAAAAAATAGAGAGTGCCCTGAAAGAAGTGGACGGTGTTATCTGTTCCGCCGCCCTGAAAATGAGGGAACCGGAGATAGCCATGGCCGGGAACCTCAAGGTGATCGGTCGTCCCGGGGTGGGATACGACAGTGTGGATGTGGATGCCTGCAATTCCTATGGCATACCCTTGGTATATACCCCGGACGGACCGACGGAATCGGTGGCAGAACATGTCATCCTCATGACCCTTATGGCGGCGAAGCGGATCAACGAAGTCCAGAAAGCGATAAAGGAACACGGCGATTTTGGTATTCGGACCAGGGTCACGGGGATGGAAGTGCAGGGCAAGACAATGGGCCTGGTGGGCTTCGGACGGATCGGCCGGCGTGTCGCGGAGATTGCCTCCCGCGGTCTGGATATGCGTATCCTGGTATACGATCCCTTCTTAGAAAACGGGAACATCGAGGAATCGGGATACGAAATCGCGGAGAGCCTGGAAAGCCTTCTCGGTGAAGCGGACGTTGTTTCCCTTCATATTCCCTTCTCCGCGAAGAACGAACGCATGTTCGGCTCCGCCCAGTTCCGGAACATGAAAAAGACGTCCATCTTCATCAATACCGCCAGGGGAGGGGTCGTGGACGAAGAGGCCCTGATCTCCGCGTTGAGGGACGGTACCATTGCCGCCGCCGGAGTGGACGTGTTTGCCCAGGAACCGCCGGAAAAAGAAAACCCCCTCTTTACCTTTGAGAATGTGGTGGCAACACCCCATCTGAGCAGCTTTACCGACGACGGGAAGCGGAAAATGGGTATAACCGTCGTCGAAGGGGTTCTTGATGTTCTTGCCGGGCGAAATCCCCGGTTTCTGGTGAACGAAGAAGTGTGGGGCCGCAGACGAAGATGAGTTGTCTCGATGAGGTAAGAAAACTGGTTTCTATTCCCAGTGTCACGGGGAATGAGAAAGAGGTGGCCCTGTATCTCGAATCGCGATTAAATGACATGGGTTGCAGGACCAGGTTATTCGAGGTCGCGGAGGACCGGTTCAACGTGTATGCCGAGATAGAAGGTGAAGAGAAGAAAAGGCCGGCCCTTCTCTTTCACGGCCATCTGGATACGGTCCCAGCCTACGGCATGACTGCGCCTTTTGATTCTCGGGTGGAGGATGAAAGGGTGTACGGCAGGGGGGCGGTAGACCAGAAGGGTGGTGTAGCCGCGGTCGTCGATGCCTTTGAGCGCTTCATACGTCGCGGAAGCCCCCTAAAACGATCGGTGGTCTTTGTCGGGGTCGTCGACGAAGAGTCGGAACACCGGGGGAGCATGGCCCTTTCCGAGATGGGTGTCGATGCGGATTTCGGTGTTATTACTGAACCCTCGGAGTGCAGGATAGGTGTGGGATGCAAGGGCACGGCACCGATACACGTACGCGTGAAGGGGGAAGCGGCCCACGGCTGCCGGCCCTGGTTGGGAAAGAACGCCGTACTGGCGGGAATGGATATAGCCCGGGCGTTAATGGAGAAAGAGTTCCCGGTTATTGAAATAGAGGGAATCGGTGAGGTCCGGGGATCGTTGAACCTGGGCAAGATCGAGGGCGGTAATGCCTACAATATCGTTCCCGATTCCTGTGATCTTTGGTTCGACCGGCGGCTTATTCCCGGGGAAACTCAGAATCATATTCTCGAGGAAGTGCGTTCTGTCTGTGAGAGCTATGGGAAACGTACCGGTATCGAGGTTACAACGGAAATAGGCCGGCCGGACTGGAACTGGGAACCGGTAAAAAAGCGTGGCCTTCTTCCCGCCCTTGCCGATATGAAGAGCGGCGCCATCGATGCGGTGGTGAAGGCTCACCGACGGGCGACGGGCAAAGAGCCGGTATTTTATTTTACCGACGGATACCACGAGATGGATTTCCTAGTCAACGACCTGGGAATGAACGCGATCCATTACGGCCCGGGCGACTCATCCCTCTGCCATACCGACAACGAATACCTGGATACGGGACAGCTTAAGATTTGCGCCGACATGTACCTGCATCTGATAACCGAGCTCTGCGGAACATAACCGGAAAATCGGAGGATTATTTTGCATATACGTCTACATGTGAACGGGAGACCCTATACCTATACCGCTGAGGACGGCGAGATGAGCCTTCTCTCTTACCTGAGAAACATCCTTCACCTGACCGGGGCTAAGAACGGATGCAACGAGGGGCACTGCGGAGCCTGCACGGTCCTGCTTGACGGTAAGCCTGTCCTTTCGTGCAGAAAAAAAATGAGAGACCTGGACAATTGCTCGGTAACCACCGTTGAGGCCTTGTCCGATGAAAGGCGTGTTCATGCGATTATCTATGCCTACGTCTTGGAAGGTGCCGTACAGTGCGGGTTCTGTACACCCGGATTCATCATGTCCACCAAGGCCCTTCTCGATTCGAACCCGGATCCCACGGAGCAGGAAATACGGAAAGCCCTGGCGCGGAATATATGCCGCTGTACAGGTTATATAAAGATCATTAGGGCGGTAACTACGGCAGCATCCCTTATCCGGCAGGGCAGGGAATGGATACACCGGGACGAGATTTTTCCCGATCGGGCGGTGGAAATTGGTGAACCGGTGATTCGCCTCGACAGCCTGGACAAAGCCTCGGGAAAAACAAAGTACGCCGACGACCTTCAGTTCGATGCCATGCTCTACACGAAGGTACTTCGCAGCGGCCGTGCCCACGCGGATATTCTCTCTATCGATACGGCGGAGGCGGAAGGGAGTCCTGGAGTTGTAAAGGTTCTCCTGGCCGGGGATATACCGGGGGAGAACGCCTTTGGACCCATACGGAAGGATCAGCAGGTGCTGGCGGACCGGCGGGTCAGGTACTCCGGGGATGCCCTGGCGGCGGTGTACGCGGAGTCGGAGCGGGAGGCGGAGGATGCCCTTGAGAAGATTCGCGTGGAGTACAGGGACTTGCCGGTGCTGGACGGGTATGACGAAGCCCTGTATGAAAAGAAGGTCATCCTTCACGAGGGGACGGAAAATATCATCGCCGAAATGAAATCGGGCCGTGGTGACCCCGAAAAGGGCCTCCGGGAAGCCGATCTGGTGGTCGAGGAGGAATACCATACCCAGTACATCGAACACGCCTACCTGGAACCGGAATCATGCGTTGCCACGGTGAACGGAAACGGAGATCTTACCGTGTACGTGGCAAGCCAAGGGCCTCCCATGGATATAGGAGAAATTGCTCCGGTCCTTGCCATGGCCCCGGAAAAGATACGTATCGCCGGTCTGCCCATGGGCGGCGGATTCGGCGGAAAGGAGGATATCTCCGTTCAGATCCTGGCGTCCCTGGGCGCCCTCGCCACCGGAAGACCGGTAAAGTATACCTTTACCAGGAGGGAATCGATACGAACCAGCGGCAAGCGAAACGCAGCCAGGCTTCGTTACAAAACCGGGGTTACCTCCGCGGGTATGCTTACGGCTGTTACCGCCGAGATCACCGCCAAAGGCGGCGCCTACGCATCCGTTGAAGAAGCAGTAATCTTGAGGAGCGTTAGTTTTGCGGCGGGACCCTACACCGTTCCGGCTGCCCGGGTAGAGGCAAAGGCCGTGTACCAGAACCATGCTCCGGCCTGCGCCATGCGCGGGTTCGGGAACCCGGTGGTAACCTTTGCCGCCGAGACCAACATGAACAAAATAGCCGACCGTTTACACATCGACCCCATCGAACTACGTTTGAGAAATGTACTGGAGGCGGGAAAACCCACGGTAACGGGGGACAGGATATCCTGCAGCGTGGGTGTCAAGGAATGCCTCCTGGAGGTACGGAAAGCCCTTGCCGGATACACACCGCCGGAACCGGGGGAGGGCCGGGCTCTGGGGATCGGAATCGCCTGTTCATATAAAAACGTAGGACTGGGAATCGGTATGGATGATTCGGGGGGAGCCGTCGGAGAAATACTCGCTGACGGTACCCTGATGATCCGTGTCGGAAGTGTCGACATGGGTCAAGGGTCCGATTCAGCCATGGCGCAGATAGCTTCTGATTATCTCGGCTGGCCCTTCAAGCGAATCCGGGTTCACTCGGCCGATACGAAACTGGACCCACCGGCTGGAATGACCACGGCGTCCCGGCAGACTTTTATTACGGGAAACGCGGTTCTCGCCATGGTAAAGAAACTCAAGAATGAACTCGACATGTTCGTGTCCCGGGAATTCGGCGGGACAGGGAAAAGCCTAATATTGCGGGATAATTCCTTTTTCGATTCCGGGAGCAACGGTTCTGTGGCCGGTCTTGATGAGGTTGTCTCGCGGCTGAATGAAAAAGGCGTGCGTCTCCGAGCGGAGGCACAATACGCGGCACCACAGACCCATTTTTCCCTGGTGGAACCGCCCGGCGGATACGCTTCTCCGGCGGAAGCCCGGCTGCATGCGGCCTACTGTTTCGCCGCCCAGGCGACGGTTCTCGAGGTCGACAGGACCACCGGTGCCATAGACGTACACGATATTTTTATTGCTTCAGATGCCGGAAAGATGATAAACCGGGCGGCGGTAGAGGGCCAGATGGAGGGCGGAATCGTCATGGGACTCGGTTATGCCCTTTCCGAAGAGTACAGGGAAGAAAAGGGGGTCGTCGTCACCGACACCTATGGAAAACTGGGCGTTCGAAGGATCGGTCAAACACCCAGGATTCACTGCATGGTCGTCGAAAACACCCATAGCGACGGACCCTACGGTGCCAAGGGAATGGGCGAGCTGCCGATTTCCATGGGGGCGCCTTCGGTGGTTCACGCCGTTCACGATGCCCTGGGGATCTGGATACATTCGATCCCCGTAACTCCGGCTAAAATTAAACAAGCCCTGGCTGAAAAAGAAGAAAAGGGGGGATGCTATGGGAATAATCAACGATAAAAACGAAGAAAAAACGGCTTCACCGGAAGAGATCCTGCAGGCCTCCCGTGATATCAGGGCATATATCCTGACGGCCATACACTGTGCCGGTTCGGGCCATTCGGGCGGTTCCCTCTCCGCCGTGGAGCTGGTAACTGCCGCCTTTCTCCGGTTTCTCAGGCATAAACCCCATGATCCATCCTGGCCCGGCCGGGACAGGTTCTACTTTTCCGCCGGGCACAAGGCCCCCCTGTGGTACGCCGTCCTCGGCTACTGCGGATACTTTCCTATCAGGGAGACAGCTCTTCTCCGGAAACTCCACAGCCCTTTCCAGGGGCATCCCGATATGTCCAGGCTGCCCGGGCTCGAGCTCTCCTGCGGCTCCCTGGGACAGGGCCTGAGCGTGGCGGTGGGAGACGCCCTGGCTGCCCGGGTAAATGGAGGAGATTACCGGGTATTCTGCCTGATGGGCGACGGCGAGCAGCAGGAGGGGCAGATCTGGGAGGCGGTTATGGCCGCGGCCCACTACAATTTGGACAACCTTGTCGGAATTGTCGACAAGAACCGCCTCCAGATCGACGGACCGGTGGATACGGTGATGAATATCGATCCCCTGGCGGAAAAATATACCGCCTTCGGATGGGAGGTCATCGAGTGCGACGGCAACTCCGTTCCGGAGGTCCTCGATGCCTATGAACAAGCCCTTGCCGTACAGGGAAAACCGGCGGTTATCATCGCCGGGACTGTCAAGGGAAAGGGTGTCGGCTTCATGGAACACCAGGCCGGATGGCACGGCAAAGCGCCGAACAGGAAAGAGCTGGATGCAGCCCTCCATGATATAGGCCTGCCCGAATTCCCCGCCGACGATATGATTGCTTATGCCGCGGAATACCAGGCGGAGACGGACGCCGGGGTCGAGGGAGCCCAGCCGTCATTCTCGCGGAATTACTGGTGGAATGCCGGTGAGGCCATGAGGGTGGACATGGAACCGACCAGGAAGGGCTTCGGAGCTGCCCTGCGGGAGACGGATGATGAGAGGGTCTGCGCCCTGGGGTCGGATATCTCCGGGTCGATCTGCATCGACGAGTTCTTTAAGTCCAGACCCGAGCGGAAGGACCGCTGGTTCAGCATGGGAATCGCCGAGCAGTCGGTTACCGCCCTGGCCGCCGGTCTCGCCAAGAACGGCATGGTTCCCTTTATCGGGACCTACGGGGTCTTCGCGGCCGGGAGGGCCCTGGATCAGCTCAGGACAACCGTCTGTTACGGTAACTTCAACGTCAAGATAGCCGGCGCCCATGCCGGGGTATCGGTCGGACCGGACGGTGCGACCCACCAGGCCCTGGAGGAGATCTTCCAGATAGCAGGGCTCCCGAACATGACAATGTTCTCCGGCGTCGACGCGGAGGAGACCCGCAAGATCACCCGCGCATCCATCAACAGGCAGGGTCCCTGTTACATACGGTTCGCCAGAGAGGCCACTCCCATCGTCACCCGGGCCGATTCCCCCTTCAAACCCGGTATCGCGACGGTCATCAGTTACGGTGGAAAGGAAACGGCTTATTTTATGGATGCCTTTTCCATGACACTGTCAACGGAATACGCGGGAGCCGGAGAAGACCTCACCATTGCCGCCACCGGACCGGTGGTTGCGGAGGCCATGCGGGCGGCCTGGATTCTGCAGGCGGAATTCGGCCTGACCTGCCGGGTGCTGAACTTTTCGACCATAAAGCCCCTTGACCGGGAAGCCGTGATCGATGCCGCCCGGGAGACCGGAGCCCTGCTCACCGTGGAGGAGCACCAGAAGGGGGGCTTCGGCAATCTCATTGCGTCGGCGATTCTTACCTCCGGGGTTCAGAACAATAGGAACTTCGTGTTCGATATGATGGGGGTCGAAGATCGCTTCGGCACCTCCGGCGCCCCCTGGGAGCTCATGAAATATTTTGGTCTGACGGCCGAACACCTCGCCGTGAAGGCGGCAGGCATGGTCTCACGAACAGTAAAGCGTACCGGGGAAAGCTGATATGGGACTGCTGCTGACCGGGGGAACCCTGGTATCCCCGCAGGGGACGAGGAAAGCCGATCTTCTCATCGCCGGGGAGAAGATCCTTGCCGTGGAAGAAACGATACCAGGTCATTCCGTACCCGGGGATACCAGAATCATCGACGCATCGGGAATGTATGTTCTTCCCGGTTTTATTGATGCCCACACCCATTACGGCCTGGGTGAAGGGGAAGACAGGACCGCCGACGGGTTCTACGAGGGCTCTGTGGCCGCGGCCTTCGGGGGAATTACCACCTTTATCGATTTTGCCGACCATCCACGGAAAGGGACCCTTGCCGAAGGGGCCCTGACGAGGATAGGGGAAGCAAAGGATTCGGTTATCGATTTCGCCCTTCACCAGGGGCTGTACCGGATGCATCCGGATATACCTCGAGAACTCGACGAACTGAAAAGGCTCGGTGTTACGGCGTTGAAACTGTTCACCACCTACCGGCAGTTCGGGGTCTACCTGGACCCTTCAGCTTGGAAGGACCTCTTTCCCCTCTGCAGGGATAAACGTCTTCTGGTCACCATCCATGCCGAGGACGACGAACTTATCGAGACGATCAGCCGTGACATGCCACCGAAAGGGCTCGGTCCGGAGATGCATCCGGTCCTCAGGCCCCCGAGGGCCGAGGCATCGGCTTTCATGAAGGCGGGAGAAGCCGCGGGTGAACACGGTATGCCGGTTTATTTCGTCCACGTTTCTTCGGAGGATGCGCTGCGGGTTGTGCGCAAACTGAGAAAGGGGGGTGTGCGGGTTGTCGCCGAGACGGCTCCCCATTACCTCTTCCTTACCGGGGATCATCTTCGCGGACCGGACGGGCCGCTGTATCTCATGACACCTCCCCTGCGAACCGAAAGGGACAACCGAATACTCATCGAAGCCCTCTCCCGCGGAGAGATAGACATCGTGGCTACCGATCACTGCTCCTATACCCCGGAGCAGAAGAAGAGGACCGGCGACTGCCGCTTTATTCCAGCCGGTGTCCCCGGCAGCGGTGAAGCGGCCGTCCTGCTCTACTCCCTGGGTACCGGCGGGAGCGGTTTCGATATTGAACGACTGTCCGCGGTTTTTTCCCGCAATCCCGCGAAAGTCTTCGGCCTGTACCCGGAGAAGGGAAGCCTCCAACCTGGAACCGATGCAGATATTGTCGTTTTCTCTCCCGATAAAGAGGGAACGCTTTCGGCCGCAACAGTTAAGACCATGGCGGGGTATACACCCTACGATGGTTTCCGGTATTTCGGAGCTCCTGTAATGACCATCTCTAGGGGAAAGATCATTGTAGTCGGCGATAACTTCCTGGGAGATCGCGGAACCGGACGTTTCCTCCGAAGTGGGGAGAGCAGTGTGTATTAAAGGAGTGAGTTCTCTTAATGTTCTTATTTTCGGCGCTTCCGGCTATTTGGTGGGAGAAGGCATTACATCATGCCCCCCAAGGTGAGCAATAGCCCCAACGTCACATTCTGTTTTAAAGTTGAAGAATGAATATCAAGATGCTTTCCTAATTGACAGCTTAGCCCAGGGAATGCAGAATAGTATCAAGTGTTCCGATAGTGGGGTTCTAATTGTCAGAAAGAGAGCGGTAAAGATGCTGAAGGTTCAGATTTGTCTTTTTTGAGAGCTCGGATATTCCCCCCTGGGCGTCTGCGATGGTCGAGTCTGGAAAAAATCCTGGATCGGTTTGTTTTATCGAGAGTTTAAACCAATTCGCAAAGGGTTCCTCCCCCGATGTGGTCTGATACACCAGAATTTCAATCGGTTCAACATTCACACTTAATAGTTGCATATATATAAGCGACAACAATTCAATCTTCAGTCGGTAATTTAATACCATGTTTAAAATCAGCTTACTTACATACCGGGAGCATAATTCCCCGCGGGCGCTTCAACAAACCGTCGACTAGGGGTATACTACTTTCCGGGGAGGAGACCTATGGCACTGGAAGATGTTATTAAAGGTATACGGGGTAATCCCGATTACACTAAATGCGGGATGATTCTCTACCATAATGGAACCGTCCGTGAAACGAGCCGATCGGGAGAACCTGTCGAGACCCTCAAGGTACACGTGGACTGGCCCGGGGTTGAAAAACTCCTGGCGGAGCAGCGGAAACGTGAGGGTATAGTGGATATCCGGCTGGAGATCTACGATGAAAAGGTCCTCCGCCCCGGCGACGATGTCATGGTGCTGGCTGTGGCCGGGGACATCCGCGAGCACGTTAAGACGGTGCTCTCCGAAACCCTGGAGATGATAAAAACCAGGCTGACCAGCAAGGATGAAGTAAAAAGAACGGAATCCCGGTCTACATAAATTTCTCTACGAGCCTGTTCTAGAGCAGCCCCTCTTCCAGATAACTGAAATATCCCTCGGCCGTAAAGACTATGTGGTCCAGGAGCGGTATCCCTAGTATTCCGCCTGCCTTTTTCAGCCTGGCAGTAACCTCTCCATCTTCGGTGCTGGGATCGAGATTCCCAGAGGGGTGGTTATGGGCTACTATCAGAGCGGCTGCGCGTTCGGTCAGGGGGTCGGCGAACACTTCCCTGGGATGAACGACGGTCCGGTTGACGAGCCCGACGGAAACCACGCGGATGGACATGACTTCATGGGCTCCATTCAGGGATAGGGAGAGACGACACTCCTGTTTTCGTTCGGCATAATGGCGGATAAGGGGAAGGACATCTCGCGGCTGTTGAATCCGGTTTTTCCCCGGGCAGAGTATACGGCGGGAGAACTCCAGGGCGGCGGTAATAACGGCCACCTTTGCCTGGCCTAGACCCCGGATGGCCAGGAGGGCAGGGGGCGAGATTCCCGAATCACAGCGGTCGGTCAGCTCCATTACCTCTCCGGCAAGCTTCAGTACGTCCTTTCCTCTCGTCCCCGTGCCCAGTAGAATCGAGAGGAGTTCCTGGTCCGAGAGCGCTGCCGGCCCCTGTGCAAAGAGCCGCTCCCTGGGAAGTTCCCCCTCCGGTAATGGTGGTACTCCCTTCGATTCCCGCCCATTGCGTTTTCCGAAGCTGCCCGCCGGGAGTTCCTTTAAGGTTGTATAGCGATTTTCTTTTTTTGTATCCATAATATAAGAGAATACGGGCTTATTCCGCCGTCTGATTCAGGGAGTTAGCTTAATTTATCATTTTTTACATATTGTTTTGGCATTTGATCCCTTAAAAATATAGTTGTGGCCTGAAAAAAATCGGGCTATGCTATGACGGAATTTTCACCCTGGCGGCGGCGGCGTGGGTATTACTGCTGAAGGAATCTCCCTTGATAAGCTCCTTTACCTGTTCTTCGCCTCGGCCGGTAAATATCTTCATTCGTTCATGGTAGTATTCGCCGTTAAAGGAGAGCTGAAACATGAGGAAGAGGTTATCTAGGAAAAAAACGGCTATTCTGTTATCTAGAGCCGGGTCCGCGTTGCCATTCTCCTTCGCATTCCGGACCCGGCGGGCATAGGTTTCCGCCGCAAGGGTTTCCGTACGCCGGGACAATTTCTTTGCCGGCCCCGCGAGGTTCTCTCCCGTACAGTCGATATATATCCTGTCTCGATGACGGTAAGATACAGGTCTTCCTTCGTCTTGAAATACCTATAGAGTGCACCTATGCTTATCCCGGCTGGTCCGACCAGATGATATAAAGCCTTAAAATTCCCGGAACCAGGCGCTTCGAAGCCCACGGCATACCCCGGGCCTGTGTCCGCTACACCCACTCGCCGAGAGTGAGCGTTGTTGCCGCGGCACGACAGGAGGCCCCCCCCGTACTGGACGACATGGCAAAGATTATCGGTCCTTCCCTCCGGGTGGCTGCCTATGCGTTGCCGAGTACCAAAAAAATTGTAAGGGTAACAATAAGGACTTTGAAGGGCAGGATGGCCGCCCTTTTAGCAAATCACGGAGCCGACTGCCTTTGGCGGAACCGAACAGGACCCCGAAGACTGGTGGAAGGCAATGGTAGAGACCAGCCGGGAGACACGTTCCAGGGTGAATATCCCCGATGCAGCCCTAGGAGGGCTTTTCTTCTGCAGCCGGATACAGGCGCTGGTCCTGGTCGATAACGCGGAAAAGACCCTGCGCCCCTCCATGATTTATATGAACCAGCATTCGGGAATGGAGCTTCGGGAAGGGCTGAAGCACGGGGTAGCCCTGGCCGGCATGAATGCCTCGCTGCTGCTCTCCAGCCGGCGGATAACCGGCGGTGTCTCGGTCAGGGTCAAGGACCCGCTGTGGAAGTAAAAGTGAGTGGAAAGGAATGAGCCGGAGATTTTCGAACGGATATATAAGTGGCTCGAAGTAAAGGAATATGTCGCCTCCCGATGTCCCGGCGAGTTTCTCATGATGGAAGATTCGGCCAACGCAACCTTTCTCTACGACACCCGCCCTGGAAGGACTGTACAACTTTATAGGGGAATCGGAGACTGCCGGGAAACGCCTCGAATAGGTGAGGGACCACCTGGCCTTGGACGAAATCGATGTATACCTCAATAAACAAGCCGTCAATGAAGAACCGGAATTTCGGTACTACAGCCTCCTGGAATAACTGGATACCGTCATCGAACAACCCCCCCGCCGGAGCCCTGGGTGCGGCCATGGTGTGTACGGTGGGGTCGGGCCTGCTGGGAGGGTATCCGGATGTCACCGGTTTAATCCCCCTGCATGAGATCTATGAGCCGGATCTATCCGCCGGTAGCTAGTATGCCAAAGGATTATCGATCTTTAAAGAGTTTTATAGAGCCAACAGGAAGCAGTTCTTTTCGCGAGCGGCCTTGGTAAATCGGTAACCAACCGGAGAGGTTACGGTCTACTCCCAGGCTCCTTCAGTCATTTTTTCCAGCTGGGCTTCCGTTTCGTCGTCCAGGACCCAAAAAAAATCCAATCCGGTTACTTCTTCTACCCGATCAACCGAAACCATGTAATCGTATATAGACGCGTTGCTCCTTTCGTTCGGTACTATAAAAGCGACGGCCTTCATCTCCGGGAGCACCACATCCAGAAAAACTTTGAAGTATTGTTTCGGCACACTGACCTCATTCGGCCCGATGGTCTCGTAGGGTCCGTCCGTCAGCACGGGGCCTGAGACCACGTAGAGCTGCATGCACTCCCGCACCTGCCGCCGGGTCCAGTTTTCCAGTTCAAACCAGAGCCCGCCGCTGCCGTTGAATTCCGGAACCTGCGGGCTCATGTTACTGAACAGGTACGACTGGCTGGAGGCGATGAAATCCCAGTCCATATCGGCATGGGGTGCCAGGTGTCCCCGGGCGTATTTTCTCAAGGCTTCGCCGGAAGACGCAGGATAGGCCTCATCGTCATAATCCGCCTGCTCCGCTGAACCGGTCGAAATATTCGGATCCGGCCGGAAGTTGTTTTGCCTAGCCATACTACCGGCTTCTTCTTCTCTGGTTAGGCAATAGGCGACCCAGAATGCCTGTTCGTGCTCTTCGCTGTAGAGAAGGGAAAAACCCTTATAGTGTATAATCTCCTCAGGATTCTCGCAGTAGGGCAGGGCAAGGGCCTCGATAGGGTATCCAGGAGGTGGATATTCCGATTGAGCCGGAGGTTTGCAGGACCTGCAGGGGGTATAGCCGCTGTACAACGCTTCCGCAAGAGATAAAGGGATACACTCATTCGAGCAGTGGTGACAGGTCGGCAGGTGATACATCGTACCGGAGGGTGTTACGAATACTGTCACATCCTCGGAAAAAGCGGAAGCGGTTTGAAGGCAAAGAAGCAGGATAGTAACAGAGAGAATACGTCCCTTCACATATCTCCCCCGGCTTCGTGGTATAGTTTATTGTATGTTAATCCCTGTACACCGGTCAATGTGATATCGGAAGGGCTGTCGAGTCTAGGGATTTTCGGAAAACAGGTATGTGCTATATTATAAAGAGCCGTATGTAGTCCCGGAATCAGGGACCAGGTGAAAATTTTCGAAAACTTCTATGAAGAGGCGGAAGGATGATCGAATTCAGTCGAATAACAACCCGCGGCGGGGACCGGGGCGAGTCGAGCCTGTACGACGGTCAGCGGCGACGGAAGGATGATGTGGTATTCGAAGCCCTGGGGGATATGGATGAGCTCTTCAGCTATATCGGAGTGGTACGGGCATCCGGTGCCCCG
The DNA here is from genome assembly GCA_964410865.1 of uncultured Spirochaetales bacterium. Lineage (GTDB taxonomy): Bacteria > Spirochaetota > Spirochaetia > JAFGDJ01 > JAFGDJ01 > JAFGDJ01. The sequence continues at coordinate 6,985 of CAYPIQ010000009.1, read as the reverse complement.
GCCCGTTGGTACGGGCGGTTGGAAGAAGTGCAGCAGGACCTAATTGTGCTGGGCGGTACTATTGCCATGCCCTCGGGCACTCCTAAGGGGGAAAAGACAATCACCAAAAAAGACGTGGAAAAACTGGAGAAGTGGGAGAAAGAACTGATAGACGGCATGAGCTTTGAAGGACGGTTCGTGATTCCCGGAAAGAACCTCCTGACCGCCCATACCCATGTAGCCCGCACACTGGCTCGGCGGCTGGAACGCCGACTGGTTACCTGTATCAGGGAACGGGGACAGGCAGCCCTGGTACCGGGACAGAATTATGTAAATCGACTTTCTGATTTGCTCTACCTCATGGCACTGAGGTGGGAAGATTAGGGTAGGTATACCAATCAATGCCGGGTATTAAAAAACCGGCCCCTCTCGGGACCGGCGCTATAGTAGCAGGGGCAGGATTCGAACCTGCGACCTCCGGGTTATGAGCCCGACGAGCTGCCAGCTGCTCTACCCTGCGTCATAAATAGTAATTTAACGAAAAATCGTCTTATCGTCAAGACATGGGTGCACGACTTTTTTCAGAATATTCCATAACTTCTGTGAGGGGTGGATAATCCTCACCACTTTGAGCCACCGTTCCGGTTATTCTGAGCTACCTCTCCGGGCTACCTGAGCCACACTTACAGAGTTTAGAGCCGCTCTAAAAATATCGGGTAAAATGGATGATCACCGATAACGGGGAAATGACCTTCCGCTTATGTATTCACAGTTTTGTTATTATTAATTATTACCAGAAGTTCGCTCAGGAAAAACGTGCTTCGATGCATGTTCCAAGGAAACCGGAAGAACAAACCGAAGTCGATTGGGAGGGGCAAAAAATACCTATCAACGATACGGCGTCAGGAGAAATAATTCCCTGCTCCGTATTTGTTGCGGCTCTATCCTACAGTCAATATGCATATGTAGAAGCCTTTCTATCACAGACTCAGAAAAAAACGGGGAGCAGGCTATCGATTTTCCTTAAGCTGGGAAAAGCGATGCTCGTACCTGTGCCTGCTGTCCCATTTGAACTGGCAAAATAGGCCAATATAGCACCATTGAGTCCAATATGCCGGCAGATCATAAGCAGTATGTCAGCTGGAACGCGGAGAGGTTCATCCCCCTGGGCGCACAAAGTAGGCCCCAACACGGTGATAACCGTCAAAAGCATTCTCTCGTCGTATAAAGTCGAACAGCATGGCTACAGAAGCTGTATGGGGCTTCTCAAGCTTGCCGATCGCTATTCGGTTACTTTTACTACGACAAGTGTTGACTTATATAATGCCCCTGTCATCGAGTCGTAATCCCTTCTTACAGGTCATCTGATTTTAAGCTACCTGTCCAGCCTTCCTCCCCGTGTGCAACCCTCTTTATAACCCTTCTCTTTCTCCCGCAGTTAACCGAAAACATTCAATTTCAACGGGTTATCAAAGATCGGGCCGCTCCTGGTGAGGCGGAAGCGGCGTTGAGTCACATTTCCTCTACACCCGATTCATCCCGGCAATCGGTGCCGACCAAACGCTCCGCCAGCGCCAAAGCGTCCACGGGCCAGAAGCACTCCGGGCGGGGACGGCGCACATGCGGTTGTCCGGCCGCAGGGCGGCAGTTCAGCACGCATTCGGTCCATTGGGCGGGAATCGCGTTCCGCCCCCACACAGCGCCCAGAAGCGCGCCACAGATGGCGGCGTTGGTGTCGGTGTCTCCGCCCCGCATGACGGTGTCAACGACGGCACCCTCCAGGCTCGGGGCATGCAAAAGCTGCCACAAGGCGTTGCGGAATGCCGTCAAAAACCCACCCATGCTGGTGGACATAGTCGGCAGGCGGTGCTTCGGCTGCACCTCAGACCGCATCCAGGAGGCTCCCATCAACCTCCATATCTCCAGCCCAGGTCACGATTTGCTCATATAGATTGCGGGCGTCGCACCCCCGGCGGACGGCATGGGCAATTGCCATCGTGAACAATACGTTGGCTTGCTGACAGACCGGATGGGGATGGGTGATCGCGGCGTCCTGTCGCGCCCACTCGGCCACATGCTCCAAATCATGGTTGGCTCCGAAGATGCCGAGTGGGCTGATCCGCATCATGTCCCCGTTTGCCTGGCTGTCCGGATTTGGACGGCCCCGCAGACCGCTGGAGACTGTCAAGCCGCAATCGAAGGGCCCGGAGTCCAGCCAGAACAGGTAAGCTTTCCCGGCTTCCTCGGGATCATACCGCCCTTGATCCGCCGGCATGCGGGCCAGCAACAGCGCCATCTCGGAATCGTCTGTCGGTTGGCCGGCAATCGTGTTCCAGGTTCCCCCGTCCGCAAGTTCGCGGACGCCGACGGGATATTCCCGTCGAATCTGTTCGGGTGCCTGAAACTCAACCAGGCTTCCCAATGCATCACCGGCGAGCTGTCCCAGGAGGCAACCTTGAACACGACCCTGAATATCTTCTTTTTGTTTGGCTTCGTTGCTGTTTGTTTCCATTTGCCCATTACCGCGGCGGTTCCAACGCCACCCGCCACATATCCAAAGCACGACCGTCCTGCTGCTCTTCGCCTATCTTATCCGCTAAATACTCAAGTAAGTCTTCCTGCCTCGGTTGCCCGAAGACCATGCGGTAGACCGCAAGCATTTTCTTTAACCGATGAAAATGCGGCTCGTCCTTGCTGTAGGCAAGAATCGGGACATGTCGTTCAATCCTTGCACCTCCCTCGACTTCATAAAGCCAATATGAGATCAAATCGTTTGCTTCAGCTGGTCGATCCATCTTTGCCAACTCAAACATAAACCGCCATGGATCGCCCTGTTGATCCCATCTTTCTCTCAATGCTTTCAGTCCATAGGCCAGCGCGACATTTTTCCTGACAGCGTGACCCTTATACCTATGAATTCGTCCCTCTCGCTGTTCCAAATCAACAGGGTTATTGGGAAGGTTCCAATGGATTACTGAATGACACCATGTATGAAAATCCAGTCCCTCCTGCCCAATTGATGTAGAAGCGAGGACAAACGGTCTAAACGGTGAATTAAATGCCTCTCTCACGGTGTCCGCCCGGGCGACGGTTGCACCTATCTCGTCTTTCAATTCGGCAAAACGTAGGGCAAAACGGCACCTGGTGTTATAACCTTCCAGTTCGACCTTGCGGTTTTCCGGGTCTACACGCACTTCATCCATCTGCAACTGTGAGGTCCTGACAGAAAGAGACGAACCAATGGAATCGCCGATGGCAATCGCTCGTTCAGACTCTGATTCATCGATTACGCCAAGCGATTCGGTGAGGCAGTGACTATGTTCATCAAGCAGAGACTGGATGTTTCCCTCGAGGCAATGTCGTAATGCAAGCTGCCAATAGAAGGTCTCGGGCTCATCGCCTCGAAGGAGTGCGATGCTTTCAGGCAGGTTGAACAGGGTTCTGAATCCCTCCGATATCCTTACCGCCCCATGAAGAAGGGCGTCAGAGTCCCAAGCAAGGGAAGGAGATTGTCTTTTAAGCGCTCGCAGGGCACATACGCCCGGTGCGGCAACGGCCATCATGCTGAGTATCCAGATCAAATCGGCAGGAGGACGTCCGAGTGGTGTTTCGATGTCCTGATCCATTACCTGGTGGAAGAGCTCAAGATGTTCTTTAAAGCGTTCGCCTCTCTCTGTCTGTCCGTCTGTTGATACCGACGGCCACCCTTTGTAGTCATCCACCAGCCAGGTTTTCATGCTCGGAAACCGATGTCCGTCCATGAGCGCCGGAGCCGCCCAATACCATCGCTGATCCTCCGGTCCGCTATCTGTAATTCCCTCAATATGCCTGAGAAGGTGTGGTTTCAGAATCTCCCCGGCTCTCTCTACCATGATGTCAGCCGGAATAGGACCTTCTTCATGATGGGCCATCGACAGGTTTAGGGGGTCTACCAGATCTGCCAATGTCGGGCTTGGATATAAAAGAATCAGAACGGACATCCCTGTTAACCGACCTTCTGCGCTTCGAGAGTATCGAAGCAGCGGACGCAACTCGTCATAGAGCTGGTCATGGCTTATCTGTTTTGAAAAGCCGGATAACATCCTCCGCTCCGCCTCGTAGGAGCAGAGTGAAGCAATCGCGTCAGGTACAACGTTCCATGCTGAAAACACAAGGTTTTTCGTCACCTCATTGACATCGGCGTAGGGGCCGTCAGGTTTGCTGTAGGGCATGGAAGGCGGCATCCAGAGAATCTTCCAAAGCCCGCGGTCAATCGTGAGAGAAAAGAGATTTCTCATTTTCGGGTTAGGGGAAGATACCTCCTGATACGACTGGATAGCGGCTTTTTGAAGCAACCTACTTTCGTTTGCGCTCAAAGCAGCGATGAGCTCATCGCTCGGATCGTCACATTGAGCCTCCAGCTTACGCCTGAATTCGTATCGTCTAAGAAAGTTGATAAGATATGGGCTCGATTTCCAATACTCGATGATGTCGCGTGCTCCAACGCTTGACGCGACTCTGTCGGCCATAACAGCCTCATGCAAGTCGCATGGCTGCAAAGTGGGTCTGTCGCGCGATTCAGAAAGCATTGCATCAAGAGAGTGCGTCATACCCACCCGTTCCGTTCGACACATAACACGACAAAGTGTCGATTGGAGTGCATCTCGGGCACTTGAAACCGCGGAACCGTTGTCCGTTCCAATCATGTATAGGGACTGCCTGAACGTTTGTATTTCCCTCTTAAGATCATCTATGACCGATTCAGAGTCAAACAGGAACCGAAGGGTATTTAGAAAATCCGGGTAATGATCGTCATCTTGCTCGTGATCAAGAGATAGCATCTTATATGGTGTTGCCGACAGAAGCAGCGTTTTGACCTGCTCATAGCGAAACAGCTTTTGGGCAAGTCGGGCTTCAGGATTTGTGCGGTCCAGGAGGTTTTTGAAGCGTTGAAACTCATCCAGGATGATCAAATCCGGTTCCAACATTTCGACGCTCATTTCGGCAAGACGGAATCGCAGCTCCGAAACGAGTTCCAGTCGTTCTGGATTGTCCCACAGCACTCGTCTTTTTGACATTGCACAAAAATCTGCTATCCGTTGATGCAGATCTCGGTCTTCGATGATGTTCTTCACAAATGCTTCACAGACGTCGTTGTCGAGTGCTTCAGGCCTCCATTCATGGGTCCACCACCACCAGTTGTCATCACTCACCCGGCATTGAAGCAACCGTCTGAGCCCGGCATGGCTGACACTCAATTTCTCTTTCAACAAGAGGTATATCAGGGCTCGCTCTTCGTCTTTGCCTTCTCGGGATTTAGGATCGAAACTCGTGCCTGGCGTAAGGCTGACATAATTGACATGGTTCTTGCGAATTCCAGCAATATGCATTGGTAAAAGGGATAGCCGAGTCGGACGAACGAATTCCTGAACACCAGAAACATTCAACCGGTGAATATTCTGAGATGCGATGCTGATGTTGGAGCAGATATAGACGATGTCGATTCTATCCACTTCTCTTCGCAAGTGCTCGATTGCAAGTGCGATGATCCCCCGCGCCACTAGAGTCTTCCCGAGACCAACCTCATCAGCCACGAGAAAGCGGTCTGTGGTGGTCGGGTCAAGGTAGAAACGGCGAAACACATACTCTGCGGTACGACGTTGGAAATCCTTTAATCTGGCCAGGACAAGTTCTGTATTTTCCGATCGTCTTGTCACTTGTCTGCTTCCTCCATGGCAATTTCAAAAACCTTCCACAACTCGATGAATTCTTTTGGGACAATGGATTTGCTATCCTCATCGCGCATTAAGCGGTTTACAACGGCCTTGACATCTTTGAGCTTGTCCGGGCTTCGACTAAACGCTCTGGCGAGTTCCTCGAGGATTGGCACTTCGTTAGTGAAGCCTTCAGCCCAGGAACCAGACCCATTCCCGGTATTGAAGAGGCCCCCCTTGCTTAAGAAACCACCCGTATATTCTCCAAGAAGTAGGAGTATATAACGCAGAAAGCCTTCCCGATTATTCAAAACCAGTTTGAGGATGGCATCGTCCCGGTTTTCAGGGAGTCCCTCTACGGGAACATTCAACACCATTCGCAACGACAACTTCCTGATTTCCGAAACAAATTCGAAGGCTACAAGCCCGGTCACAGATTCAGTGGCATACCTTCCAATCTCAGTGAATCCGGACCGGGTTAGGGCGAAAACATCCGTAGCCCGGTCCTCCGACACCGTAATGGGCCATGCCTTGAAGCCAGAAATACCTGATATAGAAAGGGGCTCGGTCGAAACAAGTGACAACCGCCAGGCATCTCCATCAACTTCACAAGTCAATGTCAGTCTTGCATTTGCCAGTAAGTCTCTTGCTTTCTCAAGAGCCTTCCGTGCAGAAGCTTCTTCGTTGTCTACAGGTGCAAGCTCATCCGGTTGTGTGTACTCGGCCAAGATGGGGCCCAGGCCGTTTTCACCAAGAAGCGTTTCTATGCCTCCAACACGACTTGTTCTCCCGACCAGCTCGACCAGAATCTCGCTATTGTTGCATTGGAGCAGTGCTGCGGACGTAGCATTTGCTGAACCCAGGTAGAGCCTTGTCCACCAGCCCTTTTCCGCCACATATACCTTTGCGTGCAGGCCAACTGTATCTTGCTCGTCTGGCTCCTCGCCATCTTCCGTCTCCGCCGCCTCATCGAGGGTGAACCATTTATCAGCCAGTTGCAGTGTCTCTGCGCGGATTTGATTTAGTTCGTCAGGCTTGGAAACAACGGCAACCAGTTCCTCTGTTTGATCGCTCAGCCACGAGAGCGCCTCGTCCGTTATGAATGGAGAGATAACAGCCATCCGCCTGGACCAAGACGGTGACCACGTTCTTTTCTTGGTGCCTATGATATGAAATGCAACTTCCTCAAATCCCTCCGGTAACTCCCATGCTGTCTTTCTAATGTCATCTGCAAGCCGGTCTATCTGGTCCTTTCTTGCTTTTTCCACCGGCTGCGTACTTATAGTTGGCAGAGAACTCAGGAACTCTCCCAA
>CAYPIQ010000008.1:78661-91442 GCA_964410865.1 uncultured Spirochaetales bacterium | reverse complement strand
ATGGGAAGGAAAAATATTTTGTCAAATTATTTAAAGGGCTGCAGAACTAGGGATACGTTTTTCCTGCCCCGTGACCAGGGTTATCTTGCCGGAAGTTATTCTTGGTGTTATATTTTTATATTGTATAAACTCTGGAAGGGGTAATATGGAACTCCTTGCACCGGCGGGGAACCTGGAAAAACTCGAATTCGTCTATTTATACTGTGCCGATGCCGCCCATATGAGGATAAGGGATTTTTCTTTCCGGGCTAAAGCCGATAATATCGGCGAAAAAGAGTTAGAAAAAACCCGCTGAAGGGTGAATGAGAGGTTTTTTTACTCCGATATTATAGATGTGCAGGGAGTATCGATGTATGATGTTTGACGCAATATCCAACTATATTCTTTTTCTCGAGCAGTGCCTGAACAAGACATCCGACCCCAGGGAAATACAGGAAATACGGCGTATTCTTGCGACGGCTCGTAAAGTTGAACTGAAATTTCAGAAGGTACCTGTAAACAGAGCCTGAGGTCCTTACTCTTCTCCGGGAAGAATACGAACGGCGCCGGTATCGGCACTGGAAGCAAAGGCTGCATATGCCCTTAGAGCCTGAGATACCTCCCGTTTCCTGTCCTTCGGTTTATATCTATCTTTACCTGAGAATTTCATTCGGTTCTTACGATTCTCCAGTTCTTCTTCAGAAACGGCCAGATTCAGAATCCTGTTGGGTATATCGATTTCGATACTGTCACCGTCTTCCACCAGTGCTATCAGGCCCCCGGCGGCAGCCTCCGGGGAAACATGCCCGATGGACAATCCCGATGTACCCCCTGAAAATCTTCCGTCGGTAATCAGTGCACACTCCTTTTCCAGGTGCACAGACTTGAGATAACTGGTAGGATACAACATTTCCTGCATTCCCGGTCCACCCTTAGGGCCTTCATACCGAATAACCACAACATCGCCCGGCTTTACTTTGCCCCCCAGGATTCCGTCACAGGCCTCTTCCTGGGAGTCGAACACCCGCGCTTTACCGATGAATTGGAACATATCAGCTTCTACGCCCGCAGTTTTGATAATACTACCCCTTTCCGCCAAGTTTCCGAAGAGGACAGCGAGTCCTCCATCCGTGTAGTAAGCATGTTCGATATCCCTAACGCACCCCGCAGTCCTATCGCAATCCGGAGAATCAAAGGTATTCCCCTGGGATGCCAAAACAAGATTACGTCCCTGTCGTCCCGGAGCACTCAACCAAAGGCTCTCAGCCTCAGCCGTTATATTTGGTCCCATGATATCGTATGTATCAAGGACTTCTTTCAACGACATCCCGTCCACTCTCCCCACGGATCCATCGATGAGTCCTTTTCTGTTCAACTCCGCCATTATTCCGATTACCCCACCGGCCCTGTTAACGTCTTCTATATGATAGGAAGAATTTGGAGCAACCTTGCAGAGACAGGGAATTTTTCGCGACAGATTATCTATGTCGGAAAGAGTAAAATCTATCCCGCCGGATTGGGCTACGGCCAGGAGGTGGAGGACCGTATTTGTTGACCCGCCCATGGCAATATCAAGGGACATGGCGTTCATAAAGGCATTCCTGCAGGCAATAGAGCGCGGCAGAACGGACGTATCTCCTTCTTCGTAATATCTCCTGGTAAGATCTATAATCGCCCCGGCCGCTTTTTCCATCATCCTGCCCCGGTTTACGTGAGTCGCCACAACCGTACCGTTCCCGGGAAGCGCAAGTCCCAGGGCTTCCGTAAGGCAATTCATGGAGTTTGCTGTAAACATTCCGGAACACGACCCGCAGGTAGGACAGGCCGCCTCCTCCGCCTCACGAAGATCTGCATCAGTAGAATCGGGGTCTCCTCCGAGAATCATAGCCCCGATAAGATCGAAACCTCTCCCCCGGAAATTTCCGGCTTCCATGGGGCCACCCGAAACAAAGACCGTTGGAATATTAAGACGCATGGCAGCCATTAACATGCCCGGAGTAATCTTGTCGCAGTTGGTGATACAAATCAGAGCGTCCGCGAGATGAGCATTACACATATATTCTACGCTGTCCGCTATGAGTTCACGGGACGGGAGGGAATAGAGCATTCCGTCATGCCCCATGGCAATTCCGTCATCAATGGCTATCGTATTGAATTCGGCGGCAAAAAACCCTGCCTCTTCTATAAGGGCCTTTATTCGCTGCCCCGCTTCATGAAGATGAACATGCCCCGGCACGAACTGAGTGAAAGAATTAGCAACGGCGAATACCGGTTTACCGAAATGTTCTTTCTTCATTCCGTTTGCCAGCCACAGACTTCTTGCACCGGTCATTCTCCTGCCCCTAGTACTCTTAGCACTTCTCAGTTGTATCGACACAGTTTTGCCTCCTCCATAATATACTGTGAGGGAGGTATTATACATGAGGATTCTTCGCGTGTGAACCTGTGCGGGCAAGAATCTACCGTCCAGGATGTGTCATAGGAACAAACCGAACATCAAGGAGGGAGGTTACGGAAATATTGTCCGGGTCCCTGCGTACCTTAAGCAATTCCTGGAAACCGGCCCTTTTGCCTACAGGGATGACCATGATGCCACCGATTTCTAACTGTTCCACCAGAGGTTCCGGTATTCTATCCGCGGCCGCCGTAACAATAATACCCTTATAAGGTGCTTCTTCGGGCCAGCCTTTATAACCGTCTCCAACTCGATACCTGATATTTGTATAACCTAGTTCGTCGAGGATACCCTTCGCCCGTTCTGAGAGGGACTGTACTACCTCGACGGTAAAGATCTCCGCGGCGATACGGGACAAAACCGCTGTCTGGTACCCTGAACCTGTCCCGATTTCCAAGACCCGTGATTCGACATCAAGGGATAGCTTCTCGGTCATATAGGCTACGATATACGGCTGGGAAATTGTCTGCCCCCGTCCGATGGGCAGAGGGTAATCTCCGTAAGCATTTCCCTGTTGCCCCGAAGGCACAAAGAGATGTCGGGGGATCTCTTTCATTGCCTGTATAACTCCGCGATCGGCAATACCCCTGGAAATGAGCTGTTCCTGCACCATAATTTCCCTTGCACGTCCGTCATCCATCTCAATACCACAATCATCTCGCATACCAGCTGCCGTGCCCCGGGCATTCTGATGTCAAGGGCAGGACAGTCATATTAAGGCGCAGGGTACCGAGAAGTGAAACGATTTCCAGCAATCGCTCAGGCTTCAAGGGGAATCTGTAAAGGTCTGAAAACAATCCCCGATGATCGTACAGGGACCGGGTAGAAAGAAACATAGCCGGGGAGTAGGACGGTTTTTTCTTCACAGTATATACATTACTACTGGAAGCCGGATAAAAGCAAGGAGTATTGTTCAGGCGAATTAAAGGATTGAACTTCTCTTCCGGTCAGTTTACTTTTCACCCTGTGGATTCAGACTTCGAGTAACCGGCCGGGTATGATAAATCCTCCCTGCCTCACAATCCGATAGGGTTTCTTTGTAATATCGAGCACCGTGGAAGGCATACCTCCGGGGAGGTCTCCTCCGTCAAGAATAAGGTCCACCTCTGTCCCAAAGGTTTTTATAATATCTGCTATTTTCCAGAGGGGTGGCGACCCACTCTTGTTAACACTTGTAGAAAAAAGTGGTCGATTGAGCCTGTGGAGTATCTCCAGCAGCCTATTATCATCCGGTACACGTACGCCGATACTTTCCCCCTTGTTGTTAAGTACTAAAAGAGTAAGTGGTGCAGGAAGCAGATTCAATATTTCACCGGGTATTCTTGAAGCACTAATCCTTTGGAGATCAAGCACATCACCTATTAAACGTATATAAGGCTTTTCCGGAGATCTTCCTTTTAGTTTCGATATACGTGTCTCTGTTTCCGGGCAAATTCCCAGGATACCATAGATTGTATCGCAAGGCATTATAACGAGGCTTTCAGAAAAGAGCATATCTGTGGCCAGCTTAAGGGCGATCTCATCCGAAATGCTTTTTATCATTGCTTTTTTTCCGAAAGAAGGTACATCCTAAGAATAAAAAAATACCGGCAATTGCAGAGACGGAGCGTAGAATAGGTTCTCTTTTATTAGGCTGTCCGGCCCGGGTAATTGTTCGTCCCACGGTGTATTGATCCGGTTTCTCCCTATAACCTTCTATATGAAGAAGAATTTCATTATCGCGTAGATACCCTAATTCCCTCGCTAATAGTGCAACCATATCCGGATCAGTCCTCAAGGATACTGAATGTTCGCCTAGGTCTTTTCCCGTATTGTACAATTTACTTATGTTTAATTTAAGAATATCTCTGTATTCGTCAAGCCTGCTCTTTTCTATGATACCATACTCACCAAGAAAAAGACTTAAAACCAGATAGATGATAAAAGCACCGTATAAAGAGCAAATTATCCGTTTAGCAGGTTTCATACTAGAATATACGGCCGGAAGAGGGTCCGCCTTAACTATAGTTATAACCTTTTTTATGATGAAGTTTTTACTTTCATAATCTAAAAAGTTGGCATATAATATCCTCGTATTGTTTTCGACATTGTTTCCTGCTGCAAATTGGTCAAAACATACTTGAAATATGCCGAAAATAACAGTACTGTGAACTTTACAGGGAGATTGGCATGGGTGAAAAAGAACTCTCGGAAAACGATTTAACAAATGACACCACGTTACATGATGAGCTTCAAGATGGTATTCAACAGGGCGATGAAGAACTGGAAGAATACGGAGTCTGGGTAAAGGCCGGTCCGGAAGATGTAGAAGTTCAGGAATCAGTGGAAACCGACTTCGAGTTGCATGACCTGGAATCCGAAGAGCTCGAGGAAGATTTCCTCACCGAGGAAGAAGAAAACCTTCTCGAATCCCTCGAAGAAGAATCGGTCCTTCCGGAGATATCCGAGGATATTTCCACCGATACCGACCTAAAAGAAGAAGAGGTGGAAATTATTGAGGAGGAAGAAGAAAAAACGGACGAGCTCGAACTTCCCGAAATGGAAAATCTCGAAGATATTGATATTGACATTGATATTGAAGAGACTCTTAAAGCCTCTACCGATACATCGGAAATAATGGAAGAGGAACCAGGCCCTGAAGATATGTTTGAGGAATTCGATTCTATAGAAGAGACACCGGTTTCCACCGGCTTTGAAGAATCTGAGTCTGAAGCTGAAAGTGAAGAGCCTGCGGAAGAAAAGGTGGAGGTTGTACCAGAAGAAGAAGAAGAAGAACTCGACCTCCCCGATCTCGAGGAAGTTGAACTGGATATCGAGAAGGATCTTGAAGAGATTGAAGAAGAAACCTTTTCCGAGGACACAACCATACCAACGGCTGAAGAAGGCCTGGAAGATCTCGAAATCGATGAATTGGACGAAATTGAATCGGATACTGAAGAGCTCCCTGAACTGGAAATTGATGAAGAAGAATTAGAAGAATCTATGGAAGAAATACAGGAAGAAGAAACTTTCGACGATCTCGCCGCCTTCGAAGAAGATATGACTGAAGAAAAAACTTCCGGGGAATCTGAATCAGCAGCGACGGTGCTCACCAAGATTGAAAAGGAACTAGTTACAATACGAAACGAACTCTCTTCCCTCAAGGCGGAACTGGCCGGAATAAAAACCCGGCCCGCAGAAACAGTAGTAAAGCCCGGAGAGAAGGAAGTCCCTGAAGAAAGCAGCGGTTTTTTTGAAGAAGATGAGGACGAAACTATAGCACTGACAGGTGACGAACTGGATAATATACTGATTACTGCGGACATTACGGAGGAAGCTGGAGAAGCCATCGCCCCCGAAGAAGATATGATGGGGGAGGAAGAAGAAACCGAAGTTTCCATAGATGAAGGAATGGATCTGGAACAAGAGGAATCGGAATTTTCAGAGCGGTTAATGGAAGGCGAAGACATTATACCAACCGAAGAAGAAATCGTTGATGAACTGGAGCTCGAACTACCTGCCGAACCCGATGAGGAAATCCCTGAAATCGAAGCCGAAGAAGAACCAGGTATTGAATCGGTAGATCTTTTATCCGAACCGGAGCAAGAATCTATAGAACCGGAGTCCGACGAGCTTATTGACCTGGATCTGGAAGAAGTGCTCGAAGAAGAAATGAACCTGGAAGCAGCTGAGATGGGGGAAGAAGAACAGATTTTGGAAGAAGAATCCGAAACCCAAGAAATATCGGAGGAGGAGGAAGAAATTACCTTCGAGGAACCCGAACCGGAAGAACCCCTGTCTGAAGAGGTCATCAGCGATGAAGCAATCCCCAATCTGGATGTAGGGGGATTCGGCGGAATATCCGAAGATACAATGGAAGCAGCAGAAGAAGAAGTCGCTGAAACCGAATATAAAGATGAATCCGTCGATGCGGCGGAAAAACCGGCCGACTTCAGTGATATCCCTGAAAATCTTAAATCCGAAATCCGGTCCGTCCTCTCATACATGGACCAGCTCCTCGAATCATTACCGGAAGAAAAGATTCAGGAGTTCGCCCGTTCAGATCACTTCGATACGTACAAACGACTTTTTGAAGAATTGGGGTTAAAAGTATAATGGGCTTACTGAACAGGATTCTCGAAGAATCGATGTCAGAGGGAATTAAAGTATCTCCGGAAAATTCTAAAAAAAAAACCTTCTATCCTTTGATGCGCAAGAACTGATTCAAGGTATAAGGAGAATCGATTACGGCATCGATTCTCCATGCCGGCTTTTTTCTTTTCTGGCGGAACAGATTCCCATTGATAAAGGCGCTCTTCTTCTCCCGGACCCTTCTAAGGAAATATTTTCCTGTTGGACCGCCGTGGGCTTAGACAAGACAACGGAACGAAGATTGCGGGTCCCCGCCGGTATAGTGCAGGGGGCGGGTTCAATTCCGATAACGGTCAGGGATCTCGGTGAATGGACCCGTTACTTTTCCAAACGTGAACAGGCATTTCTCGAGCCTTTTCTCCTCTGTCCCCTTTTTTTTAAAAATCGTCTTTCCGGGATCATCATTATTGCTTCCTCACCCGCCCTGGACCCAGTAAATCCTCCCCCGGAACTGGAGAGTATTATGCAGGAAGCAGGGGTTTTTATTTATAAAGCCCGGGAAGAATCTTTCGGAAAGCTGTCCGGGGCCGAAACCGGTCCCTGCCGTGCCGATACAATTCTTGAGTTCTGTGAAACCGTACTCAAGAAGAACCTTCACGCCATTCTTGTGAGTATAGACCCCATGTTGTACTTAGACTCACTTCCCTCAAATCTGGATAAATACCGCTTGTTTGAGGATATCAGTAGAATTCTCTCATCCCTTGTGTCCGGAAACGGCCTTGCCTGTAAGACCGATAGCGGCAAGATCCTGATTGTGCTGGAATCTTCTTACAGGATGGACTCGAAGTTATTGCATCGGCACATCCTGTCCGCCGTCTCGACCTTTCTTTCGCGCCCTCCTGACTCGGCATCGCTGCTCTGCTCCGTTGTTATATGTCCCGATGATGCGCGGGACCCCGCGGAAGCTGTTGATAAATTCTTATCCGGCTGAATGGGTACCCTCCAAATAAAAAAGTCTACCATCGGACTCGATTACGCCCTTTACAATGGAATTCGACTCAACTCTTCCTACGACCCGCTTTCTGAAGCTCGTAGGCACCTAGAGCACGAAATATCAACATTACCGGGAACAGTGATCATAGCAGGCTGCACTCTCGGATACCTCATCGAACAAACCCAAAAAATCTTTCCCTCGGCAAAAATATTATGTTTTTTTTATGAGTATAATCTCTTTGAATATTGTAAGAAGAAATTCGGTGTCCGTATGCCGGAAAGTTGCCTTGTACACAAGGACGAAATGTCGCAAACAGAAGCATTTCTATCAGGCAAGCTGGCGGAGCCTGATCTAGAAGGTCTCACCGTTGTAGAATGGGGGCCGTCCGCCAGGCTTTTTGCAGACCAATCGGAAAAGATCAGACAATGTCTGGCCCAACGTGTTCGGGAAATGAACGGTTCCATCCTGGCTACGAAGACCTTTGGCCGACGATGGATATCCAATGCCTTCCGAAATTTCTGTGGTATGGAACACAATATAGTGCTCCAGCAGGGCGGAGCACCTGCAGCAGCGATTATAGGTCCCGGACCGAGTCTGGCCGACTCAATGGGATTTTTAAAGCAACACAGAAAAAGGCTCTTTATTCTTGCTCTTTCTTCATCCCTCGAATTCTTGTCTACTTTTAATATAACCCCTGACGCGGTCGTGGCCACGGACTCCGGGTTTTGGGCCTCCGTTCTCATGAACCCATTAAAAAACACCGGCATCCCCCTCTTCATTCCCCTGTCTGCGGCGGTACCGTCGGGGATCATTTCAAAGCTTCCCATTGCAGTACTCAATCAGGGGTTGTTTTATGAGGAGGCGCTCCTCTCCGATGTGCCTCTGGAATCCAACCGAATTCTTCCCGGCGGAACCGTCGCGGTTACGGCACTTCACCTGGGGAGATATATAACCGAAGGACCGCTATTCGCCGCGGGTATCGATCTGTGTTACCGGGATATCCATATCCACAGCCGGCCGCACGCATTTGATATTCTTGATGAAGCGGTCAGTGACCGCATCAACCCCCTTCTGAGCAGGACCTGGAAACACGCCGTCGACACAACAGTGGAAATCCTGCCCGGTGGAAGCCGTTGCAGTCTCCCTTTTAAAACCTATTCAGGATGGTTTTCCAGGAAGACCGAACTTTCATCAACGCCTTTATATCGGCTCCATCCTTCGGAGGTATACATACCGGGACTCCTTCCGATAGAAGATTCCGAGGCAGCTGCTCTCCTTGACAGCCTGAGTATTGCACCATTTTCCGGAAGGCAACTGTTTCGTCCCGTGGAATACGGCCGGGAAAAGCGTATACAAAGGATCCTCGATGTAACCTCCGGCTGGCTCGAGACGCTGGAAAGAGCCCGGGGAAAGGCCGGTTCGGATCCTGGATGTTTATTTTCCCAACCCGGTGTACTGGATTTGTGCTATACCATTGCCATTGATGATGTTCTTCACCTGCGGCGCTTGCAACGGCGGGGAGAACATGAGAAAATCGGCCGTGAGATAGAAGATACGCTATATCGAGTGCGAACTTTCATCCGGGAGCAACAACAGCTATATGAAACCAGATAAATCCAACGCTCTTTTAGAGAGAAACCTTCTTGCATTGGCGTCGAGAAATCCTGAGCTGTCCATACGAACAGGAAGATCTGAACTATCTGATGAGGTGAGTTTTACCCCCTCCAGAACGGGAAGACTGGTTCCACAGATTTTCCGTGAAGGACGGCATATCGCTCTTCATTCTCTCTTTGATCCGGAAAAGGAAGGGATTAAATTTTCCGCAGCCTGCGAAGGCGGGGGATACCTTGTTCTACTCGGCCTGGGAGCCGCCTATCATATTCTTCCATTTCTCAAACGTTCCGACATTACAGGTATTCTCATCATTGATAAAGACATTTCCATATTCAAAAAGATCCTTTCCGTATACGACCTGAGAACACTGATCCTCGACCCCCGGGTCCATTTTCTCATCGACGCCGTGGCCGAAGAAATATCCTCCTTCATACTATCATCATATCTTCCGGCTATTACAGGGGATATACAGACCCTCTATCTCCGCTCACGGATGAAGACCGAAGAGCGATATTTTAAAGGGGTTCTCGACGAGATCAAAAAAGTGCTCGGTAGACTGGCGGATGACTACACCGTACAGACCTACTTCGGCAAAAAATGGTTTATTAATACCCTGGCGAATCTGGAATCGGCGGAACAGTCTATCGTTACCCTAAGCCCCGTCCGAAAAGCCCTTATCACGGGCGCCGGTCCCTCTCTGGAAGTACAATTGCCCCGCCTCAAGGAGCTCCGGCCCTCAGGGACCCTTATCGCCACGGATACCTCTCTCCCCTTTCTGCTCGAGGTCGGCATTCAGCCTGACCTTGTTATCTCCATAGATTGTCAACAGATAACCTATCATCATTTTCTTTCCGGTTATCCCGAGGATGTACCCTTGGTCCTCGATCTGGCTTCTCCATCCGGTATAACCCGGGGGTCCCGGAAAACCGTTTTTTTCTCCAGCGGACATCCTTTTTCACAATATGTCAGCAGCAACTGGAGGCATTTCCCCCGCATCGATATTTCCGGAGGAAACGTCAGTCATGCGGCCGTATCACTGGCCGACACCCTAGGCGCAGAGGAGATCCATCTTTTCGGTACTGATTTTTCCTTTCCCAACGGCAAATCCTATGCCCGGGGTACATATATATATCCCTACTTCATGGAACGGGCCTACCGCACCGATCCGCTGGAAGCCCGGTTCTTCTCCTTTCTCATGCGTAACAAGAATATTGTACGGGAATCTTCAGATTACGGTATACGATACACGACGAAACCTATGATCAGTTATAAAAAGCGCCTGGAGGATGCCGCCGCGGGGATCTCAGCACGATTGATTCCGGAACCGGGACTAGGAGTACCCCTCAAGGTACGAAATACGCATCTCTCAAAACGAAGTTCACACATAAGTAGATTTTTTTCGGCGGGAAGCCCGGAATGCAGCTGGAAGGAATTCCTTCAAACGTATCGTTCCGGACTGGCAGGTTTACCCAAACCCGAAGATCCACCGGCATCCTACTTTGAATCCCTCTCACCGTCTCAACGCGACCTGTGGACCACCCTTTTCCCCACCGCCGCCGTTTTCAGGCGTAATATCGGTAAGGATTCTCTCCCCGGAGCGGCTATCCTCTCAGACGTCAGGGAGTGGAGCATGGAGATCCTCCGTAATTACGTTTGAATTCCGCCGTTAACCGTATATAACACCGGCATAACCGACAAAAGAATCGGAGGGATTAATATCGGCACTGTTGAGATACCGGATCAGTTCTCCCCGCTTTATACCATGATTCTTTGCAAAGGAGATGGCCGCTAAAGCCCCACCGGCGGAGCAGGCCGCTTTCCGATGTACCGCATAATGAAGGACATTCTCCTCATCCATATCCAGAAAGGCCCGGATAATTCCTCCGTCATTTTCTTCCTTTGCCCATGAGAGGGCTTCCCGGCCCCTGCCTTTCGGCATGAAACCATACCCCGCGCCGTAATGAGTCAAATCGGTGGAACCTAGGACAACCACCTGTCTCCCGATTCTCTCGGCGGCATCCCGGATAACCCTCCCTGCCTTAGCAGCGGTTTCAGACTGCGGAGCCCGCAACCACAGGGCTTTCGCCTGCCTGAAAAGCCAGGCTACCATCGGAAGAAGAACTTCAACCGTATTATCAGGCTGGGTATCGGGTGATAGGGGTATATCCTTTTCAATTTCATCCATGAGCTGCAGGTCGGCGGCAATAATACCAAGCGGAGTTTCGTATCCCTCTTCTCCAGCCGCTAATACATTTCCGCCGGCAGGAAGATGTCCGCCGACAACAACAACCGTGTCCACTCCCGGGCGAAGCCTCGAGATTGTCTCGAAGGCCAGTTTTCCGGAAAAAAACCAGCTTGCATGGGGAACAATACAGGAAAAACCCGTCCTTTGCCCTTCATCTGCAACGGTCCAATCGGACAGGGTCCTTTCGATCTGTTTTTCCGTAGACGGATACCATCCGTCGGGAAGTATTCTTTTTCTTGTTTTCATATCTAGTATGGTACCAGATAAACAGGATGACGTGAAGAAAAAAGTGTATACATAGCCGGAAAATTCCGTAATAATAAGTATATGGCAAAAGGAACAGTCAAAATTTTTACTATTTTCAGTATTATCTTTTTTATCTGCCTTATCGGGTGGTTCACCTTTCGTGTATCCACAATACGATCCGAGAATCTCAGTTCCGCCGAACAATCCTATAAAATAATCCAGGGAGAACTCTCGGTGCTCCATAAAATCGGTCTCGGTTTTGACGCTGAAACCCTCAGAGAGCGTTTCGCGGAGCTCAACACGCGGAATCCTCCACTCCGCGCTCTGATCATTTATTCGGAAACCGGGGGTTGTTATTTTTTAAAGGCCGATCAGGCGGGATTACTCGACCGGAGCGGGACGGATTCTTTTAAGGAGCTTAAAGATCCTGCCTATACCGTGGGCCCCGGAAGGTTCCTGCTATTACGGAGTAAGCTTCCTTTTCCCACCGACGACAAGAACGATATCCATGTTGATGCTCTCTATGAGGTCCTCGGGCCGAAGGATCTCTATCCTCCTCTACAGCTTTCTCTTATTCTTTTAGCGACCTTTCTCGTTATTACCGGAGTTCTGCTGGCCGCACTAAAGGGAGAATCTCCGGAACATCCTGGGTCTCCTGCAGGGGTGGCTGTTTCACCGGAGAAACCTCCTGCTTTAGCCGTTGAAAGGGTATCGGCGGAAGAAGAAAAAGTTCCGGAAATCGACAACACACAGATTTCAAAACTATATTCACCTGCGTCGGGACTGGTATGGCAGACTTTCCTTAAAGAACGCCTGGACAATGAATTAAAACGCGCAGCGTCTTTCGATCAGGACCTTATTCTAGGTATTATACGAATAACCGGCGCTCCCGCAGGTATCGGACCTAGGCTGATCGGAGAGTTGATCCTGGAGCGTTTCCCCTTCAGCGATCTCGCCTTCGAGTACGGAGATAATGCATATGCCGTTATCATACCCAATACGGACCTCGACCACGGCATTACCGAATTCGAAGCCCTCATCTCCGAATTGAGCAAACTGGGCGCAGGTGGAACTTCCTTGATAAGCGCCGTAGGGTTGACTTCCCGAAACGGAAGGCTGTTGGACGCCGAACGCCTTATAAAAGAGGCGGACAGGGCCTTGAAGAAGGCGGAATCGG
>CAYPIQ010000008.1:0-78651 GCA_964410865.1 uncultured Spirochaetales bacterium | reverse complement strand
CACAAAAGATTCGCCTTCCGTCCAGACCCTGAAAACTACCGGGAATTTATAGACTCCCGAATCTAACGTCAACCGTACAATTCCGCTTTTTCCAGGAGAACGCGGCGAATCACCGATTTTTTGATTTCCAGCAACAAATTCCTCCCGGAGAGACTTACAATAAGCGTATCTTCATCTTTGTAGGGAGCGGCGGAGAGGCAGTATTCTTCTCCTGCCGCCGTTATTATTTTTATCTCGGCCAGGACCGGATTCCCTTCGGACTCCGGTGGAAAGGGTCCCGCGGCAAAATCATTTCCTTTCAGGTGCACGAGGTTTCGGATAAGTCGTTCGATAACCCTGGGATCGGGAGGAGTGTCGCTGCCGGTAAGAATCCAGGTTTCTTCATTCCCGGTACCGGTTTTAAGTAGGGCGTAAGCCTCCTTCTCCGCCGTCGGATCCAGTTTTTTCTTCCATTCGAATTTCATCGACACAATATTTTCTTCCGTCACCGTATCTGGAAGAATTGAAAGATCACCCCAATAGGCGATATTTCTGTTCACATACATGCTCATTCTGGAGGTCAATACGACCTCATTCTCGCCCTTCACCCTGACATATTCACCCATGCCTGCCGGGTCCGCCTTACCGAACAGCAGGGTCATCGATTTTCCCGGTGCATGTACCGTCATCCGGGGAATGCCGCCGTCCTCCACCTCGAACTGACTATATTTCTCAGGGTCATCGGTAACTACCACCTCTCTGCCGCAGTTCAGCAAGTCGGTTATAAAGGGTTCGATTCTTCCGCCGTCTCCCGGTAAAAGAGTCCCGTCAGGAAAACGCTTACGCCCCCCCTCCCAGGCACTCTCCGAGATAAACCAGCTTTGCTCCTCGCCCCTGGAGAGAATATAGCTGCCCCCGTCATTAAAAAACTCCAGGGAAGAAACCTCATCCGGTGAAATCCCCGGCAATAAAGGTAGGGCTTCGTCCTGTCTCAGGGTGCTTCGGTCCATCATAAAAAGACCTGAAATATAGGTTGCGAAGAATACAACCAGCAGAATTGTCAGGCTCATAATTTTTGTACGGTACTTCATGAATGGACCTCCTTTCTCCGTAAACTCCGCCTCCGGGCTCTAAAGATTCCAAAAAGAAGTACAATCAGCGGAATCAGGACCACATTAACAATCTGGGCCGTAACATAGACCGAACGTTCTTCTTCCGGATCCAGCCTGTTAAGTCTTGTGTCCCCCAGGGACCGTGTCTTAATTTCGAGAAGCGCTTCGTCGTGAGCCAGCCACTCCACAGTGTTTTCCAGGAATAACAAATTATACATGCTGTTGGAATACTGAATCAAATTAGATGCAAAATCTGCATCTCCCAGTACAATAATCCTGCTTTCTTCACCCACCACCTGCTCATTACCGGTGTATCGAGGTATGTGACCCTCCAGAAGCACGCCCAGGAGAAAGCTGTTTAACTCATCCTCCTTCTTTGTCTGTATAAGGAATTCTCCCCGGTATGGATCGGTCATAAAACGATCCTCCATTGTCCAGGCCATGTTACTGGATCTAAGTAGTTCTTCGCTTTCGACTCCTTCCACCTCTTCGATACGTAAGGGGCTGGGCCAGAGCAGATCCAGTCCGTTCAACCTGGCGGTAACAGGGTGTTCTGAAGAAACATGTGAAGGAAGAAGGGTAACCCAATGGGGATAGGGGCCGAGGATCTGCCACGCCATCTGCCCGAAAACCTGCCGTGGAATTCTGAAATCGCGGCAGTAGGTATCAAGAACCAGCTTTTTTTCCACCGTCACGCCGTAATGTGCTAGCATATCCAGCAGCGGGGAGTCCTCTTCCGGTTCCGCGGTCAGATTCCGGAACATATCGACATAGACCCCGTCCACGCAAAAAAGAACGTTACCCCCGCCCATGATGTAATCTTCCATGGGGATAAGGTCTTCTTCTGCGATATCATGGTTCCCCAGCACCAGAAGTACGTCCGTGTCCGGGCTGATACCCTCACCGGGAGAAATTTCCACCGTTTCGAAGAGTCGGCTCAACTGCTGAAACATCCCGCTATAGTCTTTTTCTATGCTCCGGTTTGTATCACCCGGCATAACGGCGACTTTTTTTTCTTCGGGATTCGCGAGTCCGCGTACTATTTTAGTAATTTCATACTCCAGTGTTTCTGTGGACACAACAAAGGGCAATGCCTCATACCTGTCCAGGTAACGTATCACGATTCCCGTATAGATGTTTGTGTAACTCTTCTCGTTCTGTTCAACAATTTCTATCTGCCTGGGAGCTATGCCCATACCTTGTACCTGCTGTACAACCCCCGCCTCTACCGGGTCGACAATGTTCAGACGGACACGCCCCTTTGAGTGTGCCTTGTACTCCTCCAGAAGGTCCTGTACGTCCCTCGGAATGGATGAATACTTCTCGAGCTTGCGGGAAACATAATATGTAATATGCACCTGATCATCGATTTCTTCGAACAACCGCCGTGATACATCGGAAATAGTAAAAATATTCTCATCGGTCAGATCCGCCCTGAAATAGTATATGGTACTGTTTAATAGGAGAACGACCATAACCGCCGTCATCAGGATAACTATAACAATCTCCTGAAATTTTCCTTGTCTTTTCATGGGTCTTCAGCTCCATTTCCTCAAGGCAATAACCTTTCCGTTGAGAAAGAGAAAGAAGGCCGACAGGAATATAAAATAACCGAGGTCCCTGGAATCCAG
This sequence comes from uncultured Spirochaetales bacterium, assembly GCA_964410865.1. Taxonomy (GTDB): domain Bacteria; phylum Spirochaetota; class Spirochaetia; order JAFGDJ01; family JAFGDJ01; genus JAFGDJ01. Next base: position 75,929 of record CAYPIQ010000008.1, on the reverse strand, counting down.
TATTCCCTTTACAAAACCTTTGAAATGATAGTCCAGGGACAGATAATCCAGGACCCTGGAAAGACCGATAGGCAGGGAAAGGACAAACTGCAGACTGCCGAGCATTGTAATAGCCAGCAGGGCTATCACACCGAACATAAAAGCACTGATCTGGTTATACGATACGGCGGAAATAAACAAGCCTATAGAAATGCCTGCCGAACCGAGAAGAAGGGTCCCGAGATATTCACAGAAAATCTGGCCGGTATCGAAGTTCCCCAGGGGTGCAAGCATGAGCGGGACAGGAAGCGAGAGCAACAGAACCAGTGTCAGAAGAGCCAGTGCCGCGATAAACTTGCCGAGCACCAGTTCGAATTCCCTGAAAGGCAACGTGAGAAGTATTTCATCGGTCCCCATCTTTCTTTCCTCCGCCCAGCTTCGCATGGTCAAAGCCGGAAGAATAAAAACAAACACCAGGGGAAAAGTACTGAAGTACCCACGAAAACTGGCGGTATTGGAACCAAGAAACTGCTGAAAATAGAAAAGGGAAACCGAAGTCGAAATAAGAAGAAAGAGAATGAAAATGTACGCTATTGGTGTATTGAAATAGGAACGAAGTTCTTTTTTAGTAACAGCGAGAATCTTATGCAGCATCTTTCCCTCCTTCTTTTGTCAATTGTATGAAAATATCTTCAAGGCTCATCCTGACAGGCTTCATTGCCAGAATCTTGAACCCCCGGGCAACAACCCAGTCGAATAGAATCTCCCCGGTGTCTTCACCTTCTTCCATCGAGCACTCTACCAGCGCCCCGTTTTCTCTTATTTCAAAACGAAGCACCTTTCGCACCCCGGGTAATTTTCCCAACTCACCGGCCGCGTCGTCCGGTATGCTTCCCTTCAGTTCGAGGGCAAATATGGTTTCGCCCTTCATTTTCCGCTCGATTTCTTCCGTGGTGCCTTCGGCCACAATCTTCCCTTCATTCAGGATAAGGACCCTGTCACATACCGCCTCCACTTCCTGCAGAATATGGGTCGACAGTATGACGGTTTTTTCCTGTCCTATTTTCTTTATAAGACCACGAATCCCCAGTATCTGGTGTGGATCGAGCCCGGTGGTGGGCTCGTCCAGAATAAGTATATCAGGTTTATGAACAATTGCTTGTGCAAGCCCTACCCGCTGCTTGTACCCCTTGGAAAGGGTTCCTATCGAATGTTTCAGGTATCCTTCAAGACCGCACTCGCTCACCGCCTCAGCCAGGTTTTCCTCCATCAGGTTTCCAGTGAGTCCCCTGGATTCCGCAATAAATGAAAGATACTCCCATACATCCAGTTCATTATATACCGGTGCATTTTCCGGAAGGTAACCAATCTGCCTTCGGACCTCCAGGGAGTCCTTCCCCGCTTCATGACCGTTTACAAGGATCTTCCCGGCCGAAGGATAATGATAACAGGTAAGCGCCTTGATAATGGTTGTCTTGCCGGCACCATTCGGCCCGAGGAGTCCTACTATTTCACCCTCCCCTATCTGAAAGCTTACCCCTTTCACCGCCTGAACAGGGCCATAATTCTTGTAGATTCTATCAACTTCTATCATACGGTAACTCCTCAACTATAAGGTATTTCGATAATTTGTCCGTCTTTTGTAAGAAACGTATCCTGAAAGACCTCCCTGGCTTCCCGTAGGAGCTCCTTCAGATCGTATCTGGTATACCGGGGGCTGTAATGAATAAGCCCCATGCTTTTTATGCCCCCGGCTCGCTCTGCAAGCAAGGCGGCCTGTAGAGCAGTTAGATGTTTCTTCTCCGCCGCACTTTCCGCTAACTCTTCGGTAAACATGCCTTCGCAGATAAATAAATCCGAACCTGATATTTCATCGGCTATCTCCGGCACCACGGTGGTGTCGGTAACAAAGCTGAATTTTCTCCCCGGCCTCGGAGGTCCGAGGACTTCCGCGGATTGAACAACGGTGCCGTTTTCAAGGGTTATACTACCGCCCTGCTGCAGGGTCGACCATAAGGGTCCCCTGGGAACACCGAGCCGCTCTGCGAGTTCCGGGTGGAATATTCCCGGCCGCATGTCTTCTTCCAGAGTATACCCGTAGCACGGTTTGGTATGATTAAGCCTGAATGCCCGCACGTGATACCCGCTACCGTGAAAAACCGTGCCTTCTTCGGTAACGTCCCGAAACACGATCGTATAATTGATATACATGTCGAGGATACGGCAGGTTTCTTCAACATATTCCCGTACCCTAGGGGGACCGATAATCTCCAGGGGTTCTTCCCGATCGACCTGGGATGACAACATGAGTATCCCCGGCAGACCGGTAACGTGATCCGCATGGGTGTGAGAGATAAAAATTGTGGAAATCTTCTTCCACCGGAGATTCAGCTTCCGCAGAGAAATCTGGGTGCCCTCGCCGCAATCGAAGAGGATCAGATCTCCTTCCCGCCGCAGCAAGACCGATGTAAGGAACCTTCCGGGCAGCGGCATCATCCCGCCGGTTCCGAGGATAAAAACTTCAAGATTCATAATAGGGCAATCTAACACATGGGATGCTTTTTTCAAAGACGGTAGGTTAAGTTTTTTTACCTGGCCGCCATTTTAATTATATCCACCGTCTGTAGATCCTTTCCTCCGATTTTCTCACATTCTATCTCGAATAATTTCATACAGACCCGTGCGTCGTCAATGGCTCTATGTGCGGTCCCGGTGCCGATTCCGAAATGATCCGCCAGCCTCTGAAGGCTGTAGGATGGAAGCCCGGGGAAACTCTTCCGAGCAAGTTCACAGGTATCCACGGCCGGTCCAAGGGGAAAATGGAATTCTGCCCTCCGTGCCGCAGCAGCAAGGAACCCTAGATCGAAGGCGGAATTATGGGCAACAATGACTGCGTCTCCGATGAAGCTTTTTAACCTAGGAAGCACGTCTTTTATGAACGGCTGTCCGGCAACCGTTGCCTCTCCTATACCATGGATCCTCACGGCATCTTCAGGGATGGCTCCGGCCGGATCTATCAAGGTATGGAAGGTATCAATAACCGACCAATCCTTGAAGGTTATGGCGGCTATCTCGAGTATACTGTCCGTGTCGGCATACAAGCCGGTGGTTTCCAGGTCCACGGCCGCAAAGAGCGCGTCCCGTACCGGTTTTTCTTCGTTCCGGAGTTCATAGAAATCAAAATAACCGTTGCCCATAGAATCACCCCTAATCTGCATGGCCGTATTTTCTTTCGGACCCCATCTCATGTGAGCAGTGTAAGGACTGCAAGGCCGATAAAAAGAATGCCGGTACAGATTTTTACTTTTCCCATGTGTTTCCGGAATAGACCGGTAATCTTATCGGAGCTTACGCCCTTATAGGTGAGCACAAATACAATCACCAGGGGCAGAATAAATCCCAGGTTATACACCACCAGGAGAAGATACCCGAGCGCCTGTCTTTCCACCTGCACCAGGTACGCAATCGTCGGAAAGTACACCTGACCCGTACATCCCAGTTCGAAAACCGAGACAAAAAATCCCATCAGGATGGAACTGCCGATGAGCGCTCCGGAACGGGTATAACTTCGCACGGAACTGTGTATCTGTTTTTTCATGGCTTTAGGCAGCTGCAGGATAATCTTATTGGGGTTACCCCTTTTAATAATGACATAATCGTAAAAACTGATAGCCGCGAACACCAGGAGGACCCCCACCAGGACAATCCTGATGATTTTACCTATCAAAGGAAAAGATACGGCTAAGCGCAGGGTCTTGAAAAAACCCAGTCCGATAAGGGAATAGGTAATAAATACCGTTATGGTAAAAAATATTCCGATGATAAGAACTTCATGCCGTGTCTTGCCGGCCAGGGCCAGGGCGGCTAAAAGAAAAATGAGAGTAGTAAAGGCGCAGGGATTGATACCGTCTAATAAGCCGGCAAGGACAACCGGCAACACCAGGAGTTTTTCTTCCCCTCCTCTTACAACTTCTTCAGGGGGCGGCGCATAGTCTTCGCCGGCGATGTAGGCTTCCAGTGCCTTGGGAAATTCTCCTTCTATTTCCCTGTCTCCCTGCAGTACGATATCTCCGATGATTAAAACGGGAAAAGCACTGCTCGTTACTCCGAGTTGATCTATTCGATCCTGGAACTCTTCGAAGTTTTCCCCTTCCAGCACGTCGACGGTTTTCATGCGCAGGTCGATTTTCAGTTTTTTCTCGACCTCCGGTACCTCCTCTTCCAGGAATTCGATACAACTTCGGCAGGTCGGGGAATAGTAATACTCGATCTCCAGTTCATCGGTTTCGGGTTCCGATGATCCTTCGTCCGCCGGTTCATGGTCGGTTACTTCGCCCGGCGGAACGGAACCCACGGCGGCGAAGAGGGCCTTCGAAAGTTCCGGGTCGTCGGTTCGCACAATGATATATTTCTCGAACGAACCGGTATCATCGGAGGTATCGTAATAAAAAGTTACAACCTCAGTTTCTCCCGGGGGAATATTCAGAAAATACCTGTCCGGATAAAAACAATCACAGGTGGAAATGAATTCGATTTCCACCGCTTTTTCACCGGAATTAGAGATTTCCACCTCCAGTTCCGTAACAACACCTCGTTCAAGCCGGCCTATCTCCCATGCCGGGGGAGTAAATACCACGTCCGCCCATACCGGTCCGCCGACAATGAAAAATGAGAAAATTACAAAACAGAGAAGAAAGATCCGCTTATTCTTCCCCGCCGTCTCGAAGTCTGCCGGTGAGTTGCTTGTAATATTCATGTATTCTTTTCCGGACGGAAGGCAGGTCGGGAGCCGCCTTATAGTCAAAATGCTTAAAGGAATTCTCGAAACTCTGTATCCGGTTTCTCTTCAGGCTGAGTTCAAGGACTCCCACTCGATTACCGTTTTCACCGGGAGAAACAATAACAGTATCCTCTACCACCTTCGCATCCAAAAGACGCTGTTCGTGCCCGGCAAGCAGAACATCGATACCGTCGACATCCTTGGCAAGGCTTTCAGCCCCCTCGAGCGGCCCATGATATATCCCCACAATGATATCGACCCGGTAATCTTCCATTTCGGCCACCAGGTCGGCGGCTGCATCCACCGGTGATTCGACGGTTATATTATCAACGATTTCGTCGGGGTAGAAAAAAAATACATCCGGGTCGATGACGGCGAATACTCCTATTCGTATTCCCCTTCGTTCGATTATTCGCGGCAGGGGAGAATAGAGCTCATAGTGTTCGGCCTTTTTAATAGAAAGATTATTGCAGAGCAGGGGATAATCTTCGCCGTAGGTTTTGAGTGCCTCGATACCATTGGAGAATTCCTGGTCCCCCACACCGATAACGGTATAATCCAGCTCTTCGTAGGATTCGAGGATATACTCGGCCAGAAGCTTATCCTGCTTTACATCGAGAAAGTCCCCCGCATCCAGGAGTATCGAGGCTTCCTTATCCCGTTCATTCAGGTAGTATCCCGTCTTAACGAGCCCCGAACGCGGCTGCCCCTTGCAATCACAACCGTCCAGGTTTCCATTAAGTGACGAAGTGTAGTATATGGTGAGGGTCTCTTCTCCCAGTGCCTGGAGTCCGGACGTTGCAAGAATCAGCATAAGGAAGAGAGCACATAAACGGTTTTTGTTCCCCATACAGCGGTTCTCCACAGCGGAAGATCAGCCGTCCAGGCCTGATAGGAATCCTTCTATATCTTCCACCATGGTATCGGATTTACCCTCGAGCCTGTATACGATTTTACCTTCCGGATTCACGAGAATAAGGGTCGGCAGATTTAACACACCGTATTTTTCCGCCATTACGCTGTATCGATCGACCAGGATAGGAATGATAGTAGGCCGTTCCTGAAAGAAGGGCTTTAAAACGGACGTACCTTCCTTGTCGGTGGCTACAAGATAACTGACATACCCTTTATCCTTGTATTTCATGAAAAGCTCTTCGATATACGGAAGCTTCTCCTTACAAGGTTCGCACCAGGTGGCGAAAAAATCGAGAAGTACCCAGTTCTCACCGTTAAAAATATTCTTCGAGTACACGTAGGATTTATCCAGTCCGGGAAGAACAAACGCCGCTGCTTCATCACCCACGTCAAGGGCAAACAGGGGGGATGCCGCCATTACCATTCCAAGTAAAATAATAAGTGTTGCCTTGTTCATCTTCATAGTATGTGCGACACCTTCATCCATTGCAAGCAGTTTTTTTGTTTGTGGGGCCGTCAGTTGACGGCCGCCGCCTCGGGAACTTTTTTCTCCTTTTTTACACCGAAGGCAAGTTTATTCTTTGACACCGAAACCTGTATTCGATCTCCGGTTTTAATTTTACCACGCAGTATTTCCATTGACAAAGGATCTTCCAGATCTTTCTGAATAACCCGGCGCAGGGGCCGTGCACCGTATTTATGATCGAAGCCTTTTTCAATGAGAAATTTCTTGGCGGTTTTCTTGATATCCAGAATGATATCCATATCGAGGAGCCGCACGGCTACCTCTGATAGCATTATATCGAATATTTCCCCAATCTGCTCATTGGTAAGACTGTGAAAAACAACTATTTCGTCCACCCTGTTGATAAATTCGGGCCTGAAGACCCTTTTCAGCTCATTTATTGCCGAGTTTTTGATTTCATTATAGTTCATGAGACCGTCAACCTCATGGAACCCCAGGGAGGTATCCCGTGATATTTCTCTGGCTCCGGCGTTGGATGTCATTATGAGGACCGTGTTTCTGAAGGAGACCTTATGCCCCAGATTATCCTGCAGTTCACCTTCTTCCAGCACCTGGAGAAGTATATTAAAGACATCGGGGTGGGCCTTTTCTATCTCGTCCAGGAGAACAACGCTGTACGGTCTCCTCCTGATTTTTTCAGTAAGAACCCCTCCTTCTTCATAGCCTACGTACCCGGGAGGTGCTCCGACCAGTCTAGACACATTGTGTTTTTCCATAAAATCGGACATGTCTATCCTGACAAGGGAATCCTCATTCCCGAAGAGGAATTCGGCCAGTGTCTTGGCCAGCAACGTCTTTCCGACTCCCGTAGGCCCTAGGAAGATGAAGGACCCCATGGGCCGCCTCGGAGAACTTATTCCCGTCCTGGATCTTCGTATGGCCGCTGCAACGGCCTGGATAGACTCATCCTGACCGATGACTTTCTTATGCAGTTCGTCTTCTATATGCAGGAGTTTCTCCGATTCAGTCTCTACGATCCGGGATAGAGGTATACCGGTGATCTGAGAAATAATAGCCTGGATATCCTCTTCATCTACCTGATTCTTTTCCACGCGCAGGGTGTTCTGCCACCCTTTTTTGACTTCCTCCAACTGCTCTTTGAGCTGCCTGATCATATCCCGTACGGCAGCGGCTTTCTCGTAGTTCTGGTTGTTGACCAGAGACAGCTTTTCGGCGTTGAGGGTTTCTATCTGTTTCTCAATATCGGCTATCTCTTTGGGCCGGACACTGTTGTTAATCTTCTTGTCCGACCCGGCTTCGTCTATAAGATCGATAGCCTTATCCGGAAGGAAACGGTCGGATATATATCTGGCCGAGAGTCTTGCCGCCGTTTCCAGGGCTTTCGCAGTATAACTCACGTTATGATGTTCTTCGTACCGTTCCTTTATCCCGCCGAGTATCTCGATGGTATCCTGAACACTTGGTTCGTCTACAAAAATAGGCTGGAAACGTCGTTCCAGGGCGGCGTCTTTTTCGATATATTTCCGATACTCATCGAGGGTGGTCGCGCCGATACATTGGAGCTCGCCCCTCGAAAGGGCCGGCTTGAGCATGTTTGACGCATCAATAGCCCCTTCGGCTCCCCCGGCCCCGATTATCGTATGGAGCTCGTCGATAAACAGAACAACATTATCCGCCAGGGCTATTTCTTTCATTACCCTCTTCAATCGCTCCTCGAACTCCCCCCTGTATTTTGTTCCCGCAATCAGGGAGGCAAGGTCGAGGGTAATAACACGTTTACCCAGGAGAACCACCGGGGCCGAGCCGTCGGTAATTCTCTGGGCAAGCCCTTCTACGATGGCTGTTTTCCCCACACCGGGCTCACCGATAAGAACCGGATTATTCTTGTTACGCCTTGCCAGTATCTGTATAACCCGCTGAATTTCCTTTTCCCTTCCGATTACCGGGTCGAGCTTATCCTCCCGGGCATAGTCGGTTAAATCCCGGGAAAACTCATCCAGTGTAGGGGTGTTTTTTTTACCCTGCGGCTGAGGCCTTCTCTTCTGCTGTGCCTGCGCCGAATTGGAAGGCTTTTTCTCGGATGTACTCGTCCGTGAAATCTCCAGGACGGCTTTCTTTACCTCCTCCGGGGATACCGATCTCTTCTCCAGAAAAGAGCTGAAAACACTGTCCTTTTCGCTTGCAGCCGCCAGCACGAGATGTTCTGTTCCTATATAGTCGTGCGACATCTTCCGTGCTTCTTCCGCGGATAATTCCAGCATCCTCTTGCCCCGCACCGAAGGGGGAACATCTCCGAGGATGAAACCTGCGTGTTTTTTGGGCAGACTCTTTTCAATGTATAGCTGGAGCTCGCCCGGGTCAATATTGAGATTTTTCAGTACTTTATATCCTAAACCTTCCCCTTCCTTCAGGATTGCCAGAAGGATGTGCTCCGGTTGAAGTTGGTCCGAATGGAATCGCTTGGCCTCTTCCTGGGCATAGGTAGTTAATATTCTCTGAGCCCTTTGTGTCAGACCTTTAAACATGGATCTCTCCTCATCTATAAACTCTCTTGCAACATGGCCTGGATTACCCCGGCCCGTGTTATATCTACCTGATCGGCTTCAATGTCGTCTTCGCCGCTTTTCAGGTAGTGCTGGATGTGGGCTTTCTGGGTTACGAACTGCAGGGCCGTAACGGTTTCTACAGGAACATCCAGAATACCCATGACAGCGCCAAACCTAAGGGTGGCAAGGAGCTCAATTGCCTCTTTTGCGGAGATCCGCCGACAATTGGTTAGTATCCCCCAGGCCCTGTATACAAGGTCTTCAATGTCAACGGCCCGCCCGGCAAGAAGTTCTTCTCTTGCCTTCCTCTCATAATGTACCAATTGTATCCCCAAATTTTCAAGTTTTTCTATAATTTCTTTTTCCGAAATACCTATACTGAATTGATTAGCAATCTGGTACATATCTCCGAGGGAGAGCTGATCGTCGGTAAAATATCCTTTAATATGAACACCCAGCTGTACCACCGCCTTTAACGCTTTTTCTATAAGTCCCGTCCGTACTAAAGCCGGCAGATGCATCAGGAGAGAGGCCCTCATCCCGCAGCCGGTATTGGTAATATCCGGCGTCAGATAGCCGAAATCAATGGAAACCGCGTATTCCAGTTTATCCTCCAGGAAATCGTCGATCCTGTTCATCCTCTCGTACGCCTGCTCCAGGGCGATTCCCGGTAGAATACCGGCAAACCGCAGGTGATCAATTTCATTCACCATTCCGGAAACAGCCTGGTCGCCGGTGAGGAAAAAGGTCTTGAAGGTTTTCAGGGAGAAATCCTGGCTTATGAGATTTCTCTCGAGAAGTATCCGCCTTTCCAGGGGAGAGAGGCTTCCCAATTTTTGGACATCTATTTCAGCCTTTTCCCTGTAATTATTCAAAGCGGCGGAGATATGTTCATCCACGGCCGCCCGCTCGTCCTCTTCCATAACGTTGGGGAAGCGGTATCCCAGGATGTTTCTCGAAAGCCTGAGTCTGGATGAAACCACCACGTCACCCTCCGGTCCTTTTTCCGCGAACCAGCCCGAAGGTTGTAATGGGTTACCGAATTCTATCATCCTCCTCTCCCCTTTATTCACCCAGTGAGCGGATCCTGTCGCGTAATGCCGCAGCCGCTTCGTAATCTTCCTGTTCCACCGCCTCCTTGAGCTTTTGTTTCAGAATCTGCTTGTCTACCATCAAGGTTTTATAGGTCCTTAGCTTTTTCGGCAATTTACCTCGATGCCTCGTCACTCCGGACACGTTTTCCAATATCCCCAGAATGTCCTGTCTAAAATATTCATAGCATTCAGGACAACCCGTTCTTCCGCTTTTTCTGAAGTCCTTGATGCTCAGACCGCAGACCGGGCACATCCCTCCCCCTTCCGTTTCAGCCGACGATTCATCCAATTCCATGAGCCCCGTGAGAAGCTGCGACACGGTCAGATCAATGGTATGTTCCTGGTCTGATATGCCCGATTTAGCCGCACAATCACCGCAAAGGTGCAGGTCCAGCGCCTTGTTTCCCATTATTTGCCTAACATGAACGGTAGCCTCGTTTATTCCACACTTTTCACACTTCATACTCCAAATGCTTCCTCTTTCCTCGAACCGGTCGCCCGCGGCAGACCGGATGGATAGGTATTACTGCTACTGTCAGTGTAATAAAAATATAGTCTCTCTGCCGATAAAGCATATAAAATATACTAAAAAAACGCATAAATGTTAACTAAAAGACCGAAACCGGAACTTCAAAACCCGGCCGGATCCGCGCGTACCGCTGACATTACCCGGTAATATCTTTCAGTGCTTCTGAATTATCTCCAGGGGCCGGATATTGCCTGCCCTCCTGGAGGGAATATAGGCCGCCAGGGTCGCGCAGAGGATGGAAAACATGGAAATAAGCCATACTTCCCAAAACCGTACCTTGACAGGAATCTCCTCGAGGTAAAACGAAGGATCGAGGATTTTTACTCCCGTGGATTCCCGGCTTTCCATTATACCATGGATATTGTTCAAAAACATACCGATGTCGCGGCTGGTTGACTCGAGGAAGCGGATAATATCGTTGATGTTCACCGCCAGGGCCAGACCGATGGACATGCCCGTCAGGGTACCGGCAACGCCGAGGAAAAATCCGGTTGTAATAAAAGATGCCGCTATAGTACCCGGGGAAGTTCCCGCGCTCTTCAGTATGGCGATATCATGTTCCTTTTCGAGCACCAGCATGACGAGGGAGGACGATATATTGACCGACGCAACCAGCAGAATGAGCAGCATGATGAACAGAAGGATATTGCGGGTTGTTCGAAAGGTTTCATACATGGGTCTTTCGAGTTCATACCAGGTGTAGGTAAACCACCCCTGAGGCAGGCGATACTGAATATCAACGGCCAGGCTGTCGATATCCCCGAAGGGGTCGGCCACCTTTACCCCGTAGTACAATGATCCCGGATTCCTGAACAGGTTTCTTCCGGTCTCCAGGGGGATATAAGCGGTTAGGGAGTCGAGCTCATAGTATCCCGTGGAAAACACCCCCTGCACGATAAACCGGGCCGGCCTTATGATGACTCCCCGTCCTCCCGGGTTGGCGGAAACCAGGAGTGTTACTTCATCTCCCGGATGCACCCGCAGGGTCTTTGCCACCTCCGCACTCAGCATAATCGCATCGGGGGAAGCCAGATCGAAAACACCTTCGGAGACCTCGAGGTACTTCCTGAAACCGTCGTCCGTTTCATAGATATCCTCGGGAAAGGCTTTAACATGGATACCGCTTCGCCTTCCACCGGAATAGAGCAAACCGTTTCCCTGGCACGTCAGCCTGTACAGGCGGACTCCATCTGTTGCGGCGAGCACATCACGTACCTGTTCTAGCTCCTTCTGGTCTACCCTGTTGAAAGCCCGTATCTGGAGATGCCCGGTACCGATTTCCATAAAGCGTTCCGTTATTCCGGCTATCATGCCGTTTGTTACCACCAGTACCACATTAAGGGGAATGAGAGACATGGCTATACCGATAACGGCACTGGACATACGCCAGAGGCTCCCCCCCCTTCGGCGATATGCCATGAGATTTCTCATACCGGCAAAAAGGGCAAACCGAAAATTTATCTTTCGCACAGTATTCCGTTCTCCAGGACATACGACGAATCGGCATACCCGGTTAAATGTGAGTCGTGAGTCACAAGCACCAGGGTCTTCCCCACCCGCCGCACAAGGTCGAACAGTATGTCTTCCACATTCCTGGAGTTCTGTTCGTCCAGGTTTCCGGTGGGTTCGTCCGCCAATATCACGGCAGGGTCATTCACCAGGGAACGGGCCACCGCCACCCGCTGCCGCTCTCCACCGGAAAGCTGCGCGGGATAATGGTTCACCCGTCCCTCCAGCCCCACCCGGGCAAGCAGCCCGGCCGCCCTGTCCAGGGCTTCGGTTTTTCGCATACCCCGGATAAAGGCCGGGATCATGACGTTTTCATGGGCGGTAAAATCCTTCATCAGGTAGTGAAACTGGAAAACAAATCCCACCCTGGACGACCGGTATTCGGTCAATTCGTCCTCGTTCATCTCGTGTACCGGCAGATGGTCCACCAGGATTTCACCCCCGGTCGGACTGTCCAGCCCCCCGATCAGATTGAGCAGGGTGCTCTTCCCACTCCCGCTTTCGCCGGTGATAACCACAACGCTGCCCCCGGTAATGCCCAGGTTGACCCCCCGGATTATCTTCAGCTCTTCGGGACCCGTTTCATAGGACTTCTCCACACCGGAAAGTTGTATTATTTCCATACTCATTCATACCTCAAAACCTGCTGGGGATAGATCCTCGATACCCGGGCCGAGGCAAAAAACGCGGCAAGGCTCGAAGAAACAACGGCGAAACCGAAAACGGAACAGACTTCTTTGAAAATAAGCCGTACCGGCACATCGAGAAGGTAGAAATAGGCGGTTGAAAAGAAATCCATATCCGCCGGTCCGGAATCCGCGGCTGAATTGAACAATCGTGTACAGAGACGAAGGCATGCGTTGCCCACAGATTCCATCACTGAAAACAGTACATTTATATTCTGTGTAAGCAAGAGTCCCAGGACAAGGCCGATAACCGCCCCTTTCAGGCCGATAAGAAAGCCGTCGGAGAGAAACACGAGACGTATATCCCCCGGCCCCGCCCCCAGACTCTTGAGTATCCCTATTTCTTCCTGCCGTTCGTAGACGGCCCTCCGTTGCGAATGAAATATATTAACACCTACTACAAGGAAAATGAGTCCCAGGAGGAACATCATGGCGATTTTTTCCGTTTTCAGCGCGCCGAAGAAAGACCTGTTATACTCCCTCCATGAGATAATCGATGATCCGGGCACACCAAGGGTTCGGACGATTGCTTCGAGCGCCTTCAGGTCCTTGAAGCGGTCTTCGAGTTTTATCCCGAGGGTAAGTCCTGAATCCCCCCCCGGGGCTGCCAAAAGGGAATAATCAGACAGTGAGATAAAGGCCAGGGATCTGTCGAAATCGTAATACCCGCTTCTGAAGAGGCCGGTGACGGTGAATTCTACCGTATCGGGACTAAGCAGTTCGGCTCCGCCGGAGGCGAGGGAGACCAGGGACAGGGTATCGCCTATATGTATCCCCCCCTCCAGGGCATACTCGTATCCGATGACAATGGATCCCTCCCCCAGGTCAAAGGATCCCCGATAAATTCCCAGCTGATCCACAAGACCTCTATCATAGTTCGGTGTGTCCTCCGGAACACAACGGATAAGAATGGATTCGAAATCTTCGAACATCCCCTTTCCCATGGTTTGGATGTCGATAAAGGGGAGCGCGGCTCTGACGCCCTTCATGCTTCGCAGGTCTTCCAGCATACTCTCGTCCACCCTATCCGCTCCGGTATCGATCCGCAGGTGGTAGGAACTAATTTCCAGGATATCTTCTATAAAACCCAGCTGCAGCCCGTTCATGACTCCCAGAACGGTGACAAGGGTCATGACGCCCACCGTTATCCCGGCCACCTGCAGGGATTGAGGAGATATCCTGCCGACTTTCCTTTTTGTTCGAAAATATCTGCCGGCTACGAAGAGAATCCAGGGTTTCACGGCAGTTCTTCTCCCACCGGTGCTTCATTGTCTCCGAGATACTCTGTTTCGACCTGCACATGTTCCCGGTAGTATACGATCATCAAAGGTTTGCCGTCCCGCATGATAATATCCCGGTATGTTCCCCCCGTTTCGAATTCGCGCCGTTTCCGGAGTATCTTGTTACGGTAATAATTGAAGGCCGTCTTCTCTTCTCCCCCGGAATACTCGTACTCCCATCTCTCGACCAGGCCCCGGCTCCTATGAATCTCCGTACTGAGGAGATTATCCCGGTAGGTATATTCATAGATATCGATTCCTGTTTCCGTTTCCGTTTCTTCCCGGATTATCCTGTCCTTTTGGTCATACGTACGGGTAATAACCTCTCCGGTTCTAAAATCCACCTGGCGGGACGTACGCTCTTCAGGAAAATACTCGGTGCGGGAGACGAGTTCGACCCCTTCCCGGTGTTCTTCCAAAACAAGTTTTCCGGCGTCGTACCTGAAGCGTGTCGATGCTTCACCGGAGGTATGTACTTCTTCTGCCGGGCCTTCGGCACCTGAAGAATACCAGGATACCACCGTATCACCTCCGGGGAATTCCCTGACGACACGCCTTAACCGTCCCCGTTCGGTCCTTTCAAAATAGTCTGTATAGAGGGGACCTTCGGGCCCGGTAACCTCCCTTTGTACCAGTTCCGTCCCCTCGTAGATATAACGACGGGCTTCCCGGAGTTGGCCTTCTTCCTCCACCGTTTCCTTTATAAGCCTCCCCTGCAACCTCTCTCGGGTAATTTTCTCAGGGCCGCTGATCTCCACTTCTACACTCTTACCTTCCGGTAGGCGCGTAATAATCCATGTCCTAATTTCTTTACCCCGGGATATGAGGGTCCTTGTTTCCACTTCGTCTTCGCTGTCCACCGCCAGACAATACTCGAATTCATCTATCCTGAACTTCTCCAGGCGTTGCAGCTTCATACCAAGAACATTGGACCGGTAATAATCAACAGCGGTTGCGGGTGCAGCGACAGAACAGAAAAGGATACAGGTAGCCAGCAACGCTTTCATGTAACACCTAGTAGGGCGGATAAAAAGCGGTCCGGGTCAAAAAGCCGAAGATCCTCGTACTTTTCGCCGGTGCCCAGGAAAACCAGGGGTATCTTCAGTGTTCTTGAAATAGAGAATACGATTCCGCCCTTGGCATCCGAATCGTATTTGGCGAGTATGACACCGTCGACGCCGATGGCCTCGTGAAATATTTCCGCCTGGCGTATCCCGTTCTGACCGGTGGTGGCGTCGATAACCAGAAGCTTGGTGTAATTTCCCCCGTCCATACGACCCCTGGCGACCTTGTCTATCTTTTTGAGCTCCCGTATCAGATCCGATCGGTTATGCATTCTCCCCGCCGTATCCGCAATGATGAGCTCTCCGGACTTGGCCTTTACACTTTCGATGGTATCGTAGATAACGGCCCCCGGATCGGAGCCGGGCTGCTGATGTACAACCCTCACATCCAGCCTTAACCCGTGAAGTTTCAACTGGTCGATGGCGGCGGCCCTGAAGGTGTCTCCCGCCGCAAGTACCGCTTCCATACCGTAATTCCTGCGGAAATAATCGGCCAGTTTCGCCACGGTTGTGGTCTTTCCGACACCGTTTACCCCAAGAACCATAAAAAAATTAAGGCTCCCGGGAACGGGCCTGACTTCAGCAGTACGCAGGCTGTCTGCCAGTATATTTTTCAGGGTCTGCAGGCGCTCTTCCCGGTTGCCCGCACCGGCGGACCGCCTGAGGGTGTCGGCAATGTCCATCGCCGCAGTGGCTCCCACATCGCCCTCTATAAGAAGATCTTCCAGTTCTTCGTAAAACGATTCTCCCTCTGTTTTGCCGCCCCTGAACAGCGCCGCTATCTTTGCTCCAAATCCTCTGCCTGCCACGTAATGCTCCTAATTTCTCACAGTACCGCCGGCGGACAGCTCTGCCTGGCGTATATACTCGGCCGCCGAAACAGCCATATGAATGAACAGAAAAGTGTTGGCGAACAATCCCGCCGTGTACAGATTATAGCACAGCGTATAGGTGAGCCACAATCTGTAGAGTTCATCCTCCGGGCTCGTTCCGCCGGCTTCGGCTTCATTATATGCTATGGAGTACTGCTCGGTCAGGGAGTATCCCACCAGGGACACGGGAATGGACAGGATAAATATCCCGAAGTCTTTATAAAAACGGTCACGGTAATCTTCCCGTATACTGTAGGTTACCGGCGATTCCGGCTGTAGGTCGAAATGGACGGTCCCCTCCGGGGCTTGGGAAAGTATTCTGAAACTCCGCCGGTAACCTTCCCTTACAACCACCAGTTGCGCCGGCACTCCCGGAAAGATTACATCCACGGGGCTCGTTCCAACCCATTGAGAGGCCAGATATACTTCCGCCCCCGGCGGATCAGTTTCCACTCGGAAGGTACTCCGTTCCAGCTCCTTCAGCGTGACAAGTAGCACCTCTTCCACCCGGGGCTCCAGCTCTACCGGCATACGCTTTGCTTCGTAGCCGGGGGCTTTGCATTCTACAATGTAGGTTCCAGGATCCATAAAGGGACGATATAGAATTCCGGCGGCTGAAAACTTCCCATCCAGGTATATGGAGGCCGAAGAAGGTACGGACTCGACGCGCAAGGCCGACCATTCACGTCCCAGGACCAGGCCCTTCAAGTCCTTGGTTATTCCCTCTGCCCGGGATGCAAGTTCACGGCCGCTGCACGCCGTAGATGCACGATACACGGTAGATTGGCGGTACCGGTTATATACCTCTATATTTAAAAAAAAGAAATCATCCACCTGTTCCAGGGAACCGTAAATCAGGATATCTATCCCGTGCTTATCACAGTATTCTTTAATAAATGGTCCGGGAGGGGGTAAAAGACCTCCTTTGAGGTTTTCCGCGGCAATCTCCAGGGAAAGGGGGTTTTCCATTCCCTGCAACGTATAACCACCCGAGGTAAGTTCTTCCAGCTCTTTTTTCTTGCTCTCTATCGAAGCGTTTTTACGTGCCCTTCCCTGGGCGTCGTTTTGAAAAAACAACGAATCCCTCTCCTGAATAAGTGTGCCTATTTCCTTTTCCAGTTTTGTTATCGCCCCGTGAATAATGTAAGCTTCCAGGTCTTCGATTTCTTCGGCCGACATGCGATGATCGGGGATCCCCCGCAGGGCCTCGAGAAATATAGTCGGAATCTTGTGCAGGAAAAACTTCTGCTCGTTTTCGATGGTCGGTCCTTTCAGGCTGCATACACCAAGGGTGATTTTCTCAGGCAGGGATTTCTGCAGGTCCAGGGCCGAGAGCAGAGGCGAGAGGAAACATAGGAACGTTAGAACAAGAGGGGCTATCCTAGGCATCGATATGAAGGGCTTTCCGCAGAGCCGATACAACCCTTTCCGGGCGGAAGGGTTTGACAATGAAATCCCGTGCCCCGAGGTTTATGGCTTTGAGGATGTACTCCTGTTCCCCCAGGGCGGAACACATGACGATACAGGCTGAAGGGTCTTCTTTCCTGATGGACTTGAGCGATTCAATTCCGTCCATCCCCGGCATTGTTATATCCATGAGAACTGCGTCCGGTTCCACGGCGGAGTACATCTCGCAGCCCTCCCGCCCGTCGATTGCTTCACCTGCGACGGCAAACCCGTTGTTTTCGAGGATTTCCCTTATCACGCTGCGCATAAACGCCAGATCGTCGACGATAAGGATACGCGGCTGCTTTAATTGCGATGTTTCCAGTTCCACTTCAGATACTCTTCAATAAACGGATCTATCCGGCCGTCCATGACCGCCTGAATGTTTCCGGTCTCATACCTGGTACGCAGGTCCTTCACCATTGTGTAGGGTTGGAAAACGTAAGAACGTATCTGGTTGCCCCAGGAAATGTCCTTCTTTTCCTGGGCATGCTTTTCTTTTTCCTTCGCCTGCTCTTCTCTGAAATACTCATACAACCGGGATTTAAGGACCTTGAGGGCGGTTGCCTTATTCTTATGCTGACTGCGTTCGTTCTGGCACTGCACCACGATACCGGTATCCAGGTGGGTTATCCTTACCGCCGAATCGGTTTTGTTGACATGCTGCCCCCCCGCCCCCTGGGCCCGATAGGTATCGATCCGTATGTCTTCAGGGCGGATATCCACCTCCAGGTCATCCTCGATGACTGGAGAAACATAGACGGAGGCAAAAGATGTATGCCGCCTAGAGTTGGAATCAAAGGGACTGATTCTTACAAGCCGGTGTATTCCCGTTTCCCCCTTCAGAAGTCCGTAGGCATAGCTGCCGGATATCTGAACCGTCACAGATTTTATACCCCCTTCGGCCTCCAGGTAATCTATTATCTCCTGGGAGAAGTCCTTTGACTCCACCCATCGAGTGTACATCCGGTAGAGCATTCTTACCCAATCGCAGGCTTCCGTTCCGCCGGCTCCGGAATGGATCGTCAAGAAAACATCGTTTGCATCATACTGTTCATGTAAGAGCTCCATAATACGAAGTCGGGAATAGCGTGTTTCCAGGTCTTCCAGGCCGGCGAGGATATCTTCCTCCATTGATTCATCCTTTTCCGCCAGGGCGAGTTCGAACAATCCCTTGAGATCGAGGAGCTCGTTGTGGAGGTCCCTCCAGGGCTCATACCTCTCCCGGAGCCGTTTGAGTTCCGCCAGGGTCTTTTCAGCATGTTCCTTGTCGTTCCAGAAATCGGGAGTACCGGTAGCCGCTTCCAGGTCCTCTATCTGTTTCTTCAGCTTCTCCGGGTCAAAGATGCCTCCATGTTTCACCGATGGCTTCGGAAATATCTTCTATACGCTGTTCGCTCTCGGAAAGCATTTCATTCTCCTTCTGAAGGTTTTAACAGTATTCTTCGCCATTTCTTTTTCGCGAGATCGGTAATAGTAAGGGTATCTTCCAGCGGATACTGATAAAATCGAAACCCTCCGAAAGAATCTGTAGCCCTGTCCAGGTCCCGTTTCAAACGGGACAGGGTCTGTTCTTTTATCGTCGTACTCTCGAACAGATTGTCATACACCCGTTTGAAGCCGTACTGTTTCAACAATTGGGTTACCGTTACCCTATGATCGTCACCGGAATACTCGCATACAACCGCTACGAACATGCCCTAGTGTAGGTAGTATTTTTTTTTCTGTCAAACCCCCTATTTTTCTATGGACAGAGCCTCATGAAGCCGAATATTATGAATAAGGGCGGCATGAAACACTTTTGTTTATATATATTTCTTATTCTCGTTACCGTTTTTTCGGTTTTCTCAGCCGACGAAGAAGAGGTGTTTGCTCCCTTCGTATCCCGCCTTAAAGTAGTTCCCGAGGCATCCCGGGTAAAACTTACCTGGAACGATTCCACGGACGTACAGGGGCGTTACATCATTTATCGATATACCGAGGAGATAACCGAAACGAACTTCCACCTGGCCGAAAAAGCCGGATGGGTGCCTTCGGGAAAGGGCTTTTTTATCGATACTCCCCCGGAATTCGGAACACCCTATTATTACGCGGTTCTTGCCGAGTCGGAAGACGGAGAACTCTACGAACTCTTCATTCCCTTCCGAAATAAAACCTTCTATGCTGTTTCAGTTGAAAAACCCGTCTCCACCGCCGATGTCGCCGCCGGAGTCCTATCAATAGAGGCGGAATCAATGGAGGACTTTATCCTTATCACCTATGAAGCGGATAAAAAAGAGCGGGAGTTATCCTTGTACAGAAGTGTTTCTCCTATCCGGACTGCCGAGGATATTCTCGATGCCGAACTCATCGCCCTTGTTTCGAGTTCGGACAACGAATACAGAGATTTCTCCATCCCCGGAATACCCTACTATTACGGGATCATTGATTCGGAATTGGCGAAGACGGCACAGTTCTCCTTCACTCCCGGGAAAAACGCTACAGTCGAGGAGACCATTATTCCAATTTCTCGGGAAATCGATATATCCCCGATATCCGGATCCAGGCCTCGCCCGCTGCCCTATCTTACCATCGATTCAGCCCTGACAACGGGGAAGGGCCTGGCAGTATCTCCCCTGCCGATGCGAACCGATGCAACTCTAAGCCCCGAGATAGAGGAACTCGTATCCCGGCTTGTAGGAAAACGCATCTCCGAACCCACCCTGCCTTCAGAACCGGTTATGCTGGAGCAGGACAGGATCCGTCTGGCCGAGGGTGAATCATACAGCCTCGGCAGGATACTGGGATCGACCTTTGCCGAGCAAAACTGGGATGCGGCCGTACAGCGGCTCATGTCGTTCCAACGAACACGGCATACCGGAGATGACGATCTGAGAAGTCACTTTTACCTCGGCCAGGCGCTCTTTTTTCAGCAAGAGTACCGCCGGGCTCTTTACGAGTTTCTCATGACCCGGGAACGGTACCGTCAGCAGACCGAACCCTGGATCGACGCGGTGCTATCGGCTCTTCGCTGAAATCCTTTTATGTGTTCTGTTTATCCAGCTTTTCTATTTTAAGTGTAAGGACGATATCCCAGGGTTTCATCGTCCCCAGTGCCCTTGTCCAGGCGGGAACAATACACGTGGACTGATACTCCCGTTCCTCTCCGGAATCCGTAAGGTAGGGAGTGAAGATCTGAAACATCCAGAGGCGAAACCTCTTGCTTCCCGAGATAGTCAGAGATGTTTGATTGATGGAATCTTCTATCACGACTTCTGAAACCTGCCGAAGAACCGTAGCCTCTTCCGGGACGAGTTTACGCTCGCCCTTTACTATTGCGAATACCCGCACCCGCTCACCCGGCGGCTCCGGGAGCGCAAGATTTAGTTCGGAAGCAAAGACCGGAATATCCTTCAAATTATCGCCGGTCTGAATCTCATACTGCACGCCGACGGCTGAACGTTTAAAGGCGTACTGTTTCCTCAGGCTGAAATCGGTTTTTATACCGGCCGGTGGATCGTTAATGGAAAATTGAATCCGCATACGATCCCGATCCACTTCTTCGGTTGTATAGGTTTTATTAAATCCCGGACTCAATTCCCGGAATTCTCCCGCGGCGAACTGCTCCAGGGTCTTTCCGGCCGGAATGATGTGATCGATAAACCCCCGCCTCAGATAAGGTGTACATACACCGTTCTCATCCCTCTGTGTAAAGGTATCCAGGTAGTTCCATGAACCGGGCAGATAATCCAATTCAAACATTTCGCCGCCGCGTCCCGTGATATAGGCATTCAATATATTCCCCTGGTAGAGATATTCATCGAATCCGTCCAGATCGATATCCGTTACCACGATGGACGATTTAAAAATTCCTTTTTCTCTTGTAAGCTTTTCCGCTTCCAGCAGGGCGGAAAAGGCGGCTTTCCTATAGCTATTTCTAAAAACCCCACCGTTTTTTGCATACCAGAAGGATGAATTTCCCTGTCCCTTCCAGAGCTCTTCCCTGGCGGTTTTCTTTCTCGACCGATCGCCCCTTATCTGGTTTACCAACTGATAAACATACATCATTTTTGCATACAGAATGTTACTTTCCGGAAATTCCAGGAGACACTTTTTAAATACTCCACCGTCATCGGTAAAGGGTTTCCCTCTCCATTCCATGAGTTCTCCGTAGCTGGTAGGTGAATAGTACTTTTTTTTAACCCGCCTGTCCGTCCTGGAATATTTCCCCGGCAGAGTGTATTCGATCCTGCTTCGGTTTTCCCGTACGCAGGCAAAGAAATCACTTATCCATTGTTCCCTCTCCTTCAAACCGGCGGGATTATTGAACAGCTTGTCTCCCGGAAACAGGACGGAAGCCAGGGCTCCTTCCGTGTCGGAAAGGATGCCTATCAAATTCTTCAATGACTCCTCCGGTGTTTCCTTTGGAAAATCATGGATGAAATCGGAAAACACCGGATAGATAATCAGTGATTTTCCATATTCCTCGGTAATAGAGGGAAGCATGGGTTCATTCTTTTCAGCCAGGGGTCCGGTATTAAGAAAAGCGTAATCCATACCGCTGTTTTTGAGGGTGAAAGGGAGTATATGGTCCCAGACCCCGAAGGGGACCCAACAGCCCCTTACCCGGATGCCGAACTGCTTTCTGAGGTAGGTGGTAAGAAACTCTATCTGACCTAATTTATCGGTGTTCGGGATAAGGGGCAGAAAAGGTTCATAATAGGCGCCCCCCACCAGCTCGACCTGTTTCCTCCGAATAAGGTCGTGTAGAAGCATGATGAATTCAGGATGATATTCCTCCAGGTGTTCCAGGAGAATGCCGGAATAATAGAGAACGGCATATACATCAGGATTCGTATTCAGCAATTTCAGGAAAGGTTTATAACAGTACTGATATAATTCCTCGAACTTTTCATACTTCATTCCCAGGGGCTGATTGTTAACCGTCCCGACGATCAGCTTAGGCTTCGTCATCTTCCTCCTGCGCCGTTACCGGTAAGAGCGCCGATTCTGAAGGAACACACGCCAGGATACATTTCGGCGGACATGCGGCTGCAGCTTCCTGCCTGTCCCCCCTGGCGGAATAATCAATTCGCGCCAGGAAGTTTTCTACAATAAAACCACCTTCCGGTGATTTCTTCTCACATATTTTACATCCAATACAACCGACTGTACAGTATTTTCTTACAACCCCGCCTTTATCGGTGGAGTTGCACGCTACAATATAGTCCGCGTCGTAGGGGACGAATTTCATGACACCCGTAGGGCACACATCTATACACTTTCCGCAGGAGATACACGCGTCCCTGTCCACGGAGACATTCCCATCGGCATCGTAGTCTATAGCATCCGTAGGACATACCTTTATACAGCTCCCGAGGCCGAGACAGCCATAGGGACAGGTCTTATCGCCCCCGTAGAGCATGTAGAGGGCATTGCAGTCACGTATACCGTCATAGGTGAATTTATAGGTACTGGTCTTTCTATTGCCCCGGCAATGTACCTTTGCAACCTTTTTTTCTTCGGAGACTTCGACCGTCTTTCCCATTATCTCGGCTATGCGTTTTGCCGCTGCCGCACCGCCGGGAGAGCAGAGGGTAATATCCGCGTCTTCCTTTACAATGGCCTCCGCGTAAGCCGCGCATCCGGCGTATCCGCAGGCACCGCAGTTTGCACCGGGCAGGGCTTCTTCAACAGCCGTAATCCTATCGTCCTTCTTGACCGCCAGTACTTTGGCGGCGACGGCGAGACCGATTCCGAATAGCCCACCCAGCAGAGCTACCGATAAAAAAGCATACAGTATAGTCATGAACAAAACTCCATATTACATCGGCCCCAGAAGATTCTGTAAGAGTGCTTTGTCAAAGGCCATAAATGCCAGTGCCATGAGCCCGGCGGTGATAAGGGCAACGGGAACCCCCCGTAACGGTTTTGGTACCCATTCAGTGTCGAGTTTTTCCCGGATAGTAGACATCATGAAAATAGCCAAGAGAAACCCCAGGCCGGCCGAAAAACCGGCGATAAAGCTTTCCAGCGCGTTGTATCCGCTCCTCACCGCAATCAGGGCAATACCCATGACCGCGCAATTCGTCGTAATCAACGGCAGATAAATACCCAGCGCTTTATAGAGGGGAGGAGAAATTTTTTGAATGACCAGCTCCACCAGTTGAACAAGACTCGCAATAACCAGAATAAAGGTTATAGTCTGGAGGAATTCTATGTTGAGCGGAATGAGAATAAAGTGATAGATGAACCAGGTAACCAGGGAGGCTATGGACATAACGAAGATAACGGCAAATCCCATTCCTACTGCAGAATCCACATTTCGCGAAACACCGATAAACGGACATAGCCCGAGAAACTGGGTCAGTATGAAATTCTGTACAAACACGAATGTAAGGATGATTGCAATGTAACTCATGCCTTCCCTCCTTTCTTTACGGAGCCTATCCAGTTGAAGAAGCCCAGCAGAAAGCCGAGAACCAGTAAGGCCCCTGCCGAAAGGCTGAAAATTCTCACCGGGGCGTTCACGAGACCCGGCAGTTCAATGACTCCGTCGAAACCGCCCATGGCGAAGAGGGTAATAGTTCCGCTGCCGAGTACTTCGCGGATAAAGGATATGAGCAGAAGTCCCAGGGTGAAGCCTATACCCATCCCCAGGGCGTCCAGGACGGAAGCCCCCAGGGTATTCTTGTTGGCAAAAGCTTCAGCCCTACCGAGGATGATACAGTTAACGACAATGAGTTTGACGAAAACCCCCAGGCTCTCCGACAGGGACGGAGCAAAAGCCTGCATTACCAGGTCCACTATAGTTACGAAGGAAGCGATAATGACTATGTACGAGGGTATGCGTACCTTTTCCGGAATAAAATTTTTAAGCAGGGAAACGAAGATATTCGAGCCCAGCAGCACGAATATGACCCCGGCTCCCATCCCGAGGGCGTTGACTACCTTGGTAGATACCGCCAGGGTCGGACAGAGGCCCAGAAGCAACACGAATATGGGATTTTCTTTAAAAAATCCCTTGGTAAACTCCTTGATCATTGCCCGCCTCCTAGGTTTGTCGCGAATTCAGAACCGGCGGCCAGGGCTTTACCTATTCCGGAAAAGGTTATGGTAGCACCGCTGACTGCTTCAGCCTGATCCGGGGTAAGGTCTTTCTTGCTTACGGGTACGGGCTCTTCATTACCCGTACCGATATATTTTTCCATGTACTCGATGTTCTCGGCTTCTTTCCCGAGCCCCGGTGTTTCTTCATTTTCCATAAGAACCGCCGCCAGGACTGTGCCCTCCGTATCAAAGCTTGCGAGGATATGCATGTCTCCACCGTAGCCCGTTCCGACCAGCCGCAGAATGTGGCCTATGACCTCTCCATCCTTACTGATCGGGTAATAACTCCTGACCGTTTTGTTATCCGGAACCATAGTTTCACTGCCTGCTTTCCCCTCTTTCACCACGGTACTCAGGGCCTGCTCCAGCTTCTGCTGCTTTATCTCTTCGATTTTCGGAGCCGTAACTGAATTGACGAACCCGAGGGCGACCGCGGCAACGGCACAGATAAGCGCCAGTTTGCTGCCTGTGATAATGATGGTCTTCATTCCTCAGGCTCCTTCCTCGATAAACCGAAGCGTTTCGGCTGCGTAAACCTGTTGATCATGGGAACGAGGATATTCATGAAAATAATTGCCAGCGATACCCCTTCGGGGAAGGAACCGTATCGCCGTATCAGAAAGGTGAGAAACCCGCACCCGGCGCCGAAGATAATCATCCCGGTCCGTGTCACCGGGCTTGTGACCATATCGGTGGCCATATACAGGGCGCCGAGCATCAGCCCTCCGCTGAAAAGATGGAAGACAACCTCACCGCTGAAAAATCCCTGACCGTAAGCGGTACCGCCGAAAATCCATATAAGCAGGGCAAAGGTCCCGAGATACATAACGGGGACCTCCCAGGTTATTATTTTTTTGATAAACAGGTATACGGCCCCCAGAAGTAAAAAAAGGGCCGACACTTCACCGATACATCCCGGGATATTCCCGACAAACAGGTCCGTATACCCGCTCTTCAGGGATATTCCCAGGTTTTCGCTGAACCAGGATGAAACCGCGGCATCCATACTGCTGACCGGGTATCCGGCGGTCTTCATAACATCCACAGCCCCGGTCACGCCGCCCTGCAGGTCCGTCAGCCCGGTCTTGACGAATCCGAGGGGCGAAGCTCCGGATACCGTATCGGCCGCATTCATGGTAGAGGGGAAACGCCAGGTAGTCATACCTTCGGTCCATGAGAAAAAAACGAACACCCTTCCGCCCAGGGCGGGATTCATCCAGTTACAGCCCAGGCCGCCGAAGCACCACTTAACCACGATAATGCCGAAAAGGGAGGCCACCACCGGGATATACAACGGGACATCCGGCGGCATATTGTAGGCTACCAGGAGGCCGGTGACAAAGGCGCTGCCGTCCGCCAGGGTAAAACGGTTCATGAGTTTCGCAGCCAGGGCTTCTCCGGCAAGGGCCGCCGCCAGGGAAACGCATATGACCAGGAGTGCCCGGAAACCGAATACGTAGACCCCCCATATACCGGCAGGAAGCAAACAGGCCGATACGGTCCACATGATTCCGGCCGTCGTATCTCCCTGATGAACCTGCGGTGAACTCGTTACGAGCAAGCTTTCAGTTTTTTCCATAATCAGTTTGCCTTTTTTTTACGTATCATGAGTTTTCCTAGTTTCATCCCCTGCACAAGGGCGATACGGGCCGGGCAGGACCAGGCGCAACACCCGCATTCCTTGCAGTCCATGAGCCCTTCATCCTCCGCCATGTCGTATTCCATGTGGTCTATCCATTTGAACAGGCGGGTCGGGTTCAAGCCCATGGGGCAGGCCTTTACACAGCGTCCGCACTGGAGGCAGGGGGTTGTTTGTTTTTTACCGACTTCCTTTTCCGTAAGTACCAGAATACCGCCCGTTCCCTTGGTTACCGGTGTATCCAAGTCATAGACGGCGAACCCCATCATCGGTCCTCCGACCACGATCTTGCACGGTTCGCCTGAAAACCCGCCGCATTCTTCGATAAGGGTGCTTATCGGGGTCCCAAGACGAACCAACAGATTGGAAGGATTTTTAACACCCCGCCCGGACACGGTAACAACCCGTTCGATGAGGGGTTTGTTGCAGACCACCGCCTCGTACACGGCGTTCAGGGTGCCGACGTTGGAGACGACCGCGCCGATTGCCATGGGAAGTCCGCCGGAGGGTACTTCCCGGCCTGTAACGGCTTTGAGTAGCTGTTTTTCATCGCCCTGGGGATATTTGAGTTTTAAAGGTATAACGTCGACGGTATAATCCAGGCCGGCTACTGCTTCCCGCATTCTTTCCACCGCGTCCGGTTTGTTGTTCTCGATGCCGATAATAATGTGATCCGGATGAAGGATCGAACGAACAATATCTATCCCGCCGAGGATGCCCTCCGTTTTTTCCAGCATCAGGCGATAATCCGCCGTCAGGTAGGGCTCGCACTCCACACCGTTTACCACGAAATACTCTACCTTCGAGCCCTTCGGCACGGTGAATTTCACGTTTGTAGGAAATGTAGCGCCCCCGAGACCGACGATTCCGTGAGATTTAATACATTCCAGCAATTCCTCTTCATTTTTGGACTTCCAGTCTTCCGAGGGCGTATAGGCTGAATTCTTCCCGGTCTGCTCATCAGTCTCCAGCACAACCGCATCCGTTTTCTGTCCGTTCGGAAGCTGTATCGACCTTATTTCCTTTATTTTCCCCTTTACCGGGGAGTGTATGACCGCTGAAATAAATCCGGTCGAAGTACCGATTACCGCTCCCTCTTCTACCGTATCACCGGGTGCCAGGGAACAAGCGGAGGGTTTTCCGAGATGCTGCGAGAGGGGAACGATACACTCCCCGGGCAGCCCGGCATGCTTAATTGGTACACCGGCTGCGAGGGCTTTGTTATCCGCCGGGTGCACACCTCCCTTAGGAAAAGTCTTCAGTTTTTTCATGCTTCCTGCTGATAACTCCTTACTTTACATCTTTAGCCGTGTACTGCACCAATCCCCGTGAGACGACATCCTGTACCGTAAACGGAGAAAGGGCGATTAACCCGACAAGCAACTGCTCGCGAGCATTGCTCGGAACGAGAGTTCGCTTTTTTATTTTACAGGTTACAACACCTGTAGGATACTCCTGCGCCAGGAGCAGGGCTGTAATTCCGTCTTTCGAAGCGTTTGCCATTATATCTTCATACCAAGTGTCTGTAAACTGTTTTACACAATCCGACCTTGAAAAAATCTCGCCGCTCTTCCGGACGAATCGGTTAACCTGTATCGTTTCATTCCTTTCGGGGAATGTGTAGTCCCTGTTGTAGAGGAACCCCTCCTGATAGGCCATATGGGTGAGATAGTCGGATAAATCGGGCAGGGATCCGGTATTGTCTTTTCTCTCAGACAGTACGGCCAGGGAGTCCCAGGAAAAATCCGGGGCATGTTTATACCGAACCGGAACCGGAACCGGGTATCCGGTATCCGATTCCGGTATACCCGGAAGTATATAGGAGCTCAGCACCAGGGCGGCCAGTATACCAATTCTGCGCCGGTCCCTGGTCCGCTCCGCATGAACGGTACCGGCAATAATCGGTACCGGAATAAACCGGTCATGTTCCATGCGCTCAGTCGTCATATGGGTAAGAGCCCCGTACGCGGCGGCGATGAGACATGAACCGAGGATACCATATCCGAAGACCCGCAGGGTATATCCCCACCCGGAAACGCCGGCGGTCATTGCCAGTGATACCACTAGGGACAGGACCAGCATGGAACCGATCCATACCGGGAGGGCTTGTAACCGCGCCCCACCCTGCTGCCGCTCGAGAAAAGAGGGTTTTATATATTCAAATGACGTCATAATCGCCCCATAGAGTAAAATCGGGCCCACTGCCCCGAAATCGGCCCCGAGGACAAGGAATTCGATCCAGGGTACGGCAATAAGAATCGGTATAACCTTCGGAAGCTCCGTCCACGAGACGAAAAAAGCGACAAGCACCAGGAATATAACCAGGGTGATCACCATGCCTGTCCAGTTGAAGTCGGCAATCGATACCCCCTCCGAGCTCCATTCGGAAAGACCTTCAATTTCAAGGGCAAAACGCAGGGGCGAATCATCGCTTTTGACATAGATGATTCGACAATCCTTTCCGCCGGTGGAGGACATGAAATAAGATGAAACATTGCGGGCATAGTCGCTTATCCTCGGATCGAAGGAGAGATACCTGGTCTGAATATCATTCAACGGAACCGGTTTGATCCCGGAATAATCAAAAAAGGGTACCGTCGTGTTTTCCGCCGATATAAAAGAGAATCCTTGCCGGGACAGGGCTGTTTCGAGACGATCGGTCGTATCATTCTCTCCCTTTACCAGGAGCATGTAATAATCCTCCCATATACGGCTCCTTTCATTGACGACCTTCATGAAGGGGATGGATACGACCATACCCAGATACGTAAATAGGCTCAGAAGCAGTAAAACGGATGACTTGGTGCGAAACAACTTCATGACCTCAAGACCTACTAGAGATTACAAAAAGCAACCGCTATGAAAAAACCCAGGATAATTCCTATGGAAACCTCCGGAAGGGTATGCCCGCTAATCTCCTTAACCATTTTAAACGGTATCTTGAGTTTTGATTGCAGTTCCTTGCCCATGGTGTTCAGAGCCTTTGCCTGGGTTCCGGCGGCACGACGCACGCCAAGGGCGTCACGGATAACAACCAAAGAGAATACCAGGGCGATAATGAAAAAGGTAGAGCCTAATCCCTCGATAAACCCTACGGCGGTGGTAAGCGATGTAACGGCGGCGGAATGGCTGCTCGGCATTCCCCCGGTTTTCCATATGAAGCGATACAGTATTTCGCGGGATGAAAAAGCTTTAAAACGGATGATATGTATGATAACCTTCAGGAACTGGGCAATGATCCAGCTGAAAAAGGCGGACAGGAAAATAGGATTATCGAAAAGGACCTGGAAATTACCCTCTTGTGCCGGTGTCATCGCTATAGTAGTTTCCGAGTACATTCGATTCTTGTCAAGGGGAGAAGGTATGAAAACATTTATCGCCGCGGATGACGACAACGACCGGCGGATAGACCGGGTTATACGACGATTCCTTCCCCATCTTCCCCTCAGCGGCATCTACTCCGCCATGCGGAAAAGGCGTATTCTTCTGAACGGCGAGAGAACAACCCCTCCCGTCCGAGTTCGTTCCGGCGATGAGATAGCAATAGCCGACTCCCTTCTTTCCGGGGGGGAGCCTTCGGTTAATGAAGAACGGCGGGGGGTCCCCATGCCGGAGATACTCTTCGAAAGTAACACCGTGATCGCAGTGAATAAGCCGAAAAACCTTGCGGTATACGGGAAAGGTTCCCTGGAAGAGGCGATCCGGGCCTATCTCCTGCCGACTCTGAAGTATTCACTTTCCTTCAAACCGGGACCTCTCCATCGCCTGGACAGGGGAACTACCGGGCTGATCTTTTACAGTAAGAACCTGGAAGGGGCCCGGCGTTTTTCCGAAATACTCCGGGGAAGAACATCGGAAAAATATTACCTGGCACTCCTGGACGGAAGGGTGCAGGAAGAACGGCGGTTGAATTCTCCTGTCCAGGGAAAGCGCGCCCTTGCGTTTCTCACCCCCCTCCTCTGCAGCGAAACACACACCCTGGCCCTGGTTCGACTGGTTACCGGGCGCAAACACCAGATTCGTATACAGGCGAAAGAATCCGGACACCCCCTCACCGGGGATACGACCCATGGAGGAACGCGACATGCGTCCGGATACCTGCTCCACGCCTACGCTCTCCTGCTCCGCCGATACGACGATATTCTGGGATTCAGGGATTGCCGCGCCCCCCTGCCCGAAGCGAGCCTGCGGCGGCTCGAGAAAACCTTCGACGGTACCGGGGTTCGAAAAGCCCTGGCTGCCGCGGACCGGTTTATCCGGGACCGTGTACAATCAGGATGATTTTTTTCACTCTTTAGGGTATAGTAGTATCATCATGAGTCATCTCATTCGGAATCTTATATGGCTCCTCAGGGGTATAAAAGTCTATGCACTCGTCGGAAAAAGCGGAACAGGAAAGAGTTTCCGGGCAAAACTGGTTGCCAAAAAATACGGTATCGAACTGATAATCGACGACGGACTGCTCATACGGAACGACCGGATCCTGGCGGGTCATTCGGCTAAAAAGGAAAAAGTCTTCCTCGCGGCCATAAAAACAGCCCTCTTCGAGGATATGAAACACCGTAAAGAAGTTGCTCAACAGTTGAAGCATGAAAAATTCAAACGCGTATTGATAATCGGAACTTCCGAAAGGATGGTGCATAAAATCGCGGCGCGGCTCGATCTGCCGCAGATCACCAAAATAATAAACATAGAAGACGTAGCAACCCGGCAGGATATTGAAACGGCTATTCTTGTTCGAAAAAACGAAGGAAAGCACGTCATACCCGTACCGGCAATAGAAGTCAGCAGAGATTACCGACACATCCTCTACGACTCGGTAAAGGTTTTTCTCAAAAAAAGATTTTCCTTCCTACGGAGTGAAAAATATTTTGAAAAATCGGTGGTTCGTCCGGAGTTCGGTTCAAAGGGAAAGGTCATCATATCCGAAGCCGCCCTGACACAGATGGTGCTCCACTGCGCCGATGAGTACGACCCCTCCATGACGGTCAGAAAGGTCTCCGTTAAACTCGACACAAAGGGTTACAGGATCGATATTCGGGTGCAGATACCCTTCGGTGTCCATTTGAGCGGCACAATGCATGAGTTTCAGGAATACATTGTCGATAATCTCGAACGATACGGGGGGCTGGAAATAGACGAAGTCAACGTGGTTATCGACGACCTGCGGGAACGATAAAAACAATTTGACAGACCGGGAGGATACCCGTAAGATTTGAGATAAGGAGACGAATTATGAAAAAGGTACTATTTATCCTTTTTATTGTTGCCGTGGTTTTTTCAGCGGCTGCCGAAGAACCGGAATTGAACACGGTGGAATCAGCCCGTTACCAGGTGTATTCCGAAATAAGTCTATCCCATGCGCAGGAAACGGCGGAAAAACTTGAAGCATATTTCGACTTGTTTAATTCATACTTTCATTTTATTGAGAATGAGCTTCCCGCACCGATGAAAGTGCGTATTTTCCGTAATAAAGAAGGCTTCGATACCTATTTGAAACAATTTGTACCGGAAGCAAAGAGTTCCTTTGTGTTTCTTCAATATTCCGACCCGGGAAAAAGCGAACTGGTAGGATACTGGACCGAGGGGGAAAACTTTAACCGCTATCTCGCCCATCACAGTTTTCTGCAGTTTATCAAGACATTCATCCCCAACCCTCCCCTGTGGCTGCAGAAGGGGTTCGCCGTCTATTTCGAGACGATATCCTATAATCCTGAGGAAGGGGTTGCCGAACTGAAGGATAATCTCGGGTGGGTGGACACACTGAAGGGTTACATCTCTGAAGATACCGAAGAAGGACTCATTCCCTTTCCCACTCTTCTGACCATTGATGTAGAATCGGCTAATGCCAACCTGAACCGCTTCTACAGTCAGTCGTGGGGTCTTGTCTATTTTCTCCTGAACTCCCCCGTAAAGGCCTACAACAGAATTCTGTGGGATTCTATTTCCGCGTTGCAGAGGGACAACAGCAGAAAAGAGAACGAGACAGCAGTGATACGGCATGCCTTTGAATGGGTCCTGAAAAAAGACTTTGACACCGCTTTCAAGAATTTTATCCGCAGCCTCCGCACCTTCCCGGACATCGTGGAAGACGGTATGAGTCTCTATGCTTCAGCCCAATACGAAAAGGCTGAAATTGATTTTATACATGCAATATCCCTCCGCCGGGATCACCCCGTCCCGTACTACTACATGGGCCTTATTAAATACGCCAGAAAGGATTACATCTCCGCGGAGTACTATTATGAAATGGCCCTGCAGAGAGGAAGCGATCCCGGTATTACCTATTATGCCCTCGGCGTGAATGCCTTTGCCGACGGACGGATCGGCGATGCCGTCAATTTCCTCAATATGGCACAAGAGGCGGACCCCCTGGGGTATGGAGAAAGGGCGGTGCAGCTGCTGGTCAGAATAGAAAGCGAATACCCGGAACAGGATGTCCAACTCCCCGAAAATGGTGAAGAACAAGAAACAACGGCAGAAACAGGGGATGCGGCAGAACGACCGGCGGCGGAAGAGGCAACACCCTCGGCAGAAACTTCTCCGGACGAACTCGCTGAACCGGAGAAGAGCGATTCGGCAACCAAGTCAAAATAGATATATTACAGGTATATAACCGGGGGCTTTCACTTTTCCGGTGAAGGCCTTCTTTTTATTCTCCGTCGCCTTGTTCCCTTCAGTCCGTGCTGCTTCATCAGGAGAAGGACGGCCTTCTCTATTTCCCGATTCGGCGGTGTCAGGGGCATAAAGATATCCTTTGCTTCACAGAAAACATACTCCGCCGGTTCCGTAACATCCGGTTTAGAAAGTATTTTTGTCAGGAAGGCGTCGAGGAAGTAGGACAGAACCGTTCCGCGGTCCGTGGAGGGTTGGCGCCGGATTTCTTCATCCAGCTCCTCCAGGTTCTGAAACAGCTGTTTGGGTGACACACTATCGGCCCTTCCATGAAAGCGCCTTTCGGCCTCCGGCAACAGGTATTCCAGTAGACCGAGATTCTGTATTTCCCGCATGATCCCGGCCGAATTACCCGAAAGCAGAATCTTGAAAAACTCCTCGGTGAGGCGTGAGACCGAACTCTTTTTCAGTTCCGGCGCGTCCCTTTTTATCGAGGCCTTTAATCTACGGGGCAGCGAGAATCCGGTTATAACCGAATATTTGATCGCCCGGATAAGTCTCACCGGATCTTCTTTAAACGTGACGTCAAGGGGCTGCAGCGACCGCATACGGCCGGACTTGATATCGTCAAAGGCTCCTACAAAATCGATGATATACCTGGTTCTTGGGGAATAATAAAGGGCATTGAGACTGAAATCCCTCCGATGGACATCCTCTTCAAGGGCGCCGTACACGTTATTCTTTCCCCCCGGTGATTCGGACCTGAAGGTAGAAACCTCTATTATTTTCTCACCGAAATGCACATGTACCAGCCGGAACCGTCGACCGATTATCCTGGAGTTCCGAAAGAGTTTACGGACCTGTTTGGGCAAGGCATTTGTGGCAATGTCAAAATCCTTCGGGGCTTTACCCAGCAGCAGGTCTCGTACCGCGCCGCCGACGATGTATGCCTCGAACCCGTTACGATCGAGCCGGTTTGCCACTTTCAGCGCGTCACGGTCCAGCATTTCCGGACGTATACCGTGCTCCTCGAGGGTGTAAATGTCGGCAAGTTTATGATGACTGCCGTCGTCGGATATCGTATACCTGGTCAGCAATGATGTATTTTCCACTCCATGATGTTAAAATCAGTTTCATATTACTTCACTATATGAAAGCCGGGCCTAATTTTCAAGATACCCGGCAATATGCCTTGAAAGGCCCGAGTATTTCGGGGCATAGTACATAAACGAACCAATAATACGGAGCAAGAAAAATGCCCGATAATATAATCGAACCCAGAATACTCAAGGGATTCAGGGACTTCCTCCCGGAAGACGAGGGAATTCGCAAGGACATACAGCGTCTTCTCGAAGACACCTTCGAATCCTTCGGCTTCGTTCCTATAGACACGCCGGTGCTCGAATATACCGAGGTGCTCCTGGGCAAGGGGGGCGGCGAAACGGATAAGCAGGTGTACCGCTTTCTCGATCACGGCAACCGGGACGTCTCAATGCGGTTCGATCTTACCGTACCCTTTGCACGTTTTGTTGCCGCCCACCTGTCGGAACTTCCTCTTCCTTTCAAGCGTTACCATATCTCGAAGGTCTGGAGGGGAGAGAATACGCAGCGCGGCCGGTACCGGGAATTCATCCAATGCGACTTCGATACCGTCGGTACTGATTCCGCTTCATCGGACTTCGAGATACTGGAAGTAATGTTCGCATCCCTTAAACCCATAATAAAAGGAAAATTCACCATTCATATCTCTCACCGCGGCCTCTTGAACAGGTTCCTGGAGCAGCTCGGAATGATCGAACAATCCGTCGGGGTGCTCAGAGCGGTGGACAAGATTTCCAAAATCGGCAGGGAAGGGGTTATGGAACAACTCACGGAACTCGGGGGACTGAAAGAGGCGGAGGATATTCTTTCATTCGTCGAACCGGCGGACGACAATGGAGCGACCCTCGAAAAAATGGAGTCGGCCACCGGGGGGCTTTCGCCGGATTCCCTGCGCCTTAAGAAAGTACTGTCCTACGCCGCGGAAACCGGGATTTCAGAGAACGTTATTCTAAACCCGGGAATAACCCGTGGACTGGATTATTATACCGGTATCGTCTTTGAAACCTTTTTAGACGATCTTCCCGGTCTCGGCTCCGTGTGTTCCGGCGGGAGATACAACAACCTGGCTTCCCTCTATACCTCCAGGAATATTCCCGGAGTAGGATCTTCCATAGGACTGGACAGGCTGCTTGCCGGCCTTACGGAACTTAAGCGGATCAACTTCGACCGACCCCAGACCGAAGTACTGGTTATGAATATGGACGAGGACCTAACAGGATACTATCATGTTCTGGCGGACAGGCTCAGGTCCAACAACATCCGATGCGAAGTCTACCATGAAAAGAAAAAACTCGGCATACAGTTTAAATATGCTGAAAAGAAATATATTCCTTTGGCACTCATATGCGGCGAAGACGAAAGAGCGCGGGGTGTTGTTTCATTAAAAGATCTGCATGAGCGGAAAAATTACGATGACATTCGACCGGAAGAACTTGCCGGAATGGTGCACAAACTGCTGAAGGCCTAGGGAAAACAAAGGGAGACGCTTATTCCAAAGACGAGATGTATAATATGCCCCGGGAAGGGCGCTCAGGTCTTGACCGGTTCTTCCTTCTTTTTCCCGGGTGTTGCGGACGCTTCTGAGGAGTCGGTCTTTGCCGGTTCCGTGCCGTTTTCCTTTGAAGTGGAAGAGGTTGTTCCCGCGGCCTGTTTGACCGACTTGTTGTCGGTAACATAAAAACCGCTCCCCTTGAATATGACCCCGAGACCGCCACCTATCAGTCGTCGCACACGGCCGCCGCAGTAGGGGCACTCCGAGAGGGGCTGATCGGACATCTTCTGAAATTGCTCAAAGGTATACCCGCATTTTGTACACTCATAGTCGTAGGTTGGCATGTTCACATCCTCGTCTCCCCCCCGAGAACCTGTATCCACGGTAAGGGAGAAATTGTAATTCAATATACCTGGAGATACTATACTGATTTATCCGGATCCAGGCAAGAAAAATTCCCACCGTCCATACGAACAGGAATTCCCCGCTCGGCCAGATATTCCTTAACAGCCCCTACCGTCCAGGTGCCGTAGTGGACCATTGACGCGATCAATGCCGCGTCCGCTTTCCCGTCACGAAAAACACGCAGGATATCTTCAGGACTTCCGGCTCCTCCGGAAGCCACAACCGGGATTTCGAGGGCTCCCGATACCAGTGAGGTAAGGACACACTCATAACCTGCCTTTGTACCGTCCGCATCGATCGAATTCAACACGATCTCGCCGGCTCCCAGCTGTTCCACCCGGGCGGCCCATTCCATCACATCGAGATCCGTGGGTGTCCTTCCGCCGTTGATAAACACACGATACCCCGAGGGCATCTCGGGATCCCTGGCCGCGTCTATCCCTACCACTATACACTGCCGGCCGAAAAGGGAGGCCCCCTCTTCGATGATACCGGGGTTACAGACCGCCCGGCTGTTAACACTGACTTTTTCCGCTCCGGCGAGAATCACCGCGCGCATGTCCTTCAGAGTCCCTATGCCCCCTCCCACGGAAAAGGGGATAAATATCTTTTCCGCCACAGCGGTCACCACGTCCAGCATAATGCTTCTGCCTTCGGGCGATGCGGTAATGTCGTAGAATACGAGCTCATCCGTTCCGGCCCGGTAATATGCTTTCGCCATTGCTACGGGGTCGCCGATATCCTGGTTATCCTTGAATCGGATTCCCTTTGTGGTTCTTCCGTTCCTTACGTCCAAACAGACAATAATGCGCTTTTTCAGCATGATGCATCCTCTCCCATGGCAAGAAAATTAGCAAGGAGCCTGAGCCCACAGGGACCGGATTTTTCAGGATGGAACTGGAAGGCGTAGACATTGTCTTTCTTCAAACCCGCGGAGAACCTGACCCCATAATCGCACTCGGCCAGGGTGCAGGCAGGATCGGCCGGTACGGGATAGTAGGAATGAACGAAATAAAAATCCGTACCCTGCGGAATGCCGCGGAAGATGGGGTCGTCCCGGACAATACGCACGCTGTTCCATCCCATGTGCGGCACCTTTAAGCCGGTGCCCCTCCTGAATGCCCTGGCCGATCCTTCCAGGATGCCCAGACAGGGAGTATCGGATTCTTCCGATCGGTCCAGGATAATCTGCGAACCGAGACAGATGCCGAGAAAGGGCTTCCCGGAAACTGCAAACTCTATCAGTTCCCTGCCAAGCCTTGTCTCTGCCAGTCGCTTCATGGAAGAAGCCGCTTCACCGACCCCGGGGAAAATAATACGCCCTGCGGCGGGCAGGTCTTCAGCAGAGGTTACCACTGAGTAGGATGCTCCCAGGAAGGTCAGGGCGTTCTCCACACTCCGCAGATTCCCCGCACCGTAATCGATAACCAGCGTCATTTATCCTCCTCTGCGCTCTTACGGTTCATGGTCTTGACTATACGAAGGAGGTCCTCATTACTGAAACGTACCCCCGAGACGTGAACCTCCTTTCCCGATGTCTCTATAGTGACTTCCCTGAGAAACTCGGTCATGGAGAATTCTTCCGTTTTCTTGGCCCTGGCGAGAAGCACGAGCTTGAGGGCGGAACTCAATACTCCGGAACTCTTCTCATTTCCCGTTACTGCCGTCATATCCAGTACATACCCTTCCTCTGCTCCGGTGAGCTGCAGAAAAATGCGCTCGGCGGGAAATGCCGTAATACCGGGAAGGAAAATCCGGGCCATAGCAGGTTCGAAAACCGGTATGTATAAGACGATATCCCGCAGGCCCATGGACAGCTTTACCTCGGGAGGAAGATTCCTCTCGCCCTTTGCAAGGCGGAGGAGCATTTCCTCGATGTTATGGTCACTCATACAGAAGAGTTCCCGGCCGGGAAAGGACACCTGTATTCCGGAAACCTCATTCAGATACCACGGGTAGGGTCCCTTCCTGCGGCGCCAGTCCGAACCTACAGTCAAGGCCGCCCTGGCTGCTCCGGAGGAGTAGGTCCCGCTGCCGGTTACGTAGGTGACCGGTGTGCCTCCGGGATCCTGGATTCCGATGTAGAGATACTCCGTTTCTTCCAGCCCCTTCATCAGGATGTCGTCCTCCGAAACCAGACCGACAGCGGCAAACATGAGTTCTTCATTTCCCCGTACTCTGAAAGAGAGGTAGGCGGAACACGACGGTGGAAGAATATCCGCGGGCGACCAGCCGGCCGAGTGTTCGGGTATCCCCGCGCAGGATGCCAGAAGGGCCAGTAAACCGGGGAGAAGAAACCAGGTTCTGAGGTTACGTCCGGTCACCGGATTTTTTCCAGACAGACGATGCACCGGTTGTCCCCGCACTCAATTTCTTCGCCGGTGTCCCTTTTTTCCCATACCCATGACTCGGCCAGGGTTTCCTGGGCCATATAATCGCTGAATTCTTCTACAGCCCGGCGAATCTGCTCATCGCCGTAAACGGCGAGATTTATTCGGTCGGTCACCTCCAACCCCTTTTCTTTCCGTAGATTCTGAATACTCCTTACAATGTCCCTGACGATTCCTTCCCTCATGAGTTCATCCGTTATCTCCGGATCAAGAGCTACGGTCAGAGACTTTTCATTGAGCACCCTCAAGTTTTCTTTTTCGGTCCTCCGGACAATAATACTGTCGAGATCCAGTTCCAGGGTGCCGAATTCGGTATCCAGGCTCAACACAGCTCCATCCATGAGCGATTGGATTTCGCCCATGGATAATTGCCGGATCCGAGCCGCAGCGGCTTTCATATTGGGTCCGAGTTTCTTGCCCAGCAGCTTGTAATTGGCCTTGGCACTGTATTCCACCAGGTCTTCCTCGTTTTCTCTGAAGACCACTTCCTTGACGTTCAGTTCTTCCTGAATGATATCCGCCATTTCCCGGAGAATTGCCCGTTCACCTTCATCCCGGGTTACCAGGTGGATCGCCTTGAGCGGCTGACGTATTTTGAGACCGTGCATAACCCGTAGAGCCCTTCCCATGGATACGGCCTGCCTGGTGAGTATCATCTTCCTCTCCAGGGTCTCGTCGCGCATATTCCGATTCTCCACGGGAAAATCGTTCAGATGGACCGACGCCGGATCATCGGCGCGCTTGAGATTTAGGTATATCTCCTCGGTAATAAAGGGGATGATAGGGGCCGCGGACTTTACTAGTTTCATCAACACGGTATAGAGGGTTTCGTATGCCTGGTGTTTATCCAGATCGTTTTCCGACCGCCAGAAACGTCTTCTGGACCGCCTGATATACCAGTTGTTTAAAAGATCGATAAATTCGACTATTGGGTCTATGGCTTTCTGGAGGTCGTAGAGGTCCAGCTGGGTGGTGACTTCCCCCACCATTCGTTCGGTTTCCGACAGGATCCACCTGTCCAGGGGATTCTCAGGATGTGACGGAGCACCCTCGGGCATAATGCCGTCGATATTAGCGTAGGTTACGAAAAAGCTGTATGCGTTCCACATGGGAATCAGTATCCCCTTCAGTATTTCCAGGACCCCCTGGTCGGAATAACGCAGGTCCTCCGCCTTTACAACCGCGGAATACATCAAGAAAAGCCTCAGGGCGTCCGCTCCGAACTTGTTCATAACCTCCATGGGATCGGAGTAATTTCGCTCCGACTTGGACATCTTCTTACCGTCTTCGGAAAGCACCAGGCCGTTGACAACGCAGGTATTAAAAGCGGGCTTTTTGAACAGTGCCGCGGCAAGAATCGTCAGCGTGTAGAACCAGCCCCTGGTTTGATCGAGACCTTCACAGATAAAGTCCGCCGGAAAATTCTTCTCGAAGTGTTCCTTGTTCTCAAAGGGATAGTGGTTCTGCGCGTAGGGCATGGACCCCGATTCGAACCAGCAGTCCAGCACCTCGGGGATACGCTTCATCTGTCCCCCGCAGGAACAGGGGTATTCCACCTCGTCTACAAAATGTTTGTGCAGGTCCTTCAATTTTACCCCGGACTTTTTTTCCAGTTCTTCCCGGGAACCGATACACTCGGTATGACCGCAGCTCTCACATCGCCATATGGGAATCGGGTTGCCCCAGTATCTGTTCCTGGATATGGCCCAGTCCTTGGCACCCTCCAGCCACTTGCCGAATCGTCCGTCCCGGAGGTGTGAAGGCATCCAGTAGACCTTGCTGTTGGCCTCGAGCATGTCCTGCTTGATCTTGCCGATATCCACAAACCAGCTGGATATGGCCCTGTAAATCAGGGGTGACTTGCAGCGCCAGCAGTGGGGGTATGCGTGCAGAATGGTATCGCGCTTAACGATCTTTCCCTCTTCCTTCAAGCGTTTGATAATATCCTTGTCGGCATCCTTGACAAACAGACCGTTATAATCGGATACCTCCTCGGTAAATCGGCATTCGCCGTCGATGGGACATACCGTGGGAACGTCCGTATCCTTTAATAGTTCATAGTCGTCCTCACCAAAACCCGGCGCCGTATGCACCACACCGGTACCGTCCTCGGTGCTGACGTGTTGCCCGATATATGTTCTAAAAGCCCCTTTCTCCGCCAGGTACGCAAAATAGGGGAAAAGTGGTTCATATTCCAGGCCCTCGAGTTCCTTCCCTTTCTTTTCCCATACAACGGAGTATTCGTCATCGTTTCTGTAGTACGCGGAGAGCCGCGCCTTTGCCAGAATGTAGAACTCGTCGCCGTCGGCGACCTTGACATAGTCGATATCCTCACCCAGGGCCAGGGCCAGGTTGGAAGGAAGCGTCCACGGCGTGGTCGTCCATGCCAGGATAAAGGTGTTCTCCTCGCCTTTGAGTCTGAATTTCAGGGTAATGGAGGGATCATGCACGTCCATGTACCCCCCGAGGTTGAGCTCATGGTTCGAAAGGACCGTGGAGCACCTCGGACAATACGGGAGAATATAATACCCTTCGAAGAGCAGGCCTTTTTCCCATAATTGCTTGACAACCCACCAGATGGACTCCATGTAGTCCGGTTCCATGGTTTTATAATCGTTCTCGAAATCCACCCATCGGCCGAGCCGGGTAACGATGTTCTTCCATTCCCTCGTGTAACGGAGAACAATGGAACGGCAGGATTCATTGAATTCCGCAATGCCGAAATCTTCGATTTCTCTTTTCCCGGAGATACCGAGTTCCTGCTCCATCTCGTATTCCACCGGAAGTCCGTGGCAGTCCCATCCGAAACGACGTTCTACCTTGCGGCCCTTCATGGTCTGGTATCGCGGAATGATATCTTTAATAGTTCCGGGCACAAAATGCCCGAAATGGGGAAGTCCTGTGGCAAAGGGAGGTCCGTCGTAGAAAATATACTCTTCCCTTCCCTCCCGCTGTTGTATCGATTTCTTGAACGTGTCATTTTTTTCCCAGAAAGCGAGGATCCTTTCCTCTACCTCGGGGAAATTCACCCTGGGATCAACGGGGTTGTACAAAATAGCCTCCTGTATCTATTCGCCGAGTTCCTCGATGTAACCGCGCAATTTCCTACTGCGGTCATCGAATTCGGCCAGCTTTTCCCTTTCTTTATTCACTATTTCCGCCGGAGCACCGGCGAGAAACTTCTCATTTGCAAGTTTTTTTCTTGAAACATCGGCGAGTTTCGAAAGTTTCTCCGCCTCGGCTCCCATTCTCTTTCGTTCTTCTTCCACGTCTATCACGTCCCGGATACCGGCAAAGGCTTCCCAGCCCGTCCCCGGTATGGGGATACTTTGCTTCTTTTCCGGTCTCCGGCTCCCGATCTCGACCCCGGAGGCTCCGGTGAGCCGCCGGATGAGCTCGGCGTGAGCATCGAGGAACGAGCCATGGGGGAAAGATTCTTCCAGGGCCACGACGACGGGGAACCGCTTTTCCGGAGGAACCTTGAACTCGCTGCGAAGCGTCCTGACGCCGCGCACGATCTCCTGAAGGGCGGTAAAGGCTTCATCCACGACCGGGTTCTCCGGCCCGGGCTGAGTACCGGGGTAATCTGCTATTATACAGCCTCCGTCCGTACCTGGAAGCCGCCTGTAAATTTCCTCCGTTATGAAGGAGAGAAACGGATGCAGCAACTTGCAGGATTCACCGAGAAGGTACACAAGCATGGAAATTGCCCTGTCTTTCTCCCCGTCGTCCCCGGAATACAGGCTCATCTTGGACGCCTCTATATACCAGTCACAGAAATCACTCCAGAAAAAGTCGTACACCGCCTGTGACGCTTCGTTGAAGCGGTAGAGTTTCATTGCCTGCCGGACTGCACCGGCCGTCTGCGAGAGTCGCCCCAGAATCCATTTATCCAGATCGGTTCTTTCAATCTCGTCGAAGGGGATAACCCTTCTGCCCGTCAGGTTCATGAGGATATACCTGGAGGCGTTCCAGACCTTGTTGGCAAACCGCGAGCCCAGCTTGAAACTGTCCATATCGATCAAGATATCCTGTCCCTGGACGGAAAGGAAAGACAGGGTGAATTTCAGGGCGTCGGCACCGTAGATCTCCACAACTTCCAGGGGGTCCATTCCGTTGCCCAGGGATTTGGACATTTTTCTTCCCTCTTTATCCCGCACAAGACCGGTTATGTATATGTCACGGAACGGTACTTCCCCCATAAACTCCAGGGATGCCATAATCATCCTGGCTACCCAGAAAAATATAATGTCGTACCCCGTTACAAGAGTAGAAGTCGGAAAGTACTCTTTCAGATCCTCCGTTTCATCCGGCCAACCGAGGGTTGAAAACGGCCAGAGCCATGAGGAAAACCACGTATCGAGAACATCTTCATCCTGCCGAATATTGGCGCTGCCGCAGGCCCTGCAGGTTTCCGGATCTTCACGAAGGGCCATCATCTCACCGCAGTCGTCACAGTACCACACCGGGATCCGGTGTCCCCACCAGAGCTGCCGGGAAATACACCAGTCCCGGATATTTTCAAGCCAATGGGTATAGGTATTTTCCCACTTCCGGGGAAAGAACTCCACCTCACCTTTTTCCCAGGCTTTCAGGGCTTTGGCCGCCAGTTGCTTCATCCGTACAAACCACTGAACCGACATGTACGGTTCGATCATCGTATTGCACCGGTAGCAATGTCCCACCTGGTGTACATGCTTTTCTTCCCGGATATAGAACCCCCCGGCCTTCATATCCTCGACGACGAGTTTTCGTGCCTTGAGTACATCATGACCCCTGTATTTCTCCGGGACCCGGTCGTTAAGGGTACCGTCGGGGGCAAGAATATTGATTTTTTCCAGGCCGTGACGTTCGGCAATAGTCCAGTCATTGGGGTCATGTCCCGGTGTTATCTTGACCGCCCCAGTTCCGAATTCCATGTCTACATAGGCGTCTGCAATTATGGGTATCCTCCGCCCGGTGAGAGGAAGAATAACTTCCTTCCCCGTGAAAGCGGTATACCTGCCGTCTTCCGGATTGACGGCCACGGCCGTGTCCCCCAGGAGGGTTTCGGGTCTGGTTGTGGCTATTTCTATATGACCGTCGCCGGATGTGAAGGGGTACCGGAAATGGTAAAGTTTCCCTTCCACCTCCGAGTGTTCAACCTCATCATCCGACAGGGCCGTCCCACAGGAAGGACACCAGTTGACCAGGTAGTTTCCGCGATAGATGAGATCGCGTTCGCAGAGACCTACAAATACTTCGCGCACCGCCCTGGAACAGCCCTCGTCCAGGGTAAATCGTTCCCGTTTCCAGTCGCAGGAGGCGCCGAGTTTCTGAAGTTGTTTGGTGATAACCCTATGGTGCTCCTCTTTG
Organism: uncultured Spirochaetales bacterium; assembly: GCA_964410865.1. GTDB lineage: Bacteria > Spirochaetota > Spirochaetia > JAFGDJ01 > JAFGDJ01 > JAFGDJ01. The sequence goes on along the minus strand of CAYPIQ010000008.1, from coordinate 32,656 downwards.
ACCTTCCAGGTTTCTTCAATGAATTTTTCACGGCCCAGGTCTTCTTTCCGTTTCCCCTTCTGTCTGAGGCGTCTTTCTACCACGTTCTGTGTGGCTATGCCGGCATGGTCCGTTCCGGGAAGCCAGAGGGTCGGCCTGCCGCACATCCTCTGGAAACGGATGATAACATCCTGCAGCAGATTATTGAGACCGTGACCCATGTGGAGGACACCTGTAACATTAGGGGGAGGAATGACGATGACGAAGGGTTTACCTGTTCCGTCCGCTTTCTCCGGCTCAAAATAGCCGCCGTCGAGCCAGAACCTGTATATCCTGTCTTCAAAATCCTTCGGGTTATATGCCTTGGGCATCATGTCCATATTCATGGGGTTGTCCTCCAAATGGTGCTTAAGAAGGCATACTATCAAAAAGCATACTAATCTTCAAGAAAGAAGTTCCGCAACCAGAGTTAACAATTATTGAAACCACGTGGTATAATTCCTCCCATGCGAGCCTTCATATTCACCGTGCTTTTCATCTGCCCGCTCTTACCGGTATGGCAGGCGGGAGGTAATCTATGTAGTGGAAGAATCGGCGGGAAAAACAACGGCCTAGGGAAAAATTATAGAATCCTACACAGCGGGAGCAGTTTCCGTTCCGGGAAGTGACGCCCCGGATGGTCTGCTGGATACCGGTCCTTTTGACATTATCATGCCGAGCAGCGCGACCGTCGGTGTGTCCGACGACTTCATACAGGCCCTTGGCCCCGGAGGAAGGATTCTTGCTCCCCTGGAGGAACCCGGGGTTTCCAGGTCCTCGTCCTTGTACGACGGACCCGGGACGGTTATACCGTACAAGCTTTGAGAGATTGTTTTTTCCCGTAAGCTCACCCCGGGGTGAAAAATCAGTGGCTCTTCATTGAACTCAATCGGCGTGATTTCTCGATTCTTTCCATCCTTCTATAATACTTTGCCTGTTTCTCGACCTCTTCGATATCCGTAACGTGTATCCGGTTGTCGATAATCTTCAGTTTCTTGTTCTCGAAGAGCTTCCGGATGATACTGCTGCCCTCATCCTTCGGCAGTCCTACGAGGTTGATCAACTCCTTGGGTCCGAAATCGAAGGTAAATGTATCCTGGGTTATCGGAAGTCTGATCTTCTCGAGCTGGATAAGGAGGGCATCATACAACCTGCCCAGCGGATCGCTCAGCTGGGTATTGGAAAGCTGTTTGTACAACAACCATATCCTTTCCGAAAGAAGCTGGGTAAGGCGGGTTATAATCTGCGGCTGGCTCATAACCATCCGTTTAAAATTGGCCTTGTTTACCGCCATGAGCACGGTTTCTTCATGGGCAATGGCCGAGGCGCTCCTGGGCTTGTCTTCCAGTAAGGACATTTCACCGAATATATCCCCGGCTTTCAGGAGGGCGAGAAGCTGTTCGTTATCGTTTACGATCTTTGTTATCTTGACGCTCCCCTTCTGAATGATATACAGCTCTTGACCGGGCTGGCCTTCGCAGATGATCATGGTATCCTTGGGATACCGCCGGGTAAAATCAACATTGTTCGTATCCAGGTATACGGCCTTTGAATAGGGCTTTATCTTCGCCATTCTTTCCCTGGCAAGATCGATGTTCGGCCCCCCGGGGCAGTTAACGATGTACTGGTAGTAGGCGAAGTAGGCCTGATTGTACTGGTTCTGTCGGGCGTAATACTCGGCCACCTTGAAAAGATGTTCCAGGTCGTCTCCCCTGGAGGAACTCTTCAGATTGATGCTGGTGAGAGCCTCGTCGAGGTATCTCATCTTTTTAGAAAACTGCTGGATGATCTTCATTGCCACGGGGGCGTTCCGCTCTATCAGTAGTCCGTACTGATCGCGGTGGACGGAAATAAGGGACACATCCTCCAGCGCCTGGGCAGTTTCTATACGGCTGTGAGAAGACATGGTGGATACAACACCGAAGAAATCCCCCGGCTGCAGGATGTTTCCGCCTTCTTCCTCTACAATTTCCACTTCTTTACTCACCCGCACTTTTCCGCTGCGGATTATGTAGAAGTGGTCGGCCTGTTGTTTACCCTCGACTATTATGTACGATCCTTTTCTGAAATTAACAAGCGAGAGTTGCAAAGGATTATTCATAGCACCCCTGGCATCGGTACATCTCCGACAGTATATTGGTCAAATCATCAATTTGTCAACGATGTTCTTGAGTTAACCCTACGGTCTAACCCCTTACAAAGATTTTCGGCCTATTCCGGGCGAAAGTTGAAGAGACTTTCCTCAACTCTACCACCATTCTATGATATTGATATCCCTGTAATAGGCGTCGTATTCGGAAATACCCGTGTATTCCTCAAAAATCGTTTGTAGGGAATACAGCCGTTCACGATACCTGACCTCGGTGTCGGTACCGGCGGGTTTTACCTCCATCAGTCCCCGGGAAAAAGTGATATGCCGGTTATCGAGGTTTCCGAAGTAATAACCGGCGGCATCCACGGTGGTAGGATCGGGGAAATTCCCGTACCTTGCCCCAGCACCCAGGGAGAGGTCGGCAGGTATCCAGCCGAAATTTTCGAGATAAAACTCCGCCCAGAAATGCTTGACCGCAATCTTGTCTCCGTATACGAGATAGCCTGAAACAGGTCTGGCGGGTATACCCTGACTTCTAAGGGCTGCGCAGAACACAATTGCGAAGGTGTAGGAGTCGGCAACCCCTTCCGCGAGATTCTGGAGAGGGTCCCGGCTCACCGGGGTCCTGGTAAATTCCAGGTTCTCGAGAAGATAATCATACAACCTCTTGGCCTTCAGGTACGGGTTTCGTTCTCTTCCCGCGGCTGCAGAGGCTATCCTGATAATCTCTTTGTCCTGTACAGGTATAATTCTGTTCTGGGTCGTATATACTTTATACAACGCTCTTTCGGTGTTATAGTTCGCCCTGACGCGTGAAACGGTAACCTTGGTTTCGATGGCATAGCGTTCTAACCAGGCGGTCACCTGGATATTGAGATCCTGCTCCGGATCAATATTCTCGAAATGGTATCGCTGAAGCCCTCCCAGGTTGTCCCACAAGGGTTCCGGTTCGTTTATTACTTCCACATTCCGCTGCTTCAGCCCCCGGTAGACGCCGGGGAACCATATATCCAGGCTGTTTTCTGCGTCCGCGATAATGTTTCGCACTTCCACGCCGTAGGAAATCTGATAGCCCATACTATCGGTATACAGCTTGGTCCCCGGCATTCCGGTTACTTCAAAATACACGGCATTGCTCATACCCCGGTCGGTCTGGACCCGGACATTACCCGATACCGCTCCGTCCGGAACATATACGCGGATTTCCTGGTCCGTCCAGCTCTCACAATCAAAATCTTCCGCGGAATCGGCTATGGATTCCACGGCCAGTTGGTTTCCTGTCTGTCTGGATTCTTCAACGGTACCCGCGGCCGTAAAATAGATTCGGCCGTCGCCCTTTTCAAAACCGAAATTAAGCCCTTCAATAGTAACCGGCGTACCTACACTACCCTCCATGGGATCTATAGACGAGATATAGGGATAACCCGGCTTGAGGGGGCCGGAGAGTATTACGGGAATATGCTGCTTGTTTGTAAACAGTACTCCGTTGCTTTTTCCGGACCTGGTTGTCACAAAAACCCGGCCGGAACCCACCGTTTCCGGAATCCTCACACTGATGCGTTCATCCGACCATTCCCGGTAGGAATCGCTGGTGAGACGTGCTCCGGCTATAGAAACCTCGCCGCCCTGCCTGGTCTCTCCGAAATTATGGCCGCTGATAACCATAATAGAACCGGGATTGCCTACCGGAGGAGCGATTCCCTCGATCTCCGGAGGCCTTGCCGTAAACTGAGAGCTGAAGACAAAGACGGCTATGAGTACGAGGAAAAATACGGAAGGAAGAAACACGCGGTGCCGCAGGATCCGCCGGAAAAGAGAAGGTTTATCGGGGCTGCTCATGACTGGGGGGGCTGCTCCTCTTCGGACCCTGAGGCTTCATCCACCTGGATCTCGAGTTGAATGGTATAAATATTCTTATCGGAATCGAAAGCGACCCCGAGGGGAAAGAAAAAAGCTTTTTCTCCCAGATTCACCGGCAGGCTCTTCAGGGTTGTTTTGTACTGTAGACCTTCATCCGCGCTGGACATGAGAACATCTCCCTTTGCCACCAGAAGAATGGAGCCGTCGTCGAGGATGTAGGGTGTAATCTCGGCAAGAATTCTGATAGATTCACCCTTCAGTTTAACCGTTACGGTCCGACCGGATACGGTAACCTCGCTACTCTCTACATTCCATATGACCTCGGAATTCTCTTCCAGGATTTTGGTAACAATGCTTACTTCGAGTTTCTTATTTTTGAAGACATCGAGGGGTCCTTCCGCGGAAAGAGTAGATGTGCCGATGAGAACCAGTAAAATAATAACCGCCGTCTTTTTCACATCCGCCCCGGTTGATAGTCGGCTTCCCTGATGAGAAGCGGCTCTCCCAGCCGTTGGAAATTCGTCTCCGCCGGAAGCTGTATATAAATTTCTATATGGGCGTTCTGTGATTCGAACAGGCGTATCGCCTCGTCGATGGTCCTTATGCCCACCTTTTCCGGAGGAATAATAATTTCGCTTTCCGTGGCCACAGCCCTTCCGGCCGGGCGATAGCCCCCGGTTATAAAGAATAGTGCCACAATGGTGGTTATCAGTATTGCAGCCGCAGCGGCCAGGGGGGCTGGAAGAGTTACTTTTCGATGCCGGAAAGACGAAGATGTCACAACCTTTCTGCGGACGATAAAGTCATGGTAAGCCTTTTCCGTTCGATCCTCTTCTACGGCGATATCCGCCTTCACCAGATCGTTTCTGAGCGAGATGAATTCTTCCACCCTTCGGCTGCACCGTTCACAGGTCTCGATATGTTCACCTATACGCCGTTCCCACTGCGGCGGAAGCTCACCATCGATATAAGCAGACAACAATTGACCATCAGGGCACATAAGGATCCTCCCTCTCCAGAAGTCCTTTCAACTGTTTTCTTGCTCTGTACACCCGAACCTTCACATTACCTTCTGAAATACGCATTATAGTTGCGATTTCACTGTAATTCAAACCGGCATACTCCTTTAAAATAAGTACCGTTCCCAGAGAAGGCGGTAATGAACGCAGGGCCGAACGAACCTTCCGGGACGATTCATCCTTCAGCACCTCCACTTCACCGGTTGTATAGTAATCACTTTTGTTATTCGCATACCGCTCAATGGCCTTTTTTTCCCTTCCCTTTCGTTTTATATAATTCAGGCAGAGATTCTTTACAACCCTCAACAGCCAGTACTTGATCTGCTCAGGGTCTTCTATCTCAATGCCCCGCCTGTAGTACCGTAAAAAGGCTTCCTGGCAAAATTCCTCCGCAATATCGACGTCGCCTGTTATATGGTATGCAACCCGCATAATAACAGGGAAAATGTTTTTGTACAGTGTATTAAAGGTTGCTGAACCTTTATCTTCATTGTTCATAATTAAAACAACACAAAGCGCCGGTGGTTACATCCTTCTTTTCCAGCGTGTTCCCCCGGGGGTGTCCTCCAGATCAATACCCCTGCTTTCGAGGATGTTACGGATTTCATCCGCCCGGGTAAAATTTTTCTCTTTCCTGGCTTTTTCCCGTTCCCTGATCAATTCGGAGAACTCTGCGGGAAGCTCCCTGTCTTCATTCCGCAGGCGGCGGAGATCAAAACCCAGGACCCGGTCCATCTGAAGGACTATATACAGTTTTTCCGCATTGGAGACTGCCTCGTCCTTGAGCAGCGACCACATGACCGCCAGGGCCCTGGGCAGGGCGATGTCCTGCGCAAGGTGGTTTTCAAAGGCAGTGAGGTAGTCTGCCGCCTTTTCCGACAACTCTTCACGGTCTTTGCATTCTTCCGCTTCTTCCATGAGTCTCCTGGTACGTTCTTCGAGGTTTCTCCGGGCGGCCCGGGCCGCCTCAATTGATTCCCAAGAAAAGACGAGCTGGCTTCGATAATGGCCGCCGAGACAGAAATACCTGTAGTCCTCCGGCTCGAATCCGGACTCCGACAGTGCCTGCAGGGTAATAAAGTTCCCCATTGATTTAGCCATCTTCTCCGTATTCATCAGGAGGAACTCGCCATGAACCCAGTAACGGACCCAGGGTTTCTTTCCGGTCGCCGCCTCGGACTGGGCTATCTCGTTGGTGTGATGTACCGGGATATGATCTATCCCGCCGCAGTGAATGTCGAATTGCTCCCCGAGATACTTCATGCTCATGGCGCTGCATTCGATGTGCCAGCCGGGATATCCCCTTCCCCAGGGCGAATCCCACATCATCGACTGGTGCCCGAATTTGGATTGTGTAAACCACAGAACGAAATCGTGCGGATTCCTCTTCCGGTCATCCACGGCGATCCTGGCTCCAGCCCTTAATCCTTCCCGGTCCAGGAGGGCCAGTTTGCCGTAATCGTCGACTTTGTCTATGCTGAAGTAGAGGTTGCCGCCGGCGGTATAGGTAAATCCGTTTTTCTCGATCCTCCGGATGAGCTCGATCATATCTTCGATATGTTCGGTGGCCACGCATGTAATGGTGGGGCGCAGAATATTGAGACTGTCGGTGTCGTGAAAAAATGCCGATGTATAGAAGTCCGCGATGTCCCATACCGACATCCCCTGTTCCCGGGAGGATTTTTCCATCTTGTCTTCGCCTTCATCGGCGTCGTCGGTCAGGTGTCCCACATCGGTAACGTTCATAACGTGCCGCACCGAATATCCGGCATATTCAAGGACCCGCCGTAATATGTCTTCGAAAACATAGGTTCTCAAGTTGCCTATATGGGCATAATTGTACACCGTGGGTCCGCAGGTATACAGGCCCACCCTGCCGGGAACGAGCGGCTCAAAATCCTGTATTTCTCTTCCGAGGGTATTAAACAAACGCAGTTTCAATTGTCTCTCCATCTACGCCGACGACGTATAGATTTTTCACGGTCATATACGGTACTATATGCAGGTGACCAATGTAAGACAATTAATTGAAAAGATCAATATTTCAGGAACGGTCCGCAGGGATGAATTAATGAGTCTTCATACCACCTATCGTATCGGCGGCCCGGCGGACATCTATGCAGAACCCCTGGATGAGCACGAACTCGATGAGCTGGTGGCTGTGGCGAAGGAATGCGGACAACCCTACTTTATTTTGGGGGGCGGTTCGAATATCCTCGTCTCCGACAGGGGTATCCGGGGCCTGGTGATAAACCTTACCCATCTTCGGCCGATTGTCCTGGAAAAGGGGATCTGTCGGGTCGGTGCGGGTATGTCCATGAGCGATACGGTCGAATATGCCTGTCTCAAGGGTTGGAAAGGTCTGGAACCGTTTTATGCCATGCCCGGAAGCACCGGTGGAGCCGTATGGATGAATGCGCGGTGCTATGATGTATCTATTTCCGACGTTCTGGCGGAAGTGAGGGTGCTGGAACCGGGTGCCGGTGTTCGTATTGTAACCCCCGCCGGAAAAGATTTCGATTACAAGAAATCGCCCTTTCAGTCCAACCACCAGATTATCCTGGAAGCTCTTTTCCATCTCGAACCATCCGACAGGAAAGACCTTGCAGGGCGTATGGAAGAAATTCGGCACGACAGAACCGCAAAGGGACATTTTATCGCCCCTTCCGCCGGGTCCGTTTTCAAGAACAACCGGGCCTTCGGACAACCAAGCGGGGTTCTCATCGATTCCCTGGGCTTGCGCGGGTACAGGATAGGACACGCCTGTGTCTCTCCCCGTCATGCCAATTTCATCATCAACGAAGGAGGAGCTACGGCCCGGGATGTCAGGAGGATCATCGATTATGTAAGACAACGGGTAAAGGACGCCTACGGATTCGAGCTGGAACCGGAGGTCATGCTGGTCGGCCGGTGGGAGGATACATGAAAATACACGAACAGATACGGATAGAAGAAACCTCGACGGAAGCTTTGAAGGAATTTCTTTCAAGCGTTACGATTACCGATCTCCTCGATTCGTGGGATTTTCTCTCGAAGGAAGAACGGCTGAAGGTATTTCTCGGACTTCCCCTGGACAAAAAGGTGGACCTGGTAAATGAACTCGCCCCTTCGGAACAGGAAAAACTCATAGAGGAGTTATCGGAACAGAATATACGGGCGTTCCTCGAGGGTATGGAGCCCGACGATGTGACCGACTTTATGCAGTCGGTAAATCCGGAGATCCGTAAATCGGTATGGAACAACCTGAGCGAGGAAGCCAAGCGGGAAACTCTTTTCCTGCTGCGATTCGACGAAGACGATGCCGCCGGTATCATGACCCCCCGCTACATGGCCATACTGGCATCCCTTACCGTATCCCAGGCAATGAATTTTATACGCAAAAACGTTCAGAACGTCGAGACCATCTATTACATCTATGTCATAGACGAAACCAAACGGCTTACCGGTGTTATTTCAATAAAGGACCTGCTGTCCGCGGGGGACCATGAGGTTGTCAGGGATATTATGGAAACCCAGGTTATATCGGTCCTGGACGATACCGACCAGGAAGAGGCGGCCCATATTCTCGAAACCTACGATCTCATCACCCTCCCAGTTGTCGATACCTACCACAGACTCCTGGGGATTATCACCTTCGATGATGTAATAGATGTTATCAGGGAAGAACATTCGGAGGATACATACCGAATGGGAGCCATTGCCGGTGCTACGACCCGCTACCTGGATACCTCGGTCTGGGGACTGGTAAAAAAACGGGTCCCCTGGCTTATTATTCTTCTCCTGGTGGGGACAATCACCACAAATGTACTTCACCATTACGAATCGATCATATTCGGCGCCGCTTTCCTGTTTATGTTTATGCCGGTGATAATCCAGACCGGGGGTAATTCCGGAGGACAATCTTCCACCCTCATGATCCGGGGGCTGGCAACAGAAGAAATTCACACCCATGATTTCTGGAAAATCTTTCTCAAGGAAATGGCCGTCGGTCTTATCATGGGAATTATAACCGGATGTGTTATCATAGCCCGGAGTTATTTCCTCCCGCCGGGTGTCTCGATCTATCAGGCCGTTACCATCGGAAGCGCACTGGTGTTTGTCGTCCTTTTCTCCACCCTTGTGGGCGCTATAGCCCCTCTCCTTATCCGGCGCCTGGGCTTCGACCCCACGGTCATGTCCGCGCCCCTCATGGCCACTCTGATCGATGTATGCGGCCTGACCATCTACTTCGAGATAGCCAGGGTCTTTCTCGATCTCTGAACACAGCATAACACAGGCGTATCTCCCGGGTTTTCATCGTTGGTATACCCCTAGTCCGCACTGCAACGTTCCGTCCGGTTCCGCCGACACCTCCATCCGCAGGAGCGGCAGGTTCAGGGAACAGTACAGCTTTCCGTCCAATCCGCTTCCGATAACATGAGAAAGCACGAGGCCACCCTTGAACACCCCGAATTCCATTTCCACTTCAACCCTCCCCCGGATCTCGTTATCCATGAGATCATATTTTCTGAACCGGAGCTCGCAGGACCCATGATATGCCGCGGTATCGTATTCCGTATCCAGGTAGAGAGTGCGGATTACATGGCCCGAGCCGTCGTCGTTCCACGAGACCTTCCGTGCCAGGCGAGCCGTACAGACCGCCTCCCCGAGGGACATCCCTATTCCGCCGCCCTGGATCTCCAGGGTTTCTCGAAGAATCTCCGGCATAAGGGGCGGACGTTTTATAGTACGCTGCAGATCTATATCAAACCACACCGGGCTGTTCGGCAAGAGCGATAAGGAAAGGGCATATGTAACAAGGTCTTTCGGATAGGTGCCCTTCAAGCCGAGGTACCGGGGGGAACAGCAGGATAACAGGGCGGAAAGACTGCAGAGATCGGTATTCCAATGCAGGAGCCCGCGGGCAAACCCTCCGGAAGGCAGATACTCCGGCAGGGACATGCCGCCTGCCAGGGAAACGGAGCCGGAAGTAAAGGGAAGATATATCGACAGGCCGGAGAAGAGTACATCCTGGGCCGCAACAGGCAGGGTTTCGGAAAACCAGGAGGTATCGACCTCTTCCTCGGGAGTCCGTACACGGAGCGCGGCGCCGGAAAAGCTGACGCCGGCGGGCAGCGAGAACACACCGGTCACACCTGTCCCGGTATATGGAGAAATAAGGAAAGGCACCTGAAACCTCCACCGATCCCCTGAAAGTGTAAGGATCGAGCCGATGGGGCTGCTCCCGGCAAAGGAGCCGTCACGTCCATAACCGGGGAACCGGCTGTACACCCCGCCGGCGGGTGAGTACCCCGCGGGATTGGACATTTCCCGTACCAGCCCCAGGGGGGACAGAACCCCCGCCGCGAAGGGGGGTAACGAAACAAAACACCCGGCGTAATCCGGAATACCGGCGGCCACCCGGTTCATCATGAACAGCTCCATGAAGGAGGACCGGAGGACGAGCTTATGAACGGCAGTCCCCGCGGGTGTATACCTGCCGGAAAAATGTACCGCCGGAAGCCCCTCTGCGCCCGGGGGGAAAAGAAACAGCAGAGAAAGGAGAACACACCTTGTTTTCCACATACCATAAGAAAGAGACGCCCGTTTTTACTGCATTGCTTCAGCCTTGAAAACAATTATCTTTCCATGGTACACCTTTCTATAAGATTCATTTTTTCATGAGGAGTTTTATATGATTATTTTAACACTTAATTGTGGAAGTTCTTCGGTTAAATACCAGCTCTATAACTGGGACACGTCGGATGTCCTGGCCTCCGGTATAGTCGAAAGGGTAACCCAGGAGGGGTCCTTTATAAAGCATAAGGCAAAGGGAAAGGATGAGATAAAGAAAGATCATCCTTGTCCGACGCATCACGAAGCAATGGAACTCCTCCTTAACACACTTACGGACAAAGAATACGGCGCCGTATCGAGTATCGCCGAAATAAAAGCCGTCGGCCACCGGGTGGTCCATGGTGCCGAAAAGTTTGCCAAATCAGTCATAATTACCGATGAGGCACTGGAAACTTTTAAAAGTCTTGCCGACCTGGCTCCTTTGCACATTCCGGCCAACATCATCGGCATCGAATCGGCCCAGGAGGAACTGCCGGACGTACCCCACTGCGCTATTATGGATACCGCCTGGCACCAGACCATGCCTCCGGAGGCTTACCTCTACGCCCTCCCCTATTCCTGGTACACCGATTACGGCGTCCGGAGATACGGCTTCCACGGCACTTCCTTTCTGTATACCGCCAAGAGAGCGGCCGTTCTCCTGGGTAAGGGCCCCTTCGAGACAAACCTCGTAATTGCACATATCGGCAACGGTTCGAGCATCAACGCAGTAAAAGACGGTATATCCGTGGATACCTCCATGGGCCTTACCCCGCTGGAAGGCCTGGTAATGGGAACACGGGCCGGGGACCACGATCCGGCCATCGCCTTTCACATGATGCGGCAGACAGGTAAGAGCCCGGAAGAAATAGAAAATATTCTCAATAAGGAAAGCGGGGTTCTGGGCATCACGGAAAAATGGGTCGATAGGCGTGATATCGAAGTGGCCGCCAAAAAAGGCAACGAGCGGGCAAAACTCGCCCAGAAGATAGAGGCATACCGGGTCAAGAAGTACATTGGAGCGTATACTGCCGCGGTGGGCGGTATCGACGCCGTTGTCTTTACTGCGGGTGTGGGAGAACGGGGGCCGGTTACACGTCTGCTTGCCTGTTCCGGGCTGGAGGATCTGGGAATCAAGATCGATCCGGATAAGAATACGGCTTCAATGACCAGGAACGCGGAAACCTGCATCTCCACCGATGATTCCCCGGTTAAAATTCTCGTTATCCCCACCAACGAAGAACTAGTTATGACCGAAGACACCTATGCTCTGATTAACGGTACCTATGACGTTCATACCAATTATACGTATCATTTCCAGGATCCGGCATATCGCAACCATGAACGGGAAGAACTTTTTCCGCAGGACTGCGAGAAATGGCCGGGTCTCGACAAAATCGTGGTGAAACCGCAATAACGAACGGCAGGGCTTATTCGGCTTACTCGCCGGCGGTCCAGAGCCCCAGGGCCGGGTTTTTAATAAAGTATATCTCCTCACCCTCCACCACGGAGGGGCCTTCCGGCAGCACTTCAGGATTATAGCGCCGGAGGGCCTGTTCCAGGGGCATATACCGGTACCCGACCCCTTCCACCTCTTCACGGTCCAGTCCGCCGGGCGCATAGGTAACGAAAAACCTTCCCCCGGGGCTGCCGTGTATCAGATGGGCGGCCACGGAAAGATTGGCCGCCATATGCCGATCGGATTGCACAATATTCGCCACATCCCCGGCCGGTCGGTATCCGTATGATCTTATGAGCCTGTCGTTTATCCTGTCTTCGCCGAAGGTCCGCACGCCCGGGGCAATAATCAGCAGGTCTCCCCCGTCGGTAATGGCTTTTCTCGTCCTGTACACGGCCTTGTTCCCCAGCCAGGTGGACTTGAATTCCCTTGGGTCGAGGTATACAACGATCTTCCGTCTTTTCCGGGCCAGGGTTGTAACATTCTTTTCCAGGGAAACCTCGCACGCCCTTCTATACAGTTCGCGTCCCCTTCCCAGGGACAGGCTCTCGACCCTGTCGGAGCCCCTATGTCGGCTCATAACGGTCATGACGTGGAGCAGCGGAATGTTTTCCAGGTAGTGTTTTTCAGCAAAGTCGAAGAGACTTTGCACCGGGTTATTCGACGTGCCCAGAATTCTCTCGATTCCGTAGAGAGCCCCCATGTAATGGCTCATGTTGATCATCGACGGTCCGCCGCAGCCCACCAGGATGTTTTTCGTGTAACCGGACATGCCGGCCACCTCGTGGGGGACGATCTGTCCGACGGAAACAATCAGATCATAGTCTGAATCGACAATCCGGTGGTTGATCTCCACATCGATGGAAGTATCGATGCTTCCTTCCGAGATTTCACGAACAAAATTCCCGGGCACCCGGCCGAGCTTTACCACGTCCTCCCGCCACGAGTGAACACGAAACAGGCCGGCAGGGACCCCCGCATACATATCTGCAATTTCCTCCGGGGGCATGGGCGTGTGGGTCCCCAGGGCGGGCATAATATCGAGGCGGACCCCCTTGAGTATTTCGGTTATCATACGGGTTATCGGCCCCGCGTAGGAGTGGTACCGGGTAATATCCGGAGGGATGATAAGGACCTTCCGCAGATGCCCGGCGGACTGAAGGACCCTGAGTATTGCTCCCCGTATCTCATTATCGCCTATTGTCTTTCCAAATGTGGATACCTCATGGATATTTTCCAAAACTCCGCCGCCTCCTCAAGGCATCTTATCGCTAGGTTATCTTATCGACTCACCCTTCCCGACGCGTCTCCCTCTTTCAGTTTGAACACCTCTTCCGGGTCCACCAGATTGAAATCTCCCTGAACGGAATGTTTCAGGCAGCTCGCAGCAACGGCGAACTCGAGAATATCCCGGCCGGTTTCCAGGAGGTTGAAGCCGTAGATAAGCCCGGCCGCAAATGAATCACCGCCCCCGACCCGGTCGACTATATCCCCGATGGAATATTTCTTACTGTGAATAAACTCGGTTCCGTCGTTCATGCAGGCGGACCAATCGTTGTGATCGGCACTGATACTCTCCCGCAGGGTTATGGCCATTGCTTTGAGATTCGGATAGGCATCGAGAACTCTTTCGGTGAGGTCCCTGTAGGCATCCACGGCCAGTTTTCCCGACTCCACGTCCGTATCCGCCTTTATTCCCAGGGCTTTCTGACAATCCTCTTCGTTGGCAATGCCTATATCGGTGAAAGAAAGAAGTTCCGGCATGACGTCCCGGGCTGTTTCGCCGTAATTCCAGAGTTTTTTCCTGTAGTTCAGATCGCAGGAAACGGTCAGACCCATTTCTTTCGCGGTTTTTACCGCTTCTATGGAAAGCTCCTTTACACTCTTGCTTACCGCCGGGGTTATACCGGTAATATGAAACCAGCAGGCATCCTCGAAGATCCTCTTCCAGTCCAGATCTCCGGGTTTTGCCAGGGCCAGGGCGGAGTAAGAACGATCGTACACCACATTGGAAGCCCGCTGGTTGGCCCCTGTCTCGAGAAAATATATTCCCATTCTTCCTTCGCCGCGTTTTATACGAGAAACATCCACCCCGTACCGCCTTAATTCACCCATGCAGGCGTCACCTACAGGATTCTGCGGCAATACCGTGACAAAGGATACCGGGAGGCCGAAATTGGCAAGAGAAACGGCTACATTCGCCTCGCCGCCGCCGAAGGTCGCTTCCAGGGATGGAACCTGGAAGAGGCGATAATGCCCCGGAGATTTTAACCTGAGCATTATTTCACCGAAAGTAACAATCTTTTTCATGTATATACCATCCTTTTTACTTCTGAATGAGATGTACCGCGAATCCTCCTATCTCCTTCTCGAGGAATACGGACATACACCTGCCGTTTTTGTATTCCTCCGTATTCCTCTTCACCCCAAATCCGCGCTTTTCAAGATAATAAACACCGCGCTTAATGTTGTTCGTAAAAATACCCAGATGGCCCATGGATCCCGCCCCCGGTTTTTTCGTCACTTCGATCCCGGGTCCGGCAAAGACTGAACCGTCTCCGATTTTTATCTCGAATCCGAAGGCCGAAGAGAAACTTCGCGCAATATCCGAAGCTTTTTTTTCGGACCCTGCGTTTATACCGATATGGGCCGGCGCGAATCCGAGAAGCGCATCGATGGAAGAACCGGCTACTCGGGATATCCTTTCATAGTTGCCCCTGCTGATGTCCTCCGGGCTGCACAACCAGCTTCCGCCCAGGGCATGTATAAAATCCTTCGACGCATACTCGGCCACATTATCGAGGTTCACGCCACCGGTAGGGATAAAGGTAACCGACCGGTACGGACCGTGGAGGGCCTTCATGGTCCGGACACCGCCGTATTCGCCGGCGGGAAAAAACTTCAACACGTTTAGATTGTACTTGAGTGCCCTGTCTATTTCCGTGGGGGTGACGCATCCGGGAATAACGGTGATCTTCCTTTCAAGACACCAGGTTACGATATCCTCATTGAGGCCGGGCATAACGATGAACTCAGCACCCGCCTCCACCGATTCCACCGCCTTTTCAACCGTCAGTACAGTGCCTGCACCGATGAGCATATGGGGATAGGCCTGTTTGACCGCCCGGATTGCTTCTATCCCTGCATCCGTTCGCATGGTTATCTCCATAGATTCAACGCCCCCGGTCAGCAGGGCGTCGGCGGTTTTTACCGCATCCCCGGCATTCTCGACAACAACCACAGGAACGAGTCCTAGGCGACCGATTTTTTCCAGAGTATCCATTTTTTCTCCCTAGAACTTGTTTAACCAGTAGCGGGGAACCCCGCCCGTCAGTACGTCCTTGACATTCTGTGAAACCTTTGTTTTCAATTCCGCCACAGCCTCCTGGGTGTTGAATCCCGCATGGTCGGATAAAACGCAGTTTTCTATCTCGAGCAGTGGATCGTCCGCCGGAAGAGGCTCGATATGGTGGGTATCGAGTCCTGCAAAGGCTATTCTTTTCTCTTGTAATGCGGCAACCAGTGCCCCGTGATGAACAATTCCGCCCCTGGAAGTGTTTATGAGTATGGCGGTCTTCTTCATGCGAGCGAAGACTCTGCCGTCTATCATGTTCGAGGTTTCTTCTGTTAACGGGACGTGCAGCGAAAGGATATCCGCCTCACGAACAGCCTCCTCGAAAGAAACCGGCCGGCCGCCCGCTGCTTCAATAATACCCCTATCCACATAGGGATCATACACCAGTACCCGGCCCAGACCCATGGCCGACATCTTGGCGTGCAGGTGCGACCCGCTTCTTCCGTAACCGATAATGGACAACACCTTTCCCTTTAACCGGTAGATATTTTCCCGACCCAGATTCCATTCTCCCCGGCGTACCCGCTTGTCCCGGAGGTTGAGTTGTCTGAGGGAGCAGAAAATGTGGGCAATTGCCATATCGGAAACATCCTCTTCGCAGTAGTCCGGAACGTTCGCCGCATATATCCCCTTCTCAGTACATGCCCGGAGATCCAGGTTGTCGTACCCGACGCCGTATCGGGATATAACCCTGACCTTTTGCAAAGCCTTTATAACCCTCGCCGTCATGGGAGCCTGATCAAGCATCAGGCCGTCGGCTTTGCTGCAGAGCCGAATCAACTCGTCTTCGGACGTGCAATCCTCTACAATCACTTCGGCATCGCATTCCGCCAGAACCTCCGATTCTATTGTGTAATCACCGTGTCTGTTATCGGTAACGATTACCCTGTACTTCGCCATAAGACCTCCCCTTGAAAATTCGTTCTCAAACACCAATAATACGTTCCCGGGCTTTCACCGGCACATCTGTTCGAAGCACGTCGACGACCAGACCGATGGCCGTTCCTCCCTTATCGTGTATCCGCTGTGCCGTTTGCTCGGCCTTCTCCTATCTCCGGCCCGGAACGGCGACCCGCCCCCTACAGACGGCCAGGTCTTTACACAGGGGGGCGCGTAACACACCGAAGCCCCCGGTTACCACCGCCGTCTTTCCTCTCAGATCAAGCATTTCTTACCTCCTCGAGATGGAACTGCCCGGTCTACTTCAAAGGTGGCAGCTTTTTTTGAAACAGTTGCTCCTGCCGCCGCGCGGCAACCGAAACGATGGAAATAGGCGGATACCGCTATTTTCGTAATAGTTTCCCATGCCGCCGCGCGGCAACCGAAGCGATGGAAATAGGCGGATACCGCCATTTTCGTATTAGTTGCTCATGCCGCCGCACGGCAACCGAAACGATGAAAACAGCCCGGTACGGCTATTTTTGTATTAGGAAAGAAAAAATCTCCAGGGGATAGTATCAAAACCGTACCTGAAGTGTTTGCCTGGAGATCTCCGCGGCAGTTTTTTCCCCTTCCAGGTACCGTATTATTTCCAGTGCAAATTCGGCCGCCGTACCGGGTCCGCGGCTGGTAATGATGTTATCTCGGCGGACGACTCGTTCATCGGTAAACACCGCTCCGGAGAGCTCATCTTCAAACCCGGGATAACAAGTGGCCTCTTTTCCTTCCAGTATCCCCAGCGGGGCAAGGACCTTCGCCGGAGCGGCGCAAATAGCGGCCACAAGGGCTCCCCGGCCGAAAAGGGTGTTTATCAAGATTTCCGCATCCTTTGAAGAGGCGACGTTCGCGGCCCCCGGAAGCCCCCCCGGAATAATGACCCCGTCCAGGGCGTCCGGCAATGCCTGGATTTCCATATCGGTAATGACAGGTAGACCGTGGGTTCCCTTGATAACCTTGCCGCCAATTCCTGCCACAAGCACGTGGATGTTTGCTCTGCGTAAAAAATCAACCGGTGTAACGGCTTCGACTTCCTCGAACCCGTCGGCAAGTAGAATTGCTACTTTCTTCATGGGAATATCCTCCTCGTATATCAGCCCATGGCTTCGTAAGACTCCATGAGCAGGCGTTCGGTTTCATCCCAGCCTATACATTCGTCGGTAACGGACACGCCGTATTTCAGCAGCGAAAGATCCTCCGGTATAACCTGATTTCCCGGCTTAAGGTTACTCTCCAGCATAAAACCGATAATCGATGTCCTTTTTCGTTTCCTCTGATCGAGCAGAGCCCTGAGGACCCTCTCCTGCCGTACATGCCTTTTCCCGGAATTCATATGGCTGCAGTCGATCATAATAGCCGGTTTAATACCCAGTTCCCGAATCATCCCCTCCGCCTCTTCCACGGATTCTTCGTAGTAATTCGGGCCGTGCCTTCCGCCCCGGAGAATAATGTGCGAAGCGGTATTACCGGAGGTCGAAAGGACGCATGTCTGTCCTTCCGGGTTGATACCGATAAAATTATGCCCGGCCCGGGCCGATTCCAGGGCATTAACCGCGGAAAAGAGACTGCCGTCCGTAGAATTTTTAAAACCAACGGGCATCGAGAGTCCGCTGGCCAGATTCCGGTGGGTCTGACTTTCCGTGGTCCGAGCGCCGATGGCGGCCCAGGAGATCATATCGGATACATACTGGGGCACAATAGGATCGAGCATTTCGGAGCCCACGGGCATTCCCGTATCGATAATATCCCGTAGAAGATTTCGGGCAATCCTCAAGCCCTCCTCTATCCGGTACGATCCGTTCATAAAGGGATCGATGATGAGTCCTCTCCAGCCCAGGGTGGTCCGGGGTTTTTCGAAATATACCCGCATTACAACATAGACACGATCGATTACTCTCTCCCTCAGCTCCCCGAGCCTCGCCATGTATTCCTTTGCGGCCCTTACATCGTGTATCGAACAGGGTCCGACGATAGCCAGGAGTCGCGGGTCTTCCCCCTTGATGATCGCTTCAATAATGCCTCGGCTTTCATAAACGGTGTCGCTCCCCTTTTCGGTGATGGGGATCTCGTTCATCAGCTCCGACGGAGGAATGAGAGGTTCGATCCCGGTTATCCGCAGGTTATTTGTATTATGCATGATTCATCCGCTTTTTAGTTTCCCCGACCGTGGACCCGGCATATCCGTTAAGCATTTTCAACAATACAATTACACGTTTCACCTTTCTATGTAATGTCCTTCTTCTTCATACCCTTTCGATATAAAGAATTACAAACCCTTCAGGTCCACGCTCGAGAACAGTATGTACCGGGTATAGTACACCATTCAAAATTACTATGCAAGAACGAGGCTGTTCAACCGGGGGCATCGACGGGTATATACGGTTTCCCTACGCCCCGGCGTCAACCATACATTCTTCCAACACCGCGGCGTCGTAGCCGGGGAGAATACAAGGTCCCGCTTTCATATGCCCCGGCATTTGACTCAGCCCTAAGATTCATGGTATACGAATAGCACTTGGAGGAGGTAACCATGAGACGACGCATTAAGGAAGTACTTGCTCTCGAGCCGGACATGCGGGAGATAACGGTATGCGGATGGGTCAGGACAAAGAGAGAATCCAAGAATGTATGCTTTATGGAGATATCCGACGGATCCTCCCTGGCCAACTTGCAGGTGGTGGCTGATACAGCCTCAGGAGCCATGAAAGATGTCGTCAATCCTTTGGGCACCGGTGCTTCGGTCCGTGTCACCGGCCGTCTTGCCCCTTCTCCGGGAAAAAACCAGTCGCGGGAACTGCGGGCTACCGCTATTGAGATGATTGGACCCTCTCCTCCGGATTCCTACCCCCTGCAGAAAAAACGGCACTCCTTCGAGTTCCTGAGGGAAATAGCCCATCTGAGACCCAGGACCAATACCTTCGGAGCGGTGGCCAGGGTCAGAAACGCCATGAGCTTCGCTATCCACCGTTTTTTTCAGGAAAACGGTTTTGTCTATGTTCATACACCCATTATCAGTACCAGTGACGCGGAAGGCGCGGGACAGATGTTTCAAGTTACCACCCTCCCGTTGGAGAACCTTCCCCGTAAAGACGGTGTGGTTGATTATGAGAAAGATTTCTTCGGGAAAAAGGCCTTTCTCACCGTAAGCGGTCAGCTCGAAGCGGAAATCTATGCCCTGGCCCTGGGAAACGTCTATACCTTCGGTCCGACCTTCCGGGCTGAAAATTCCAATACAAGCAGGCACCTGGCCGAGTTCTGGATGATCGAACCCGAGATGGCCTTCTGTGACATCGACTGTAATATGGACGTGGCGGAAAAATTCCTTACATATATCTTCGCCTACGTCCTCGAACACTGTGAAGAGGATATGCAGTTCTTCAACAGATGGATCAAACCGGGTATCATCGATAATCTACAGGCAGTTATCGAGTCCGATTTTTACCGTATTTCCTACTCGGAGGCCCTGGAAAGACTATCCGCTTCGGGTGTGTCTTTCGAATACCCCGTGTACTGGGGCTGTGATTTGCAGTCTGAACACGAGAAGTACCTCACAGAAACGGTATACGGTGGACCGGTAATCGTTACGGATTATCCGAAGGAGATAAAGGCGTTTTATATGAAGCTCAACCAGGACGGTAAAACGGTTCGCGCCATGGATGTCCTGGTACCCCGTCTGGGGGAGATAATAGGCGGCAGTGAAAGAGAATCGGACCTAGAGACCTTGAAGAACAGAATTACTGAGATGGGACTGGATGAGAAGGACTACTGGTGGTATCTCGAATTACGAAAATTCGGCAGCGTTCCCCACTCCGGTTTCGGCCTTGGGTTCGAACGGCTTATCCAGTATGTTACCGGCATGCAGAATATCAGGGACGTCATCCCCTTTCCCCGGGCCGTCAATACTGCGGAATTCTAAAACCTCCCCGGTTATGAGTTTCTTTCTCATGTATGACAGAGGTATTTTGCCGGCACAATCGATCCGAAACAATCCAGGTCCATATTCGAACGGCCGACAATAATATTCATGTGTCTTCTCCATATTCCCGGTTCTGCAGCAGAGCAAGTTCACGATCCAGGGCGGCTGCAAATGCATGGACCTCACGTCTCCCGAAGGTTCTTTTACCGTCACCGGCCAGTCCCCTTTCCCGGGCTTCCTTCATCAGGTCACGAAGCGAAAGGCGTTCCCGGATCGTGTCCCCGCTGAATCGGTCTCCGCGGTCGTTAAGGACCCGGCAGCCTTTTTCAAGAAGTCGAGAGGCCAGGGGTATGTCCCGGGTTATTACGATATCATCCGGGCGGCTTTCTTCGAGGATGACGTCGTCTACTGTGACGCTCCGGTCTTCGATAATCCTCAGCTCAACAAGGGGTGAGGTCAAGACGGGGAGATGCCTATTTGCGATGAAGAGGGCGGGAATACCGGTGCGTTCGGATGCCCGGGCTATGATGTCCCTCACTTTTCGGGGGCATGAATCCGCGTCTATCCGGATTCCGGGGTGTATTTTCATAATCAGCCGGATAACGGAACAAAGGCTCTGAAAAGGCTTCCGGCTCCCTGGAGAGTATAGGCCCCGGCTGCAGCGGCCAGGAATACGGAACCACCCCTGGGCACCCCGATGAATTCATCCCCGGCACGGATTTCCCAGGCTCCTTCCGTACACAGAAGGATCTCCGGCCCACCGGTTTTAGGTACGTGAAACAGTTGTCGCGTATCCGCGTGATAGTGCGACAGGGCAAATTCAGCTACTCCGGCGGAATATCGGCTGACCGGGCCTTCGCCGGCATGGATAAGCGGGGGATCGGTCGGTGAAAAATCCAGGATGTTCATGAGCTCGTCCCTGTCCACATGTTTTCCGGTCAGCCCACCGCGGAGAACATTATCGGAGTTGGCCATGAGCTCGATACCCGTGCCGCGGAGGTAGGAATGAAGTAGCCCGGCCCTGAGAGCCAGGGCATCTCCCGGTGCAAGTTCGATAAGATTGAGGATATAGGGTGCGATAACCCATATATCGTCCGGGTAGAATTCGGACAGTCGAACAACCCAGCGGGCGGCCGCGTCTTTCCGGGAGCAGGCGTGGAACAGTACTTCATCGATGATTCGCTTCTTCTGCCGGCCGGTTAAAAACATCATTCTTTTGAATATTGTTCGGCAGTCCGCGCCGCCCGCCGTAAGAGGAGCAGCCGCCTTTACCGGCTCCAGATACGCGGCAATTTCCCCGGGGCGTCTGAATCCGCACATGGCCGTGAAAGGTGTCAGGGCACAGATAAGCTCCGGCTTGTGATTCTCATCCCGATAGTTCCGTTCCGGGGCATTGACCGGAATCCCGCGTTTTTCCTCATCCGCGAACCCCCGGCGGGCCTGTTCCAGATCGGGATGGGCCTGAATGGACAGGGGTTCTTCGGCCGCCAGTACTTTGAACAGAAAGGGTAAACGCGCACCGAAGGTATGTCCGACCTCCGGCCCCAGGAAGAAATCCGGATCCCCGGCAACGAGAACATTGAGGGGTATTTCACCTTCATCGGATATTGCCGTGCTCGGGGCCTTTGGGTGGGCTCCCATCCAGAGCTCCGCCCAGGGTAGATCCTCAGGATTTTCCTCCCCCAGTAAATCGGGAATAGCCTGCTTGGAACCCCAGGGATAATGTTGAACCTGGTTTTTCAGGGGTAGTACCGTTTTCATCATCCTGTTTATAGCATATATACTGACAAGGGCGATGTCAAACCCGCGGTTATTCTAGTCGGCGTTGAAAACCAGATCCCTGTACTTTTCGATTAACTCATATCTGTCCCGGACTTCGAGTTTTCTAAAGATGGACGTCAGGTTTTTACGGATCGTCACTTCAACAACCCCCATCCTCCGGGAAATTTCCTTTGTCCTGTATCCCTGCAGCGCGAACAGGAGAGTTTCCTTCTCCCTCTTGGTAAGTCCGAAGGTGTCTATATCCATGTTCTTCGGCTTGTCATGGTTACCGGTAATGACGGCCTTGAGTTTTTCGAGTTCCAGGGTCAGCTTGGTCAGCTGTATCTTCATTAACCGTTCCCTGTGCTCCTGTTCCTGTTGTTTGCTCAGATCGGTGAAAAGGCAGACGGTTCCGCCGGTTTTATCCGAGTCGTTCTGGAGAGGGAACGTGCTTATACGAACATCCACTTCCTTCCCGTTCTGCTTGAGAATAGTGGCGCCGATATCCTTTATATCCGTTCTGAACTGGTTCTCTTCGTTGAAACAGTTGCTCCTGGTGGACCCCAGTATATCGTTGATATGGAGTTCGTTTAATTCTTTCTTAGCATATCCGGTCATAAACCGGAAATAATGATTCGAAAAGTCGAATGAACCGTCCTTCCTGATGATTACCGCCCCCACGGGTACACGATTGTACATCTCCCGCAGGATTTTATGTCTGTTTCTCAGGGCGTACTGGGCCTTTTTCCTTCGATTCGCCTCTGATCGAAGGGCGGTATTCATGCTCTTGAGCTCCGCCGTCCTTTCTTCCACGATGCTTTCGAGGTTATTCCTATCTTCTTCTATACGTCGTTTTAGTTTGTCGAACTCGATTATGTGACCGACCAGTGTGGCTATCCCCAACAGGGTGTCCGACTCTACCTCGTCCCAGTCCCTGGGTTTTCCCTCGTTTACTATGCACATGCATCCGAAAAACGATCTCTTGCCCTGCACGGGGACGCAGAGTATGCCGCCGGTATTCAAATCACCCTCTTTCAGGGTAAAAACTTTATGAGGAGGAAGATACGGGCTGATAAAACCCTTCTGAAGTGTATCCGGAGGAAAGGAATCGGCCAGCGGTACCTCGTTTTGCAGGGACATCCCGGAACAACCGGAGGAAACGGCCAGGGGAATACCGGTTTTCGCTTCCCTGTCAATGGAAAAAAGAATAACCCCTGATACGGCATAAGCCCGTTCTATACGATTCATGATATTAACAAGACCCTCATCCAGGCTTTCACCCTGGAGGAAGGCCGAAATTGCATAGGGGAATGTATTGAACAGGAGATCACGCTCACAGAGTTTTTCTATGATACCGTTGCTCTCTTCCAGTTTCTCAGCGAGAGAACTGCACTGTGCTTCCAGTTCGTTCTTCGAATATTCGACTGACTCTGTAGGTTTATCGGCCATATGTTATCATCGCCTCTTTACTAGAATTGCCGTTAGAGTATACCCTATAACCTGGAAACTGAACAGGCTTTTATGGCAGGTAAGGGGGCTTCCTATGGACATTTCAGTTTTACAGAAACTCAGGTATGAATATAAACCTAAGATACCGAAACTTCTCGAACAACATCCTTCATCGATACAAGCCGTTCTGGGTGAAGAAACAGAAGCATGGTCTAATAGAACGGTTATCAAACAACAATTCGTAAAAACCTACGGCAGGCCGATTGTAACATTTGAGGAAGGCTCCTCCGACATGGGTAAAGAACCGCTGAATCTCGCCGTCGTCCTTTCAGGAGGCCAGGCGCCCGGGGGACACAATGTTATCTCAGGTATCTATGATGCCATGAAACGGGGTAACGACGCATCCAGGCTTTACGGTTTTATAGGCGGACCGGCGGGTATTCTCGATGAGAAGTATATAGAAATAACGGGAAAGTACGTAGACCGGTACCGGAACACCGGCGGGTTTGACATAATCGGCTCCGGGCGGACGAAAATCGAATCAGAAGAGCAGTTCAAACGGTGCCGTGAGGTCCTGGAAGAACTGGGTATAGCATCTCTGGTTATCATAGGCGGAGACGATTCCAATACCAACGCCGCAATGCTGGCGGAATATCTCGAGGAGAACAATTCCGATATCACCGTCCTGGGTGTTCCGAAGACCATAGACGGCGATATGAGAAACGGCGACATCGAGATGTCCTTCGGTTTCGACACCGCTACCAAAACCTACTCCGAATTAATCGGTAATATCGGCCGGGATGCCGCTTCGGCGAGAAAATACTGGCACTTTATCAAGCTCATGGGTCGTTCGGCAAGCCACATCTGCCTTGAATGCGCCCTTCGTACCCGGCCGAATATCGCTATTATTTCGGAAGAAGTGGAAGCCGAAGGCATTACCCTGAACGACATCGTCCGGAATATCGTTGATACCATTGTCCGGCGTTCGGACAACGGGGAGGATTTCGGTATTGTCCTGGTACCGGAAGGGCTCATTGAATACATTCCCGAAATGAAAACTCTCATCGCCGAACTCAACAGCCTACTGGCGGAACACGGTGCCTACTTCAACACCCTTCGGTCCTTCGAAGACCAGGCGGAGTGGGTCAACAAGAATCTTTCCCGGGACTCATCGTATACCTTCAGCAGTCTGCCGAACGACATCCAACGGCAGTTGCTCATGGACCGGGATCCCCACGGGAATGTCCAGGTCTCCCGCATCGAAACCGAGAATCTCCTCATCGATATGGTTACTTCCAGGATAAGTGAAATGTCCGCCGAGGGAAAGTTTACCGGCAAATTCTCGACCCAACATCACTTTCTGGGTTACGAGGGGCGCAGTGCCTTTCCGTCCAATTTCGACGCGGATTACGGTTACGGACTCGGCTGCACCGCGTATCTTCTCGCCGCGGGGAGGTTCAACGGTTATACTTGCATGATACGTAACCTCGCCGATTCCAGAGATAAATGGGTCCCGGGTGGAGTGCCTATTATTTCGATGATGTGCCTCGAGAAACGCAAGGGAAAGGTAAAACCGGTTATTCGCAAGGCCATGGTGGAACTCGACAAGAAGCCCTTCAAGGTATTCGCCCGCCAAAGGGATGAATGGGCCGTGACTACGTCGTACCTCTTTCCCGGGGCCATACAGTACTTCGGACCCTCGGAAGTATGCGACCCGCCAACGGAAACAATCACCCTGGAGTATTCAGAGCGGAGACAACAAACATGAGTGCGGGGAAATATGTCAGGCCCAGCTGGGATGAATATTTCATGGAAGTTGCCGACGCTATTTCAAAGCGGGCAACCTGCGACAGGGGACGGAGCGGCTGTGTCATTGCCAAGGACAGGAATATCCTCGTTACAGGATATGTCGGTTCTCCCCAGGGCCTCCCCCATTGCGACGACGTGGGTCATCAGCTCAAGAAGATCGTCCACGAAGACGGAACCGTAACCCAGCACTGCGTACGTACCGTCCACGCCGAACAAAACGCGATTTGCCAGGCCGCCAAACGGGGAATAGCCATCGACGGTGCCACATTGTACTGCCGCATGACCCCGTGCCGCACCTGTGCCATGCTTATTATCAATTGCGGTATCCGCCGGGTAGTCTGCGAACACAGGTACCACTCCGCCGGTGAATCGGAGGACCTGTTCTCACAGGCCGGGATAACACTGGAATATGTCCACGACGAGGTACTGAAGTACGATAACCAGTAAAACCAACATACCCCGCCCCGGCGGTTTCATCGGTAAGGCCGTTTTTACCAATATAGACAACGGGAGAAAGATCGTGTCCGATTTTTGTAAGTTCTTTGCGTTGTTTGCCCGTCAGGTCCATCCTTTCCTCCCTTAATTGTATAAGAATTCATTCGATCCGAGATCTATACCGATCCAGCCTGCCGGGTCCGCCATATCGGCCGCAATAAGTCCGAGTTCTACCGTATCGGAAGTTTCGGCGACCAGGTAATTCTTGCCGCCGGAGGGAAACCGTGCCCCCTTTCCTTCGATATCCACCCCTACTATGGAATGGGCGTAGCGGGTCGATACCATCAATATAGCGTCTATTCCTCCGTATTCCAGGAGAATAGTATACAGAAGCCCCCTGGAATCACAATCCCCGGCCCGGGAAGCCGCGGCTTCCATGGGCGAAAGAATGTCCGGGACCTCACCGGGCCGAAAGTATTCAAAGGACTGGATCCATGCCAGGAGGGCTTCGGCGGTTTCCCGTCTTCCCGGAGCCTCCCCGAGGGTCCGGGAGAAGGCCTCCCACACCACCTCCAGGCGTTTATAGTTGTCCCGGTACAGCATTCTGTAATACCTCTTCCAGGCTTCGACACCGCCGGTGCGGGTATAGGCACTGAGAATACGGGCTTCCCGTTCAATAACCACTCTGGAGGCTTCCAGGGCGTACTCGTCATAGGCAAAGGGTTCTATTCGCCCGGCAAAATCAACGTATCCCGACTCGCGGCTCGCCACGCCGTAACTCCCGGCATAGAACTGGGACACCGGACCGGGATTATCCCGGTCTTCCGGGTCGAGGGCAAAGGAATCCAGGGACGATATGAGAAAGTCATTGAACCGTTCGGACCGTTCCCGGTCGGTGAAGGACGAGATAAAATAATCCTGTTCTTCACCGTCGATACACACCGCGTAGCCCTGGAAGGCATACTCTCCGGTGGTAAATACGAGGGTCCTGAAAACCGCGTCATGCCCGGAGTATTCAAAACCGAGCTCATCCCCCGAAGAACCGAGCTTTTCGGCCGCCCAGGCGGAAATTTCGGATGCCTCTGAAAACTGAGAGCCGGGAAAAACCTTGACCTGCAGATAGGCGCACTCTTCCGGACCGGAAAAGGTTGCTTTATCAGCGTCTGTTTCCAGAAGCTGCCATCCGATGGGGAGGTCAAGGGTGTACCCGTACGGGTCGACGACAAAGGCTTCACCGGCGGCGGACCATGGTATAAGGCAAAGGAGTAAAAGAACTATGCATCGTCCGACCCGCCGAACCTCTTTAAACATCTTAATCGACCTTGAAACGCTTGATCTTTCTCGAAGTGGTCATCTCCAGGGGTTCATCCAGGACTTTCAGCCTGGCAATGCGCTGATAGGGAAGCATGGTATGGTTCACCTCGTTGATAATCTCCTGCAGTCTCTTTTCGATCTCGGCCGGATCCTTGTCCTTTGCGTATTCCTCCGCGGGATAGATGTAAGCCTCTATACCCTCGGTTTTCATAGCCCGATCGATATCGAACCCCTTGACCAGAATCTGTTCGATCTCATCGTATAACTGGAATTTATCCTCTATTTCCTCGGGATATACATTCTTTCCGCCCTCCGTTACGATAAGCGACTTTTTTCTCCCGGTGAGATACAGGTAGTTTTCATGGTCCAGGTAACCCACGTCACCGGTTTTCAGGTAGCCGTCTTCCATCATGATCTCCGCCGTTGCCTCTTCGTCTTCGAAGTATCCCAACATGACGTTCGGACCCTTGACGGCGATTTCACCCCTTCCTTCCTCGTCCGGATCGAGAATTTTCACCGCAACTCCGGGGATCAGCTTACCTACCGAAGACTCCTTGTAATGAAAAACAGGATTCAGGGCTACGATGGGTGATGTCTCGGTGAGCCCGTATCCCTGGACAAAATCTATCCCCATCTGATTGAAACGCCTGAAGGTAGATGCCGGCAAGGGCCCCCCGCCGGAGATGCATATCCTGTTGTATTCCAGGGATACCTTGGCCAGGATCCCTCGGAACAGCGATTTCCCTAGGTTCAACCCGGTGAGTTTCTTGACAAAACCGCTGAAGGCCATGAGGAACCGAATGATACCATATACCACGATGCCCTTTTCGCGGATACCCTTCATGAGCGCCTTGATGATTTTATTGAAAAGCAGCGGAACTGAAAGAAACATGGTTATTTTGCCCTGTTTCATATCCTTGAGGATCTGCTGTATGGCAATTCTCTTGGCAAAGACCAGTTCGGCACCCACCGAGATTGCTTCGATAAAAACGGCGAGCATGGGGTAAGAATGATGAAGACCCACCATGGCGTAGAATACATCGGTTGAATAGATATTCATATTCCCCTGGGCATAGAAACAGTCGGATACAAAGTTCTTATGGCTGAGCATGACTCCCTTGGAGGTACCCGTTGTACCCGAGGTAAAAAGAATAGCCGCCATTTCTTCGCAAGCGGGCATGGGATGGTCGGGCAACTCCGAGGTCTCAACATCAAATATATAGTTTTCTTTGGCAGGGGAGAGGGAAATCTTCTCCGACAACTTGAGTTTTTTCCTATCCAGGGCATCGTATTTTTCTTCATCCACAAAGAGATAACGGGCCCTGGACCTGCCTAGGAGGTAGACCACTTCCTCGTTCTTGAGCTGATAATCGATGGGTACGACCACACCGCCTGCAAAAAGTATGGCAAGATAGGCTACAGCCCACTCGGGAGAATTCTTTCCGGTAAGGGCTACACAGTCACCCTTCTTAAGGCCTTCTTTCAGAAGGTAGGCCGCGGCTGAATGGATCTTTACAAGGGCTTCAGCATAGGTCAGGCTGAAGGGTTCCGGGTCGTAACAGGTAAAACATGCCCGGTCCGGATGTCTCCGGGCAGTAATAGTAAAGAGCTCGGGTATTGTCGGCCATTCTCCCTTGAATACATCTCCGCGATAATCTTCCAGGAACAGCCAGGGTTTGGGGTCGTGTTTCATGGTATCTCCTTCTTTATCTTGAGGATCCGGCGTCCTCCGGGACTCGCCGCTTTTTTCATGTGCCGGCCGCTTTCGCTCCCGGTTCCACGGTGAATTTGCCCTGTAGGAGCAGCACCGCCGCGAGCCATTTATACGCCGATACGAGTTTACTGAGAAACCTGAACCGCAGGAGTTTTCCCCCATAGAAGAACTCGAGCCGTTCCCCGGACTGTACGTTGATACTTTCTATGTCCGGTATATGAAAGGCCATCACATCTCCGCTGCCCGTCAGGAAGGAAATCCGGTCGCCGAACATCGACACCGTGCCGATGTGCATTTTTTTTAAGGGTTTATTTCGCTTTCCCTCCAGCATCCAGACGGGACCGTCCTGGAATACCGGGGTCACGTCCCCTTCGGCGGAGTTCCTTTCCAGCAATTCTTTCAAATAAGACAGCTGCCATACATTCCAGTCCCTGATTGTATCAAAATAAAACTTGTCCGAGCGTTTCTCCAGAAAACCGTATTGGTTAAAATGAACAGCATATCCACACTCGGTGCAAGAGAACATGCTGAAATGAGATTTCATTTTTGCAATACTTTTACATTCAGGGCAGATAAAAAGGGCCAGTTCGAGATTTTCCGCTCT
Source organism: uncultured Spirochaetales bacterium (assembly GCA_964410865.1). Lineage (GTDB taxonomy): Bacteria > Spirochaetota > Spirochaetia > JAFGDJ01 > JAFGDJ01 > JAFGDJ01. Next base: position 3,320 of record CAYPIQ010000008.1, on the reverse strand, counting down.
TCTTTTACTCCTGACCACCAGGTTTGATGTACGTAAAAAATCGTACTCATCGTATTCCAGGAGTTTCGTTATTTTTCCGTATATTTCGTCTACACTCAGGTTCTTGAACTCTTCCGCCTTAAACCCGTGTTTAAACTCGATAAAAACCCTTGCCTTTCTTCGCTTTCTGGACCAGCGGGGCTCCGCCAGGTAGCCTCCCTTGACCAGGGGAACAACAACCGGGACCTTGAGAACCCTGAGCAACTTTGCCGTCGAGTAGAGAATCGGCATGGAATGTCCGTCCCAGTTCCGCCGGCCTTCAGGATAAATTCCCACCACACCGCCGGACTTGAGCCTTTTCATAATATGTTTCACGGATTCCAGGTCGCTTCTGAATTTCGTCTTGGGAATCGCGCCTACAAGACTCAGAAAAAACCTGGCGAAACGGCTTCGGAACTGGGTATCCGAGGTAACCCAGCTGACCGGATGGGGAAGGATGGCGGCAATGATAAACGGATCGGAAAACATAACGTGGTTCGGCAGGACTATATACGGTGGAGCGTATTCTGCCAGCACCTCGCGGCCTTCGACGACGACGTTGAATCGCCTGAGAAACGAGTTTCCCACCGTCGCCTTCAGGAAGGGATACAACCTGCTGATTCTGATTTCACGCTTCCCATTCTTCATCATGCTTCCTCCGGTTCCTTCGGTCGGCGACCGAAGGATAAGACGTTCTTTCGCAAGCATGCCATATCGTAACAATTTTTCCAATACCCGGGAGTCCCTTGATCGGCCGCCTTCCCTCCGCCGTACTCCGATTCGCACAATGGAGAATACATGAAAACAACACAATTATCCTCCGGGAGCACCGGACAAAAGAGTCAACAGCCTAGGTATTCATCCCGGCGAGGAAAGGGTTTGTCCTGCGTTCCTCGCCGATAGTACCCGATGGACCGTGCCCGGGGAAAAAACGGGTTTCGTCCGGCAGGGCCAGCAGACGTTTCCTGATGGCGTCAAAAAGTGCTTCACCGTCGGAATCCGGTAAGTCGTACCGCCCCACGGAACCGTGAAAGAGGGTATCGCCAACGAAGGCGGTTCCCCCCTTCGCGCAATAGAGACAGATTCCCCCGGGGCTGTGGCCCGGCGTATGGAGCACGGTAAAGGTTACCCCGGCGGTTTCCAGGACCTGGCCGTGCTTCAGGGTACCCGTTGCCGGCGGCGCCGTAACTGACGTACCGGCCATGGCGGAAAGGTTCAGCCGGGGATCGGTGAGGTATTTTTCCTCCGCTTCATGGATCAGGATCTCCATGTCGGGCCACTCCGCCAGGAACTCGACCGCTCCCGCTATGTGGTCCAGGTGGGAATGGGTGAAAATCAGTGTTTCGCACTCGAGACCGCGTCCCTTTATATAATCTATCATCTCTTCCGGCTCGAACCCCGCATCGATAACGCAGCGGGTATTCAAAGCCTCATCCCCCACCAGATAGCAGTTTGTCATCCACGAACCCAGATTGAAAGTTTCCACCTGCATAGCCGTATTCATCATTCCTCCACAATTATTTTGTCTGTCGTACTTTGTACATTTCCCGCCCTGTTGAATGAAGCCCCTTCTATGGAAAGGGCTTTCCCGCCGTCAGGCAGAATATAATCGGTCCAGCCTTCACCGTCTACCAGCAGCTGATTGGGACGGTACCTGCTCTTATAGTTCATGTGCCTGTTTTCGTGGACCAGGTATCCCAGGTACACCCAATCCAGCCCCTCATCCAGGGCCAGGTATATCTGGCGATATATAGCGGCGGAACCCAGGCTTTCCCGGTAATAGCGATCGCTATAAAAAATGTACACCGCGCTCAGAGAGCGGGATGTTATATCAAAGAGGGCCGCACAGATCAGATCATCGCCGTCATACATGGCGAGCTCCCGGCTGAAGCTGAAGGGATGATAGAACGCATCCGTAAAGGCTCCGTATCCGGCCGCACAGGCCTCTCCGAAACGCCTAAGATGCAACCTGTACAGGTCAAAGGCTTCTTTCGACGGCCGAGGGTCTCGAATCCTGATACTGAAACGTTCCGTTCTCCTGACACATCGTACCGCCGTCCGTGAAGGAGACCAGGAAGAGAGTTTTATACGGATGGGTATGCACTTTCCACAGTGTGGGCACGCCGGTCTGAAAAAATGCCGGCCAAAGTGCCGGAACCCCAGAAGAAGAAGCGAGTCCAGCTCTCCGGGGCTCAATTGGTCGACGTATAGTCGTTCCATCGTGGCCGTAGCAGCAGGTATATACGGGCATGGTTCAGCTTCATACCCGACATTGAGGACCCTCACGCCGCTGTTACCCCAGCAGGCCCCGTTCTACCGCAACCTGCATAACGGAAAAAACCACATCCTCGGGCAGCTCCAGGGCGTATTCGTTAACGGCCTCATATACCGCGGTAATTTCATCGTCGTCAAGCACCGAATGGTCCTGGTCGTATTCACCGGTCATGAGATCAATAACCGATGCCAGGGTATCTTCCAGGCTTGCCCGGGTTTTCCTGCCGAAGACGAGAATCTCCATCTCCTCGTAAAGATCCCAGCACAGCGGTTCCGGACACGCAGGCAGACTGGAAAAGAATGTTTTGCGAAACCTGTCGTCCTTTTCGTACTCATAGCTCAGACGCTCTTTTTTGCAGCGCCGTAAAAAATCTTCCCCTGCCGTCATATTATTCTCCTCGTATTCCACTATACAATAACTTCATGTTTGACTGAAGGGTGATAATGCCTTAGCTTTATACTACCCTAAAACCCAGGAGAACGTCATGGCACATACGGTAATATGTACATGGAATAATGAAATGTCTTTCACCGCAGAGGTAGACGGCCACAATATTGTACTCGATGCGGATGATGATGCAGGAGGGAGTGACAGGGGGCCTAGACCGAAAAAACTTGTTCTCGCCGCCCTCGCCGGATGCACCGGAATGGACGTGATCTATATGCTTAAAAAGATGAAGATTTCACCCGCTTATTGTAACGTGCAGGTCCAAGGGCAACTCGCCGCGGACCATCCGAAATCGTATAAAAAGGTACGAATACTGTTTCAATTTTCCGGGGCCGATCGGCAATACCGAGAAAATATCGAGAAGGCGGTTAAACTCTCTTTTGGAAAATACTGCGGTGTCGCCGCCCAGTTGAAAGCAGGAGCCGAGGTCTCTTACGAAATAGAGTATTCGGCAACCTAGGGGACCCTTTGATATACCCGCCCCGGTAGTCGTTGAGAGGGTTCATTAGTATATTTATTATGTCCGGCGGGTTTAATACCCCGCAGCTTGCGGCGGGGTTGTTGATTCGCATAAGGGGGG
>CAYPIQ010000007.1:73475-100173 GCA_964410865.1 uncultured Spirochaetales bacterium | reverse complement strand
TATACGCCCGAATTGTTCATTCTGCTTCTATCACCACGATCGGGGGCAGTAAATATGGAATACCATAAAAATAACCAGTGTAACTGCAGTTCTCCAAGTCAACAACTTCTTTGCCATATTTACCGCCAGGTCAACCCCAAGTGGTTGTGGAATTCGGATTCATTTTTTCCTATCGGTATGGGAAGTTTCGCCTCGATCGGATTCAAACGGTCGGCGATCACTTTCTCACCTGCGGCGACTACCGGCAAGGGATAACTCGTATACGCTGCAGTAACCCGGAATGCGGCCACGATTACTTCCGACCCTTCTCCTGTAAGGGGTTTTATCCGTACCCCTGGTCGCATGGGCGGGCAACGAGCGAAGCGAGTGAACATCCCCTCCTGCAGTCAGAAAAGGATGCTCCTTTTCGCCGAACACCTGAATGAGGAAGTCCTGTCGCGCCTTCCTCATCGCCAATTTGTTTTTACCTTCCCGAAAGACCTGCGGGTCTTCTTCCGCCACGACAGAAAACTTTTAGAAAATGACCGAATACTTCATGCACGCTGTGCTGCGGTTTTTCACCGAGAGGAATCTGCTGTCAGAACAAATCGTCAGAAACATGCTCTCCTGGAGGCACTCGGGATTCAGTCCGGATGCATGGCCGAGCAGTGAGCAGAGCGAACGACCAGGCATAGACAACGGGGTACAGATTCTCGATGAAAGTTCCCGTGAGAGCATTGCCCAATATATAGCCCTTCCACCTGTATCCTTGAAGAAGATCCATTACGAAGCTTTTAAGGGGCGAGTGCTGTTTCACACCCATTACAACGAGTATTTCAAGGAAAACGTGCACATGCCGGACGCTTGCCCGGGCAAGAACCGAAGGCTCCGACCAGGGTTTAATACCTGCGACTTCCTGGCAGAGCTTACACAACATATACCTCCGAAGGGGGTACACCTGATACGGCGGTATGGATTGTACTCATCCCGTACCAAAGGTGCCTGGCAGTCCATGTCACATGTTGCAGAACGTGCTCCGACCGGCTGGAAAAGCCGGCACGAAAAACAGACTGGGGATCCGGAGCCTGGCGACTTCGGGCCTAAGGAGGATGCGGACTTTATTTTACTTTCTCACTTCCAAGCTGTTGCCAAACTACGCCCTTTTCACAGCCCTTTTACGCTGCTGTATGCATAGTACACCCCAGTATCGACCATGTTTTCATTTAGTTGCTCATGCCGCTGCGCGGCAACCGAAAGGATGAAAACAGCCGGGTGCGGCTATTCCGGGTGCGGTTATTTTTGTATTAGTATTGGTATTGGCCGCCCCGGTGCCCACGGTCGTAGAAGTACCGCCGACCGTCGTACCACGCCCGCCCCACTGGATATCTGCGCTCTGGTCCTCCTCTGCACACACCAGGTCACCGACTTCCCCGTCCAGGTCGTCGGACCCCTTCCCGTTAGCCGCCGGACACGGCGACTGTGTTTATATCCTGATCAATGCGTGCAAGGCCATGATGTACCCGTAAGAACCGAACCCGCAGATCTGTCCTACACAGACCGGAGCTATGACTGATACATGGCGAAAGGACTCTCTTTTGAATATATTGGAAATATGTACTTCCACGGTGGGGACTTCCGAGGCTGTAACGGCATCTCGGATGGCAATGGAATAGTGGGTATAGGCGGCCGCGTTTAATATAATGCCGTCCACCCTGCCTCTGCACTGTTGAATTATGGTAACCAGTTCTCCTTCCGTATTCGATTGATACGCTTCAACGCGCACACCCAGTTCTCCGGCTTCTCTCATTAATTCAGTGTTGATGTCCTCCAGTGACTCGTCACCGTAGATTCCCGTTTCCCTCTTTCCGAGCATGTTTAAATTGGGTCCGTGAATAACAACAAACTGTTTCGACATCAAGCTCTCCTTTTTTATACAGAAACAGTAACTACCTCTTCCAGATAATATACCGTAACCGGTTACAACACAACCTGCTCATCAACCCTATAACTACATACCCTTTCCGTGAAAAACCTTAAGAACGCGGCCTTAGTCCGGACCGTTCCGCCGCTTCCAGGGCTTCCAGGTATTCGGCCCTGGTAATACGGCGATTCAGTTTGGGTTCTTCCCAGGCGTGATAGGCCGGATGGTACTGGTCCATAATGTTTACATACATCTTTTTCGAGATCCCGGCGAGGAAATCCATAACGATCTTTGTTCCCGCCAGATTATCGGGCAGCACCAAGTGGCGGACCAGAAGCCCCCGGTATGCGACACCCCGGCTGTCCAGCCTTAGATCGCCGACCTGCCGGTGCATCTCCTTTACCGCTTCCGCGGCATGCCGGGGATAGTCGGAAACGCCGGAGAGCCGCAAGGCCACATCGGCATCGGCGTATTTAAAATCGGGCATGTATATGTCCACGACACCTTCGAGAAGCCGCAGCACCTCCACACTGTCATACCCTCCGGAATTCCACACCAGCGGCAGGCGCAACCCCAGAGGGACTGCAATCTCCAGGGCACGGATAATCGGATAGACCATGTGGGTGGGGGTCACCAGGTTGATATTGTTGCAGCCGTCATTCTGCAGATCCAGCATCAATCGTGCAAGACGGTCATACCCGATCTCCCTCCCCCGCCCGAGGTGGGAAATATCGTAGTTCTGACAGAACATACAGGACAGATTACAGTAGGTAAAGAAGATAGTTCCGGAGCCGCCTCCTGCAGACAACGGCCTCTCTTCTCCGAAGTGGGGAACGGCCTGAGAAACCACGGGAAGCATGCCGGCGCCGCATAGACCGGTCTCCCCCGCCGTCCGGTCGACACAGCAGCGGTTCGGGCAGAGATCGCAGGCGGTCATTCGTTCCTTCAGGGTCTCGGCAATCCGGGAAAGTCCGCCGGTTCTAGAAAGTTCAATATAACCGGGATCGTCTGCGCTCATGGTATTATCAGCATATATCCCGGGCAGGTTGAAATCAAGCTGATTACATACCCCGGACAATAAGGAAACCTTTGTCATTGTATGGATAAGACGGACTTGAGGGGTTCCGACGAGCTGAATAACATCAATGTGCGAGGGAGGCCCAGCCGCCGGCGCGGTAGAACCTAGCGTCATCCGAGGACGTACCCCCCCGACCACCCCGGCTGCTCAGGCTTCCCCCCGCCGTGGCGGCAATACCGTCCAGGTCGTCCGCCCCCTCCCGGGCGCTGCCGGCCACGCCGGTGGTGTTCACGTCCACAAGCTGCAGCGACAGGTAGTATTTACCGGCGAATTTGGTAAAAGAACCGATGACCACGTAATCGGCGGAAAGATACCGACCCACCTCCAGGGCGCAGGCAATATCATTGCAGAACCCGCCCATGGAAAACTTCTGCTCGGCCAGGCCGGCCTCCCGGTTCTGCCGGCTGATGATCATATACTCTCCGCCGCCGTAGCGGTACAGGGCATCGTAGACGAAGTCGGTTACAATCTTCGCCTCCACAGCCGAAACCCCCTGCAAGGGGTTAATGTCCAGGACACCTATTGTCTGCTGGGGAAAAAGAAGGGGTGATAAAATCAGGGCTACAAGGATTATTAAAAGGGCTTTTTTCATACACGCCTCCGGATATACGGGTTTATGAATCGAGTATAACCCGGATGTGTGGCGGTTTTAACAATAACAGTGGAAGGGATCGGGGTGAAGGTGATATTATTCGGTTCGTATGCCCGGGCTAAAACACACGAAGACAGTGATATAGATCTGCTCGTTGTCCTGGATGAAGATTTTGTACCCAAAAATTATGATGGGTGGCTTACATTGAAAGTCCGAATTCGAAAAGCCCTCAGGGAAGTCAATAACGAAGTGACGATAGACCTCCTGGTATACACAAAACCGCAGTATGAAATGCTGCGCACAAACATGAATTCTTTCCAGAAAGAGATACACGAAACGGGAAAAGTGCTGTATGAGAAAGCAGGCTGAACAATGGTTTCTGTAAGATTTCGGCATTCTCCCCGAATGACGGCCGTCATCTGGAACTGCAAAAAAACTTCAGCAGTTCGCGGAGGATATTTACCAACAGGCTGTTTCTATTTTTTCGAATACAAAGATGTAATCGTCCGATTACTCACGACTTGGCGCCCTATCAAAAAACCCGCGTCGGCTTCGCCGGGGGCCACAGGCCCCGGCACCCCGGTGAATGTAATAGTTACATGGTTTAATAGGTAAAAGCCCGCACGGCACGCACCCTGAAATCGTAGTCCTTGTAGTCGAAGTACTGGTTGGCATCGTAGAAGTACTGTAACCACGCGCTGTAGGAACTGTACTCCGAGGAACTCCAGTAGTAGACGGACCTAAAACCGCCAAGCCCTTTCTTGTGCAGATTTTCATACATCAGGTTCAGCTCATCCTTGGAAGGTAAAAACCAGTCGTCGTAGCCCTTCAACACCAGGTCCGCACAGAGTTTAGCAGCATACGTACCGCTGCCCAGTTCTGAAACGATGGCCGCCGTATTGGCCGCACCGGTACCTAGGGCCTCAGATGTACCGCCAACCGTTCTACCATGCCAACCCCACTCTATATCTGTACTCTGGTCCTCCTCCGCGCACACCAGGCCGCCGCCTTTGCCGTCCAGGTAGAAGACGATACCACCGGCATATCGGTCGCCGATCTTCAGTTCCGGCGGCGGCGTTGAAGCCGGGGTTGCCACCGTGGAGGCCGGTGCCGCCGCCGACCGGGCACTGCCGAAGACCCCGGCCACGCAGGCATCCACCGCCGTGGCGGCAATACCGTCCAGGTCGTCCGCCCCCTCCAGGGCTTTGCCGACCACGGCGGTGGTGTTCACGTCCACCAGCTTAAGCGACACGTAGTATTTTCTGCCGTATTTGGCGAAAGACCCGATGACCACGTAATCGGCGGAAAGATACCGGCCCACCTCCTGGGCACAGATGGTGTTGTCGCAGAACCCGCTCATGGAAAACTCGTGCTCCGCCAGGATGGCCTCCCGGTTCTGCCGGCTGATAATCATATACTCTCCGCCACCGTAGCGGTACAGGGCATCGTAAACGAAGTCGGTTACAATCCGCGCCTCCACAGCGGAGACCCCCTGCAAGGGGATTATGTCCAGGAGGCCTACGGTCTGCTGGGAGAAGAGGAAGGGCGTGAGAAGCAGAAGCACAAGTATTATTAAAGGAGCTTTTTTCATACACTACTCCGTAAATATTATTACTCACAATTTATATAGTTTTCTATATCCTATTACGAAAATAGCCGCACCGGAATAGCCGCACCCAACTGTTTTCATCCTTTCGGTTGCCGCGAGGCGGCATGCGCAACTAATTACAAAAAAGATATTCTCCCTTTTCCAGGAAGCCGCCGAAACGCTCATCCCGTTCCAGGTCAACAAGATCCACAGGCACGCTGAGTTCGGTCATCAGTTTTCCCAGGGCGTAAAAAACTTGTCAGCAGGGCATCCCCGGACCGCAAAATCGAGACCGGACTCTTTATGAAAGGCGTCCCGGGTAACAGAACCGAACAGATAAACTTCCGTACAACCGATTTGTTTTAACAATGAGATTGCCTTTTCTACATCAGCCCGGAACGTTTCGGGAATTCCTGTCATATCTTTACCGCCGGTTTTAGATTCCTAAACTACATTATTACTTTATACCAGCTTTAAAACGGAATCAATAGCCGAAGTTTTCTCCCCTGCCCGCCGACGGTCGGGGACCTGTGGCCCCCGGCACCCCCGGTGAATAAAATAGTTAAATTGTTTAATAGGTAAAAGCCCGCACGGCACGCACCCTGCTTACGAAATACTTGTGGTAGTAGCTCTGGTAGCCATTGTTGAAGTTCTGGCCCCACGCGTAGCTTGAATGGTACTCCGAGGAACTCCAGTAGCAGCCGGACCCAAAAGCACCCAAGCCTTTCTTGTGTAGATTTTCATACATCAGGTTCAGCTCGGCCTTGGAAGGTAAAAACCAGTCGTCGTAGCCGTTCAATTGAAGATCGGCGCATAACTTTGCCGCGTAGGTGCCGCTGCCGAGTTTTGAGACAATAGCCGCAGTATTGGCCGCCCCGGTACCTACAGCCATCGAAGTGCCGCCGACCGTCGTACCGAAACCTCCCCACTGTATATCGATACCCTGGTCCTCCTCCGCGCACACCAGGCCGCCGCCGTTACCGTCCAGGTAGAAGACGATGCCCCCGGCGTACCGGTCGCCTATCTTCAAGTCCGCCGGCGCTTCGGTTGGAGCAGCCGCCGCTGTGGTTGTTCCGCCCCCCGCCCCGCGCAGCTTCACCACCACCGCCGCGTCCATCCCTTCCCGCACCCGGATCGTCTCTTCGCCGGTCATTGCGGCGCCCTCCACTTCGGCTTCCACCCTGATGGTGTGCTCCCCGGCAAGAAGGGTCAGCAGGTTCGGGGCACCGCCGGCCGACTTACCGTCCACGTAGATTATCCCCTCGGTAAAGGGGTCGGTCTCCACCGACACCCAGCCGAAGCGGCCTTCCAGGGTAATGTCCCGCCGGATGGTCTCCCCTGCCCGGCGGGTTACCACCGTCTCTTCGTAGGGCTTGTAAGCCTCGGAGTCGGGCACCACCCGCAGGGTAAAATCCCGGAAGGGCATCCGCTTGCTGAAGGGGAGCCTTCCGGCTTCCTCTCCGTCGATGAACACCTTCCCCGAAAGTCCGGCGGTCTCCCGCACCCGCACCGTCACCGACGAGTCTTCCATGGTAAGGCTGACCCGCTCGGTAAGGCCGTCTTTTATGGTGATTTCCCGGCTCGCCGGGGCGTGGAGGCCCGCCGGGTCGCGGACCGACAGGCTGTAGCTTCCGCTCTTCAGGCGGTAGGCCGACAGGGGGGTGGTCCCCAGGTAGAGCCAGTCGTACCTGCCCGTCATCCCCGGCGGTACGGTGGTGCGCGAGAGGTAGCCGAACATGGGGAGCAGCTCCATGGTGTACTCCGCCCGGCCGGGCCGGTTCACCGTCAGGGTGTCTTCGAAGGGGTAGTAGAGCCCCCGGCTGTCCCGGGCCTCCACGGTGTAGTCGGCAAAACTGAGGGTGAGCGCCTTGGGCGGGCTGCCGGTAAAGAGGACTTCACCGCTCAAGTTCTTCACCGTAAAGGTAAGCCCCTCCACGTCGCTTTTAAAGTAAATCATTGCCCGCCCGGCAGCCTGGGCAGCACCGCCGGAAGACGGGGCGGCCGGGCCGCTTTCATATACGATGCGGCCTTCGCCGCCGGAAGACCCGGTGCCGGCGAGCTTGCCGGCCAGGACGCTCATCAGGTCCAGGAGGCCGCCGATACTGCCGGACCGCAGGGTCTCGGCGGTCATAACCCGGCCGTCACCCACGTTGACGATCTTTGCCAGGAGGATATACTCGCCCCCGGCCTTGGACAGCTTGCCCAGGACTATCCGGTCCGCCGTCAAGAGCCTTCCAATCTCTATGGCGCACTCGTCGTCGGTACATCCCGAAAGGCTCGCCGCCTGCTGACCCAAAATCTGTTCCCGCTGACCGGCCTCGATAAGGTCGAAGGCTCCGGTTTTCTTTAGTTCCACTTCCAGGACCGACGGAAACACCTCGGCTTCGGCGGCGGACACCCCGCTGCCGGTCTCGAAATCGAGCACGCTGATCTAGGTAGCACCATCATACATCCGGCGCCTGGGTAAATCAAGTTCATAGCATGAATCTTCCTTGAAATAAATCTCCTGAAAGCTTATCTTTCATCCATGAATTACACCCCCGATAACAAACGCTACAATACCATGATCTACAACCGCTGCGATGGACATGGGAACACCCCTGCTGATCCACCAGCCCCCATATTCCATGCTGAACCGCTGGGTCCAGGAGAATCTTCTTTCGACCCCGGCAAAGGGTGGGGAGGCATCAACCTCTGGGCGACATCCAGTGACACGGGGTAGGAGTCAACAGCTAAAAAGCCCGCACGGCCCGGACTCTATAATCGAAATCCTTGTTGAGGCCGTATAGTAAACCGTCGTTGAAGAGCCGTAAATGCACGTTCGCCGGAACCCGCTGATCATGGGCTTCAAATCCGCGGGGAGGGAAAAAGCGGGTGGCATCTTCATTCGGAGAAAGAAGCCGGACGCGGGGCTTGTCCAGGAATTTTGAAAGGGCCGGCTCGTTCTCCCTTCCCCGCCGGGCGTTCAATCTGTTATACTTTCAGAATCATGCGTGAAAAAGCCGACCATTATACACTGCAGGCTAAAAAGGAGGGGTATCCGGCCCGTTCCGTGTACAAGCTCAAGGAAATAAACGACAAGTTGCGGCTTATCAAACCGGGCATGAAAGTCCTGGATATCGGCGCGTCCCCGGGCAGCTGGTCTCTCTTTGTTCTGCGAACTACCAAAAACAACTGCCGGGTTACGGCACTGGACCTGCAGCCGCTGAGTATCGGCAACCCCACCGGGCTCGTCTTTTTACAGGCAGACGCCTTCGGCGAAGAAGCCGGACATCTGCTGGATGCCCAGGGCCCCTTCGATCTGGTCTTGAGCGACGCAGCCCCGGCTACCACGGGAAACAGGACGGCGGATACCGGCAGGTCCTTCACTATTGCCGAAAACGTCCTGGCTCTGGCAGGCACATATCTTTCTCAGGGCGGTTCGGTGGTGATAAAAATATTTCAGGGAGGTGATGAAAAAACCCTGAGGGAACGAATGAAAGGAGAGTATGAGTCGGTCCGGAATATAAAACCGAAGGCCTGCCGGAAGGATTCCTTCGAGATCTACCTGGTGGGGACCGGTAAAAAAGGGGACAATCGGTGAAACACAGGATATGTTTATTATCAGGTGTAATACTGCTGGCCTCCTGCGCCACTATGAAAGAACTGCCTGAAGAAAGGCCGGAGGAGGGAGATCTGTCCAAAACGCAGAGGCTCCTGATCGAAGGGGCCAGGTCATGTATCGGAAAAGAAGAGCTGGTGGTCAGGGGAAAGGAATTCCATATCGACTGTACCGGTGTAATCCTGGCAATCTACTACTATGCCGGTATCGATTTTACCCCGGCTATGAGGAAATACACCGGCAACGGTGTAACCAGGTTGTATAAATATCTCAGGGAAAATAAACTGCTCTACAAGACTGAACAACCGGCACCCGGGGATATCATTTTTTGGGACAACACCTGGGACGCCAATGAGGACGGAGAATACAACGACTATCTCACCCATATCGGTATGGTCCTGGAGGTTGATAGTTCCGGGCGCATTACCTATGTCCATCACAACTACCGGAAAGGAATAATTACCGAATACATGAATCTCACCGATCCTGATACCGACCGGATCGAAAAAAACGGTACTATAATTATTATTAATTCTCCCATGCGTATGCAAGGCTCGCCGCCGGCACCGGAGGGACAGTGGCTCTCCAGCCACCTGGCCCGGATATTCGGAAAGGGTTACCAGCTTGCACCATGATCGGCGGTGGTACGCCGTATTTCTCCTTATTCTGTTTACCGCCTGTAGTCGGGAACATGTCAGGACGGAGTTCCTCCTCGGAACCACATGTACTATTCGTACCTGGGGGGGGAACGAATCCGCCCTGGACACCGCTTTCCGGCGTATAAGAGATATAGAGAAAAAAATGAGTTTCCACGTCTCCGACAGCGAGATACACAGTATCGGACCGGAGGGTACAGAGGTATCTCATGACACCTGCACCGTAATCCGAAGAGCCCTGGAATTCGGAGAACTCTCCGAAGGTTTTTTCGATATAACCATCGCCCCGGTGGTAGAACTCTGGGGTTTCGGGAGCGAGCAGCCCGCCATCCCTTCCGCGTCGGCCCTGGATAAGGCCCTCTCACTGGTGGATTACCGCGGGGTGAAGGTATCATCCGATTGCATTGTTTCCGCGGGGCAGGGGCAAAAGATCGATCTCGGGGGGATCGCAAAAGGCTATGCCGCGGATCAGGCTGCCCTGGTCCTGAAAGAAAGCGGGGTGCAGCGGGGAATCATAAACCTGGGAGGCAATGTTCTTGTTGTGGGGTCCAAGAAGGACGGCAGTTCGTGGAAAATCGGCATCCAGGATCCCTTCCAACCTACCGGTGACACCGTGGGGATAATGGAAATCCGGCAGGGGGCGGTAGTTACTTCGGGTATCTACGAAAGGTATTTTGAAGAAAACGGCAGGCGCTACCACCATATTCTCGATCCGGAAACCGGATACCCGGCGGAAAACGATCTCGCCGGTGTCTCCATCTCAGTCTCCACCTCCCTGGATGCCGACGCCCTGTCCACAACAGTGTTTCTTCTGGGAATCGATAAGGGATGTTCCCTCCTGGATTCCTTCCCGGGCAGCGGAGCCGTCTTTATCACCAGGAAGGGTGACATCATCACCTACGGGAGCGCGTCCACGGATTTCCGTCTGACCTCGGACCGGTATGAAATTTTAGAACGCCGATAGAACCTCTCAGACAAAGAGTAAGGCCCAGCAGAAGACCGAAGCGGCCAGCGGAACCACCGGTATATAAGGAGCACTTCTCTTTTCAGGCTCCATGGTACGGGAATACCCTGGGCTTTTCGAAACCGAGATCAGAACCGCGTCAAGGCTTCCGGGCAGATCCCTGATCAGGATACGCTCGCGGCTTTCGGAAAATCTTTCGAAGTAATAAAAAACCTTTCCGATTCCCTTGCCGAAGGAACCCGGGAAACGAAGCCCCGAACTCACGGAAAATTTAGACAGATAAAAAAGGCCGAGGAGCAAGAACCCCCTGGACAGCCCGAATTCCAGGGCACCGGCTGTAACGGGAAAGCCGAACACCCGTACCAGGACGGCGCCGTAGGGCACCAGGAGACTCGCAGCAGTAACCGAAAGGATGAGTACAAAACCGGGAAGGATACGCACCCTTTTCCCGGACAGTACACACAGTACCAGGAAAAGCCCCGCTTCCGTTATCCTCAGCAGAGTCCGGTCCTGAAAGAGGAACGCCGGAAGGGTTATCAACCCGATAAAAAACAGGGGGACGGGGGGCATGTCTTTCAACAGTTTTCTCATCTTCCGGCCTCCGTCCCGCCGGAAAGCCATTTCGAGCTTTGTGTAAAGACCGTGGTAAAGATTCCCAGCAATATCGAACTGACCAGTCCGAGCATCAGAAAAGGGGGGGCCATGATCCACACCTGCTCACCGAACATGATGAAGCCTGCCAGGACCAGTCTGACGAGGTTGCCGGTCAGGGCGCCCAGGACGCTGATACCTACGAAGCTGACCCGTCGGCCAAAAAGCCGGTAGGCCGCCAGCATGGCCAGACAGGCGGCAAAGGACCCGGCCAGAGAAAAAAGAAACACGTAAGAAAAAAGAGTACCCTGGACAAGTCCCTGGCCGATGACTTTATAGAGGGTTAGTTCCAGAACCCTCTGGGGCGGGAAAACGGCCAGGGAAATGAGGATGGGGAGATTTGCCAGGCCGATACGAAGGAAAGGCAGGGGTTTGGGGATCATGTACTCGATAACCGATAGAAATATGGAAAAAGCCGCGAGAATGTACAACCTGTCATCCCGCTCAGTAGCTGACATCATCCACCTCTCCCTCGCCCGCCCCCTCGATCCTGATAAAAACCCGGTTGGGCATACAGGCTGTCCAGTCACCCCGTTCTTCGAGTTCACCTTTCAGGATACAGAGTTTTTCTTTACAGGGCGAAGAAACCACCCGAACCACGCCGTCTGAAATTTCGATAACGGTAGAACCAAGAGGTCCCTGGGCTTCCACGGTCCGGTCGCGATCGAGGGCGTATATACTCACCCCTTCATCCGTGCGGATGCTGACATACCTCGCCTGCCCAGCACCGCCGTAGACGGAAAAAGACAAACCGACGATGCATGCAAGACTGACGAAGATAAAAACCAGATCGAGCGTTTTGAGTCCGAAACCTTTCATTCGCATCCCAGGAGCAATCTACACCCTATCCACCGGGCCTGAAAAGACTCCCGGAAAGGGATAAGGAAGTCAGCCGCGAAGAATTGTTTCCTTCCTGAAGGCTTCGGCAGCCGCCGCCGGATCGTCCGCCCCATAGATCGCCCTGCCTACAATAATCAGGTCGGCACCCCCCCGGACGGCTTCGGCGGCCGTAAGATACTGCTGCCCCAGCCCGTCTCCGCCTCGATGAAGCGCGACCCCGGGAATGAGAAGGAGCTGGCCGGCAGGAACTTTCTTCCTGAACTTGGCAACCGCCTCCGCGTCCCGTCCATGGCCTATATACCCGGATACGACACCGCTCCAGGATCTTCCGATCTCGAAGACCTGCCTGGTATAGGCTTCACTGATCAAGTTACCCTGGGATGACATTCCCGCCAGGAGAAAACAACCACGATGCTCAACTCCATCGAACAGGCCTTTTAATATCCCTTCTCCCGGTATCATATGAACCGTAACAAATTCGGCCCAGTCGGCTATGCGGAACATTCCGCCCCGGTACTGCATCCGTACGGTGTTGCCGATATCCGCGAATTTTCGGTCCTCGAAGATCATAAATTTCTTCTCTTCCGCCAGCTTCAGTAACCGCGGGATAAAACCTTCATTGTAATCTTCAAGAATATCGGTATGGGTCTTTACCATTACTATCGAGTCCGCCGTTTTTTCGAGGATCCTGAAAAAAGATTCGGTATCGGGGACATCGAGGGAAAGAACTACGGAAGAGTTCTTCATCTCTTTCAATTCCAGCAGCCGCCGGGTAAAGGGATTAACCTCACAGGCCGCCACACCGGTCGTTTCACCCCTGTTCATAAAGCTTCGTACATTTTTCAGGTCATCGGATGTAACGTTTCCCGACCGTTCCAGTTGCTCCAGGAGTGTATCCAGGGTAAGTATCGAATGAAGCCGGAATCCGTGCTCCGAGAGCAGGTTGTCTCCCTCCCTGCTCCTGTCCAGGACAACCACCACGTCATCCACTACCAGGCCCGCCTCCACCAGGGCTTCCGCCGTTTCCAGGTTACTCTCACCGGTGGTGATCAGGTCGTCGATCACCAGGCACTTCTGCCCCTTTGTAAAGGATCCGACGATTCTCTTACCGGTACCATAGGCTTTTGCTTCCTTCCTGATAAACACCAGGGGCTTCCCCAGGCGCTCAGCCAGCAGAGCGGCAAAGGGAAGGGCGGTATACGGTACTCCGGTTACAATGTCGAAGTCGAGTTTTTTCACCTTTTCCACCAAGGCATCGCACACCCCCCTGAGAACGTAAGGATGCGAGATTGTTTCCCTGAAATCAATGTAGAAGGGTGACACCATACCGCTTTTGAGCACAAAAGAGCCGAACCGTACGGCGCCCGTCTCTACCAGGGCCCCCGCAAGCTTTTCATCAGTCATATATTCCTCCCGTGTTCTCCGGTTTGTAAGGTGGAAAGATAAAAAAAGGGAGCCGAAGACTTCGACTCCCTCATAAAATTCGATAAGCGGTGCAGGTTTTTCGCCCCGCACCCCCGCTGATTTTATTTTTTCTACAATCCCTGATCATCCTTACCACCGGAGATTTTTGTGAACATACTGCAATTACCGGTGCTCTGTCAATAGCCGGCCCGGGGTTATCTATCCGGCCTTGTACTTCTCGTGTCTCTTCCCCTCCAGTTTGTTCAGGTACATTTTTTTATCAGCTACTACCAGGAGGTCCTCCGGAGTCCCGCCGTCATCCGGGAAAAGACTTGTCCCTATACTGAGACCGATATAAAACTTCTGCTTTTGTATAAAGAAAGGTTCTTCCATGGAGCTGTGTAATTTTTCTATTACCTTCCGGACCGCCTCTTCCGATTTAACCCCCACAATTACCGCCGCAAATTCATCGCCGCCGATTCGTGCTATGGTATCCGACTTCCTGAAGGCACCGAGGAAACGTTCTGCAACCATGCGCAACAGGAGATCTCCCGCGGAATGTCCCAGGGTATCGTTGACCGGCTTGAAATTATCCAGGTCTATATACAGCACCGCCAGTTTTTCTTCCTGTCGAACGGCCTGGGCTATGGATTTTCTAAGAAACTCCAGGAGAAGTCTGCGATTCGGCAGTTCCGTCAGATTATCATGGTGGGCCATATAGCTTATTTTATCGTAAGCTCTTTCCAGTTCGGACTTTTCTTTAAGTACAAGCTGGTTCAGTTTCTTGATCTCTTCGTGGGCCAGGGAGTTATATAAAGCTATCGATATATAAGAACTGAGGGACCGGAGAATTTCCATGTGTTCTTCCGTATAGGCGTTTTTCTTTTCCGCCTGTACGGTAATCAGGCCGATGATGTCTCCTTCGAAAAAGAGGGGAACATATATAATAGAGCCCGACGGAGTGCCAAGAACATATTTATGCATTTTTGTAATGTACCGGTGAGCGTCTCTATCCACATCATTGATAAAGATCTCTTTCTTTTCCCTGATACACCAGGCCCCGAGACTGTCCTTATCGTAAAGATCAATAGAATATGGTTCATACCGTGTATCACCGTCGAAAAAGAAGAGGAAGTCTATAACGGTGCTGTCTTTGACGTAATGTGCAAGCCCCAGGCTGTCCGCCGGCATAAGGAGTTTGACCTGTTCGTATACAAGTGTAAGAAGATCATCCAGCTTGAGGGTCCCCGTAATCTGTTTGCCGATCTCGCTTATAATCGAAATTCTCTGGTTGGCCTTCCTGAGTTCCGCCGACGTCTGGGCGAGTTCTTCATTCTGTTTCCTGAAGGTCTCCGTTTCACGCCGACTCATTTCCACTTCATATTTGAAGGCGAGTTTCTGAAACCGTTTCTCCGTCTCGTCCTGGGTAAGCTTGCTTTCGAGTTCGTAAAATTCACGAAAAAGCCGAAGCGCGGCACGATAGTTCCCCTGCTCCTCGTAAATCTTGCTTATGGACCCGAGACACTGCAGAATAAGGGGCTTGGCTTTTATCTCCCTGCCTGTCTTCAATGCATTTTCGTAGTATTCCAGGGCGGATTTCCTGTCACCGGCGTCATGGCGCAGGTGGCCTATCTGTACAAGAACCTCGGCTTCTTCCCTTCGATCCCCGATGGACCGGCTCAGATCAAGACTTTTACGGTAGATTTTTTCGGATGTTTCGACATCTCCCTTTTTACAGTAGAGATTTCCAAGATTAGTAAGACAATGAGCTCTGGTGATGTTATCGGAAACCCTTTCACTGTAGGAAAGAGCCCGGTTAATATACTCTATTGCTTTATCCAGGTCACTAATATTCGAATAGACAATACCTATTCCCAGTAGCAAATTTCCCATGGTCTCGGCGTCATCCATCTGTTCCGCCAGGGCGAGTCCTTCAAAATAATACTTGAGGGCCTCATCGGTCCTGCCCCGTTCCCTGTGAACTTCACCGATATTATTAAGCGCCGCTATTTCTCTCCTGGTATCCTCCGCTTCTCTGCTCACATCCAGGCTTTTTATAAAAAAATCAAGGGCGGAGTCGAAATTCCCCAGATCGAAATAGACTGCACCGACGGCATTCAACGCCTTGGAGATTCCATGCCGATCCCCGATATTCTGGTATATCGAGAGGGAATCCATAAGATTATAAAGAGAAACTTCGAGTTGAGAGATATACTTCCGGCACCAGCCCATATTGAGCAGGCTCTCGGCGATACCCTTCTGATAGTTTAGTCTGACAGCATCCTCATGGACGGAGGTGCTGAGTTCCAGGGCGCCGATTGGGTCATGAATCATGCGATCCCAGGCTTCCCGGTTCCCGGCATCTATTCTATCCTGCGGCGAGTTCACCCCTTTCAGAAAAAACCCCCTTGATGAAGTTGTCGATTATAAACTTTATATATATAAATTGCCACGCCCCTGCAGAATTCAGTTGCATTGATCTCACGAGTAGGGTTGCATATCCAACTTTTCACCATTCTGCTGTCTTGTATAGTAACACTTTACGGCACTTTCGGAAAGGTGAAAAATTGTTCCCTTTCTGCTTGTGATTACCCGGGCTCTGGTGATACCATAACGGCGGATACTTACCCCATGGAGGTAATATGAAACCGAACATACAATATATTCCCTATCGACAAACGGGAGAACCGGATCGAACCGCTGCAATTGCCCCGGTACAAGTGGATATATCCTCCCGCTCCCAACAGGAACAATCCCTCATCAGGGAGCTCTCCGCGGCAGCAGACTCCATGAACCCGATATTTCGCAACCAGTTCTGTAAAGATACCGAAGACATCATCGATGTTCTCACCTCACTTTCGACCTCACTGCCCGAAACCGAAAGAGAAGCCGTCAGGCAGTACCTTACCATACTTACACTTCAGAATTCCCCCTGGTCCTTTCTGCCGAGGAAGAATCATCTTCTCGGTATCGAGAGGGAAACCCTCCGTGAAGCCGCACGTAAAGTGGGAGAAGAACAACGGCTGGCGGCGATCGAACCATACCTTTTCTACGGCGTTCCTCTCCCGGATAAGGCAATGTTTTACCCGGAATCCCTCACCGACAAGGACCTGGAAGCCCTGGGCTCGGAAGCGAAGCGGATCAATACACGGATAATCGAAAATGGAGACACAACACCGCACATTATCCTGAATGAACATTACTACCGCGGCGCCTGCGAAGAGGCCGTACAGCATCTGAAAAAAGCCCGGCAGCTGACGGACAGTGTATCCTTCCGGCTTTACCTGGATGCCAAGATAGAAGAACTGAATTCAGGCAGTGAAGAAGCGAGACGGCTGGCGGATTATCACTGGATCCGCCATGACAGTCCGATCGATATTGTAATTTCCACCGCCATCGAGGTATACCTGGACAACTGGAAAAACCAAAAGGGCACAGCCGGTGCGGTTGTTATGGTGGAAAATCCGGCATACCGGGATTTTTTACGGAAATTGCTGTCCCGGGTGCAAGACATGGAGAGACACGCCCCCTGGAGATGGCGCAGAGACACCATCGCGGAGGAGAGTCTGCCAAAACTGAAATATGTCGACGTTATCAACTGGAGCGGGGAATACATCTCGAGTCCCATGACCGTTCTGGCCCAGAGCCTGCCGAATGACGAGTGGATCGGGAAAAATATCGGTACGGTCAACATGGTATATGTCAATACATCCCGGGCGGTATTCGATATCCAATCAAAACCTCAAACAAAGGAGTTCTTTCCTTCGTCTGTATACCGGGATATCGCCGACATGATCTTCGACGGTAACATCCTTCATTCCGCCCTTCACGAAATCGGGCACACCACCGGCCGACAGGATCCGGACCACCAGGGGCAGCCTTCAAACTATTTTCAGAACGAATACAGCGCACTGGAAGAAACCCGGGCGGAACTCTTCGGTATGTGGGCGGCCGATTTTCTGAGAGACCGGGATATCATTTCCGAAGAGCAGTGTCGCAGCAGTCACTACCATATGCTGCTCAGTATGGTTACCGGACTCAGGTTCGAACCGGTGCAGGCCCACAATATAGCCAGGAATATCATCTTCCACTACCTTGTGGAGAAGAAGGCCATTGTCCCCGGGACGGAACAGGAAAAGAGGGTCTTCTCCCTCGACCTGGAAACCCTTACTCCGGCGGTGGAAGAACTGCTCGGCCGTATAGGAAACCTCAAGGCTTCGGGAGATAAAGAAGCCTTTGTGAGCCTGCGGAAGAAATACTGCTTTACCGATCCCTTGCGGGAAGAAATAGACAGGCGTATGCGGGGCTTCTCTCTCGGGACGGGGCTCATTTTTCCCGACCTTACCGGCGACGGTTCTTACCCGGATTTCGACCGGCAACCCAAATTCATACAACGGTATCGTTTCGGGAGTTGAGCTCCCGGTTTTTCCGACCGGGGAGAGGCAGGTAACGGGTTTTTCGGCACATACTCCCGGGGGTAAGGGACCGCCAAACCCAGGGCTCGTAACGGGAAACCGATCATCGCACGTTCGGGAACTCAGGATGCCCGGAAGAGGACTTGAACCTCCACGGCCGCAAGGCCACCAGACCCTGAACCTGGCGTGTCTACCAATTTCACCATCCGGGCATAACGCAAAAAGATACTACTTAATTCATAACAAGCTGTCAAGATAAGAAGGGCTGAAAGTTATGGTAGAAAGAGGCCCGCCGACGCAGGCCTCCATGGTTTTACAATATCCGGTTATAATACTACCGATTACCGGCGCATGAACATACATTTGTAAGGATCAGAACCGGTCGCCCCAGTGATCCCGGTTTCTTCGGTTATCACGGATAGACTTGAAGAGTTTCCCCAGAACCCTGTCCAGTTGAGGTCTGAAAAAATATCCCAGAGCTATTCCAACGATGAGCCAAAAAATCATTCTTCATCCTCCTTCACGATCTCTATCTTGATTCCGTCTTTTGTTTCATACTCCTGGTTAGGAGGAATAGTGACCTTTAAAATACCGTTCTTGAACACGGCTTTGACCTGTTCACGGTTGAATTTGTCTTCAGGGGCATAATAATGCTGTTCTTCAATGTCCTTCAGTTTCAGACGCTTCTTGAAATACTTTACCGGTTCCTTCTCTTCCTCCTGCGCCGGAGCCTTGGCGGAAAATACCAGGTAATCACCCTGAAACTCGAGATTGATGTCGTCCTCTTCGAAGCCCGCCAGGGCGAACTCCAGGACGAGCTGCTTTCCCTTTGTAAGGTATACATTCACCGGGGGATAAGAATAGGTGGGATAGTAATCCATCCCTTCAGCGAAGGGTTTTCCGGGCCTGTCTTTGGGACCGAAATTGAATCCTTCTTGGAAGGCCTGGGAAAAATCCTTGGTAGCCTCGAAAATCTCGTCCATCATTCTTCCCAGATCGATAACGACTCTGTCTTTCATATAACACCTCTTGTTACGCTTTCGCGTGTTACGGACCCCTTTTTCAGGCGATCCTTATGTTCCGGACCCTTAACGGCGCCCGGAAGGAGTAACACTCCGTATAATATACAGCTTAAACCGTGCCAGAATACTCATTATTCTTCTTTTATTTTCTATTAAAACTATTTCCTTGATAGATATATATTTATTGTATTCATATTTCTTAAACCCGGACAGTTTATCCTGTAGAAAAAGGTTGTGAATTCCATGTTGAGTCAATATGACTCATTTTGTCCGGAAGAATAAAAAGATCGTATCCTTTTCACGCCCCTGTCATTATCGTGTATTTTGTGTATAGTAAGGAGGATGGAAACCAGGACATCAAGATTGGAGTAATATGTGAGCTTTCGTGTACTGTGTATCGGCGAAATCGTAGGAAAGACGGGGGTCTATACCGTCAAGGCGCTGCTTTCACGGCTTAAAAAGGAAAAATCCATAGATTTTGTCATTGCCAACGGTGAAGGCGTCACCGGCGGTTTCGGCATCGGAAAAAATCATTCCATCTATCTCAGAAAACTCGGGATCGACGTTATCACCACCGGCGAAAAGGTCTACTACAAAAAGGACATGGTAGAGCACATTCAAAAAGCACCGTATATTCTAAGGCCGGCAAATTATCCGCCGGGAAACCCCGGAAGAGGTTGGCGCATCTACGAAAAGGACGGTCAAAAGATCGGTGTTATTTCACTTCTCGGTCAATCGGGTTTCCGGCGGACCCACCTCAGTAACCCCTTTACATTTCTCCCGGAAATAGTATCGAGGTTGAAAGAGGAAGTCCGAATGATTGTCCTGGATTTCCACGCTACAACAACGGCCGAAAAGTATACCATGTTTTACATGGCGGACGGGAAGGTCTCCGCGGTGGCGGGTACACATAATAAGGCCTTGACCGCGGATGCTCATATACTGCCCGGGGGAACGGCGGTGATCTGCGACACCGGCAGAACCGGAAGCCTGATGTCCGTGGGAGGCCTGGATCCGGAGGTGGAAATAAGAAAATATCTCAACCAAATACCGGAGCGATCCAGGAACTGGGGAGTTTTGCCCGAACTCCAGGGTGTTATAATCGAGATCGGTGAAGACGGACACGCCACGACAATTGAAACCCTTCGGGTAGTGGGTCCGGAGGTTACGGATGACGGAAACAGCAAAGATACTGGCAATTAACGGAGACACTGCGGTTCTGGGCTGCGGCATGGGATCCGCCGCCTGCGCATCCTGTGCCGGGAGCCCTTTCTGTAATGTACGGGAGAGGACCTACGAAGCCGTGATCGATACGGGAGTTAGTGTTACCGAAGGGGATATTGTCAGGGTCTTTCTGCCTCCGGGAAGGACTATTCTGTCGGGATTCATGGTCCTTATTTTCCCACTGATCCTCTTTCTGCTGTTCTTCTTCTTTTCCGGTCCTATCGCCGGTATACAGGGGGAAGGGGGGAAAGCCCTCTGTGGAATAGTCGGACTTATTCTTGGTTTCGGTATCAGCTTCCTGTTCGGTCGGGTCAATACACGCAAAAACATGCCCCGGGTTATCGAAAAAGTAGACACCTAGGAGTTTTCACAGGCAAGCCGGTTAATGGTTGCCGCCATGTTCTGCAGGGAAACAACGTGATGGATAAAACCGTTTTCCTGTGCTACCTTCGGCATTCCATACACGATCGAACTTTCTTCATCCTGTCCGATAGTTATGCCTCCCCTGGAGTAAATCTCACCAATCTCCAGGGCTCCGTCTTTTCCCATACCGGTCATAATAACTGCAAGAACATTCCCGCCGTATACCCGGGCAACGGAGGTGAAGAGCACCCCCACGGAAGGCCGATGACCGTTTACCGGCGGACCGTCCGAAAGGGAAACCACCCGGGCCAGCCGTTTTTGCACCACCTCCAACTGCCTGTTGCCCGGAGCGATAAGAATTCTCCCGGCCTTGAGAATATCACCGTCTTCGGCCTCTTTCACTTCCAGGGCGCATGAACGGTCCAAGCTCCTGGCAAATTCCTTCGTGAATCCGGCCGGCATATGCTGTACGACAACGACAGGTACCGGAAAATCGGGGCTGAGGTGGGGTAATACGCTCCTGAGGGCATTTGGCCCACCCGTCGATATCCCGATGGCGACAATTTCCACCTTACCGGCCGGTACAGTCTTTTTTTGAGTCACCGCCCTTTCCGGACGAACCGGTGCCGGCTTTCGTACTTCCGCAACCGGCCGCTGTTCGATCGGCGCTCCCCCGGGCATCCTGTTCCGTTTATACCGGAGGCCATAAGCCCGGACGGTCTGTACAAGCGTTTTCCCGAGCTCACCGAGGTCTTGTCCTCCGGGTTCCGAGGGTTTCAGAATAAAATCGGAAGCCCCCAGGGAAAGGGCTTCCATTGTTATTCTTGCTCCCTTCTGTGCATGTGAGGAGAGAATGACCACAGGAACATCATAACCCAGTTTCCGGCGCTCCTCGAGGAACTCGATGCCGTTCATTTCCGGCATTTCAAGATCCAGAATTATTACATCGGGTTTCAGAGTTTCCATTTTTCTCAGGGCAAACGTACCGTTCATGGCTTTGCCGGATATTTCCAGATCGTCTTCCGCTTCGATAATCCTGCCGATGAGATTCCTCATGAGTGCGGAATCGTCACAGATTAATACAGTTACTTTCTCCTTGTTCACCCTAAAACCGCCGTTAATCCCGAAATTTCTTGTATATACACGCCCAGTCCGTTTTTAGGAACTCGAACCTGGTATTCATACTGAAAAGCGACTCCGAATGCCCGATAAAAAGAAAAGAATGATTATTCATCACGTCCCAGAACTTTTCGATAACCGCTCTTTGGGCCGCCTCATCAAAATAGATGATAACATTACGACAAAATACTATATCCAGATTCTTCAGTCCAGACGAAAATTTTAAGTTATGATAATCGAACTTCACCAGGTTCCTGATTTCTTCCGACACGATAAACCCGTCACCCTTCCTGGCGAAATATTTCCTGAAGTACGATTCAGGAACCCCCTTGAGTTTCGATTCGGGGTAAAACCCTTCCTTGGCAATCATGAGCGCCCTCAGGCTGAGATCGGAAGCCGTAATTTCCAGTCTGAAATTCGGCGGTAGGATGTTTTTTGCTACCATAGCTATCGAATAGGGTTCTTCCCCGGTCGAACAGCCCGCGCTCCATATTTTCAGGTTGAAATCATTCCTCGCACGCTTGTATTCGATAAGATGAGGCAGAACATAGTACTCCAGTGTTTGAAAATGGGAGGTATTTCTGAAAAAACGAGTAAGATTCGTCGTTACCGAGTCAAGGAGCGCCTTTAATTCATCCTTGTCCCGACTAATGAGACGGTAATAATCATTTACCGAGTCCAGGTCGGATGTACGGAGTTTTTCCTTCAGGCGGCTCTCCAGAATGGTTCTATTGGACTCGGAGAAATAGATTCCGCTCTCGTCGTATATAAGTCTGCTAAAGCGGCTGAATTCGTCTTCTGAAAGTAAAAATGTCATACATATACCATTTAAACGAAAGTGTAGTTACACACATGCCCATTGTCAATCCAACATACCCCGCCGCAAGCTGCGGGGTATTAAACCCGCCGGACATAAAATAAAAAAACATACTTCGGGGGTTTTCCGGGAAACGTGATATACTTAGCTGGGAGAACAGGCTAAACTATGGTTGAATTGAAAGTAAAAGGGATGGCCCTGGACCAGAAGAGTGGTATGCCGCTGATCCTACTCTCAGAAGCAGAGGGACAGGGGCTTTTGCCGATATGGATCGGCCCCTTCGAGGCAAGTTCTATTATTCTCCAGATGGAAGGAGTACGGCCTCCCAGGGCCCTGACACACGATATTCTGGCCCTGATGTTCCGGCGGCACGGATTCAAAGTCAAGCACCTCGAAATTTACGGAACGACGGAAAACAGCTACCTCGCCAAGCTCATATACCGGCGCCGGTTACGTACATATACAATAGAAGTAAGACCCAGTGACGGTATAGCCCTGGCACTTCGGACGGGGGGTGTCATCTTCGCGGAAGAATCGGTACTGTCGAATCGACCGGAGGACGATCTCTATCTGCAAAACCTCGATCCCTCGTCGGCTGAGGTTCTTTTTCTTCAACAACACGATTTCAATTCGCATATGATGTAGACATCCCTGCCGATTTTCGAATTCTTGTAACCGCATTGACTTTTAAACCGGTCTTCCCGATACTATCATACGATGCGGAAGTATACGGTGAGTATCGTTTTCTTTTTTCTTCTCTACGGCTGCAGCCTGGATTATGAGCAGGCAATGATAGCGGAAGAAATGTCGGAAGACCTCCCCGAGACGATTCTTATCGAGTTTACCCATACTATTGTAAAGGACGGCAGCCCGGCCTTCATAGTTTCAGCCGAAAGAGCCGCCACCTATCCTGACAGTAAACAAACTATCATGGAAAAAGTCTTGTTCAAGCAATATAACAGCTCGCATGAACTCATTGCCGAAGGCAAGGCGGACAGGGCAACCCTGTTTTCCGCCACAGAAAACGTCGAGCTGGAATCCAACATCTATTTCTACTCACTAACGGAAGAATCGGCAGTAGAAGCCGAATATCTCTACTGGAACAACGAGGAAGGCACCCTCACGGCCCGGGATGAAGACCTTGTGTCGGTTCGACAAGACTCCGGTACGAGTATCCGCGGTTCCGGTTTCTACGCCGAACTGTATGAAAAGGATATTCACTTCCGTGGTTCCGCCTCGGGGATCTGGATTGAAGATGAGGAATAACCTGTGCATCCTGATTCTCATTCTTTTCTTTGTATCGGTGTTCCGACTCTCCGCCGAAAATTCCTCCTTCAGCTTTTCCAGCGATACTACCCGGGCAGTACTGGCCAGGGGGAAGGAACGTACGGTCCTTTCCGGCAATGCCGTTATCCGCTCGGATACCACGGAGATCAAAGCGGAAAAAATAGAACTGTACGGCGAGGATTTCCGATACGCCACATGCACCGGCGGCGTCACCGCCCGGGATACGGAAAAAGGCATTATCCTGACCTGCGGGAACCTCTTCTACGACAGGGAAGAAGAACGGATGGTAATCAGCGGCTACGGGGAAATGCAGGACCAGAAAAATGAGCTGGTGGTCAAGGGCGGCTTTTTTGAAGACAACGGCAAGGAAAATATCACCATCATCGAGATAGGCGTACGCATACTCAAAATAGCCGACGGACAGGAAATGGCCTGCAGGTCGGAGTACGCACGGTACGATCGGGATGAAGACCTGCTCATACTATCGGGAATGCCGGAGGTATACTGGAAGGATGATTATTACTCAGCATCGAGGATAACCATTAACCTGGAAACGGATGAAATCGAGCTACAGGGAAAGGTCAGCGGGTCCGTTTCAGCAAACGAGGAAAAAACCGAAAGTGACTGACGAACATCACGGAAACCTTCGGGTGGAAGGATTGAGAAAAACCTTCGGCCGTAAAATAGCGGTGCAGGATGTAAGCTTTTCCATGAAAGACGGGGAAATCGTCGGTCTACTCGGTCCGAACGGGGCCGGCAAAACAACGGTATTCTATATGATCGTCGGGTTTATCCGGGCTACGGAAGGTTCAATTTACCTGGACACCCGGGATATTACCCATCTACCGATGTACAAGCGGGCCCGGGCCGGCATCTCGTACCTTCCCCAGGAAGCCTCGGTTTTTCGCAAACTTTCGGTGGAGAACAACATTCTCGCCATTCTCGAAGCCCGGAAAGACTTGTCCAGGCGGGATGCAAACGAAAAACTGGAACGGCTCATCTCCGACCTGGGAATAGAATCGATTCGAAAACAACCGGCCTACACCCTCTCCGGCGGTGAGCGCCGTAGGACGGAAATAGCCCGGGCACTGGCAATAGAACCGCGGTTTCTCCTGCTTGATGAACCCTTTGCAGGCATCGATCCCATCGCTGTCTACGAGATAAAGCGCATTGTTCAGAATCTCTCGCGTATGGGAATCGGCGTTCTTCTGACCGATCATAACGTCCGGGACACCCTTGAAATTACCCACAGATCGTACATTATCAATCTAGGTGAAATACTGGTCAGTGGTTCCCGGGATTATCTCCTGGCCAACCCAATAGCAAGGAGTATCTACCTCGGCGAAGAATTCACAATGTAAAAGCGTGTACGAAAACATTGACAAATGAAACCCACTAAATCATTATTATTAGTAGAAGCAGCGCTTTGAGCAGCGTGATTCGGAGGATCTTTTGCAGTATCAAAAACCTGTAATAATTCAGCAGCAAAAAATGAAGCTCAGCCCGCAGATGTATCAGTCGATACAGATGATGGCCCTGCCGCTTCAGGAGCTGAAATTCAGGATTCAGGAAGAAATCGAAAGTAATCCGGCCCTGGAAATGATCGAAGACAGGAGTACCGTCTCGATAGACGCCGAACGACAGCGCGAATCCGAGGGACAGGAAGAGCGGGAATACTTTGAAAACTCATCCGATCCGGGTTTCAGCGGTCCTCTCGATTACGAAGCCGGCGATAATAAACGAAAATTTCTAGAGGGCGTGTTAACACGGCCCGAATCGCTCCAGGAACACCTCCTGTGGCAGCTGCGACTCCAACCCATTACACCCGAAGAATTCAGAATCGGAGAGCTGCTCATCCAGAACCTGAACGATTCGGGTTTTCACCTGGAAGACCCGGAAAAACTCGTGTCTGAAGACGAGTTGAAACTCCTGCCGCCCATACTCGAGATGATTCAGGGGTTCGATCCGGTGGGAACCTGCACGAAGGATTACAAAGAAGCTCTCCTCGTACAGATTAAGCACAGCCCGGATGCGCCGGAACATACCGATGAGGTGGTAGAGAAATATCTGGAACTCCTGGAAAAAGGAAAGCTGGAGGAAATCTCCAAAAAACTCAAGCTCCCGGCGGGATATATCGAAAAAATTCTAGCATGTATCAAGACGTTGAACCCCTACCCCGGGGCACAGTACTCTACCGAGACCCCCCAGTATGTCATTCCCGACCTGATGGTCAAACTGAAGGAGGGAGAGTTCGTTCTTATCCTCAACGACGAAGAAATCCCGGTACTGGGGATAAATCCTTTCTTCAACGAACTGGTACGTAAAAAAGCGGCTAAACCTGAGCAGGAATTGAAACAGTATGTCAACAAAAACCTCCGGGACGCCAAGTGGTTCATCCGCAGTATAAAACAGCGAAACGAGACTCTTCTAAAGATAGCCAAGGCTATTATCGAATTTCAGCGGGATTTCTTTATAAAAGGCCCCAGGTATCTCATTCCCCTTACCCTCAAGGACATAGCGGATGAGGTCTCCGTCCATGAAACAACCGTTTCACGGATCGCCAATGCAAAATATATCCAAACGGAATGGGGAATTTTCCCACTTAAATACTTTTTTACCAATTCCATCTCCGGAACCGGATCGTCGGGATCCAGGTTTTCAAAGGAAGGGGTAAAACACATAATAAAAGAACTCATAGAAAATCATAAAGACCCTGACAGGCTGTCCGACCAAAAGATAGCCGATTTACTCAAGAAACAGGGAATACAGTTAGCAAGGAGGACGGTGGCAAAATACAGGAAAGAACTGGATATTCTTTCATCCTACGAAAGATGAACCGGTTTTAACACGGAAAAAAAACATGTACCCGGGAGGTTTGTATGCATCTTGAAATCAAGGGCGTTCATTACGACGTGAGTGAAACCACGAAAGATTTTTTTAAAAAAAAGATAGAGCGGTTTTCCTTTGCGCAGGACTATATTATTGATCTTCTTTTTACCATTACACGGGAAAAAAACGCCTATAAAATCGAGGCAAACGTCAATTTACGATGGGGAACCTCATCACACGTACGGGTTAATGCTTTTGAATTATACAAGGGAATCGAAATCCTTTTCGATAAGCTCGAAAACAAGCTGCTTAAGGAGAAAGAAAAAATCCAGGAACACGGATAACCGG
>CAYPIQ010000007.1:0-73465 GCA_964410865.1 uncultured Spirochaetales bacterium | reverse complement strand
GCCCGACCGGACAGGCTTTTTTACACTCCACTCCGCCCCAAGGTGCTTTTTCTAGTGAACCATTACATGGTATAGTTAAATCGGAGCTAATAGCGGGGTAAACCATGGAAAAATTTACCGTACTTGACTTGCTCGATCTCGAGTTAAAAGAACATAATGCCCTTAATCTGAAATGTATCGGCGGGCGCTCCGGCCTTGGGCGGGTAATTACCGAGCCGGACCTGAACAGACCCGGCCTCACCTTGAGCGGATTCTACGAGGAATTTGCCTATGAACGGATACAGATATTCGGCAGGGGTGAAACCGCATACCTCAAAAAATTGTATGCCGAAAAAAAGAACGACACGATGAATGAATTCTTCGCCCATGAGATTCCGTGTTGTATCTTTACCCAGAACCTGGAACCCGTCCCCACCTTTTCAGAGCTCGCGGAGCACAACGGCTGTCCCATACTCCAAACGGATCTGCCGTCAAGCGAATTTTCCAGGCGAATAATGCGCGCCCTGAGTACTATTTTCGCTGAAAAGAAAACCATTCACGGGACCCTGGTGGAAGTTTTCGGTATCGGGGTCCTTATCCTCGGCGACAGCGGTGTGGGGAAGAGTGAAACGGCCCTGGAATTGATCGAACGGGGGCATCGTCTTATAGCCGACGACTCGGTGGAACTTCGCTGCGTCAATGGAAACCTTCTCATGGGGTCGGGTACCAATATGGTTGCCGGTCACCATATGGAAATTCGAGGCCTGGGCATTATCAACATCAATCATCTCTTTGGTGTCGGAGCAATACGGGACAGGAAACAGGTTCAGCTTATCATTGAACTGGAAAACTGGAATTCCAAGAAAATATACGACCGTGTAGGGTCCGGTGAACGTACCCTGGAATTCCTCGGCGTCAGCATACCGACGGTACAGATTCCGGTAAAACCGGGCAGGAATATTCCTATTATTATCGAAACCGCCGCCATGAATGAACGCCTCAAAAAAATGGGATACTTTTCGGCAAAGGAATTCAACCGTAATATTTTAAGCTGGCTCGAGAGTGAAAGCGCCCGGACAGTATATTTTAACAAAAAGGACGTATTCTAAGGGGCCATGGTTAGTAAAGAGGTTACCATCAGGAACAGGGCCGGTATTCACGCAAGACCGGCGGCGCTGCTCGTTCAGACGGCGAATCAGTTCGAATCCCAGATCTACTTCGAGAAGGACCACAACAAGATCAACGGTAAATCGATCTTGGGTATTATCACCCTGGGCGCCGGATACAATACAACTCTGATAATTTCAGCGGAAGGTCCGGACGAAGAGGAAGCGGTAGAAGCAATTATAACATTGTTCGAAAACAGGTTTGAAGAAGAATAGGGCCGTGTTATGTAAACAGAAATCCACCTGTACATCCACGGCATCGGTGCTCATCGTGCTTGCCCTTTGTACGGCAACCGCTCATGCCGATGGCATGAAACTCCAAGTCCACAGGGCGGACGATTCCATTCTTGTTTCCATGGTCCTTCACCGGTCCGAACGTCCGAATATCATTGAATCTCTCGACAAGGGTCTCAGGTCCGAAATATCCTATGAAATCAAGATATATCAAGAGACAAGCGGACTCCGGTCTATATTCGGGGACAGGCTTATACGGGAAGAACATATTCATTACGAAGGAAAACGTGACAATTTCAGCAACGATTATCAGCTCGTTTCGGATTCAGGCACCCGCAGGTTTTCCGAGCCGGAGGTTTTCCTGGAACACTATTATGAACTCAAGAATTATTCCATTCCCTTTTCGCCGGTCCCTGGTGAAGATTATTATCTCCTGGGCAGAATTGTAGTGGAAGATATAAAACTGGTTCCGCCGCTCAACCTGTTGACACTGTTCATGCGGGAAAACAGGACGGTTACGGACTGGCATAGACATCCAATTGACGGGGAAAAGGGCGTATGACCCGGATCGCCTCCGCCCGGTCTTCCAGGACAACCCTCTACAGCCTGGCAATTCTCTACCTCTTTATTATCATCCTCATACTCATATTTGCCAGGCAGTTCCTCTCCGAATTATCCGGCGGAAGCAACTTTTACAACACTCTTATCATTCTCTCGGCGGTCGTGCTCCCGACCTTTCTCCTGGGTTCCATCACCGTCAGCTTTATCCGGCTTCGACGGGAAAAGCGGGCCGGAAGTCCCGGGGTTTTTTTCAAAACCAGGCTGGTGCTCTTTTTCAGCCTTATCGCCATGCTGTCGGCGGTTCCCCAGGGCCTTCTTTCGGTAAGCTTCCTGCGAACAGCCATGGATTCATGGTTTTCCTCTTCCATGGGTGTTGCCCTTAACGACGGTCTCGAGATTGCCCTGGAATACTATAACGATAAAATCAGAAACCTTGAAGATTTCGGGGAAAGCAGGATTTTGAAAAACCTCATTCCCACCGTGAAAGAGAACGGCGACATCCTGTGGGAATCGATAACCGAGGTAAATCCTCTCATCGACAGCCTGCAGGTATTCGACGAATCGGGGTCGGAAGTGCTGTTCAAGGGTGAACCACTGGCGAAACTTGCCTCACCTCCATCCTTCAAAACACGGCCGGGCATACTCCCCAAGCAGAATTTCAGGGAAATGAGCGTGCTTCGTTACCTCTCCTACGTCGAATCGGAAGGGGAGGTGTCCGCGATTATCGTCGGTTCCATCCTGCCCGGTAATTTCGAGGAACAGGCCGGAAGAATTACCGAATCCATCGAACTGTTCACCCAATACAGACGGCTTCAGAATAATTTTTTCATAGCCCTTATAATAGTGTTTGCCTTTTTCTCCCTTCCACTTCTCCTCCTGGCCATTCTCGTCAGCTTTCTCTTGAGCGACGAGGTGATACGTCCCATCGTCAGTCTCGAAGAAGCAACACGAAAAGTGGCGGAAGGTGATTTCTCAATCAGGATCTTTACCCGTCGGAAGGGTGAACTCTCGGTACTGATCGACTCGTTCAATGCAATGGTTTCGGAACTCGAACGGAGCCGTTTCAAGATAATGCAGACCGAGAAGGTTACCGCTTGGCAGGAAATTGCGCAGCAGCTCGCCCATGAGATAAAGAATCCCCTTACCCCTATTAAACTGTCCGCCCAGCGCATCCTCAGAAAATACCAGGCGGGAGCGGAAGATTTCGACAGGATTTTACATCACTCGGTAGACGCGATAAGCCGGGAAGTGGAAAATCTGGACCATCTCCTGAAGGAATTCAGGGATTTCTCACGTCAACCCGCGGCAAACCCGGAAAAGATCGACCTATATCATTTAATTCTCGATGTCCTGGACTCCTATGCCGCCTCGTCACCGGGGGTCACCGTCGACCTCTCGGGCCTCCAGGAAGATATTCATATCTCCGCCGACCGCAAACAGATGACCCAGGTATTTTCCAATATATTAAAAAATGCCTTTGAAGCCCAGGACAACTCAGGGGGAATTTATATACGTTCCAATCTTGTAAGAAAGGGGAATAACCAGTACTGTAGAATACAGGTGCAGGATACCGGGAGGGGAATTACAAAGGAAAATTACGACAAGGTATTCAACCCCTACTTTACCACAAAGGCAGCGGGAACGGGACTGGGATTGCCGATTGTTGAGCGAATTGTCTTCGAACATAAAGGTGAAATCTGGTTCGAAACCGAAGTTGGAGTCGGCACCACATTTTTTATCGATCTGCCGACGGAGAACAGGAAATGAGCAGCATACTCGTTATCGATGACGAACCGGGCATCAGAACGGTTCTTACGGACATCCTGGAGGATGAAGACTACACCGTATTCACCGCGGGAGAC
Source organism: uncultured Spirochaetales bacterium (assembly GCA_964410865.1). GTDB lineage: Bacteria > Spirochaetota > Spirochaetia > JAFGDJ01 > JAFGDJ01 > JAFGDJ01. The sequence continues at coordinate 69,663 of CAYPIQ010000007.1, read as the reverse complement.
GGTTTCGAAGGCCTCAATATTATACGAAACCGGTCGGTGGATCTTGTTATCCTCGATGTCTGGCTCCCGAACATGGGCGGAATCGATGTCCTCAAACAGATAAAGGAGGAATTCCCCGAAATCGAGGTTATCCTCATCTCGGGTCACGCAAATATCGACATAGCGGTAAAGGCTGTTAAACTCGGTGCCTTCGACTTTCTCGAGAAACCACTTTCCCTGGACAAGGTCATAACACTGACCAGAAACGCACTGAAGATAGAAGAGCTGAAGCGGGAGAACAGGTCTCTCAAGGATTCACTCTTTATCGAAGATGAAATGATCGGGAACAGCCCGGGAATGCAGGAGATCCGTTCACGAATAAAACAGAGCGCTTCCAGCGATGTGAAGGTACTCATCCTCGGCGAAAACGGAACAGGAAAAGAACTGGTGGCCAGGGAAATACACCGTCAGAGCAGGAGGGCTAATCAGCCTTTTCTCGAAGTAAACTGCGCGGCAATTCCTGATACCCTGATCGAAAGCGAGCTGTTCGGACACGAAAAAGGTTCGTTTACCAACGCCGTTACCCGGCGAAAGGGAAAATTCGAAGTGGCCGACGAGGGAACTCTCTTTCTTGACGAGATAGCGGACATGTCTCTCAGCGCTCAGGCAAAGGTGCTGCGGGTTATCCAGGAGATGACCTTCGAACGCGTCGGTGGAGAAAAGTCGATAACCGTTGATGTTCGGTTAATCGCCGCTACAAATAAAGACATAGCCGAAGAAGTAAGAAGCGGCAGGTTTCGTGAGGACCTGTACTTTCGCCTGAACGTGGTGCCTATCTTTGTCCCGCCCCTGCGGGAACGTCAAGAAGACCTTGAACCGCTGGTAAGGTACTTTCTCCACAAATTCAACTCCAACAGCCCGGGAGGTGAAAAGACCATTTCTTCCGAAGCAATGGAGCTTCTCAAATCACATCAATGGCCTGGAAACATCCGGGAATTGAAAAACTTCATAGAACGTATTACTATTATGTCCGATGAGGATGTTATTTCGGCTGAGGCGGTCGAGTTCTTTCTCGGGGAACATGTTCAGGCGGAAAACGAGTTCACCGCGCTTCAGGAATACGAGAGTATGAAACTGAACGAAGCTAAGGATCTCTTCGAAAAGCAATTTATCACTCTCAAGCTCGAACAAAACGGATACAATATCTCCCAGACTGCCCAGGTATTGGGGATATACCCGAGTAATCTCCATGGAAAAATAAAAAAATTCGGTATAAAAATAGAAAAATGAATAAACTGACGGACAGACAGAAGGAAGTCCTCGATTTTATTCGACGCTTTATAGACGAGCATGCCTATCCCCCTACTATCCGGGAAACGGCCTTGCACTTCGGAATTTCGGTAAAGGGCGCCCACGATCACGTAAAGGCCCTGGAAAAGAAGGGTATGATACGCTGTGATCTGAACCGTTCACGAACCATCGAAGTACTTTCAAAATCGGAAGTGAAGGAGACATTTCTCAAAATACCGGTGCTGGGCAACGTGGCGGCGGGACAACCGCTCTTCGCAGAAGAGAATCTGGACGGCTACATGACGATCCCGTCCAATATGCTGGGCAAGGGTACGTACTTTGCCCTGAACGTACACGGCGACAGCATGCAGGACGCAGGTATCTTTGACGGAGACATGGCAATCATAAACCACCAGGAGGCTGCCAATAACGGGGACATCGTTGTAGCCATAATAAACGACGAAGCGGTTACCCTTAAAAGGTTTTATCGGGAAAAAAACAGGATCAAACTGAAAGCCGAGAATCCGGTATATCCCCCGATGTATACCCAGAATCTTCGAATCCTCGGAAAACTCTCCTGTATCATTCGCAATTATGACTAACCCGGAACCGGCATACCTGCTTCTTGGGCCGGAAGTAGGAAAGAAAAATGATTTTATCCATACCCTCAGGGAAGCCCTTACCCGTAAGAGTAACGGTAATCCGGAAGAATACCATTTCTGGCCCTTCGAATCAGAAAGCTCCGAAATTATCGCCCTGCTGAAAAACGGGAGTCTCTTCGGCGGCCACAAACTTGTTCGGATATCCCAGGCGGAAGCCCTCTCCGCCGCGGATCGGAAGGCATTTACAGATTACCTGCGGCAGCCTTCTCCGGATACGGTGCTTGTATTCAGCTCCGAAGAAAACAAGCTCAACCGGTCTTTCATGTCCTTTGAAGCCGCCTTTAAAAAGGAACAGAAAAAAATATTCTGGGAGCTCTTCGAAAACGAAAAAAAAGGATGGATTACCGGATATTTCAGGGACGCCGGACGATCCATAGAGCCTGAGGCTGTTGACCTGATCCTGGAAATGGTGGAAAACAACACCATAGCCATGCGAAGGGAGTGTGAAAGCCTCCTTCTCTTAACGGAAGGCCGGTCATACGTCGAAACCGACGATATCGAAGAGTTCCTGTTCCACAGCAGGGAAGAAAATGTATTCAGCCTCTTCGGGAAAATAACGGAAGGAAGGCTCACCTCCGCCCTGGAAGCCCTTCAGAAAATTCTCGATTCCGGTGAAGGTTCATCCGTACAAATCACCGGCGGCCTTCTGTGGCAGTTCCAGAAACTGCTCGATCTGAGGGTTTTGACGGACAGTAATTATACATTCAAGGACGCCTGTGACCATCTGAACATTAAAGGACGCCGGAACCAGGCCGGTTATCAGGAGGGACTCTCCCGATATTCCGCCGAAGAGTTGAGAAATATAATCATGACCCTTGCCGATTTCGATTCGGCCCTCAGACAGGTCCGTACCGATATGGAAGGAACCCTTCTCAGCATGCTGGTATTTACATGTGTAGAGAAAAAGGGAACCTTCGAACGAATTTACTCCGAAGCCGGAGGTATATCGAACTTTACATAGACACCGAACCGGTCGGAGGGGTGAACCCCGAAAGTAGGAATATCGAAAACTATATCCGCGTCATTAACTCCGAGACCCTCTCCCCGATACAGAATGTAATCCAGGCGTTCACGCCTCTGTGAGTATTCTTCGTCGTAGAAACGCTGAATATTGAGATTCCTGCTCCCGTCCAGGGTGTATCCGGGCCCTTCCGCCGCGTCCCAGGAGTCACTGAAACCCGCCCGCCGTAGCACTTCCATTTCCCTGGAATCGGGAGTCACATTGAAGGAACCGGCAAGGATAACGGGGGATTCACCGGCGATACTGTTTACGAACCCCAGGGTGGAATACGCCAGGGAAAGGCTCCTTTCGTTTCTTTCCACCGCGTCACCCACCGCCTTCAGATAATCCTTTCCCTCCATACCGTCGGACACATAGACATCGGTCAGTTCTTCGAGCTCCTCCTTCGGATCGCCCGGGATACCGGTCCAGTGTACCAAAAAGACATATATCCGCCTTCCGGATACCGTTATTTTACCGGCCATAATCATGGGTGCGGGCTTGCTTGCCGCCGCCACGACGTTTTTAATGAATAGTCCGGAAAATCGTTTTGTTTCCAGAGGCTGAAATTCCAATCCATCCCGGGCGAGGATCACACTGCCCTCTCTCAGATTCCACGGAAATCCGACCGCCCCTATCCGGAAACCGGCATGATGTATACCGTACAGTCCAACATACCCCAGTTCGGAAGAAAGGGATTCGGCCGAGCCGGGCAAACCGTTCAACTCAGTTATTAACGCAATATCCGCGTCGAGCCTGCCGAGCTCGGATTTCATAACATCCATTCTAAAGGCCCTTTCCTCATCCTCCTCGTAGGCGGGGGAGATAAAAACCCCGCCGGTCTCGAGACCGTCCCAGGCCTGGAGCGTCACCACCGTCAGGGGATCGGCAAAGAGCCCGTTCACTGTGGCGATAAGAAAACAGACCAGAAAGCATATCAAAGGATTTCTCATAGATATAGTTATACGATAGAAACCTGAACTTTGCAAAAGAAAAAAGCCGGCATGATTACCGGCTTTTGAGAATCCTGGGAAATCGAACAAGGATCGATACACGCAGGAATCACACACTTCCAACAGAAAGTAAAAAATTACGTTTTCGCCGCCGGCCCTTAACTGGACCGGCCTGTTTCAACAGGCGGGTTCTTCATTCTCACCTCCTGTAAACAGGTTGTAGAATAAACATAACTCCTGCTTATAAATTTATACCCTGGTATCCGGATTGTCAAATTTTTTTGATGAAAAATATTCCACTACTTTTTCAGCCGCCGCCAGGGGGATACCGGTTTTATCGGCGGCTGCTTCCGCGCCGGCTTCGGCCAGGGCTTCTATGGAACCATACGCGGCCAGAAGCCTGGCCGCCCGTACCGGCCCTATCCCGGGAACAGCCTCCAGTCCAGACCTCCTGGTATCCTTTTCCCTGAGCCGCTTCTGCAAAGTCGTGGCAAAACGGTGGGCCTCGTCCCTGACTGCCTGAAGAATCCGCAAAGCGTCGGACCCTTCCGGTAAGATCACCGGATCCGGCCTTCCCCTGAGAAATATTTCCTCGTGTTTTTTCGCAATACCCGCCAGGGGGATGTCATCCAGGCCCAGGGCAATGAGAACCTCGTCGGCCGCACTCACCTGGCCCTTGCCTCCGTCGACAAGGATCAGGTCGGGCAAATCCATTGATTCATTGAGCACCCGGGTGTAGCGCCGGGCTACCACCTCCCGGATGGATTCAAAGTCGTCTATGGCCCCGGCAAGGGTTTTCAAGCGGTATCTCCTGTACCGCTTCTTGTCGGGCCTGCCGTTCCAAAAGCTGACCATTGAAGCCACCGGGTTCGTTCCCCCCAGATGGGCGATATCGAAACCTTCTATACGCAGGGGTAAGGACGGAAGCCCGAGTATCTCCTTGAGCTCTCCCAGGGCGTCCTTCCGGTCCCGGGCGCTCTTCCGGCTCTCCAGCTCAATCAGGGCGTTTTCCCGGGCCATCCGGATAATTGAGAGATGCCTTCCCTTCCGGGGCACCGTAATACGAACCGTACCGGTGTGTTCCCGTTTAAAATATTCTTCCAGGAGCCCCTGGTCCAGGGGTAACTCCAGAAATATCCTTGAAGGCGGACGCTCCCGCTCCTGATAATACTGCAGCACGAAATCGAGAAACGCGTCATCCTTTGAGGCGGGACTCTCGGTATTGTATAACTCCCTGCCGGTAAGCTTCCCACCCCGCATCTGGAATACCACAAAGGTGTACAGACTTCCGTCGTTGGCACAGGACAGATAGTCCCGGACTTCCTCGTCGAAGTCCTGGACCTCCTGGGGCCTGCTGACCTCTTCCACCGAACGGATAATGTCCCGAAGCACCGCCGCCGTTTCGAATTGCAATGCCCCGGATGCATCCTTCATGCGCCTTCGGTATTCCTTCAGCAGTTCTTCCGGTCCTCCTGAAAGAAGGCGTTTTACCGTATCCACCCGTTTGCGGTAATCCTCCCCGGATATCTTCCCGCAGCAGGGGGCGGCGCAGGCGCCGATGTGATAGTACAGGCAGGGGTGCTCACGCCGTTTGAGCGATCCTTTACACTTCCGGAGGGGATACAACCGGTCGATAGCGCGAAGGTACACGTCGAGTTGCCGCACATTCGCATAGGGGCCGAAATAATCGGAACCGTCCCGCACGATCCTCCTGGTACGGAAAATCCGTGGGAAGGCTTCGGCGGTAATACGAATAACGGGATACGACTTCCCGTCCTTGAGGTTGATATTATAACGGGGACTCCATTTCTTGATGAGGTTGTTCTCCAGGACCAGGGCTTCATATTCGTTTTTCGTAACGATATGTTCAACCGACGCTATCTTCCCCACAAGCACACGGGTCTTTACTTCGTGTTTTCCGGTAAAATAGGAGCGTACTCTTTTTTTTATATCCAGGGCTTTACCCACATATAGTACCCGGCCGCCGCGGTCTTTCATAATGTACACACCCGGCCTGTTCGGTAAATGCTGAAACAAAGTGTCCCTCTCCGCCAATTCATTACTCACAGTTACTGCTCACCCTGATCCCTGTTACTAAATATAATACTTATCCTCATAGATTGATGCAAATACTCCGATAATCGCATAGAATAGAACTGTGAAAAGATTAATCATTGCATGCCATCTCGTATTACTGCTTCCCCTCTTCGTTTTTCCGTTAGAGGAAACCATTACCCTGGGCCGAGAAGACAACTGGAAAGATATATCCGTGTTCGAACACACCCGCCTGGAGGAAGGCCGCGGGGGCTTTTACGATATCCTTCTCCGGGACGGAGAATATGAAGAAACACGGGAGACCGACCTCCTTCTCCACTTCAATTCACCTGCCGATCTCTTCACCATGTCCGGGTATAACCCGATAGATACACAGATCGCCTACTCCACGGCATACCGCGCCCTGGGAACAGCAGCAGCGGCGTTCCGTAACGAAGCAGACATACTCGTTTTTTCCACCGGCCGGGACACTATCTTTTCGCCCCTCTACGCGGGGGGTGATTTTTCGATAGAATTCCGGCTTTATCCCGCCCGCCTGGCCGAAGGAGAAAGCATCATACTGTGGGAAGGCTCGTATGTACAGGACGGGACGGTATATCCGCAGAAACTCGAATGCGGCATTTCGGGCAGAAAACTTCTCTGGAGGATGGATAACTTCTTCCGGTCCCCCGACGGTCGGTTCCTGTCCATCGAACTTTTCGGTACCGAGACCCTGCTTCCACGGCAATGGGACCACCATCTCCTGAGATACGACTCCCAAACCGGGCTCCTCGAATACATACTAAACGGCGTACCTGAAGCTATAACCTACACCACGGACACCGGCCGGGAAGAACCCGCGGTATATAGTGCTTCCCCCGGTTCCTCGGAGAAAGGAATTCTGCGGATAGGGAAAAACTTCGTAGGTCTGATGGATGAGTTACGGATTTCCCGATCCTTCATCCAGGATCCCTTTCTCGAAACATATCCCCAGCGCACCGGTACGGCCGTTACCGGGGTGTTCGATCTAGGGTATTCTAATTCCAGGTTGTTGAGTATAACCTCCGAGCGGAGAACCCCGGGAAACACCTCGGTGCGTTATCTCTACCGGGTATCCGATTCTCTTCTTACCAGGAATTCTCTCCCCGGACAATGGAAGGAATTTTTCCCCGGCCGGAACCTCGAGTTCGAAGCCCGAGGCCGGTATGTCCAGGTAATGATGGAACTCTTCCCCGAAGGGACAGGAAGTCATACACCCCGCATCTCGAACCTGGAGATCCATTACGAGCCCGACCTGCCTCCCTTACCGCCCTCCCGCGTGAGTGCAAAACCGGGTGACCGCGGAATAGACCTCTCCTGGCGGGAGGTCATCGAGGATGATGTTGCCGGCTATCTTGTATATTACGGGATTAAACCGGGCAATTATTTCGGTACAGGGCTTGCGGCCGGAGATTCTCCCATTGACGTGGGAAAGGAAACCACCTTACACCTGGAGGGGCTCGAAAACGGAAAACTCTACTATTTCGCCGTGGTGACATACGACTCTTCCTCTCCGCCGCATTTCAGCCGTTTTTCCGAAGAAATCAGCGCTCGTCCTTCCGCCTTACATGGGACGGATCCATGACATATAAGGAACTCGCGGCCCGCGCCCTGAACGCCTTCCGGGTCAAGGACCTGGAGCTCGCCGAAAACCTGACCGGCCGATTACTCTCCGGGCATCCTGAAAGCCCGGACCTTCACATATTTATGGGTAATATTATGACAAGGCAGGGCAAAACGGAAGAAGCCGTTTCATACTACAGCCGGGCAATCCGGTTGCGGCCGGACAGCGCCGAAGCATACAATAATCTCTCCGTTGCCTGTAAAATGAACGGTAATCTGGACCGGGCGCTTCAGTCCGCCGAAAAGGCCTTTTCCCTTAATCCCGACAGGGCGGATATTGCCTATAACCTCGGTAATATCTGCAAGCAGGCGGGTAAACAGGAGAAAGCAATCGAATATTATAACCGCGCCATAGAGATCGATCCAGGATTTGTCCCGGCATACAATAATCTAGGAAACCTTTACGAGCACATGGAACTCTACGACCGGGCGGAAGAACTCTACCGTCGGGGTCTTGAACAGGACGAAAACAATCCCATGCTGCGATACAACCTGGGCGTTACCTTCGACAACACCGGAGAATACCGGCGTTCACTGGAAGAATACCGACGGGTCTTTACAAACCGCCCCGGTTGGAGTGACAACCTGAACAATCTCGGGGTCACCCTCCAGCGACTGGGAAGACAGGACGAAGCGATAAAGGTGTTCCAACGGGGGCTGGAGGTAGAACCGGACAACGCCAGGTTGAACAACAATATGGGGGTTCTTTTATCCGAACTCGGCAGGCACGACGAGGCGGATGAATACTATAAAAAATCCCTGGCTGTGAATCCGGATTACCTCCAGGCACACATCAACCTCGAACACCTCCATGAAAAAACCGGAAACTACGATAAGGCTATCCAAGGTTTCGAAGAGCTTATCCGGAAGGACCCGGATAACACCCGGCTTCGGCTCGACCTGGCGGACGCTCTCATTCACGAAAAACGCCTCAAGGAAGCCGGGGCTGTTCTTCATCCGCTGACAAAAAAGGACGGTAAAAACCCGCTGGTCCACCTGGGCATGGGAAACCTCTATTCAGCCGCCGGAAAAAAGAAAAAAGCGGCATCCTCGTATATAAAGGCCCTCTCGCTGGACGAGGGTAATACGGATGCCAGGATGGAGCTGGCTCTCATCTACAAGGAAAGTAAAAAATACGAAAAGGCCATAGCGGAAGTAAGCCATATTCTCCTGAAAAAACCGGACAGTTTTGCCCCGCGGCTCCTCCTCGGAGAACTCTATCTGGAACAAAATCTCTACCGGGAAGCCCTGGAAATTTTTGAAGCCCTGTATAACGACTACCCGGAAAACGAGAACCTTCTGTCCGCCCTGACCCACAACTACAAAGCCATGGGCAATCGGGAAAAGGCTCTTCAAACGGTGGAAAAACTCGCCACGATACAGGGTCGCAAGGGCGGCTCGGAGGATCTGGACAGGCTCGATTCAACCCTCAGGCTGTACGAGGAAGTGGCGGATGAATATGCCGAGGAATACGAACAGATCTGGGAACGTAATATCCGTTCATTAACCGGATACCTGGAGGATAAGATCGAAAAGGCGGCCCACAGAGAAGAGGAGAGCTTCATTCTGGGCCAATTCTTCGACCTGGAGGGGGAAACCGTTCCGATAATAGATACCGGCGGTATCGAACCCTATATCGAGATAAACGAACCGGTGGAAACGATGATTCTGCAGGAGATCGACGAGGAAATCCCCGAATTCCCCGATGAGGAGAAACCGGTACGGGAAACCCTTCTGGAAAGGACCCCGGCGGAAACGCCTCCCGAAGGTGCCGCGCCCGAAAGATCTCCCCGGGGCGGACCGGCCGATGCCGGGTCTCCTCTGCGGCAGCCGGAATCCCTTACCCCCGCCGGGGGGAAGAATGCACCAGGCAGCCCCGCCCCGGTGAGCGCCGGTCCGGGGGAGGAACATATTCATGTTCATACGGAGCAGAGGTCCCCTGTCCCGTCGGCCGGAAACTTTCAGGCCTCCTTGCGCGTGGAAACTCCTATTATCATCCGCAGAGAGGCGGAGGGGGCTGCCGGACCGGAAACGGAGAGAGCTGCACCGGCGGAGGAACGGAGTGCTCCGTCTCCGGCGGACCACCGGCGGCCTCCGGAGCTCCCCGGAGCAGAATCTTCCACGCAGCCCCGGCAGCCTCCGGAGCCCCCCGGAGCAGAATCTTCCACGCAGCCCCGGCAGCAGGAACAGGCCGTGCCTGCCCCGGGCATACCGCCTCCTGCCGAACGAAAGGAGGAATCCCCCGCGGAGCTCCTGGAGTATCTCACCGGATTGACCCGTCACCTGCCGGAGGTGGACCGGGAAAGTTTTGATCACGGTGAAATGCGTCTTAAAATTGAAACCATACGGGAGAAACTCAAAGGTAGAGCCGGGTTGCTGAAAAGTGTACCGTCTAGGGAACAACATGCACCCGGGGCCGGGGAAAAATCGGAGAAAACCGTGACAAAAGACAAGATTCACGATACTCTTTCCTTCATGGAAAAAATATCCGCCTACCATCCGGATACGACCATCGCGGGAGCATTGAAAAATAAATTAAGACATGTAATATCTAAACTCGAGGGGACTCCAGATGAACCATGACCGGCAACTTGCGCAGATCAGGCTGTACATAGAAAAAATGCCGAGCCTGCCCACCACCGTAACCAAGATCCTGGAGGTATGTAACGACCCCAGGGTTTCCCCCGCAGACCTCAATCGCATTATCAGTGTCGACCCCGTTCTCATGGGAAAGGTGATGAAACTCATCAATTCTGCTTACTACGGACTTTCCCAGGAAGTGACGAGCCTTGTACGGGCGATTATTATGCTGGGAATCAATACCGTAAAAAACCTGGCTCTCAGCACCGCCGTGTTAGCCACGGTGGGACGAAACAGCAATTTTCAGGCCTTGAACATGGAAGGTTTCTGGAGACACTCCCTCTGTACCGGCGTAACCGGCAGGTTAATCGCAAAAAAAAGAAAAATAGATTCGAAAGTACTGGAAGAGTATTTTATCGCCGGCCTGCTCCACGACATCGGGAAAATCCCTCTGAACAACCGCCTGGTAGAAGATTATATTGCGGCCATGAGCGACTCGGATATTCATCATTCAGCACTGTACACCTCCGAGCAAAGGGTGTTCGGAATAGATCATACGAATGTAGGGCACATGATCCTGCAGACCTGGAAACTGGACGAGACTATTCGGGACGCCGTTCTGTTCCATCACCGTCCCCTGGAATATTCTGGAAATCACCGAGATGTCGTGTATTCCACGGCCTGTTCGAATTATTTCGCCAATTTCTTTGAAATAGGATTTTCAGGGGACAGGTACCCGGAAAAATTACCGCAGGAAGTCTTTACCTACCTGGGAATATCCATGGAATTCATGGAGGAAATCGAGGAAGCGGTGCAGAAGGAGATCGAAAAAGCAAGCATATTCCTGAAGATTTCCAGTACCCAGTAGGGCCGGAGGAACCGACATGAAAATTCGATTTTGGGGTGTCCGGGGTTCTATTCCCTGTCCCGGTACCGAGACAGTAAAATACGGGGGGAACACGGCCTGTATAGAACTCCGCTTCGGAGAAAAGAACAGGTGCATCATCATCGACGCCGGGTCGGGGATACGACCCCTGGGAAACCTCATGATGGCCCAGGACCTGCCGAAGGGTCCGATTAAGACCGAGATCTTCATAACCCATACACACTGGGACCATATCATGGGTTTTCCTTTTTTTACTCCCATCTTTATACCGGGGACTCAGATAGATATCTATGGACCCGTTACGTATGAAGACGAAGGGCTCGATCACATTATCGGAAGCCAACTGTCCTACCGGTATTTCCCCGTAAAACACTCCGAATTATCCGCCACCATCAATTATCACCCCTTACGCGAATGCACCATGGACCTGGGCGACGGAATCTCCGTTACAACCAAGTATCTCAACCATCCAATTCTCTGCCTGGGATACCGGTTCGAGTACGAGGGAAAATCCTTCTGTACCGCCTACGACACCGAACCCTTCAGAAATGTATTCCCCACGGATCCTGAAGACCCCGGTTACGACGAAGCAGCCGCAATAGAAGGCAAAGAAGCCGCTCTCGAAGAAAACGAGAAGGTGCTTCGGTTTTACTACGGCGCGGATATTCTCGTCCATGACAGCCAGTATACCCAGGGGGAATACGAAACATCGAAAAAGAATTGGGGACATTCAAGTTTCGAATGGGTGATAAACTCGGCACACAAAGCCGGTGTAAAACGGGTGTTCTTTTTTCATCACGATCCGCTCCGCTCGGATACGGAACTGGAAAACCTGTACGAGGGATATCTCGAAGCGGTGGCAGGAAAAACCAATATGAAAATCGACCTTGCCAGGGAGGGACAGGAAATTACCCTTTGACCCCCGGGGGTTTTCACACTCATATACATCTTGTTCAAACCCAAAAAATTCTATACACTCTCTTTTCGCGGGGGATTAGCTCAGTCGGCTAGAGCGGTTGGTTCGCAATCAACAGGTCGTGGGTTCGAATCCCATATCCTCCATACATAGAACTCTCGTCTCGAAGAGGATAGGGTGTTCGAACCGAAGGAGAGGCGGATAAACTAAGAGAGGAGCTGCCGGAACACTCCGACAACTCCTCTCTTGTAACATGTTTACTATTCGGGTGTCACTCCCCTTCATGCAGTTTTCTGAGCTGCTTCTTGGCGGCACTAAAATACCAGAAAATCAGGCAGATGGGGCCGACTATACAGATAATACCGAAAATCCAGTTCCATACGTCCCAACCCATTACAGCACCTCCTTTGCCTCTTCTTTGGCCACGGCATTTATGATGAGGTATACAATGAGAATGATCGGAGTAAAAATGATGATCCCGTATTCCTGCCATAGTTCGAGATTACCGATCTTGATAACGTAGACTTCCCAGTCTTCGCTCCAGGTTCCGAAAAAGTTGGACCAGATGTACCAGGCCAGTGAGAGAACAAGACCCATGGTGGTTGCAACAACGCCGGCCACTTTCTTAACCGGTTTCTTGGAGAAAGCCCCGAAGTACACCGGGATAAGACAGGTAGTGACGATAACAGTTGCCTGGAATACCCAGACTTCCATGATCCGTTCGAAGGTAAAGGTCAACAGGAGCGACAGTGCGGCCGACCCCAGCATACCCCACTTGGTAACCCTTTCCACTTTGCTCTGGTCCGCGTCGGGATTAATCATGTTCTTGTAGATATCATACCCCACAACACCGCCGGCAACCAGAAAGTAGGAGTCCGCCGTTGACATGGCGCAGGCAAGAACTCCGGCAACGAATACACCGAGCAGGCCGATGGGCAGGTACTGGCCGGCTACGGCAAAGAGGGCTTCGTTGGCTTCTACTTCAGGAATAATTCCGAGTCCGATGGCCGCGGCACCGAGAATGCCCAGGAATGTAACGGCCCAATCGAAGGACATCCACATAGGTACACCCACGCCGAAGGCCTTCTTGATTTCATTGGGGCCCGCCGAGGCGAACATCCTCTGGAAGAAGGCGGGTTCGGCGAGAACGGCCAGGGCCGTGATCGAGTAAGCCACCAGGGTCCATGGAGTGAGATACCCCGCACCCACCTTAAAGAAGTAGGTGGCGTCCTCCGCGCTGCCCACCCATTCGGTAAGACCGACCATGACCTGGTCAAAGCCGCCTACGGCCCGCCAGCCGATGAGCAGGGCCAAGCCGACGGTGATCATCATAGAGATGAACTGAATAAAGTCGGTCATGGTTACCGCCCACAGACCACCTGTCCAGGTGTAGATAATAACGATGACGGCGCCGATAAGGGTTCCCGCCCAGAAGGGAATTCCCGCTACCAGGTGGAGCATGAAACCGATACCCATCATCTCCATGGTGTTTGTGGAGTACAGGAACGCGGCGATGGAAGCCATAACTCCGGCCGTTTTCCCGTACTTCTTGAAGGTGATCTCCTGCATGGTCGTACCTTCTGGAAACACCCCTTTAAATTTCGGAGCGAGGAACGCCATAACGATATACATGACCGTGTAAGGCAGAGAATAGGCAAAGAAACCGGAGATACCCTCGTAGAAGCCTACCTCAGACGTTCCAAACAGTGTGTCCAGACCGTAAAACGTCGATACCAGGGTACCGACCAGGAGCGGTGCCGTCAGGCTTCGACCTGCCATGAAATAGTCGTCGAATCCTTTCTTCTTTTTCGAGAAATAAAACCCGACAAAGAGCATGAACACGATGTAGATGACCACCACCAGCCAATCGACGACATGCAATTGTACTACAATTTCATCCAAAACTGGAACCTCCTCTTATATATGGATTAAAATATTATATGCTATCATACACGAAACTCATAGCATTTTTCTGATATGGCGGTTTCACGGTTCTATCTTTACGGTAAAATCAGCATAAAAAGCATTCCGGTTACAGCCCTACAGGAGGCGGTGGGAGACCTGGAGTGTAAACATCCTTGCCGAACTATTCCCTGAAAGCGGCCGGGGCTGCGCTGAAATTACCAAATCTGTTCGAAACGGCGGAAGAGATGATGGGTCTGCTGTCCCGGGTACTCATCACGACCGAGCAAGAAAACGAACCCCTGCTGGAAAACCCGGAAACCGCCCTTCAGAAACTTCGGAAAATAATGTAGAGTAACAGTCACATTCATCCGGGGAGGGAATCGTATGAAAGAATATCTCGATCTCGTACGCTATGTTATGGAAAAGGGTGTTCGAAAACCAAACCGTACGGGGGTAGATACGCTGAGCTGTTTTGCCTATTTTTATCGTATAGACCTTTCGGAAGGCTATCCCCTCCTGACAACCAAAAAGATGTACTTCGATTCCATGCTGCATGAGCTCTTATGGTACCTAAGCGGCGAAGAACACATACGAAATCTCCGTACCCATACAAAAATCTGGGACGCCTGGGCGGATGAAGAGGGCCGCCTCGAGACGGCCTACGGCAGGTTCTGGAGGCGTTTCCCGGTACCGGAAAGGGGCCTGCCCGGTGAACGGTGGGCGGAACGATGGACCCGTGTCGATCCTCAAACCGGGGGTAAGGTCTTTGATCAAATAGCTTATATTGTCGATTCACTGAGGGACATCCGAAACAATCCGGAAGCCCGAACCCTCAGGCGGCTCATCGTTTCGGCCTGGCATCCCGCAAACGCCGCGGAGAGCAGGCTTCCGCCGTGTCATTATACCTTTGCCTTTAATGTTACCGGTAATCTGCTGAACTGTCATCTGACCCAGCGCTCCGCGGACATCGCCCTGGGCGTCCCCTTTAATATCGCCTGTTATTCTCTGCTGACGATTCTTCTTGCCCGGGAAACCGGATTTATCCCGGGTGAGTTTGCCCATACTCTGGTGGACGCACATATCTATGAAGACCATCTGGAGGGCCTGAAGGAGCAGCTTCAACGAAAACCGCTGCCCCGTCCCCGGCTCGACATAGCGGACAAACCGTTGGATCAACTCGGTTTCGAAGACGTACGTCTGGTCGGGTACGATCCTCATCCGCTTATCCGTTTTCCGGTGGCGGTCTGAAGGCGTGGGCATGATAGCCCTGATAGCGGCCGTGGCCGGCAACGGGGTCATCGGCCGAAACGGTTCGATACCCTGGCATATCCCTGAAGACCTGGCCCTGTTTAAAAAGCTTACCCTCGGTCATACGGTTATCATGGGACGGCGAACATACGAATCCCTGGGCAAGCCCCTTCCGGGGCGGCGGAACATTGTTGTATCCAGGACACTGAAATCCCCAGCCGGATGTGAAGTATACGACAGCCTGTCCAAAGCTCTCCGGGCGGCACAGCAGGACGGCAGGGATATCTTTCTAATAGGAGGAGCGAGGATCTACCGGGAGGGTTTGGAATATGCCGACACGATGTTCCTCTCGATGGTAAAGGAGCCCTGTAAAGGCGACATATTTTTCCCGGACTTCGATACAAAAATCTGGGAACGCACTGAAGAGGTGGATTATTCCCGCTTCACCTTTACCCGATGGACGAGGACCAGGCCACCCGGCTCCTGAAATTTTCCCTTTCTCCGGAAGTCCCCGAAACGAAAAATACATCCTTATCGCCCGCGGCGATACTGTTAAAGCCCCGGGAAAACTCCCCCGGCATCGTCAAAAAGCAGGAAATCCCTCAAAGCCATGGGCTTATCGATCCCCCCAGGCCATGTACGGACAGTTATT
This sequence comes from uncultured Spirochaetales bacterium, assembly GCA_964410865.1. Lineage (GTDB taxonomy): Bacteria > Spirochaetota > Spirochaetia > JAFGDJ01 > JAFGDJ01 > JAFGDJ01. The sequence continues at coordinate 53,896 of CAYPIQ010000007.1, read as the reverse complement.
CCTTCGTTCCAGATCGGGGTGCATTATACACGTTGAAACTGACAATAACGAGTAGACGATTATGAGAAAAAAATTATTCGTCCTGCCGTTCTTCCAGGACTTCCGATTCTTCGCTTTTCTTCTGCTTTCCGCGATGCTGTTCGACCGAACAGCTGTCACCGGACATTCAAGTACGAATCCCGAAACGCGGAAGAACCCATTTCTGCAAAACAAACCACCCGGCAGCAACCAGGAAGAGGATTAAAAGATCCACCGGAACCTCCTATAATATTATTAACTTTATATAGTAATATTATTGTTTATGCAAGCAGAGTAATCTCGAGTACGTTTTCTATTCCAGGCTCCATAAAAAACGCACCAGGTTGAGATACCACCCTTCCACCGACGGTTAACCTTCTATGTTACAGGGAAAAAGCCCGTTTCATAATCCTCCGGCTCTTGACAAAACAAAGACAAAGGTAAAATCATAGTCCCTATGACAATAATACCGCTAACCATCGAAGATTACGATGCGGTGTACGAATTCTGGGAATCCGTCGAGGGAATGGGCCTCAGCAACGCCGACAGCAGAGAGGGTATCCGGGCATACCTCGAACGCAATCCCGGAATGAGTATGGTAGCAAAGGACGGTGATATAATTGCCGGTACCGTTCTCTGCGGCCATGACGGAAGAAGGGGTTATATTCATCATCTCGCCGTAGCCGAAGCATACCGCGGCAGGAGGCTCGGGAAAGAACTCGTGGAGCTCTGCAAAGTAAAATTCAAGAAAGCGGGTATTCAGAAGTGTCATATCTTTATTTACGTGGATAACGAAAGCGGTAAGGAGTTCTGGCGGTCCGTACATTGGACGGAACGGGACGATATCTGCCTTTTCAGCCACGACCTGGATTATCCGAATTATTAAACACCGCTTTCAGGGTATGTATACCACCGACAGTTAAAAAAATATTTGAATTCACCCGCAGAATCAGTGAAAATGAATATAACTATGGAAAGAGACATTCACTTCGCAAAAACAAAAATAATCGGAACGATAGGTCCCGCCACCAAAAGTGTCGAAACACTTGTAAAGCTCATTGAAGCAGGTATGGATGTAGCCCGGCTCAATATGTCCCACGGGACCCATGAGATACATGCCGAAACAATAGAAAACATCCGAATGGCCTCGGTACAAACGGGAATCCCCCTTTCCATACTCCTGGACCTAGGCGGACCAAAAATCAGGCTCGGAGAGGTTAAGGAAGAATTCACCCTCCGTAAAGGGGATATCTTCACAATTACTACCGACGAGGTAATCGGAACCAGGGAAAGGGTGTCCACGAACTATAAACACCTGCCCGAAGACGTACAAAAGGGAGACAGTATTCTAATTAATGACGGACTCATTCGTCTGCGGGTGGAAGAAGCGAGAGAAAAAGAGGTTGTCTGTACAACCGTGTACGGAGGGGTTATTTCATCGAAAAAAGGAATGAATCTCCCAAATGTCGATATAAGCATTTCTTCTATAACGGAGAAAGACCGCAAAGATCTGGAGTTCGGTATCAAACAGGGTGTGGATTTTATCGCCCTTTCCTTCGTTCGAAGTCAAAACGATATAAAAGAACTCCGCGGGCTCCTGGAGAAACATGGTACATCCATACCGATTGTTGCTAAAATCGAGAAACCCGAGGCGATACAAAATATCGACGGCATTATCCTTGAAACTGACATCGTCATGGTAGCCAGGGGAGACCTGGGGGTAGAAATGGAAACGGAAGAGGTGCCGATTCTCCAGAAGATGATAATCGAGAAGTGTAACGACTACAACAAACCGGTCATAACCGCAACCCAGATGCTCGAATCCATGGTTACCCATGTCAAGCCCACCAGGGCGGAGGCCGGCGATGTTGCCAACGCGGTATTTGACGGCACGGATGCTGTTATGCTCAGCGCCGAAACCTCCGTGGGGAAGCACCCCCTGGAGGCCGTTTCCATCATGAACACCATCGTGAGAAAGGCAGAAGAACGGCCCGACCCCAGGAAACATATCCATCTGAGGCGGGAAAAGGGGCTCCTCTCTCATGCCGATCATATCTGCAGGGCTGCCTGTATAATAGCCGAAGACGCATCCGCGTCGGCGATCATTGTCATCACCAAGACCGGGCGTACCGCCCGGATGATCTCCAGGTTCCGACCGCGTATTCCCGTCATAGCCTTTACCGAAAGCGAGGAGGTTATTCGCAAGCTGAAGATAATCTGGGGCGTCCAGGGAGAGCTCATCGACAGGGTGGGAGAAACGGATATAACCTTGAACGAGGCACGGGACGCTATTCTGTCCCTGGGATACGTGCACCGGGGAGACACGGTAGTCTACGTAACCGGTATACCCCTGATCGAGAGTAGCCGGGCCAACATGATTAAACTGGAGGATTTGTAGGTATCATCAGGGTACACACGAGTCCGTGGTCATTCCTCATCTCGAAGCTGCCACCGAGCTGGGCAGCCAGGGCATCTACAATCTGGAGCCCGAGGGAGGGTCTTCCTCCGGCACCTATTTCAGCGGGTAAACCCGGCCCGTTGTCCCGGACGATGATACAGCAGTTCTCCCCTTCTCTCTTCAGTTCCACGTATGTGCTGTCCGCGCCCTTGGAGTTCCGGGCGTACTTTATACTATTGGAAACCAGTTCGTTTAAAATAAGCCCGACGGGAATAGCCGTATCGATATCCAGTTCCATGGATTCTATGGATTTATCGATACGCACGGCCTCGTCCATGGAACTCATGGAATCTACAATGTATGCAATGAGTGATTGTATGTACGGCTCCATCTGGATAGCCGAAAGATTCTCTGTCTGGTAAAGCTGTTCGTGGATAAGAGACATTGAACGGATGCGGTTCTGACTGTCACGAAAAACTTTCTGAACACCTTCCTCTTCGATCCCGTCGGACTGCAAATTCAGAATGCTGGAAATTACCTGCAGGTTGTTCTTTACCCGGTGGTGGATCTCCCGCAGGAGGACTTCTTTCTCCTGCAAAGACTGCTTTATACGCTTTTCATCCTCCACCCGGGAAGTGATATCCATAGTAAATATCGTAGCGCCGGTGACATTACCCTCGGCGTCTATAATAGGATTGGCGAAATTTTCGAATACATGAAGTGTACCCGAAGCGTCGGTTACCGGGTCCTGAATGTTGAGATGCCGCCCCGAAAGCACCCCCCTGTAGTATTCTTCCGCTTTTCTGACGTATTCCGAATCCGGGATATAATCCAGTACCCGACCGCCTATCTCGATATCGGCATTCCAGAAATGCTTCATCGCATGTTTATGGTTGTAATTGAAGAACGTATACCGGATATCCCTGTCCACGGACCATATACTGATATTCCTGGGGCTTTCCATTATCGACTTCAAAAGGGCTTCCGACCTGCGTATCTTTCCCTCCGCCACCAGAAGCCGCGTCACATCGGTTACCGCGGCCACATACCCGGTTACTTCGCCCCGGTCGTTTTTCCTGTAATTCCAGTCTACCTGGACGTGACGGATCTGGCCGTCGGACCGGCGGATCCTGCTCATAAAGGGTTCCGGCTCCGCCCGTCCCAGATTGAGGTCCCCCTGTAGTTCCCGCCGTTTCCGGCGTTCCTCTTCGGTGGGCTGAAACTCAAAGGTTTTTCGCCCCAGGATATCCTCGGGTTCCAATCCGAGGAGCTCGCAATAGCCGTTGTTACAGAGGGTAATCGTGCCTTCCGTATCATTTTCTATCAAACCATGGGGAACCGTTCGGATGAACGCCGCCAGTCGGTCTTCGCTTTCCTTCAGGGCTTCCCGTACAAAAAGCTGATCCGTCATGTCTATCCCGATTCCCGCCAGCAGATTTTTCCTCTCCCCGAGTTCCAGGGGAAAAAGAAGGGTCCTGAATTTTCTTTTCCGCCCGTCCCTTGTGGAGACCACCTGGAAATAATCGAGAAGACCCTTGCGACGGGCCTCTTCGTTTTGCCGGAAAAGTGCTTTTGCTTCATCCGGGGGAAAAATCCGGTCGAGCCTACTGAGCATTTTGTTACCGGTATCAAAGTATTCGTCATGCTTCCTGTTCGAGTATATGAGGCGGTCCTGTTCATCGTTGATAAAAATATGCAGGGGAAGATGGTCCATAAAGGTGCTGAACAGTTGCTCCCGGGATTCCATGAGCCTCTCCATTCTTTTTTCTCTTCTTCTCAGGTTCAGCTTTTCCAGGGCTTTGTCGACCCGAAAATAGAGCTCGTTTTTTGACACCGGTTTGATAAGAATATCGTCGGCCTTGTTTCTCAGGGCATCGATAATACATTGCTGGTCCGGGCTCCCGGTGAGCAAGATAACCGGTACGTCACTGTCGCGTTCCTTGACGTTTTTGAGAATATCCAGACCCCCTGACCCGCCGAGAAAAATATCCGTTATTACCAGATCGAATTTTTCCCTGCTTAGAACATCCAGGGCTTCATTCCGGCTATAGGAGGTCATTACCGTATGTCCTGCTTTTCGTAAAAAGGCTTTTAACATTCTGCAAATCATCTCATCGTCGTCAACGATGAAAATTGCATGCTTTGATTCCTTTTCTTCTTCCAGATTGAAGAGCAACTGGTTCATACTATTATATTGTAGCACAGTTTTTACCCCGATTGCACAGGTTTTCATTGAATATTACAATGTACCATGATCTCGGTCATCGTTTTTCTGGGTAATCCCGGCAGGCGGTACGCACTGACCAGGCATAACTACGGATGGATCCTATGCGAAAAATTCGTGGAAGGTCATGATATAGTCTGGATGGAAAAATTCAATAGTGTCTACGCCGACATGCCCGTAGCAGGAAGAAAGATCGTACTGCAAAAGCCGCTCACATGGATGAACGAGTGCGGCCGAAGTGTGCAACCGCTCCTGAAATTCTTTAAAATTCCGGTAGAGAGCCTCCTGGTTATCCATGACGATCTGGAACTGCCCTTCGGCAGGATAGAAGTAAAGCAGGGCGGAGGAACGGCCGGCCACAACGGTCTGCGGTCCCTGGGGAAGCATCTCGGAACCGGAGAGTTTACACGGCTTCGCCTTGGAATAGGCAAACCGGCCGGTATATCCGTTTCATCATACGTGCTGTCCCGCTTTTCAAAGGAGGAAGAGACCGAGCTGCCCGACCTGGCCGCGGCGGCACGGGATATAATATACGAAACAATAAGAACAAAAAAAGGAGAATGAGATGGCTGAAAACATCCTCGTGGTAAATACCGGATCGACATCCACAAAGATCGCCGTTTATCACGGTATGCAGGAACGGCTTTTAACCACCCTGCAGCACGATATCACCGATATCCAGGCCTACGAACAGGTTATCGACCAGTATCCCTGGCGAATACGGATTGTCCAGGAGGCCCTCGATAAAGCCGGGATAGACGACGAGACTTTTGACGCCGTTGTAGGGCGCGGAGGCCTGCTCAAACCCATCAGCGGGGGAGTATGGCATGTAACGGAAGCGATGCTGAAGGACCTCAGGGACCCGCGAACCGCCCAGCACGCCTCCAATCTCAGCGGTATCATCGCCTGGGAAATAGCCTCGGCCCATGGTATCCCCGCGCTGGTGGTGGACCCGGTGGTGGTAGACGAACTGGAACCGGTGGCCAGAATTTCCGGATTACCGGAACTGCCGCGGAAATCCATCTTTCACGCCCTTAACCAGAAGGCCTCCGCCAGAAAGGCGGCCCGGGAACTGGGCAAACCCTATGAAGAATGCAACCTCATTATCGCCCATCTCGGCGGGGGGATATCCGTGGGGGCACACAGGGGTGGCAGGGTCATAGACGTCAATAACGCTTTGAACGGCGACGGACCCATGACACCGGAAAGGACGGGAAGCCTTCCCGTAGGAGACCTGGTAAGCCTGTGTTATTCAGGCGCGTATACCGAAAAGGAAATGCTCGGCAAGATAAAGGGAAAAGGCGGGCTTGTGGCCTATCTCGGAACATCCAATGTCCGTGAAGCCGCGGCAAAGGCGGAAGAAGGAGACTCCCGGACCCGTCTGGTACTTGAGGCCATGGCATACCAGGTAGCAAAAGAGATAGCCTCCCTGTCCGCCGTTCTTAAAGGGGATATCGATGCCATTATCATTACCGGCGGCATGGCTAATTGCACACTGATTGTAGACTGGATTATCGAACGGGTCTCATTCTTAGGCCGTGTGCTCCGTTACCCGGGCGAAAACGAGATGGAAGCCCTCAGGGACGGAGCCCTACGGGTTCTAAGGGGGGAGGAAACCCCGGGGGAATATACCTAGACTGCTCTTCGAATTGCCGATACTCAACTTGATAATTCGGTGCCGATTATTTATCTTAAAGGAGAAGGGAGTTATAATTCATGCTGATTGAAGCGGAAATATGGACAGTAGCACGAACGGACCAGGGAAACGCGGTACTCATTCGTCCGGCCAATGCCGAAGTCGCTGTCCCTATTTTTATCGGACAACTGGAGGCCCAATCCATACTCATCGGCCTTGGTAACGTCCCGATGCCCAGGCCCAATACCCACGACCTTCTCCTGTCCATCCTCGCGATGATGGATATATATATCGAGAAAATAGAAATCATAGCACTGAAAGACGGTATCTTTTATGCCCAGATCTCGATGAAACAGGATGAAAAGACCTATGTCATTGATTCCCGGCCCTCGGATTCCATTGCCCTGGCCGTCCGGGCAAAGTGCCCCATCTTTATCGCAGATTCCGTGGTGGATGAAGCGGGGATTCCCCTGACCTCTATTACCGAGGAAGAGCGGGAGACCCAGCTTTCCGACCTGCAGCTCGAGCGTATGCAGCTGGAAAAAGATCTGGAAAAGGCGGTGGAAGAAGAAAATTACGAAGAAGCCGCGCGTATCAGGGACCGCCTAGCCCAGGTAGATAAAGAAAACGAATGATGTGACCACTTTTCCAGTGATCACACTGATTACACCGGTAATTTTTCCGCCTTTGCAGTCCTCCGGCGTTCAATCCGTGATTCAATAAACCGGTACAGAAAGGTGGTTTACAGAGGATTTACACTTCGTACACGAATCGGGCAACGGGTATACGCCGACCGTTGCCGAAAGCCCGAGGTGATACCTTGAGAACGGGAGGTGCCTGTAATCTCTTGTATTCCGATCGGGCCACAAGACCTAACACATTGACAACCGTATCCGCCTCGTAACCCATCTCAACGATTTCAGCCCGGGTACGGTTCTCCAGCAGGTAGTGCCGGAGAATATCGTCCAGAACCGGATAAGAAGGAAGGGAATCCTCATCTCTCTGCCCCGGTCTCAGTTCCGCCGAAGGCGCCTTGGTGAGAATTCGCTCCGGGATAATATGCCGGTGCCGGTTGTAAAACCGGGCCAGTTCGTACACCTCGGTCTTGAAGAGGTCACCGATCGGCGCGATACCCCCGCACATATCACCGTAGAGGGTACAATAGCCGGTGGCCAGTTCTGATTTATTACCCGTTTCCAGCAGAAGAGAATGGAACTTGTTGGACCAGGCCATGAGGAGCATCCCGCGGATCCTCGCCTGGATATTCTCCTCGGTTACATCGGATTCGAGACCCTCGAACAGGTCTCCGAGAGTAGCAAGGGAGGAAGCATAGATCTGCTCTATGGGTAATACCTCGAGCCTGATGCCCAGGAGTCCGGCCAGCTCCCGGGCGTCTTCCATGCTCTCCTTAGAAGAGAACCGCGAAGGCATGGCCAGGACGGTGACATTATCCGGTCCCAGGGCGTCAACGGCAATACACGTACACACCGCCGAATCAATACCACCGGAGAGCCCCAGGTGTACCCGCGAAAACCCGCAACGTCCGGTATACTCGGCAAGCCCGAATGACAGTGCCTGGGCAAGTTCCCCCCGGGTGTCGACTGCGTGAAAGGATGCACCGGCGGAGTCTGTAAAGGGATCCGCAAAAATGAGGTCCTCCCTGAACGCTGAGGCCGCGGTAACAAGCCCGGAAGGATTCATGACAAAGGAATTTCCGTCAAAGATAATGCTGTCATTCCCTCCCGTCATGTTACAATAGGCTACCGCAATACCGTACCTGGAAACAATATCGGAGACTATTTCGTGTCTCGTCTCGTTCTTTCCCGAGTAAAATGGCGAAGCTGAAGGAACGATCAGCAGATCTATTCCCTGCTCGGCCAGTTTCATCACCGGGCTTACGCGGCCGGTCCCGGGCCGGTTCTCTTCTTCCCGCCATATGTCCTCACACACTGCTATTCCGATGCGGCGTCCGCATATTTCCACGATATTCCATTCATCGGCAGGCTGGAAATACCTGGCTTCATCAAAAACGTCGTAGGTGGGCAAGTAGGTTTTATTCTGGCGGTGAATGATGCTCCCCCCGGAGACCAGTGCTACACAGTCCCTGAGGCTTTTCCCGGGTCCGGAGGTATTCCTGTCCACATACCCGAGAACCGTGGCAATCCCTTCCGGAAGCCTGGAAGCTATCCTTTCCAGGCCGGATATGTTACGGGCGATAAAATCGTCGTAATCGAGGAGATCCATGGGGGGGTATCCGCAGATACAAAGCTCCGGAAAAACAACCAGGTCCGCGCCTTTGTCGGCGGCAGTACGGGCCGTTGTAATAATCTTTTCCGCGTTTCCCTCGAAATCACCGATTATCGTGTTAATCTGGCCAAGAGCAAGCTTCATCCCCCACATCCTCCTCCGTATTCTTCTCAATATATACCCGATTATCATCCTCTCCTCAAGCGGGAAACGGGGCGGCGCTTTGAATTCCCGGTTGACCCGGTTTTGTGTTTAGCTATAGTATACCCGGACGTATGGAGAAAAAAACATGTATCATCGGCAGTCCGCCCCTGGCGGAACTTCTCGCCGAAGGGATAAAGGAACACGAATACGATATCTTCCTCGGGCTGCCCTCGGGTGAAAAAGCCTCCGGGAATAACTGGAATCCACGGTCTCCCATATCCACCCGGGTGCTCATAACCGAAATTCTCCGGGATCTGAAACACATTGACGACGCCTTTCTGGTCTTTGGTTTTCCGAACCTCAAGGACCCTTTCAGCGAACTCCCGAGCCGTACTCTAGAATCCGAAGTGGATACCTTCTTCAAAGGTCCCCTCTTTCTCATGAGAGAGATGTTGAATACCCTCTCCCGGCAGGGAAACGGCTGTCTGCACGTCGTTCTGACCGCGGCACCCGCCGCCGGAGAGCATCCGATCGATACGGCATTACGCAAAGCCCTCATCGGTTTTACCGACAGCCTGTTTGCCCTGGGCAGCACCGGCGGGCCTACCCTCCACGGATATCAGGCCGTCGATATGGAAGCGGCGGAATATGCCTCTCAAATAATTTCCGCCGCAATCAGCAGGCAAAAAAATTATCACGGACGATGGCATCGGTTCGGAAGCAGTCAGAGTTTTCTTTCGTCCTTATCCTTTGGGGGCAAGAAAAAGTGAGGCTTGTTCCGGTATATATTAAGCTCAAAAGGCGGTCCGTATGAAGATATGGCTTAAATTACTCATCGGCTCCATTCTTGGAGTGGGGGCGGTGTTTCTCTTTGAAATCGATGATCCGCGAATAACAGGTTTTTTAGCGGACAGTTCGGAAATAGTTATCCATATCGGCCGGTATATCTTTTTCCCCCTCGTGTTCTTTTCTCTTGCCATGGCCGTTCACGAACTCAGGCAGGTCAAGAAAACCCTCCGGGTATTTACCCGAAGTATTCTCTATCTTCTGATTTCTTCCGCCGCCATGGCGATACTCGGAGTCCTTTCCGTTCTGTTGCTGAAACCCGCCAGGATACCGATAATTGTCGAGCAGACGGAAATCTTTTCAATACCTGCCACGCAGGAAATACTCCGGGCGATCTTTCCTGAAAATCTGTTTGATATATTCATATCCGGGGGAGATTTTATTCTTCCTCTCTTTATTTTTTCCATCCTTCTGGGCACCCATTTCGGATTTGATACAATTATAACCAAACCGGTTGTCCAGTTTTTCGATTCCATGAATCGAATACTGTACCATATAAACTCCTTTGTAACCGAATTCATCGGCATCGGCTGTATCGCCCTGGCGGCCTGGCTCGTCTTCAGAATAACTTCCTCGGAAGAAATGGTCCTCTTCAGACAGGTGATCATCCTCCTCTGTGTGGATACGGCGGTTATCCTCCTGGGGCTCTTTCCCCTGGTGTTGTACATATTCGGGGATAAGAAAAACCCCTATTCCTACCTCTACGGTATCCTTGCTCCCCTTATCGGCGCCGTACTGTCCGGTGATATCTTCTTCTCCATACCGCTTCTCATAAGAAGTGGAAAAGAAAACCTCGGGATTCCCCGGAAGGTAGGATCCGTAACCTATCCTCTGTACGCGATATTCGGGAGATCCGGGACGGCAATGGTAACGGCCATATCGTTTATAGTAATTCTAAAATCCTATTCCAGCCTGGGGATCAATTTTACAGGGGCTATATGGGTCATCTTCTTCTCATTCCTTCTCTCCTTTGCCGTGGGCTCTTTTCCATCAGTGGGTATTTTTGTCTCCCTCTCCGTTCTCTGCTCAATATACGGTAAGGGTATTGAAGAAGGATATCTTATTCTCAAACCCCTGGTACCCGTCCTTGTAAGCTTCAGCATAATGCTCGACATCACGTTTATGGCTTTCAACTCTCTACTTGTAGCTTTACACGAGGGCTTGAAGAAGGATATAGAACCTTCCCAGTTTATTTAGCGGGCAATTTCCATGAAAGACCTACCCATCCGCACAGCATTAGTCCGTCCAGGAAAGCACCCCCCTCCCAGGCATGATACAGCGGAAACCAGGAATCGAAGGCAACCCGAAGAAGAACGTTTTCCGTTGCCTGCCAGGAAAGGTACAGTCCTGCCCGGGGGTAGAAAAAACGACCTGCTGAAAAGAAATAATCCAGAGCGGCCGCTCCGTCAAATATGTCCCCCACAGGAACATCTTGGTACACGACCAGGGGAAAGCGCAGAACAATGCCGGGAGATACCGAGAGTCCGGTCCGGATTGAATCACCCAGGGGTACTTCCACGCGGAAAGCAGGGTCGATGAGAACTGATAAGACCCAGGATTCCCTCCATTCATACTGTATCGGAACGGGTCGTTCCTCGGAAAAACCGTACCATGTCCCGTGGAACTGCAGCCCCGGTTCGAGGAGGATATATTCAGAAAATCTCATGGGAAGAGAGACGCCCACGATGTTGAGCAGGGGGCCCGGCGCCGTCTGGACATCGGAATTACCGAGAAACAATATGCCTCCCCTGAACACCGGGTCTTCGAGATCCATGCCGGAGGCTGCTGAAGAGAGTATAACCAGTATAACCAGAATGAGGGTATAACGCTTCATGATGTTTTCAAGTATAGCACATCACCGGCAGAAATGCAGAGAACACTCTCAGTCTCCTGTGGCCCGACGAATAAAGAGAAGACCGCTCCTGCCGGTATATGAAAAACGCTTCTGTTCCCAGGCCAGGAGCAGTCCACCATCCAAGGGCCAGAAATACGTGTAGGCCGTGGATTTTTCCGGTTCAGGCAGCCGTACAACGGAAATATCATCCCCGGAGGTACCATGTATCACCAGGGGCGGATCGGAAACCAGAAGAAACCGTTCATTACCCTTTTTTACCGCCTGCAGAAGGAGAAACACCGTACCTTCCTGGGTTATTTTTTCTCTATCACCGGCGAGGTAATACTTTCCAACCTCCTCTATTGATTTCGGATGTACGGAATGTTCGACGATATGAAGTACCAGCGGGGAATCTCCGTAATAGCGCTGTAATTTCTTATATGCCGTTCTGAACAGGGCGGGACCGGACTCGACGGGTATGAATTCGTATCCTCCACGAAAATCGTCGGCGGAAATGGCTCTGCCGGAAAGGTCCGGAGGATTCCGCTTTTCATACTCCACACGTCCACGGCATTCTCCTGTTCCCCGCCACATCAAGTTCCACCCTTCCGGCAGAACTGCAATATCCGTCAGTTCCCAGTTTCGGGGGTCTCTTCCCAATTCCACCGGGGTGTACACATTTTGCCGGGTGTCGAGGTAATACAGGTTGCCCAGGGAATTGGCAGGATCGTCGTTTCCGAGAATCATATTAACATACACATGGACATAGACTGTTCCGTCAAAGGGAAACAAAGAACCTATTGTCCTGTTATCGAAGACATCGAGGTCAAACCGTTCGGCGAATGCAAGGTCTTCCGACCCGCCCGGTAGGACCTGAATACATCCATGTCGATTTATCCCGATATATACACGGTCTCCCGTCTGGATTATACCGGCAGGGCTCGGCTGCACGGTCCAGGGCTTGTCCGCTTCCTCTTCCTCCAGGATTTTTTGCAGGATATTGTATTCCAAAGGAACCGGACGTCCCTCTTCCAGGAGAAACCAATGAAAGATAGTGTCTGATCCGGGAGTTTCCACCACATCAGTCGGTCCGGACCCCCGGCAGGAGAGAATAATAAAACAGAGAGAGAGGAAAATATACAGATATTTTTTCATGAATCGCTCGCGCTTCTCCGGGATGGAATTACTGTCATGATATCCCCGCGAAGGGAAAGGACCTTCCTTTTCACCTACAGGAGAGAAACGGTTTCAACCATGTACCTGATATTGACGCCGCCGGAATCGACGGTTTCTTTTTCTATAACAAACACTAAGGATGTTTCGTCGGGAGAAAAGAAAATTTTGCTGATCCGGTATCTCAACACACCGGGACGTCTGTAGTTCGGCAGCCCCAGGGTATATTCCTTCGACCTGCCGCCCTGGTCCACCACGGTAAGGGATATAAAAAATGAAGAACTCACATCATCTCCGCTGCCGAATTTTTCCTGTTTCAGACTGACACGGAACTTTTTTTCCTTTTCGAAATCCCTGAATTCGAGTACCGGTTTCGGCTCTTCACCGTTTATCAGGATATACACCAGGCGCCCGTTGGCAAGAAAATCTATATTATGTTTCCGGAATAGTTCTATGTTCCCGGTCAAAAGCTTCAATACGGCACCGAAACCGTCCTGACCGGCTTCGATATCCGCCTCCGTAAAGACCTTTGAAAGGGTTCCCTCCCGTACAAAGGTATTCTTTCCGACATCGACGAGGAAAATGTCGGCATACGGGCGGGTTTCTTCAGAAGAGATACCGTACTGCGCGAAGCTGAAAATACTCGAGTCTTCGGAAAAACCCAGATTGACAAAGGTGGCACTGTCTCCCGCCGAAAGATACGAGGCAGCTATTACAATACAGAGAATAAACAGATAAAGTCGTTTCATCGGATCTCCTCCCTTTCAATAATATCGATCATTTTTCATGGATACTAAAGTAACAGTAGTCAGTAATATTATTGCCTTTACCTTTTGCTGAAAGTGTTCTTTAATAAGCCACATGACCCTTAAAACCAGGAACAGCATAATTGCCGTAACCCTGATTTTCTCCGCTATCATAACCGTCGCTTCTATGACGTGTTTCCTTATTATCTTTGTCGATTCGATAAAACCCGCCATGGTCAGGCGTGCTGTCCCTCCGTTACTCCTTGCCGTTCTCGGCTGCGTTTTGGGAACCACCATTCAAATTTCATTCCGTAAAACCCTTTCCGCGGAAATATCACTGTTCCTCGTGTTTATCGCCCTTGCAGCCTGCGACGCGCTCAAACCGGGCCTTGTACTCCTGGACGTTTTTCATAAACCTATTGCATGGTCTGTAACCCTTACCCGAATCGTGTATTTCTTCCGTTTTACAGGTATATTCTGCTTTATCTCCTCCGGTCTATTTGCCTCCGGCCTTCCCGCTCAACGACTTTCGAGCACCCTGGGTTTGTGCTTCTTCATTGCGTTTTCGTTGTCGCTTATCGTTCCCGTCGACAGCAGTATTCGGGAAGATAATTTCCTCTATCGTCTTGGGATGCATAAGGATATTCAAATCGCTTTTATCGCCCTGGAAATTGTAGCCGTTATAAACTATATAACCGCTGCAGTACTCAACAATGAAAAAACCTACCTCGCGGCGGCTCTCGGGGCAGGTTGTGCCCTTACCGGCAGGGAGCTCCTGTTCTTCCACCACACCATATTCAGCGTTATGGCAGGTGTGTCACTGTTTGTTTTTGGGGCTCTCTTCTACGCCAACAGGATCCACCGGATCTACCTGTGGAAATAGCGGTCCAGGAGCCGGTGAAGATTCCGGGATAACTTTTTAACTACATGAGCGCAAAGAACAAATATTCCGCTACAAAACCGGTTCCCACCGGAACAAGGATGTTATCAAAATCGTTGGAAGGTAATGCCTCGATGCACGTGGCGGCAAAGGCGATACCCATAGATATCGGAGTATCTTGATAGAGTATCATCGCCGCAAGATATACGATCATGAAGCAGGAGGCACTTCCTATGATCGTTTTACCGCCGGTAAAGGGTATTTCGATCCGACCCAAAAGCTTGCCGACTATACTCGATATACCGTCTCCGAAAGCCAGGGCGTAAACGGCAATGAATGCCGCCCGTTCCGGATACAGCATGAGCGCGAGAAGGGCTCCCAGTGCAAGGGTAACGGGGCCCAGAACAAAACGGTCCCTATCCCGCATGCGGGAGGCCGCCCGGGTTACTCCGCTGATGATATATACCTCACGTCCGGAAAGCCGCAGGGTTTCGGCACACGCATATAAGAGAGTACCGGCTAGAAGCACCAGGACGGTGAGCTCGAATTGATATGAAGCGGCAAGGGGTACCAGCCCGATGAGAAGATGAATACTTTTACGGTACAATTCCGTGCCGAGTTCATCCCGTACGGTTCTGGCTCTATCGTTCATTACATATGCTGCACTATTCATTCTGTCCCACATCTCTCCATACATATATGCAAAAAACATGCCATTAAATATAAAAAAAACAATAAAGATAAGAACTTGCAGTGTAAAGGATTATTTAAGGTCGGACTTTCCGGAAAAGGGCTTTTAATCCATGATTATAATAAATCATACAATAAAATTCACAATTCACTACACTCTTCAAAGCGATCCGGTGAACCAAGAAAAGAATGCACGGCGGAAAGAAGGACGTTCTTACTGAAAGGCTTGGTGATAAACCGAACCATTCCGGACATACTGTTTGTTATGGCATAAGCTCCGAAAAGATCGGCATGCAATAATATAACAGGAAAATGTAATTCCGTCGACCCGCCGGTGAGTGGTTCAAGCAACAATAAGCCGGACTCAATACACGAATGAAGATCAGCAATAAGCAGGTCAACGGAGGTATCTTGCCCTAGTTCCAGAGCTTGTTCAATGGATGAAGCCGGTAAAACGGTAAAACCTTCCGATGACAACATGAATACTATGCTCTTTCTCAAAGGTTCGGATTCTTCAAGCAGCAGTATTATTTTATTCATCCCCGCCGGCTCTCCGTTAGACCTTACATAACCATCCGGAGTTCCTGAATGATATCGGTCCTTCTGAGTTTCTCGATGGCAACGTTTTGAATCTGACGCACCCTCTCTCTGGTTATCCCTACCCTGTCCCCGATTTCCACCAGGGTGAGGGGGGCCTGTTCCCCCAGTCCATACCGGAGGATGAGTATCTCTTTTTCCCGAGGTTCCAGGCGCAGCAGAGCTTTATCGAGGATATCCGAGAGCGACATGATGAAAACCTCCTCCATCGGTTCTCTGTACTCTTCCCCGATGACCAGATCGGACATGTTCGTCACCTGTTCGTCGTTCACCGTGACGTCCAGGGAGGTGGTCTTACCGTCGAAGTCCATGATTCGTTGGACTTTATCTTCGGCAAGATTCATATACCGCCCGATTTCCGCATATTCCGGTACCCGGTGATACTGTTGTGTAAGGTTACTGGAGACCGAATGGCATTTCCGTGCCAGATTATGTATGTGAATGGGAATTCGTATGGAGTTTCCCTTGTCGGCGATAGCTTTAACTATGGACTGCTGAATCCACCATGTACCGTACGTAGAAAACTTACATCCCCGTGTATAGTCATAACGTTTGACCGCATCAATAAGGCCGATGTTACCTTCGTTAATAAGATCGAGCAGGCTGAGTCCCCGCCTTCGATAGCGTTTCGCGATGGAGACAACGAGCCTCAGATTCGCCGTAATCATCCTGTTACGAAGGGCTTCTATTTCATCACCTATCCGCTTTTTTCTGCTTTCATATACAGTTTTTTTAATGCTTCCGTTCCGATAGTCTTCATCGTTCTTCTCGGCTTCGATTACGGCAGCGTCCAGAGCCTCGCCCATTTCGAGCTCTTCTTCCTTCGATAAAAGCGGATATCTCGATATCTCCCGGAGGTATTCTGAAAGAACATCCTTCTCTTCCGGAGAGTCGATACAGGCTGTCTCGGAATATACATCCCAACTTTCCGTAGTCTTCTTTGTTTCCGAAGTACCTGTCATAGTATGCCTCTTGATCTCTCTATATGGGGACTAACTATGGGGCATACACGCGTATTTTGGTATCGGGAGTACTTGAGACTTACTGTAATGCTTTCCCCTATTTTTCTATAGGGGAATTTCCCAGGGTTTAACGGATTTTCTTTCTCATTTTACGCAGATTCTTCTTTTTCGGCTCATCGCCCAGGCTTTTCTTCCCCCGTCCGGAGACAAACAGGAGATAAAGAACACCGGCAAGAATCATACCGGCACAGAGAATTTGCCCGGTGGAAAAATTCCACGGAGACAACAGGAGATACACGGGGTTTTCCTGCGGTCCCAGCATGATCGGGAAACCCATATTTTCATCCGGCTGCCGGAAATACTCTATTACGAAACGGGCTGACCCGTATCCTAGGAGATATATACCAAGGAGAGAGCCGTTATATCTTTTTCTCTTCCTGAATACAAACCAGATAACCGCCCAGAGCAGAATTCCTTCAAAGAATGCTTCGTAGAGTTGGGAAGGGTGTCGGGGCAGGTTGATGTATTGACCCGCATTCGATATATCCATCCCCGCTTTCCGGGCGACATCCTGCACCCATTCCTCATCGGCGGGGAATCTCCGGGCGTAGGGGAAAATCATCCCCCAGGAGACCGTTGTAACCCGACCCCACAGTTCTCCGTTGATAAAATTACCCAGGCGTCCGAAGGTGTAACCCAGCGGAACCCCCGCAATAACCATATCAGCCCAATCGAACCAATCGTGCTTCTTGACACGACAATAGATAATAGAACCGATGAGTACGCCGATAAGCCCCCCATGGTACGACATGCCCTGGAGGCCGGTAAACTGCCCCTTGGAATTAAAGGGCCAGAAAATAAGCCAGGGATGGGTAATATAATGAACGGCGGAATCATATACCAGCACGGCGAAAATCCGGGCCCCCAGGAGCAGGGCAAGGATCGACCAGAAAAAGAAGTTGATAACATCATCGTCGGAAATTTCGAGTTGCCGCTGTTTTACCTGATATTTAAAGAGAAGATAGGTCACGGCGAAAGCCGCCAGATACATAAGGGCATACCACCGTATGGGCAATCCCGGGATAACCTCGGGTTTCAGCCACGTCGGAAAATATACGAAAGCCTGCATGTATTACTCCTCCTTTTGAGCTTCGCTTTGAAGGGTTATCCGCCCGAGAACAGGATCAAAGGAAACCTTCAGCCCCTTTTGAGGGTCGGTTATCTCTTTGAAGCGGCCGTGGCTCTCGAAAACCACCCCAGGATACACGGTATCCCTCACAACAACCCTAGAGGGGGAATGTTCTTCGAATTTTTCACGATAATTAAAAAGGCGAATGCTCCTCTTTTCTATCATCTTGAGGTATTTCAATTTTTCTCTTCGCGCATAATCCAGCCTTGCCCGGTCATTCACCTTCTCGTACTGTCTGAGGGAAGAATCGATTTTGGCTATTGCTTCCTTCAGTTTATGGATCTCCTTCTCCTCCAGTTCTATTCTGTCGGCGATAAGATAATCCTGACCAAAGGAGATTCGGGTTCTGACCCCCTTCTCCGTCCCGATATTTGCGGCAGTGACGCCCTTTCGGGCCCGTACCACGCCCCCCACCAGGTCGCCTTTTTCAGACAGCAGAACCAGCTCACCGTTTGTTTTGATACTGCACCGGAGACAGGCATTTTTTATCCTGATGTCTTCAACGGCCAGAACCGTGGCCTCTTCGAGGAATGTCGCGGATACGTCCTTTTTGGCTCGCAGAACCGCCTTTCCTCCCCCTTTGACCCCCTGGTTTATCCTGACTGCCCCATCTGCGGAAACAAGGCCGGCTTCGACGTTTTCACCGATAAGAACATCAGCGCCGGAAAAAACGGCATACCCGGGGGTAACATTACCGGTAACTTCCACGGTACCGGAGAATTTAACGTTGCCTGTTTTCGGTCCTACGTCCCCTTTCACCCTATGCACGTTACGTACGGAGATCGATCTTTCGTCATACATCAGTTCGCCATTGCCATCGGCATACAGGGTTACTGTACCGTCGTTTCCGGTTTCCCGGCGAATGGATTCACCGATCTGCAGATTCAAAGGCGGGGCGACCTGTGCCTTTATCGTATTACCGAAAATGTCCCGGCCGTCCCGGGGAACAATATCCGGCGACATGATATGCGCGATTTTAGTACCCTTTTTAACACCGGTTATCCTATCCTGGTTCTTGTAGTCCGCCCTGCCGTCTTTACGTATCGACACACCCTTGCCTGTTGAAAATTCTACGTCAAAGACCAGCCGGCTTTCTCCCTGGTGTGTGGGGGGGCTGCCCGAGGCTATAAGTATCTTTTCCACCGGTTCTCCGGCCGACACTGCCTTACAGGCTTCACGTATTGCATCTTCATCTATCCCGGCGATAATCCTTCGCTCCTCTAGGGCGGCACGCACAGAATCAATATCCAGGGGTGCTCCCGTTCCCACCGGCGGTGCCGGGGAGAGATAGGCGGACATGCCGTCGCTCGAAACCTCGATATCGATAACCGCGTCCCGGTGCGGGCGGCACCGCATGAATACTCCTTCGGGCTTCTCCGCCCAGTCGAGGATGCCGTCGATGGTAGAAACCACTGAATTATCATGCAGGGTAAGGTTCTCGAATAGGGTATAACCGGGGTTTTCTCCCTTTCCCGGGGGCACCGAATTCCCGTATACATCCTTCCCGTTTTCCCCTTTCTGAACGGACAGAACCGCTACGGTCTGATCTTTCTGTACCGGAGCCATGTCCGTAATTTCGGAAGGAGGAAATACCTCGAGAGACTCCAGGGTTTCGGTGCCCTCCCTCAGTTGTGACTCGAGACGGCTGCGGATCTCTTCTACTTCTTCCTCCTTCAGAAAGGCTGTTTCACACTTGATATCAGCTTTTCCGTCATCCTTCGGCGGAATGCCCTCGGTAAGTAAATAATCCTTCAGCTCCCGGTCCTTGCTCCGGTAAAAAGAAAGGATATCCACTTTTATTTTTTCCAGATCCAGTCCCTTCAAACCGCTGGTTTTGATGGCCCTGCCTACTTCCTTCAAGACCAGGGGTTTCCCTTTCCCCCGGCCCTTTACCATCACCAGTTTTGCCGTCATCTTGTCATCCGGGACATCGATTCTAAAATAACCGTCGATATCGGTGTTCAGGGACATTTTTTCAAGGGGAACTTCTTCCCGAATTGCCTTCTTCAATCTTGAAAGGAGTTCTTCTTCCGAAATACAGGTGGACGGATCAACCCCCAGACCTTCCGCTTCTTTGAGTATGGAGGCGGGATCGGGAACACCGACACCGGCGCCGCCGGGAAAAAAGTCGAGAAAACAGGTAGCATTATCCGGACTAAGGGAGAGTTTCCACTCGTGATGCTGAAAAGGAATTATCTCGGCCCAATTATTGCCGCGGCGGAACAGGCCGGAATACCGGGCAAGGAGCAACCGTTCCTTTGTCCGGATACCACGTCCAAGGAAAAAATCTTTATCCACCGCCTCCGGCGCAATCGGTTTTCCAAAGACATTCTTTCCCGGTTTGCCCGGCTTCGGCGGGATGATCTCCGCCAGGGTATCCCCGGCTTTGATCCAGCCCCAATCAAGAACTTCGGGATTCACATCCACCGGTTCGTGGAACTCCCTGTTTTCTATAGATTCCACCATCTCCTCACGCGGTTTGCCCAGGGATAGTTTTGGTTTTTTGACCACTTTTTTCCTGACTTTAACCTTTCTTATCGTCACCCGGGTAATCTCGGGTGCCGGGGCGGTTAACATAATTCTTTCAGCGTCCTTCTCCAGCTCTTCCGGAACCGGCATATCATTCCATTGGTAGGATACCGGTGAAGGCGGCGCAGGAGGAGTACCCTCCGCCACAGGAAACCTTACGCCGCCGTTTCCTGCTTCCACGGGCCTGCTGAAAAAATATCGTATTGCCTCGGAACGTATTCCCTCGATTACGCCCTGCCGGGCCAGTAATTCGAAGACATCTTCCTCCGACCAGTCTTTTCCCCCTTCATCCGGGGTAAAGACGAGTTCTGCTTTGAGTCCCGCTTTGTCGATATCGAGGAACAGGTTTCCTTTAAAAATATCTCCGCCCATCGAGACCTCCGCGTCTTACCTTCTAGACCAGGAACCCCTGGCGGGCGGCCTGCAGCAGTTTCGTCTTGAGAAGCTGGTTCTCCTTTTTGAGAGACTGGATTTCGTACTGCTGCGTTTTAACCGTTTCGATGAGATCCCCCCTGGTAAGGGCCCCGCTGTGCAGCAGGTGTTCTACATCCTGTTCTTTAACCCCGTAGTCGATCTCCGCCTCCAGCTCCGCCGTCTGGAAACTCTCTTCGAAGGTCTGAATGTCGATCAGCGATGAATCCTTGGTTTCCTTCTGGAGAATTTTATCCGCGATGCGGTACATGGCCTGACTGATGACCGACTGCGGTTTGTAGACAATGACGGGTATCCGTGACCCGAGGGCGATATCCTGCAAGTGATCGCGGTACATAATGCCCAGGTGTTCCATTTCCACATCGAGGTATTCCTTGCAGGACCTTCGAATTTTCTGCGCCTTGTCCCCGTCCTTCGGATCTTCCAGGAGATTCATTACCAGAAGGGGCTTGAAATGATTAATCCGTTCAGTAAAAATCTCATATCCCTCCGCATCGGCTTCCCGGAGTCTCTCCAGGAGCCGGGGGATGTATACCTTCTGAAGAGATGTTCCGTCCTTTCTCAGATTTTCAAGATACTGCCTGCCGGGACTCTTTTTCCCGAAGGAGGTATAGATAATTCTGAACACGGCGTTCTTTAAAAACAGGTACGCATTGAGGGTAGATGTAAGGGTAGGGGCGGTTATGATGATTCCCTGGCTCGATGTAAGAAAAAAATCGATAATATTATAACTGGTACCCGCTCCCAGGTCCAGAATGACAAAATCTGCGTCCAGGCCCATGATACGCCGGATCAATTTGGTCTTCTGAGCGGTACTAACATTGGCCATACCCGGTATCTCGGCGTCCCCCGGAACAAACCGCAGGTTCTCGTATTCCGTATCCAGAATTATCTCATCAAAGGATATCTCGGTGTTATTCAAGAATGTACCGATTCCCTTCCTGACATTGCCCATACCGAGGATTAAATGGATATTCGACGCCCCCAGGTCCAGGTCGACCAGAACAACTCTTTTACCGGCCTGACCCAGGGCAATGGAGAGATTCGATGCCAGGAGAGATTTGCCTACGCCCCCCTTTCCGCTCGCAATCGGAAGAATAACCATTCACTCCTCCTCCAGGGATACCTCATGTACGTCCGGAACATTGCCCTCGTCAGGCGCAGGTTCCTTCAGCCTGTCCCTGACGGAAGGTTTTCTCCGGCGGGATAACGTCCCACCCAGAAATACGGCATCGGCAAGGACCATACCGGCCCCTGCCGACAGGGGGGGGAGTTCCATAGGAAACACCGGCAAGGCGCCGTAATCAACGGGAAACAGTCCGAATCCTCCAAGGAGGGAGAGAAGGAAGGCACTATCACCGCAGACCGCAAAAACCTGGCCGGCGGCCAGAAGCTTTATAACCGAATCATACCGGTGAACGAAAAAACCGGACATCAGGTAACCGGCGGTCATAACCGCATGCATGGAACCGAAGGAGAATAGAAGCAGCCCCATAAGCGGGGAACC
The DNA here is from genome assembly GCA_964410865.1 of uncultured Spirochaetales bacterium. Taxonomy (GTDB): domain Bacteria; phylum Spirochaetota; class Spirochaetia; order JAFGDJ01; family JAFGDJ01; genus JAFGDJ01. The sequence continues at coordinate 31,844 of CAYPIQ010000007.1, read as the reverse complement.
GGCCGTGCCCACTTCGGAGATCAGGGTAAAATAAAGGAATGAAAACCGCACCACCATCCAGGCAGCGCCACAAAAGAGAAAAAATCTCCTCATAATCATATACCGGAGTGTAAGTCCGTCCCTTTACGTTCGTCAACCCAATCTACTGTTTTAAACATACTTCCTGTACAGCCTTTGCAAAAAGTCCGATAAGCTCATCCGAAAGGGTCGACATATCACCGGGAACCTTCTTGACCCGGCGTATCAGGAGTCTTTCGAGGAAACTCATTTTACGGAAGTCGAACACTCCTCCAAAAACCCCGATAGCGCAGGCCTTGGATACCAGATTATCGGGGAAAAGGCCCTTGAGATATTTTTCCGCTTCACGAAGCGGGGTAATGCAACAGATGTACAGACCGATACGCTTTTCGGCCAGTTGTCCCGCACGGGTTTTCATAAAAGCGTTGACCTGCCGCGGGAATCTGCCCGTATATACCGGGCTTCCGATAATGACCATATCATACGGCGAAAGATCACAGACCGTTCCCTTCTCCAATCTCAGCAGATCGATATCCGCCTCTATGAGCTGTTCAAGTTTCCGGGCACAGGCTTCGGTGGTTCCATGCCTGGTTCCGTACGCAATCAAGATTTTCATTTTCTTTCCCGTTGCCTCCCGCTTTTCAATATCGGAGTATAGCCCTTTAAGGCCTTTTATTATAGAGTGCTCATTTACTGGAGTAGTTTCAACCCTTTCGTGTTGAAACTGACGGTTTGAGAAGATAGAATGGAGATAGCCCTTCAAAACAACGAATTTTAAGGGGCGTCCATACGAAAATGGAGAAACAGATGAAATCAAAGGAAAGACTGGCCTGGGTCATATGTACAGTTCTACTCGTCCTCTTGTTCACGGGGATAGGCGCGGCACCTCAGTTGACCGCGGAAACCAATGATACCGAAACGGAAACCTACATCTCTATGCTCAATTTCCTGTTCAAATATATTCAGGACAACTATGTCGACGAGGTTTCATCGGAAACTCTTTATGAAGGAGCTGTAAAGGGCCTCTTCGAGAGCCTGGACGATCCTTATTCCGTCTACCTTACCGCCTCCGACATGGAAGATTTCTCCGATACCACCATCGGTAATTTCGGCGGGGTAGGCCTTTTTATCTCGAAGCAGACCGATATCGACGAAGAAAGAGACAATAACGGAACATTCCGTCAACAAAACGCACAATTCGTCGAAGTGGTATCCCCCATCGAAGGCACACCGGCTTACAGGGCGGGTATTCACGCCGGAGACTTTATAATAGCCATCGAGGGGGAATCAACCGCCGACCTCACCATGGACGAAGTCCTAGACCGTCTGCGGGGAGAACCGGGGACAAAGGTGGAGATAACCATCCGGAGGAAGCCTTCGATAACCTTTAACGTCACCATCACCCGGGCAATTATAGAGGTTCCCACCATAAAGGACGGGATGATCAAAGATCATATAGGTTATATCCGGATAGTACGATGGACCCCCTATACGATGGAAAGCGTAAAGGAGTCCGTCGCAACCCTGGATGATCGAGGGGCCGATTCATACATCCTGGATGTCCGGGGAAACCCCGGGGGGCTGCTCAGCTCGGTGGTGGAAACCGCGGATCTCTTTCTCTCCCAGGGTATCATAGTCGGAACAAAGTCACGTATCGAAGCGGAAAATGAGGAATTCAAGGCCGACAAACAAACAATAATTTCAGAGGATGTTCCCATAGTTGTTCTTATTGACAAGGGTTCGGCGTCTGCTTCCGAAATTCTGGCGGGAGCCATGAAGGACAGTGGACGGGCATATCTTATCGGTGAAACAACCTTCGGCAAGGGGTCTGTTCAGCAGATACGAAGTTTCGGAGAAGGCGGGTTCAAACTCACGACATCGCGCTACTATACACCCTCGGGCAAGATTATCGACCAGATAGGTATCGAACCTCATAAAAAAATCGAAGAAGAGGAATTTACCGAGGATGAACTGGAATCCCTCCAGGAACTGCTCGAAAGAAACGCCATTCCCCTCTTTGTAGAGCAGCACCCGGAAGCTGCTGAGTCCACCATTGAAACCTTCATAGAAAAACTTTATGAAGAGGGCATTAACCTGGAAAGCCGGGTCTTACGAAAAATGATAAGGACGGAAATGAACCGTACAAATGATAATCCCCCGGTGTATGACCTGGAGTATGACACGGTCCTTAAGGAAGCCGTGGACTATCTTGAAGAGAAGGGCCAATAGGAAACAGCCGACTATGGTAACTTTTTCGGTATTCACACCGGAAGCATCCGGTATGATCGACATCGCGGACAGCGTCACCACCGCCGTCTATGCCCCGGGGGCGGTTAATATTCTGCTTTTGGAGAAAGAAAAGTGGAAATAGAAAAACCACTCATGAAACGAAGGATTATTTTTGCCGGGATACCCATCGATTACGTGGATGATGAAGTCCTGGAGCTGGTAATACAGGAACTCGTTTCACAAAAAATGAATCATCAAATTGTACTTCTCGATTTCCCGGATTTTATGCGAGCCAGGAGAAACGCGGACTATCGTGCGCTCTTAAACTCGGCATCCCTGGTTATACCGGTCTCCAGAACACTGCAGCGCGGTTACCGATACATCAGAAAAGAGGACCTTCCGGTATACATGGCCTTCGACTTTGTCATACGCCTACTCGGTATCCTGGAAAAACACGGTTGGTCCGCCTACCTTTTCAGTTCCAAACCCGGCGACCTTGCCAGGGCGGCGGGAAATCTTCGTGCTTCTTTTCCCGGATTGAAAATAATCGGCCGTCATGCCGGTTATTATCCGGCGGAACTGGAAGAGGATATCATTCTTGCCATTCGCAAGGCATCGCCGACCCTTCTTTTGACGGGTAAGGGGGTGCCCATGAAAGACCGCTGGATACGAAAAAACTCAAACCGGTTTAATCCCGGTCTCTATCTCTGGTGTCGCGACTGCTTCGATATATTCTGCGGAAACAAGGCCCGGCCCGGTCGCCGGAAATGGGAACGCGGTCTGGATAGTTTTCAGGAAGCTCCTCTCAAGCCCTGGCGGTACGCGAGGATATTCCTCTATATCTATTACTGGATTATGATGACGGTATACAAAATCAGGAAACGCTAACCTCGGACCTGTATCTACAGGTCGTAGATTTTCAGATATTCATAGGCCTGCTTGAGTCGGCGATCCATACCACGGGTAATTCCGCGCCCCAGGGGGTTCCTGAACATCGGCAGAAACAGGATGAGCCCCAGCGTATCCGTGATAAACCCGGGAATGAGAAGAAGAAAGCTTGCGGCCATAATGCCGGCCAGGTACTGGAATTCCCGTTCGGGATATACGCCGTTCCTAATTTTAAACCGCAGCCTGCCGATTATTTTCCAGGCCTGCCGGGTGGCCACCGCCAGCCCGAGGAGCCCCGTTCCCGTGGCACAGGCCAGTACAAAATAGTTCCCGAACTCCGCACCGGCATGAAAAAAAAGCAGCACCTCCGCAATAGGGAAAAGAGAAAATAAAAGGATAAGCAGAAAAATTTTCAAAACAAAGGCTCTGTCGGCAAAACGAATAAGGGTTTGCATCTCGATCATGGGGTTATCCTATCATACCGCCGTATTGCAGACAAGCAGGAAGAAATCGTTCTCCCGGGGAAAAAAGTGATTGCATTTTACCACATCTTTTGTTATCCTTCCCCACATAAAAATGGTAAAAATTTTATTTATAGAAGATGATATAAAAACCCAAAAGATCGTTAAAACCATACTTCCGGAAGACTATATCGTAATATCTTCCACCCTCGGACGTCACGGGCTTAACCTGCTCAAGAAAGAAAACCCCGACCTGGTTTTACTGGATATCGGCCTGCCCGATATCGACGGTTTCAAAGTACTGGAAAAGATACTGGAAAACCCCGCCCCTCCGCCGGTTATTATCCTCACCTCCTGTGAAAAAATCCGCCGGGTTGTTCGGGCAGTTAAAATGGGTGCCGCCGACTATATTATAAAACCCTACAAGAGCGCCGAACTGTTACAGGCAATACGGTCTTCCCTCCGGGAACAGCACGCCGCCGATAAAAACGGAACCCGGGGGGAAGCCTCCGAGCCGGTACTTAGAGGTATTATCGGAACGAGCGCGGCCATGGACTATATTCGTTCCATGATTCCCCGGTACGCGGGAAGAGTTTCCCCGGTTCTCATTACCGGGGAAAGCGGTACAGGGAAAGACCTGGCCGCGCGCATGCTCCATGACACCTCGCCACGTAGAAAGAATCCCTTTATCGCCCTCAATTGCTCCGCCCTTCCGAACACCCTTATAGAAACAGAGCTCTTCGGCTCGGAAGAAGGCGCCTTTACAGGGGCCGTATCTAAAAGCGGCCATATAGAACAGGCGGAGGGCGGAACCCTCTTTCTGGATGAGATCGGGGATATGGCGCTTCAGGCCCAGTCCAAACTGCTGAGATTTATCGAAGAAAAGTCAATTACCCACGTGGGCGGGGTTCATAAAATAGATGTGGACGTACGGATACTGGCGGCCACAAACAAACCGCTTTCACAGATGGTGCGGGAAAAGCTTTTCCGGGAAGACCTGTATTACCGGCTGCGGGTCCTTACCATCCACATTCCGCCGCTGAGGGAAAGAAAAGAAGACATACCACCGCTGGTGGATTCCATCCTGGGGCACATGCCGGGTAAGCACCCGGGTATAACTGATGAAGCACTGGAAAAACTACTGGCCCATCACTGGCCCGGTAACGTCCGGGAACTGAAGAGCGTTCTGGAAAGGGCTGTCGTACACGCGGATTCCCGGTTCATAGAGAGGAGACACATTATTTTCTGACTGCTCTTCTCATCTATTAATCGAGGATGCGTACAAAATAACCGTCGAGCACAGCCTCGTTCCCCGATGGTCCCCGGCGTACTTCAAGCGGTTTTCCTATAACCATAATTGAAGCATTCAGGGGTATTTCCTCTTCCGGGGGTCTCCTGGACCGGCCGGCCGGAACAAAGGTCGCGAACTCCGGCCCCTCGAATCGGACCACACAACGAAATATCAGAACTTCTTCCAGCCCTTCCCACCGGCCGTCGACTAATTCTATCTCGGCAAGATAATCCTCCGGACCGGGCCGGATGACTACCCTTGAAGCTACGGACCCGGTCAGGATGACCAGCGGAGCATCATCGGAGAAGAAGTCGGCTCTATCGGAAGCCAGCCTGGAAAGGGTCTCCAGATTGATAGTAAAATCAACCATGGCAGTAAAATCTTCCCGTGACTGGCCGTGAAGGCAGGACAGGCCGAGAATGAGAAGTAAAAGAATACTGAACAATTTCATGTTTTTCATACGTCATATCCCCATAAATATCCCGCTGTTGCAAGCCATTGTAGAACTAAAGTCAGGCCGGGTCAAGTTTTGTCGGGGATGTACAGGAATTCTCCGTTTATTCGCCCGCGGGATTCATACCCCGCGGCTTGCCGTTCTCTTCGCAGCCGAGCCGGCTGACTGACTCGATAACGGTTGTAGTACGGGGTATGAATCCCGCATAAAATCCATACCTTGCAGTGCCGGTAAAAAAAGTGATGGAAATTCATATTGAAAATAGAGTTCCGCGCCGAAAATTAAAGTACAACTACAGGGTTTTGCTTGAAAAACACGGCTCCGGCTGATACACTTTGGATACAGTCGGGAAATACGACGCTGTATCCCGGGGATACTTTAATGTTTGACAATTTGCCCGAGGGAGAATAATATAGTGTATACAGAAGCAGAAGGTTGAAGAGGTTACATGAGCAATAACGATATCGTACCGGGCTTTGATGAAGAAAAAGACGACAGCTTGAAGATCAGGCTTCAGAAGGTAGACACTGTAGAAGGCTGTCTAATACTGTATCTGACGGGTTATATAGATACATATAACTCCAATTTCTTCCAGAAAAGGGTAACCCGTGCGGTGGAAGCGGGTTATATTCGCCTCATTTTTAACTGCGGCGGCCTGAATTATGTTTCGAGTACCGGTATCGGTTCATTTACCGCTTTCCTGAAAGCGGTCAAACCCAGGGGGGGAGACCTGGTTCTCCTGGAAATACAGCCCAAGGTGTACGAAGTATTCCAGCTGCTGGGGTTTTCACAATTCTTCAATATCAAGGATAATCTCGAAGAATCCATAGACTTCTTCACCTCCGAGGGAAAAGCCGGGACTTCGGATGTATTCCCCAAGATATTCCAGTGCCCCATATGCTCAAAAAAACTCAAGGCTACAAAGGCTGGACGGTTCCGTTGTTCAGAGTGCAAGACCATCCTTGCAATAGATAAAAACGGAAACGTTTTTCTCGGATAGCTTCAACCTGGTAAACTGCGGAGGAAGATTATGAATAACTCGAAAGTGGAAAGTTTCTTGATTAACCTCGGTATAACCTATGAAGAGGTAAATGAGGGGACCTGGGTCATAAACGATGATGAAAAGGGCCTCGAGCAGGTAGTCGTGCTCGTGGAGGAACCTCTGCTTATCATTCGTGTGAAAGTCATGACCGCTCCCGACACCGAACGAGAAGCCCTTTTTGAAAAACTACTCAGCCTGAATGCCACGGATGTTATCCACGGGGCATATGCGCTCGACGGAAAAGACGTTATTCTAATCGATACTCTTCAATACGAAGGGCTGGATTTTAACGATTTCCAGGCTTCCCTGGACGCCATAGGCCTGGCCCTGGCCCAGCATTATCCAATCCTATCCCAATACCGAGAAAAGTGACAGGAGCAGAATAATGGGAATCTTTGATAGATTTAGAAGAGTTGTCAAATCGAACCTGAACGATATGATCAGCAAGGCCGAGAATCCGGAAAAGATGCTCAATCAGCTGCTCCTGGAAATGCAGGAACAGCTGATAGAATCCAAGAAAAGTGTCGCCTCCGCCATAGCCGACGAAAAAAAACTGGAACGGCAGATGAATCAAAACCTCGCTCTGGCTGCCGAATGGGAAAACAAGGCAAAACTTGCAGTAAGGGCCGGGAAGGATGACCTGGCAAAGGAAGCCCTGTTAAGAAAGCAGGAATACCAGCGGCTGGGAGAACAGTACCGGGAACAATGGCAGGCCCAGCATGACTCCGTTGAAAAACTCAAACAGGCCCTGAGGCAATTACAGCAAAAAATCGAGGAAGCCCAGAGAAAGAAAAATCTGCTGATCGCCCGCGCAAAACGTGCCGACGCCCAAAAACGCATACAGGAAACAATTACCGGTATGAAGAACACCTCGGCTTTCGAGGCTTTCGACCAGATGTCCTCCCGGGTAGAACGTATTGAAGCCGAAGCGGAAGCAATGCAGGAACTGGGCGGTATAGAAGACCGGAGTGTAGAAAAAGAATTCGCGGCCCTCGAATCCGGCAGTGGAGAAGTGGACTTGCTTCTGGAAGACCTGAAACAGCGTATGAAGAAAGAAGGCGAGCAGGGCGGGGCATAAATCCGGTCCGTTTTTTCATGGCCCCAGGAAATCGCCGTGTAAATTTTGTAACCCCGAACAACGGCTTAAAGACAAAAATAAGACTCGGGCTTAAAAGAATAGATTATTTTGAATATGTTTTCTCGGAAAAGCCGCTGTTCGAGGGCGGTGTATATGCATACATTGTTCCGGAGGACATATTCCTCTCTTCAAAGACCATGGAACGGCTTGGCACCCTGGCCGTCGTCATCGGTTACGGTGAGCCCGGCTTGCTGGATATTGCATTCTGTTCAGGCTGCGATGATTATTTGAAGGAGCCCTGGTCTCCTTCGGAGTTGTACACCCGTTTGACCCGTTTCAGAGATCCCACATCTTTCACCACCGGACATACCGTTCTCAATCTTCGTAATCTAAGGCTCTGCTCGGAGGACTCCTCCCTTTCTCTTACAGTTCACGAGGCACTTATTCTCAGAACCCTGATAAAAAACCGTGATATACCGGTACCACGGGAAGCCCTTTATCTCGTGCTCAACACTTCCGGCACAACTCCACAGAGCCGGTCGGTGGATATGCACATCGCCTCTTTAAGGAAAAAGATCCGGACGCTGATACCGGGCATACACGGACCGGGACCCATAAAAACGGCCCGCGGAATCGGGTATATGCTTGATACACAAACCGTTATTGAAAAACCTGTGGATAAATTTGTGGATATGTAATACATCCTCCTAAGGATCCCCTGCTCCGCGGTATTTTTTACCATCCAAAAAGGTAAGAATTACGGTAATTCCGGAAGAAGAAAATAATTCTTTATAATATAAAAACATAGCGAATTAAAATAAAAAAAATCAATTTTTTGAATAAAACTACTCTACAAAGAATAAGCAGTTTTATGAATATATGTATAGAAAAGTATACATAATAGTGGGAACAAGTTGTGGATAACTGTTGAATACAGTTCTTCAGATCTCTTCACAGAGTACGGCGGTCCCGTACACCATGAGTTCGGCCGCACCCTGCATCATGCTCGTGTTGGTAAATCTTACCATCCCTATATCCGTCCGTTTTACGTTCCCTGATTCTATCACTAACCGTCACCACAAACAATACAATAATTCCGACAAGGATCCCCCCGACTGTAATCTTTAAAAACAGCGAAGCCTCCGGTCTCCTGAAGAGCTGAGCAATAGAAAAAACGATGAGAGCAACGTAGGAAAGAAAAAAGAATACCTGGCCGATAAAGGAAAACGATTTTCTTCCCCGACGACGATACCGATCTTCGAACCACTCTTCCTCCGGTACGGGGAATTTTACCCCTTTGAGTTTTTTTTGCAGTGACAGAAGATCTATATATTCCTTCCGGCACCGGTAACAGCTTTCCAGATGATGCAGGACGGCGGGGATTTCTCCTTCGTCCAGTTCATTATCCGCAAGGGCCTGGGCTTTCAACCTTGCTTCTTCACAGTCCATATTCAGGCCTCCTTCTCGAGTGTCTTTTTAAGGAGATTCCGGGCATTATACAGTCGCGACATTACCGTTCCCTGGGGAATGCCAAGAATATCCGCCATTTCCGCATAGCTGCAGTCTTGAAAGTGCTTGAGCACGATAATCTCTCTCGCCTGTTCCGGCAGGCTGTCGACACAGGTACGAATATACCGGCATTCCTCCAGTCTGAGTAATTCCTCTTCGGGCAGATGCCTCTCATCCACGGGTTCATGTACTAAAACAGTTTGCTTCCTCCGGCTGGAGCTTTTCGCGCGATTGATGCAGAGTTTCTTCGTAATCCTGTATAGCCAGGGATACAGGGGTCTGGTTTCGTCGAATCGGGAAAAGTTCCTGTAAGCCCGGAAAAAAGTCTCCTGGACGACATCGGCCGCTTCTTCAATGTCCCGGAGAAACAAATATGCAGCCTGATAGAGTCTCTTATCATACGCCCCGGCCAGGGCCGCGAAGGCCTTTTTATCTCCGGTTTTAGCGGCCAGAATCAATTCTGCTTCCATCTCATACCTATATTACAGTCTGCTATAAAAATTATTCACACTATACTATTATTCCGGGGTTATTATTAACCAACATACCCCACCCCAAGGGGCGGGGTATGTTGGTTCTGCAAGGTATGGATTGTATGCGGGATTCATACCCCGTACCACAACCATCAGCGAGGCAGTTAGCCGGCTCGGCTCCGAAGAGCGCGGCAAGCCGCGGGGTATGAATCCCGCGGGCGAATCAAGAGGTAAAACTATGATACGGAAAGGAATACGGGAAGCGGGCATTGACATCGGACGATACCCCTGCGGTCCCTGTAATGCAATTACCGACATACGGGGAATAAAGGTCGGGCATCTGACTCACCATTACGATACCGTCCTGCCCTCCACCGGAGAACCGACATGCGTTCGTACCGGGGTAACGGCCGTACTTCCGGTTACCGGGGAGGTGTTCGACAAGCACCTGGTAGCGGGAGGATTTGTGCTGAACGGGATAGGAGAGATGACCGGGCTTACCCAGGTCCTCGAATGGGGATGGATAGAAACCCCGATCCTTCTGACAAATACACTCTCGGTGGGCACCGTTCATTCCGGTGTCGTCTCCTGGATGGCAAAGCAGTATAAAATGGGGATAGAAACCGATGTAATTATTCCCGTTATAGGAGAGACGGACGATTCTTTCCTGAATGACGTAAGAATCCAGGCGATTAAGCCGGACGACGTCACCAGGGCAATCAGGTCGGCTAAAGCCGGACCCGTTCACCAGGGGTCGGTAGGGGCCGGGACCGGGATGACTACCTTCGACTTTGCCGGAGGAATCGGCACCTCCTCGAGAATTCTTCCGGAAACCGAGGGCGGATATACGGTGGGAGTCCTTGTGCTGTCCAATTTTGGGAAAATGCACAGCCTGACCATCGAGGGTTCCCGGCCCGGCAAAATACTCGATGCAATGTACCCGAAGGAAGGCCGGAGAGAATACAGCTACGGTTCGGTTATCGTGGTGGTTGCAACGGACGCGCCACTTTTACCCAACCAGTTGTCCCGGCTCGCCAAGCGGGCCGCCCTGGGCCTGGGAAGAACCGGCTCATACGCCGCTTCGACCAGCGGAGAAATTATAATCGCCTTCAGTACCGGTAACCGCCTTCTAAGGCAGGAAAAAGCCGCCCAGCGGTATCTAACCATGAAATTCATCTCCGATGTAAATATAAACCCCCTCTATGAAGCGGTTATCGAAACGACCGAAGAGGCGGTATTAAATGCAATTTTCTATTCCGAAGGGATCAAGGGAAGAAACGGCCACCAAAGCCCCGCCCTCCCGGTAGAAACGGTTATTCGCATACTCCGGGGAGAAAAATTATAAAAGCAGGATGCATCAGCTGTTTTTCCAGCGGATCACACCCGGGTCGTAGTCCTCCGGTGGGTTGTATCCGAGAAATTCTATACAAGTCGCCGCCAGCGAACTGATACCGAGGTTTTCCTTCAGGTCCTTTTCGTATTCCCCGTTAAAAGCCGGATCAAAAATAATGCAGCGCACCGGGTTCAGGGAATGGCTCGTCTTTGCCTTCGGTTCACCCCGGTCATTGATAAGGACCTTGCCGGTTTTTTTATCGTGCTCGAACATATCGTCCGAATTGCCATGATCGGCACTGATAATCATAACTCCTTCGGCTTTCCTCACGGCGTCCTCCAGCCGCTTGAGACAGATATCCAGGCCTTCCATGGCACAGATGACCGCCTGGTAAATACCCGTATGACCGACCATGTCCCCGTTCGGATAGTTCAGCCGGATAAAATCATAGGAACCGCTCAGGATGGCCTCTATTACTTTATCCGTTATCTCGGCGCATTTCATCCAGGGCCGCTGCTCGAAAGGTACGATATCCGAGGGGATCTCTTCGTAGGTCTCCAGGTCTTTGTTGAATTTACCGGAGCGGTTACCGTTAAAAAAATAGGTAACGTGCCCGTATTTCTGGGTTTCGCTGACGGCATACTGCCGTACCCCCGTGGCGGCAAGATATTCGCCCATTGTTCTATCGATTGAAGGGGGTGCCACCAGGTACTGCCGGGGAACATGGAGGTCCCCGTCGTACTCCATCATACCGGCGTATTCCACCTTGGGTACCCGGACCCGGTCGAATTCCGAGAAATCATCCCCGGCTTCAAAGGCTTTTGTTATTTCCAGGGCCCTGTCGCCTCGAAAATTGAAATAAACCACACTGTCGCCGTCTTCAATGGTGCCCACGGGTTTTCCGTCCTCGGCGATAACAAAGGGCGGAAGGTCCTGGTCTATAGCCCCCGTCTCTTCCCGGAGCGTCTCAATGGCCTTGTGGGCCTCCGGAAACATCCGTCCTTTTCCCAGTACATGGGTCTCCCAGCCCCGGCGGACCATGTCCCAGTTGGCATTGTACCTGTCCATGGTGATAACCATGCGGCCCCCTCCGGAAGCAATCCGTACATCGCATGACGTATCTGACATTTCACGGCAGAACTCCTCGAAGGGGTCGAAATAATCGAGGGCCGAGGTTTCACCCACGTCCCTTCCATCCAGCAGGGCATGAATCCTGATACGCCCAACACCGTCTTCCTTTGCCCGGCGGATCATCGCTTTTAAATGGTCGATATGGGAATGCACATTACCGTCGGAAAGTAGACCGATAAAATGAAGGGTCCCCTTGGTCTCAACCACGTTCCCCACGATTTTTTTCCAGACCTGGCCTGCAAACATGCCCCCGCTCTCTATGGAAGCCGTTACGCGCATTGATCCCTGTTCGTATACCCGGCCGCAGCCGATGGCATTATGTCCTACCTCGCTGTTGCCCATGTCTTCGTCGCTCGGGAGACCGACGGCGGTTCCGTGAGCTTTGAGCAGTGTATGGGGGAAGTTCTCCTGCAGCCGTCTGAAGGTGGGCATCCGGGCTTCTCTTACGGCATCGCCCTCCTCATAAGCTCCGACACCGACACCGTCCATAATGACGAGAACCACCGGCCCTTTTCTTCTTGTAAAATTCTTCCTTTTAGTTAAAGCATCAACCATGTGTTTTCCCCCTGTCGGTATCTTGCCGGAAGGAATCTTCCGACAGACCGTATTTTTCAGAATATTCGATATTCCCCTCCGGTTCTATGTGCACAATAATATCATACACATTTTCTATCTCGTTACGTAGCTTTTTTTCTACATTCTTCGATATTTCATGCCCTTGGAAAACCGAGATAGAGGGATCGACCTCGATATCCATATCGATGACGAGTTGTGTATTGAGTTTCCGTATCCTCGTACGGTGCGGATTCTTCGCCCCTTCAACACCGGCTACAATGGAAAAAATACGATTATAGAGCGCCGGGTCTTCGATCCCTTCCATGAGTTCAAGATCAGTTTCTCTGAACACATCGAAACCGACCTTGATGATGAACAGGGACACTCCCAATGCCGTGATGGAATCGAGCACCGGCATGTCAAAAATGTATGTTAAACCTATTCCTAAAAAAGCAGCGGCGGAGATAAAAATGTCGTTCCGCATATTCTTGGCATCTGCGATGAGCATTGAACTGCTCACCCGTTTACCTGCCCTGTACTTCCCGAACGCCAAAAAGCCCTTACCGAGCATTGAAACAAGGGCGACGATAATGGCCGGCAGCCCCATAATATGACGTTCCTCTCCGGAGAATATGGCTTTACCTGATGCGAGGGCCAGTTGAATACCGGCGAAAAAAATGAATATTGCCAGTATTTTGGTTGCCAGGGTTTCCGCCCGGCTATGCCCGTAGGGATGCGCATGGTCCGGGGGTTTAGCGGTTATTCCCGCCGCAACCAGGGTAATAATGGAGGTAGCAATATCCGTAGCCGTATCGACTCCGGCGCCGAGGAGGGCGTAACTTCCGGTGATAAATCCGGTTATTATCTTGAGTAGGGCAAGGAATGAGTTCCCCACAATACCGAGTACCGAGGCCTTCCGTATAACTCGATACCGTGCATCCGGCGAAAGGTCTGATGAATCGTTTTGCCTCATGCCAGGTCCAGTGCGATCTCCATCATATCGGTATAGGTTTTTTCCCGGTCCTCCGCGGGGGCTGCCTCTCCCGTTACGATATTATCGCTGACCGTCAGGATGGAAAGGGCATCCACCCCGAAACGCGCGGCCAGGGTGTACAGGGCGGAGGTCTCCATTTCCACGGCCAGGACACCGTAGGAAGCCCAGAGCTTCCACCCTTCGGGATTATCATCGTTATAGAATGAGTCGCTGGAAAGGACATTTCCGACCTTGATATTGATATCGCGGCTCCGGGCATATTCATATGCCCGCTTCAATAGCATGAAACCGGCCGGCGGGGCAAAATCCATTCCCTTGAACCTGATACGGTTTACAGCCGAATCGGTGGAAGAACAGGTTGCCAGGATTATATCCCGAAGCTTGATATCCCCCTGAAGCGCACCGCAAGAGCCGATACGTATCAGCTGTTTTGCACCGAAATCACAGATCAACTCATGAACGTAGATAGAGTGGGAGGGGATACCCATCCCCGTTCCCTGCACGGAGACCTTTTTCCCCTTGTAGATCCCCGTATATCCAAGCATACCCCGTACCTGGTTGTAACAGACCGCGTCCTCGAGAAAATGTTCGGCAAGAAACTTTGCCCGTAAAGGGTCTCCGGGAAGGAGAACCGTCTCCGCTATACTACCTTTTCCAGCACCGATGTGTGTACTCATTCTTATAACCTCCACAAAAAAACGCTGCTAAACCGCTTTTAATACGCTGTGCCTCGCAGGAACCATAAGTTTTTGGGCACTGTAAAACACTCACACCATTCTATCCCCATATTCGTTTTTGTAAAGACGGCAAGGGTTAACCACAGAAACCACTTCCGAATTCACCCTTGACGCCTCCCGAAAAATAGCGTACTCATATAGCCACATGGAACTGCTTTTATCCGCCCCTGCTTTACTCAAAGTGCTTGTATCCCTCGCTCTTATACTCACCGTCAACCGTTTCAGCAAAAACTTGCCCCTTTCAATTCTCATCGGTACTCTCCTGCTCGCCTTTTGGGCCGGGCACACCCCGAATAGTTTTATTACTATCACCCTGGCCCGTCTTACCGAAAGGGACAACCTGTTTCTCATGCTTATAATATTCCTCATCATCTGGATGAGCCGGCAAATGGAGAAAACGGGCATCATGAATTCACTGGTTACATCGTTCCAGTCGAAGCTGTCTAATCGAACATCCATGGCCTTGTTGCCGGCCATGGTAGGGCTTTTACCCATGCCGGGAGGGGCACTTTTTTCCGCTCCCCTGGTGGATGACTGCGATAGAGGGGGGAATATATCCCCGATATTGAAGGGCAGAATCAACTACTGGTTCAGGCATATCTGGGAATACTGGTGGCCCCTCTATGCCGGGGTTCTTCTTGCAGTTGAGATCTCCGGCCTGGAAATACGGCACTTTATCATGGCCGGCATACCGGTAACCCTTATATCGGTCCTCGGAGGGTGGGTGTTCCTCCTGAGAAAGGTCGAAAAAAAAGAAAAAAACGATTTCGGAATGTTCGACATTTCTTCTCTCATACCGGTTTTTCTCGTCATTGCCGTCTACATCCTGGTGGGGGCATTCCTGCCGGCCGTGGGGGCATACAGCAAGTATCTCCCCATAGCCACAGGAATCATCGTCGCCATGATATACCTACAGGTAAAACATCCGCTTCCCCCTACCGCCTGGGCATCCATACTGCTCTCAAGAAAAACACTCAACCTGGCCGTATTGGTAGCCATAATACGGGTGTACGGAGCTTTTATTGAAGCACCCCTGCCTGAGGGCGGATACCTGGTAGATCTCATGCGCAGTGAGCTGGAACAGACGGGTATCCCGGTTATCTCCCTGGTCATGATTCTGCCCTTCATAGCCGGATTTACAACAGGGATCGCCCTGGGAATGGTAGGGGCCAGCTTTCCCATAATTATGCAGCTCACCGGAGCCGACCCCTCCACCGCTGAACTGCTTTCCACGGCGATTCTCGGCTACGCGGCCGGTCATGTGGGCCAGCTCGTGTCGCCGGTACATGTATGCCTTATCGTAACGAATCAATACTTTAAAACCTCTCTCCTGAGAAGCCTGAAGGGAATTATAGGACCCTGTCTTTTTGTTCTTGCGGGAGGCCTGCTGGTCTCGAGGGTAATTCTCTTCTTCTAGGCCCTGCGAACGGTATTCTTTAAAATACCTATGCCTTCTATCTCAACCTCCACCGTATCACCGTCATCTATCGGACCGACTCCGCTGGGGGTGCCGGTCAGAATAATATCTCCGGGATAGAGGGTGAAATTACGGGAAACAAACGCAACAATTACAGGGATAGGAAATATCATGTGGCCGGTGTTGGACTGCTGAACCCTTTTCCCGTTGAGACGGCACAGGATATCCAGATCCTGCGGGTCCTGGAGGTCCTCCTTCAATACAAGCACAGGGCCGATGGGGCCGAAGGTGTCGAAGGACTTTCCCCTGAACCAGCCGGACTTATCCCTGTGCTGAATGTTTCGCTGGCTTACGTCGTTCATACATGTAAAACCCAGGATGTGGTCATACGCCTGCTCTTCCGGGACATTCCGACACTGGTCGGCGATTATCAGGGCAAGCTCCGCCTCGTAATCAGTTCTCTCGTTTTCAAAGGCATACTCTTCGAGGATTCGGGGAAGGATGATTTCCTCACCGCTCGCTATGAGGACATTCGGTGTTTTGGGAAACAGAATTGGTTCGTCGGGAATTTCCGCGTCGAAACCCCGCACCTTGACACCGGCGCTTTCCTTGACGTGATCGGCATAGTTGAGCCCCAGGGCAATCAGTTTAGTCGGCCGTACCGGGTACTGCCGGTCGGAACCTTTAATGGGAAGATGAATCATGATCGGACCTCGTATCTTTTTTTGTACCCCCCCCAGGAGGGATTGTATCCTCTCCGACAACCCGTACCGGGAAGGGAACGGATGCTTTACCGGTATACACCGTGGTGTGCGGAAAGGGAATTTCTATTCCGGCTTCGTCGAACCTCTCTTTTATAGTTTGAAACACGGAGTTCTTTACCGCTAAAAAGTTCTGCTTTTCAAACCACACGGCAAACAGAATCGATATCCCCGAATCGCCGAAATCGCTGAACAGGAACAGAGGTTCCGGCTCGTCCAGACAGAGCGGATTTTTCGCCGCGATATCCAGGAGTATACTCCGTGTCGAACTCAGATCGGTACGGTAGGCCACCTGGAGGGAAAAGTCCATACGCCTAATAGGAAACTTTGTAATATTCGTAAGGTGGCTCGAAATTATGTCGTCGTTCGGAATTCTCAAAAGCATATTGTCAAAGGTCTTCAGCTTGACGGAGAGAAGATCGATGGAATCGACAATACCGACTTTATCACCCACCTTTATGACATCACCCACTTCGAAGGTTTTATCCGAGACCATGAAAAACCCGCTTATCATGCTGCCGAGACTCTTCTGGGAGGCAATACCTACAGCCAGCCCGACAACCCCGGCGGCGCCGAGAATAGCGGATAATTTTACGCCGAGTTCACTAAGAACGGCAAGAATAATAACTGCCGTACCTGTATAGGTGATCGACTTTCGTACCAGCATACGGACCTGGGGGGTAGCCTTCTTAACCATTGTTCGCCCGATGATCAGGGCAAGGAGCCGTACTATGAGAAGGCCGCCCGCGATAATAATGATAACATGCAGAATTCGATTCAGTACATCGGGCTCGAGAAATGACTTGAAATCGAAGTTGTTAAAAAAATCCATATGTATAACCTCACATGTCCGTTAGAGTTTTTAGAAACGAGAAACTCTTCTTGAGGATGCTGACGGTAGGGGTTCGGGGTTCGGCAATGACATGTAAGGGCTCCCCGACATCCGGCGGCCGGGGAGTAAAAACCACCTGGCTCACCTGCTCCTCCCCGGAGAAACGAACCTGTATTTCATTGGTGAAAAGATTCTCCCGCCCGATATACAGGCTGAGATGCACACACCGTACACAGAAACGCTGAAAATCCAGGGCGGACTGGGAGGTGTTTCGGATAACCAGGGGGCACACCGCCGTCCAGCAGTTTTCCGGGGGGACAATGGGCTGGGGCCGAAGATTCACCCTGTAGGAATAACAGAGTTCTCCCGTTTTCATGTCCCCGAACCAGGAAGACGATAAGTGTTCCGAAGGGTATTCAGCCAGCGGGATACTGCGGGTATCGATTATAGCATGTGCCTGTAACCACACCGGAACATGGAGGAAAAAATCCGATCTGGATCCCCGCATGATCTTGAGCGGGTATTCCGGCCTGACGATAATGGGCCGATCGGGAAGAATCGGCCTTACTTCAAGAATCGTATCATCGCCGGTAACAAACCGGTCCCAGAGGGTATCCGGGGAGTCCGGAACAGGATCACCGAATTTCGGATCATCCGTAGTGGACTCATGATAATCGGAAGATATCTGCCATTCTTTTCCGACCTTTCGTATCCGTAGCCGTAGTTTTCCGATTTCCCAGTAACGGACGGAGCCGTCTTTAAAGTCCAGTTTGGCCCAGGGTCCGTTTTCCGGGGGGTCTTTCTTTTTCATAGCCATCCTTTCTTTTTGAAAAAAATAATCATGTACACGGCGACCGCGGCCATGATACCCAGGACAAGGGGATAGCCCCATTTCCATGCGAGCTCCGGCATCCAGGTAAAATTCATCCCGTAGATGCCCGCGATAAAGGTAAGGGGAATAAAAATGGTTGCTATAATCGTGAGTACCTTCATGACCGAGTTCATATCGTGGCTGAGGCTGGACTGATAATAATCGAGGATACCGGAGAGCATTTCACGAAGCAGTTCATCCGCCTCGATAACCTGGGCTACGTGATCCGAAATATCCCGAAAGTACACTTTGGTAGTCTCACTGATCAGGGAAACATCACCCTTTCTGATCTGGTTCATGATATCCCGCAGAGGCCAGACGGCCCTTCGAAGAGTGACGATTTCAGAGCGTATCCGGTGAATTTCCTGAACAACATTACGGGACCGCTTCATGAGCACCCGGTCTTCCAGTTCTTCATATCGGTCCTGCAGGTGTTCCACCACGAGGTAATAATGATCGATAATAGCGTCGATCAGAGCGTATACCAGGTAATCGGCGCCACCGGACCGTATTCTACCCTTACCGTCGTTTATCCGTTTTCTAATGATGTCGAAGACGTCCCCGGGCTTCTCCTGGAAAGAAACGAGAAAATGTTCCCCCAGGAGAAAACTAACCTGCTCCGATTCTATACTCTGCCGCTCTCCGTCCCAGCTCAACATGCGACAGGTTATAAACAAATACCCCTCGAAATCATCCAACTTGGGCCGCTGGCCGATATTCTGGATGTCTTCAAGAATCAGCGGGTGGATATCGAATTCATTCCCGATCCATTCCAGTATCCGCCCGTCGGTGAGGCCGACAATATTCAGCCAGGAGACCGTTCCGTCATTCTTAAGGTGGGAAAGCCCTGAAAATGCTTCTACATCCCGGTATTCGACTGTATCGGTGGAGTAATCGTACAGTTGACAGCGGAACATGCCCGGTGCGGCCGTGTCACCCCTCAGAAGAGTGCCCGGCGGCTCACCGATTTTTTTTCGTACATCCCGTTTTATTAATTTCATATCGTCAGTATACCACAGGAACAACCCGGCTGTAAAATACGCCCTTACCACTCCGTCCCCTTACGACTCAGGGCCCTGCCGAAGGCTCTCTGCAGCCGGGAGGGCTGTGTAACCTGGTTCACATCCGTTTTTTTACCGGCCTCGGAGTATACGGCCTTTTTCCCGAGGGCTAACGCAAGGTAGGTGAGTTCATTCCTCCTGTTATAAACGGGATAACAGGTAACGGTACTCTTCCCCGCTGATTTTTCTAAAAACGAATGGGATCTGCCGAGTTCGAAGAGTATATTTTGAACGGAGATATCTGGAATAATAGAATCAATACGTCCTCCGACTATTTCGGGTCTCGTTTTTCCAATCTTCTCTAAAAAAGAAGGAGAAACCCAGATAACGGTGCCGGTTACATCGCATATCGCCAGGGGAAGCTCCAGGTTATTTGTCAGAAAGGCGAGAAGCTCGGACTGGGCGCTTATCTTGAGCGACTTTTTTTCATTTAGGGTATTGAGCTGATAATAGAGGGCGGTGATTTTTTTCCCGATAATTCCCAGTTTATTCATGCTCTTTTCCGGTGAAAAATCCTGGAATCGGTTCAGCTCGATAATCTTATCCAGTTCCCGGTCTATGCTCAAACTCCGCAGGGCGATATACACAAAGATGATGCATAGTATAACCGCCGCGGTAAGGGTCGTAAAAAGAAACCGTTCCGCCACAAAACGGGCATATTCCGCTGAACCGGCGGCAACTGTTTGTACCGAGTAGTACCCCAGCACCCCCGCACCGAGAACGCCAAGACATACAACAGCCCCGAGGGTATAGTAAAGCCATCTTCGCACAAGGATCATAGCCTGCCTCCATTCCCGCGAAGGAATAATGTTAATATCAGTTCTTTCTCAATACTCCTTGAAGCCATCGATATCCTCATTCTTCCCAACGACCAGCAGGAGGTCCGACTCCCTGAGTACTTCCTTTGCCTCCGGGAATATTATTTCCTCGTTTTTCAGCGGGTTCCCCTCCTCATCAACCGAGAGAACAATTCTCCGAATGGACACAATATTGACCCTTAGTTTTTTTCTAAGATCGAGTTTCTCGAGACTCTCTCCCACAAAGGCCTTCGGAACATAGAGTTCCGCAATACTGATAGATTCGGTTATCGAAATGCGATCAAGCACCTCCGGAGAAATCAGTTTTTGGGCAATACGCCGGCCTTCTTCTATCTCGATATTCACCACCTCATCAGCCCCCACCTGCTTGAGCACCTGCTGGTGAATATCGCTGACCGCCCGGGCTACAATATACGGAATCCCGATTTTTTTCAGAAGAGCCGTGGTTATAATACTCGATTCGATATTATCCCCCATGGCGACGACAGCCACTGCTACGTCTTCGAAGGGTACCCTGCCCAGGGCTTCTTCATCCGTGGAATCGAGAAAGATCGCCTGCGTTACCGAATCCTTGACCCGTTCTATGAGTTCCGTATTAACATCGATGGCCAACACCTTACCGCCCTTCTCGATAAGCACTTCGCACAACTTCCGACCGAAGGTGCCGAGCCCTATAACGGCAAATACTTTCTCCTTTGCCATGGTGTAATCCTCCCTGGAGCCTTCCGCTCAACCTATGGTAATATCCGCCTGGGGATAAGTAATATTAACATGCCTTGTCTTCTGAGATGCGGCAGCCAGAATCGTCAGGGGTCCAAGCCTGCCGGTAAACATAAGAACAATAATGACTATTCTTCCAAGGGTGCTGAGGGACGACGTCAGTCCCGTGGAGAGTCCCACGGTACCAAAAGCCGAAACCGTTTCAAACATGATGTCGATAAGTGCAGCCTTTTCGGTGAGGACCAATACAAAAATACCTAGAGCAACGACCAGGACACCGAATAAAAAAATTAGAAACGCCTTGAGTACCCTGGGCTGCGGTATGGAATAACTGGCGATCCTGACGTCATCCCTGTTTTTTAATATCGAATTCGCATACGCACCGAGGATGGCGGCGGTGTTGATCTTGATCCCCCCGGCCGTCCCGCCGGAAGCGGCCCCGATGAACATATAAGCGATCATGACCAGGCAGACACCCGTAGAAAGAGACCCGAAGGGAATAGTATTGAAGCCGGCGGTCCGCAGGGTAACCGATTGGAAAAATGCCGCCAGGTATTGATTCCCCAGGGACAGGGATTTCAGGACCCCGGCGTGTTCCAGCGCATATACGAAGAACATACCGGAGACAAGAAGAATGAGCGTGCCTATCAAAACAATTTTAGTATTCAGAGAAACCCTCCGTACCGCGGCTCTTTTTCCGCTGAATAGATGACGAAGCCGGGCACCCAGGCTGTCGCGAAGGTTGAGGATAACCGCGAAACTTATACCACCGGCAATTATGAGAAAGGCTACGGTCAGATTTATCACCACGGAACCGCTGAAGGATTCCAGGCTGTCGGAAAACAGCGCAAAACCCGCATTACAAAAAGCACTGACGGCGTGAAAAACAGCAAGGAATACCGATCCGAGTATGTCGGTACCCGAATAAAACCCGGAGAACAGAAGGCCGGCCCCAATCGCTTCAAAGAGAAAGGTAATACCCAGGATAGAAGCCAGGGAACGGGAAAGACCCGACATATCCTCTTCACTTATCATGTATGAAATCAAAAACTTGTCTTCCACCGACATGGTTCGCCTGAGAACAAACATGGTAAAATAACTGTAGATCATGATACCCAGTCCACCGATCTGAATGAGAATCAGGATAACCACCTGCCCCCAGGTACTGAAGTATGTCGCCGTATCCACCACAATGAGTCCGGTGACACAGACCGCCGAGGTAGAGGTAAACAGGGCATCCAGAAAGCCGAGTCCCGGCCCTTCCGCCGCAGTGAAAGGCATCATGAGAACCAGTGTGCCTACCAGGATAACCATCAAGAAACTGAAAAGGATAGTCTGGGCCGGATGAACACTGATCCCTTCAATGACGGAGGCAAGGCGTTTCAGGCGGCTGAAAACCTTTAAAAGGAGAAAGACGTTCCTGACGATAAGCACGAGGGATGAAAAACCGGTATAGCCGGTATCCCGGAACCGGAACACCAGGTACTTATTGTAAATAAACAGCAATACAAAAGCCGCGGCAAAGGTCAGGGAAAATATATTTCTCCGCAGGTATATCCGTTTATAGGGTTCCAGCCGATAGTCCAAGACAATCTCCGCCAGGAGCAGGAAAAGAACTGCGAAATCGAGTACGTTGGTTAGCACTAGGATCAGCGTTATCCCCGTGTCGATCTGTTCCAGAAACAGGGACACCACACTCATGACAAGGGTAAGAATAACGATACGATTCTGAATCTTCATTGTATCCGGGAAAAACTGTAGCCCTTTGCCGGGTGATTTGCAAGGGCTTTGAGTATTTCAAAGTGCCCGGAAGCTTATGGACACAAAGAGTGAAATCCAAGCTTCCGAAGGTAGATTGAAAACAGCCTTTCAGCATGTTTTCAATGATGATAGAGCATGATAGGATGCAGCATGATTTCAGAATTTCTGGAAAACTCGCGGGCTGATATTACTGCATTTCTAAATAAAAACCTGGCAGGTCATATCCGGGGATTTCCGGCGGGCTCTTTCCCGGTAAGGGAGATAGAACAGGAACTGCTGGACTTTATCTGCTCCGGGAAAATGTTCCGGGGAGCACTCTGTCGCCTCGGCTTCGAACTTTTCACAGATGTTGAGGATCAACGGGTTATAGCCCTCGGCTCAGCACTCGAACTGGTACAATCGGCGTTCCTTATCCATGACGATATCATGGACCGGGACACCATACGGAGGGGTCGGCCGGCCACGCATGAGTCCTGGAGGCGGAAGGCTGAAAAACGGGGAATTACGGACGCCTCGCACCTCGGCGAATCCATGGCAATCTGTATAGGTGACCTGGCTCTTTTTTCAGCGAACCGTATTCTCGTCGAATTTTGCGGTGAGACCGCAGGTGAAATTACCGGCTTATTCTCGAGAGAGTTATCCACGGTGGCTACGGCCCAGATGATAGACATCCTGTATGGTACAGGCTGGAATATCCCTTCTGAAGAGGAGGTTTTGAGTCTCTACGTACAGAAGACGGGCAGATACACCTTTGCCCTGCCTATTTCCGCCGGGGCCCTCCTGGCCAACGGTCCGGAGGATATACGTAAAGGCCTGGAGCAGGCGGCCGAACTTCTAGGTATTGCCTTCCAGTTAAAGGACGACGAACTAGGTTTATTCGGTGACGAAGAAACTCTTGGTAAACCGGTAGGATCTGATATTCGCGAGGGCAAGAAGACTCTCTACTTCCTTCGCCTGGCGGAAAAGAGCGACGACCCGGAAGGGCTGCTCACATTCTTCGGCCGGGATGATACCGGTGAAGAAGAAATCAGCCGCATACGGGAAAAGTTGGAAAACCTTGGTATCCGCCGGGAGATCGCCGAAATAATGAGATCGTCCACTGATAAGGCAGTAGATATTATTTCCAAACTCAACGGCGTCAGGGACGATGCCCGGATAATTCTGACGGAACTGGCGGAATATAATCTTGCCCGGGGAAGATGAGATACTGTCAGGGACGGGTCTATGTGTTAGGTCCTATCCTCATACTGATCCTTCATACTCACACTGTACGTGTTGCCTCACCCTAAAATCTATTACGAAAATAGCGGTAACCGCCTATTTTCATCGTTTCGGTTGCCGCGCGGCGGCATGAGCAACTAACCCTAATCTGTACGTATTGACTTTTCTTTTCTCCGGTCATACCATTTATCCGTAACCTCTCGATAAGGCGGTGCCCGAGCATGGTACGATTGATTTTCAATATCATTTTTCTGGTTATTCTCGCTGTATTCGTAGCACTCAATATGTCGTATAAAACGGACATCAACCTTTTTTCGTTAAAAATGGAAGAGGTGTCCGTTGTAGCAGTGGTTCTCCTCTCCCTGGTTACCGGGGTCCTCTATTCATTTCTTTTTTATATCACAAACTATTTCGGAAAACTCCGGAAAGAAAAAATTCACAAACGTGCTGATTCCGCCAAAAAGAAAGAACAGGAACTGAAAGACAGGGAAAAGAATATCGATAAAACGGTCCGGCAGAAGGTTTCCGAAGAAAAAGAACGAACAGGACTCCTTTCACCATCTACAGAAGCGGAGGAAGGCAGTCCGCCGAACCGCACCGTTCCTAAGTTTTTAAAACGGTCTAAAAAAACTAAAGAATAAGTATTCCTTCAAGTTCAAAACCACATACCACATGTTCCGAATCATCCCTTCGAGACCACATACCACATGTTCCGAATCATCCCTTCGAGACGCCCGCAGGCATCTTAAAAAGTTCCCGGCAAACCCCCCCGCCGATTCCGGCCGGGAGTTGAGTTTCCGTATTCTTGTTTCCTGTATCAGTGCAGACGTCCTCCGGGGGATACGGAAAAAACAAAATTTGACAGATGAGCATTTTACATGTATTTTTATAAATAAATATACTTTGCAGGGTATGTCTATTTCCCAAAATTTTGATTCAACATAACCGTTGTTCCTGTGTTATGCTTACATGCGCATGAGAGGCAAACTTGATTAAGAAAGGTTTTCCATCAATTCACTTTTATGATCAGGATTTCGTTGATATTTATAATAAAACCTGGGCGTGGATAAACGATTCCTGGAAAAAGGGAACCTCCAGAAACGGTTTGCAGCCGCGATACTTTAATTACAGCAATAATACCACGATACATCAGTTCCAGGCATGCCTTTCGACATTTTTCCTGGTCTACAACAACCGTTTTTTCCCGGCAGCTCCACAGCTGGATAATTTTTACGGAAAACAGGAAGAAAACGGGGCCATCCGGGGCGAATACAACTGTTCCACCGGGAAACCCGTACTTCGGGATGATAATCCGGAAGGTGTTCATCCTCCTCTGTTTGCGTGGGCGGAATACAACCTGTATCATAAAGTGGGGAATAAAAAACGCCTTCGGGAAATCCTGCCGGTCCTGGAAAAACATTTTCACTGGCTGGAGGATACCTTTAAACAGGAAAACGGTCTTTACTCTGTACCGGGTTCGGCGAGAATGATGGACAATCTTCCTACCCTCGACGAAGCGGTATACCCGATCGACTTCAACACCCAGCAGGCAATAAACGCCCTCTATATGTCGGAAATCGGGGATATCCTAAACGACAAGGAAATATCCTTCAAGTACAAGAAACACTATTTTTCTCTTAAAACCCGAATTACCTCTAAGATGTGGAACAACGAAGACGGATTTTACTATGACCTGGACGGGAACGAACAGCAAATCCGGATTAAATCCATTGCCGGTTTTTGGCCTCTCCTGGCGGAGATACCCAACGAGGAAAAGATGGAAAAACTCGTGGATCACCTGAAAAATCCAAAAACCTTCGGCCTTGAAAATCCCTTTCCGTCCCTGGCCGCCGACGAACCTCTCTTCAGTGAACTCGGTGAAGGATGCCGAGGATCGGTATATCCCCACCTCACTTTTATGGTGATAAAGGGTCTGGAAAAATATGCCCAGTACGAATTCGCCCGTGAATGCGCGATAAGGCATTTATACTACATGCTCGACACACTACACCCGGAAGGGAAGGGAAAAGGGAACATCCACGAAGCCTACCTACCCCGAAAGGAAGGACCGGCCCAGTGGCCTGGGCATGAAAATTTCCCCAGGCCCATGTTTCTCCCATATACGGCGCTTTCTTCGCTTACCCTGATGATCGAGAATGTTATAGGGCTTTATATCAGCCTGCCGCGGAAAACAGTAGACTGGATCGTTCCGACCCTCGAGATCATGGGAATTGAAGATCTCTCGCTCAAACGGAACATGATAACGATCCTGAGCAACAAGAGCGGCCGCGGATGGGAAATTCGCCTCGAATCGGAAAAGCTCTACTATTTTACCATCAACATCTTGAGTGAAAACAAGAAAAAAACCTTACCGATACCATCGGGAAAGTGTTCTATGCTTATCGATAAACTCTAGTCCGATCTCTACCGGATTGAGGAACAGAGCATGTACCGCGTTTCCATACGCTTCTATGAAGAACTCAATTTTTTTCTACCCGAGGAAGAACGGCAGCGCGATATTTCCGTGGAATTCCCCGGAAAACGATCGGTGAAAGATCTAATAGAGTCTCTCGGCGTACCTCACGTGGAGGTTGATCTTATTCTATCAAACGGCTCCCCGGTCTCTTTTGATTATCTTGTACAGGATGACGATCGAATCAGTGTCTATCCTGAATTCGAGCGTCTGGATATAACCAATGTTACCCCCCTCAAAGACCGGCCTCTCCGCCGGACACGGTTTGTCGTCGATGTGCACCTTCACACCCTGGCACGAAAACTCAGAATGCTGGGATTCGACACGGATTATAAAAAATACAGGGACGATCATGAACTCGCGGCCATATCGGAAAAGGAAAAAAGGATCCTTCTTACCCGGGACCGTCAACTATTGATGCGTAAAAATGTCTCCCGTGGACTCTACGTCCGAAACACAGACCCCGACCTGCAGGTCAAAGAAGTGGTTCGACGGCTGGACCTCTATGGACACATACAACCCTTTAAACGATGCGTCATCTGTAATACTCCCATAGAACCAATGGAACCTGAGCATCCCGAATATCAACGTTTAATAGCCGACGTGCCTGCGGATGTAAAAAAACAGTGCACCAGATATTTCTACTGCCCGACCTGTATGAAGATATACTGGAAGGGTCGTCACGTCGAGGAAATGGAAGCATTTATAGAAGAACTAAAGACCGAGGAGAGTAATCAATAGGAGAGGGGTGTCCGTCCTCGTAAAGAACGGGCGAGGGTAGTCTTGTCCGCGTATTCCAGGTCTCCCCCGGCGGGAATACCGGTGGCCAACCGTGTAATCTTTGTGCCCGAATCCTTGAGCGTCCTGGCGATATAGAGTGCCGTGGTATCGCCTTCTACCGTGGGGTTCGTAGCAATAATTACTTCCCGAACATCTCCTCTATCCACACGCTCTAAAAGTCCTTGAATGTTCAGATCCTCCGGCCGTACACCATCGATGGGCGAAACCACACCACCGAGAACGTGAAAAACGCCATCATACTCATGGGTTGCCTCGATTGTTAAAATGTCCTGGGGCTGCTCGACAACGCAGATCAATGAATGGTTTCTTGAGGAATTGGAGCAGATGGAGCACAAATCCGATTCGGTAAAATTACCGCATATTCTACAGTGTCGTATACTGTGTTTGAGGCTCCCGATCTGTTGTGAAAGATCAGCAACAAAGGTGTCATCCGCCGTGAGCAGATAATAGGCAATTCTGGTTGCACTCTTTCTACCGAGACCGGGTAATCTCGATAGATTCTGAACGAGTTTCTCGAGTAGGGTCATTGCCTTACATGCCCAAAAGCCCCGGAGGCAGATTCATATCCCCGGTCAGGGCGGACATTTCTTCCTGCATCCTTTCTCGTAAATTGGCCAGGGCGTCGGTAAACGCTGCCAATACGAGGTCCTCTATCATTTCCACATCATCAGGGTCCACCACTTCCGGGGAGATGTCGACCTTCCGCACATTCATCCGGCCGTCGATTTCGACTTTAACCATTTCTCCGCCGGCGGAGCCGGTAACGGTTATAGTTTTCATCTTCTCCTGCATTTCACCGACCCTGGATTGTATGTCCTGCATATTCTTGAGAAAATCCATTGGATTCATGTCGTATCCTTCTCCTGTATAATTTCACCGCGAAATACTTTTTTTACCATCTCGACCCTCGGGTCGACGGCTTCTTCCTCGCCCCCTCCGCCCCTATTCTCTACGGAAACCCTCACCGGTCGACCGGTCATCTCGGCCGCCCGGGAAGCGATAAAGGACGATTCATCCTTGACCCTGTTAGCGGCAAAGGCATCGTCTTCGAATACAATGACAAGATTACCGTCGCTATATTCCCACGCCGCCGCTTTGTCCAGAATAGATGAAAGACCGACTTTTTCCTTACCTATGGCTTTTACAAGCCTTTCCCGATCAAGGGAGTCGCCGTCATCATCCTCCTCCCTTCCGGCGGTACTATCCGCTTCCCGGACAGGCGCAATCCCGCCGCCCGCCGCCGTACCCAGGTTCCGCCGGAGTTCTTGAAGCCCCCGGAACATATCTCCGGGGCTGATGTATCGATCCAGAACAGCGAGCCTGGCCAGAACAAGTTCGAGTTCGTACCGTTCGTTGACCGTATAACGTATATTACGGTAGAGTTGTAAAAGTAGAGCTATGGCATGTTCTACCTGGGCGCCGGTGAATGTTCCCAGCACTTTTTCAGAAAAACGGTGTTTACCGACGCCGAGAATAGATTCCTTCGTTACTCCGTGGAGAATAAAGAGAATGTTCCGAAAATATTCGATGAGATCGATGATAAACTGTTCCACGGGGACCCCCGACATCAGGACGTCGTCCAGGAAGACGATCGTCTCCGCCGTTTTCCCGTCAGCCAAGAGTTCCGCCAGCTCGTTCAGGGTATCCAGCCCTACAAGGCCGAGTTTCTCCCTTATCTTCGCCAGGGTAATCCGGTCGTCTGAAAAGCTGAACACCTGGTCGAAGAGGGTGTAGGCATCCCTGAGAGAGCCGGTAGCCTCTCTGGAGATCCACAGGAGAGCCTCGTCTTCAGCGGAAGCTCCTGTTTCGGTGCAAATGGACCGCAATTGCTCTTTGATTACCTCCACGGGAATAAGCCGAAAATTGAACTGCTGGCAGCGGGAACGAATGGTTGCCGGAACCTTGTGTACTTCGGTGGTCGCAAAAATAAAAACAATATACTCCGGCGGCTCTTCAATAGTCTTGAGCAGGGCGTTGAATGCACTGTTGGAAAGCATGTGAACTTCGTCGATGATGTAAATCTTTTTCCGGCTTTTACCGGGGGCAAAGAGAACCTCGTCCTTTATCTGACGAACATCATTTACGGAGGTATTGGATGCCCCGTCGATCTCGAGGACATCAAAAGACCGCCCTGCGGCTATTTCAATACAGTTCGTACAGGTGCCGCAGGGAGTGGTTGTCGGCCCTTCGATGCAGTTGAGGGCCTTGGCGAGGATTCTCGCCGCCGAGGTCTTCCCCACCCCCCGGGGCCCGGCAAACAGATAGGCATTGGCAATACGTCCGGAACTAATGGAGTTCTTGAGTGTCGATACAACGAAATCCTGGCCCACGAGTTCATCGAAAACGCCGGGTCTTCGTCTGGTAGCTGTTACTTCATATCCCATCGCGAGGGCTCAACCCATAAGAGAAATATATGACCTCCAGCCGCCGGCCAAGTCGGCCGCGGCTCACCAGTGTTCCACTTACCGCTGCTACCTTCCGGTCCTGACGGGGTTGGGCGGAAACCGGTAGCGCGGAACCTGACCGGTTGGACTGGAGGAAAACGGAGAGAGAGGGATTCGAACCCTCGGTACCCGGGTAGGGTACACACGCTTTCCAAGCGTGCACCTTCGGCCTCTCGGTCATCTCTCCCGAATCCGAACATGTGCGAGCGGAGAGAGAGGGATTCGAACCCTCGGTACAGACAAGCTGTACAACGGCTTTCGAGGCCGCCCGATTCAACCGCTCTCGCATCTCTCCGAAAAAAGCGTACCCAAGAGGACTCGAACCTCCGACCTTTAGATCCGCAATCTAATGCTCTATCCAGCTGAGCTATGGGTACTCAATAACGGAGAGGGAGGGATTCGAACCCTCGGTACCGTTACCAGTACAACTCCTTAGCAGGGAGCCCGATTCAACCGCTCTCGCACCTCTCCACAGGGTTACTTTTTTACGACGGAGAAGGTGGGATTCGAACCCACGGAGCCTCTCGGCTCAACGGTTTTCAAGACCGCCTCCTTCAACCACTCGGACACCTCTCCTCCAGGCCGCTTTTTTCGCAGCCCCCATAATATAGTTAAGGTCGGGTGCTTTGTCAACTCCGGCGTATTTATCGGCCGCCGGCCGATTTATTATTTATTCGATTTTTTATCCACTACTATCGATAACTTCGAGAATACGCTCGAGGTCTTCCATGGAAAAATAAGTAATTTCGATTCTTCCATGGGATTCATCCCCCTTTATCGAGACCTTTGTCCCGAACTTCTCAATCAATTTTTCACGGATATCCAGCAGCGCCGGCCCGAGATGTTCGCTTCGCTGGTGTTTTTTCCCCGACGCAGCGGTTCCGGATGAGATTTTTCCTGACCGGTCGGCCAGGTCCTCAGCCTCCCGCACCGAAAGTCCGTCCTTCAATATCCTTTCGAATATCGCCTGTCTTCTTTCAGGATTTTCAACTGCCAGAAGCGCCCTGGCGTGTCCGGCGCTTATATCACCCCCCTCAAGGGCGTTTTTCATCTCCTTCGGAAGCTTCAGGAGTCGCAGGCTGTTAGCAATTGTAGACCGCTGTTTCCCCACCTTCGCCGCTACTTCGGCCTGGTTCATATTTCCCCTTTCCATGATGAGACGATAAGCCTCCGCTTCTTCGATGGGGTTGAGGTCTTCCCTTTGCAGGTTCTCGATCAGCGCTATCTCGATTTTTTCCTCCGCGGTAAAGGAACGAATAATGGCCGGTATTTCGGTAAGCTCCGCCAGTTTGGCCGCCCGGAAGCGGCGTTCTCCGGCCACAAGGGTATACCGATTGCCTGCGGGTTCGAGAATAACAGGCTGAATAATACCCTGGGCTCGTATCGATTCCGCCATTTCATTCAGGGAATCTTCGTTGAATTTTTTCCTCGGCTGGTCGGGATTCGGATCTATACGATCCACGGCGATACGTGTAATATCACCGGAGGAAACCTTTTTTTCTTCTCCTGTCCCCAGAAGTGCATCGATACCCATCCCAAGGGCTCTCTTAGCCACGATCGATCACCTCCCGGGCAAGCCGTTCATAGCATTTTGCGCCCGCGCATTCCCTATCGTATAGGTTTATCGGAATACCATAGGAAGGTGCTTCCGACAGGCGCACATTTCTAGGTATAACCGTCCTGAAGACCTTATCACGAAAGTAAGAGGTTACTTCCTGTACAACCTCGTGGGCTAACCGTGTCCGACCGTCATACATTGTAAACAGAATACCATGGATGATAAGATCCGGGTTAAGGGATTCCTGCACCTTGCGTATAGTCTTTAAAAGCAGGCTCAGCCCCTCGAGAGCAAAGTATTCACACTGTAACGGGATAATGACCGAATCAGCCGCAGTTAATCCATTGACCGTCAAAATACCAAGAGACGGCGGACAATCGATGAGAATATAATCCCAATTACCGTTGATATTCGTCAATGCGTTTTTAAGAAAAAAATCGCGCCCCTCCCGGTCCACGAGTTCGATATTTGCACCGGTCAGGTTAATGTTGGAAGGAATGATATGAAGATTCTCGGTTGCAGTGGGCTGTAAGACTTCCGAAATGCTCCGCCTTCCACTCAGCACGTCATAAATACCCGGCCGTGCCTTGTCCGCCCCGACACTGCTGGAAAGATTGGCCTGGGGGTCGAAATCGACCAGGAGAACCTTCCTTCCCTGTTCCGCAAGATACGCACCCAGGTTGGCGGCGGTGGTCGTTTTTCCCACACCGCCTTTTTGATTTGCAAATACAATTGTTTTTACAGCCATAACCAACCCGTATTATACATAAAAGCGGTTATTGTGTCAGGTAAGAAGTTATCCAAACACTTGGAGAAAGAGGTATATCAGGAACACGTATTGCCTCACCCTAAAATCTAACGGGTGCACGACAATTTCGTTTATTTCCCTTAGGCTCGCCTCCGTTGGTCCATA
>CAYPIQ010000006.1:19467-106540 GCA_964410865.1 uncultured Spirochaetales bacterium | reverse complement strand
CCAGATAATGGCGGGACAAAGAGTTTCGTATAGTGTACCATACGGACATGAATCCGGAGATCGCACGAATAAGAGCGGACGTTATAATGGAAATCCGGCGGTTTTTCTCGGAACGTAACTACCTCGAAGTGGACACGCCCCTCCTTTCGCCTCACCTCATTCCCGAATCTTCCATCGAAGTGTTTGCATCCACGTACCGACGGCCTGACGGGTTCTCGCGGGAACTCTATCTCATACCCTCACCCGAGGTATGGATGAAACCGCTTATAGCCCAAGGGTACGGCAGCCTCTTCCAGATATGTAAATGTTTCCGTAACGGAGAACAACAGGGCAGGCAACATACCAGCGAGTTCACCATGCTGGAATGGTATACGGTAAACAGTGACGCGGAGGAAAATATCGCAGTCACCGAGGGGCTTTTTGAACGGATGGTTCCCTTTGGACTGCCGGAAAACTCCAGGCCGCCGTTCAGGCGTTTATCCGTAGATGAGGCATGCCGGGAATACGCCTCTTTCATGCCTTCCGACTGTACCGATATTGAAAGCATCTCCGCGGCGGCGTACGGGCTCGGCATTTCGACCTCCGACGGCGAAACATGGGAATCGATCTTTAACAGGATATTCATCCAATACGTCGAACCGAATCTGCCCTGTGACTCACCGCTCATTCTCTACGATTACCCTGCAAACCTTCGGTGCCTGGCCAGGGTGAAAGAAGACGGTCTTCACCGGGACCGCTGGGAGCTGTATGCCGGGGGTTTCGAATGCGCCAATTGTTTCGCCGAAGAAACGGATGCCTCTCAGGTTGCCGATTATTTCCGGAAAGAAGCGAACGAAAAGAAGGATGCGGCGGTTCCCCACCGTATCGACACATCCTGGCCGAAGATCTATCGGCGCCCCCATCCCCCGGTATCGGGTGTGGCCATGGGAGTGGACCGTTTTCTCGCGGTTATCCTGGGCAAGGCCTCCATAGACGGGGTGATTTTCTTTCCGCTCTATGATATATTGTGAATATATCACTACACTAGGTATCAGAGGATTCAGACAATGAAAGCCGGAGCAATTGAAAAAGGCACCTGCCTTCTTATAAAAGGTGATCCCTTTCTCGTGGTAGAACGAGAATTCGTCAACCCGGGAAAGGGCTCCGCCTTTGTGAGACTAAAAGTAAAAAACTTGATTACAGGACAGGTACTCAAACCCGTCATGAAGAGCCAGGATTCAGTAGAAGAGGTCAATGTAACCGACCGGGACTGCCAGTACCTCTATTCCGACGCCGACAGCATACATTTCATGGACACTGAGAGTTTTGAACAGTTTTCAGTTCCGGTGGAAGATTTCGAAGACAAGCGTCTTATCATGAAAGACGGTGAAACCTACAAAGTTGTCATGTGGGAAGACAAACCCATCGATATCAAGGTACCCTATAAAGTCGTCTACACGGTAACCGAAGCACAGGAAGCGGTGAAAGGCGACACCGTAACCGGTGCCACAAAAACGGTAACCCTCGAAACCGGACTTACCGTAAAGGTTCCTATCTTTATCAAGGAAGGGGAAAAAATTCTCGTTAATACTGAAACACTGGAGTATGTGGAACGGGTAAACGATTAGATTCCCCCATACCAATCCCTATCCATAAAACCGTTCAGTTCCGGTATAAGGGAAACGAACTGAGGATCGGCCTCTCCCAGGCACTTTTTTCGAGCTTTGACATAGACACGGGCACACGCCTGCTTCTGAAGAACCTGGCAAAGCATGACATCCCGCCGCAGGGAAGGGTGCTGGATACGGGCTGCGGGACCGGGGTTCTAGGCTGTTGCCTGGCAAAGAACAATCCCTCACTGGAAGTCCATTTTCAGGACCGTGACGCCCTTGCCCTGGCGTGCACCACCTATAACCTCAAGGAAAACCGTATTACCTCCGGTTTCGTTTATTCCGGCCTGCTTCTTCCCGACAAAGGCGCCGGTCAATACGACCTTCTCGTTTCCAACTTGCCGGCAAAGGCCGGAGCCCCCGTCCTGCAGGACTTTTTTCGACGCTGCCCCGTATATGTAACTCCCGGTGGAGCCGCCGCGGTTGTTGTTATCTCGGCCCTGCGTGACCTGGCCGGCTCCGCGCTTCAAACGTCCGGATACACCATCCTCACGGAAGAGCACTCTACCCGCCACAGCGTCTTCATATTCCGATCCGGGCAAAGCTCCGGGCAGATGCCCGACCCCGGGCTGACCCCCTATATCCGGTACAGCGGCACCTTTCATCCCGCAGGACCCGGTTATCACCTCGACACGGTCTACAATATTCCCGAATTCGACACACCCGGGTACGCCTCGGTGCTGGCGGCAAGGATGCTCCACCGCCGTGCGATGAAAGGCCCTATCCTCTTTCTCAACCCCGGGCAGGGGCATGTGCCCTGTTCCCTGGCAGCCGGGGATTCATCCCGCGGCTGCGGTATCGTCCTTGCCGGTCGGGACCTGCTCAGCCTCAGGATAACCGCCCATAACCTGGGCAAGCTCGGTATTAATCCGGAAATTCATCATATACCGGCCATCCACTGCCTTCAGGACATGTTCGACACCGGCTCTACAGGCGGATGTATAGCATTCCCGGACACCATCCCGGGGCGCCGGGAGCATGAAACGATTTTAAAAACCGCTGAAAAACTCCTTACCGCCGGAGGGCTGCTCTTGGTCGCAGGGAAGAGCAGTAATTTGTCCCCTTTCGATAGAATAAAAACACCCTTGATCCCGCGGGAATCAAAGAAATACCGAGGTTTCCGTGCGATTCTTTTCGAAAATCGAGCTTGATCTTTCATTTAGTTAGGTATACCATACAATTTAACTAATAATAAGGGGAAGGTGTTTTCATGCGAGTGACGACAAAGGGTCGCTACGGGCTAAGGGCCATCCTGGAACTGGCCCAACATGACGGAAGCAGCCCTGTTTCCATAAAAGAGATCGCTGAAAAAGAAAACCTTTCTCCGGAATTTCTAGAACAGATCTTTTTTCGTCTCAGAAAAGCCGGGCTCATCAGTTCTACCAGGGGACCCGGCGGGGGCTTCAAGATGAATATTCCTCCCTCGGACATAACCATCACCCGCATTTTCGATGCCGTGGGTGAAGACATATCACTTGCTCCCTGCACCCGGGAACAGCAGGACGTCAGATGCAAGATGGAACCGGACTGTATCATGAAGAATATCTGGGTTGAAGCAACCGACCACCTGCGGGAGTATTTCGACGCTATCACCGTTCAATCGATAATAGAAAAATACGGCGATTAAAAATCAACATACCCCGCCGCAAGCAGCGGGGTATTAAACCCGCCGGGCATAATCAAACAGGGGCGCCCCGTTCGTCCTCATCATCAGGCCCGCCGCCCTTTACTTCAAAACCGATACTCGATCCTGCGGGGCTCTTTTTCTCCGGTTTAATATGGAGATCGAGCTGGGGAAAGGGTATCTCGATACCGGACAGTTTAAAAGACCTCCAGATCTCCAGGTTATTCCAAGAAATGGCGGTGTACTTGTCTCTGACGTCCCGTATCCACAGCCAGAGGTTCATGGTTATTCCTGAATCATCGAATGATTTGACCCGTACCGCCGGCGGCGGGTCCAGGAGTCCGTAAGGATTAGCCCGGCCGACTTCCATCAGGACCTCTATAACCCGGTCGAGATCGGAAGAGTACGATACCTGGACCGAACTGACTATAATAATCCTGCGATCGGAATATGAATTATTATGTATCGTATTATCGACAAGTTTTGAATTGGGTACGATAATTGTTTCTTCGGTCAGCGTATTGACAATGGTCGACAGGAGACGGACATGAATCACTGTCCCTTCATATTCATTTACCAGAATCCTGTCTCCCTCTTTTATAGGCCTGGTCATTATAATGATGATACCTGCGAAAAAATTTGCCACCAGGCTCTGAAGTCCGAAGCCGACTCCAATACCGAGCACTCCGAACAGCACGGCCAGGGACGAAAGATTGATCCCGATGATGGAAAGCCCGATAATAAGAACCAGCGTCATGGCGCTGTAACGGAGAAGGGTACTGAGGGTGAATTTTTTTGATTCATCGAGCCCCAGGCGATCTAAAAAAGACTGGTTGACAATATTTCGGGTGAGCTTTCCTATCCACGAGGCAATCATGAAAACGGGGATAAGCAGAATAATGGTTATAAAGGTAATCTTGGTATTTCCGGATTCTATCAGGGGCTCATTGAGGGCGGAGAAGAAAATTTTGAAATACCTGGCCAGTTCCGCGCCGAAGAGCCGGCCGACGAGCACAACGCACAATAAGAGATATATAATACGAAGTATGTTCTTTATCCATCGGAATATCCTGCCCCTTAGGTCTTCCTTCATTCTGCTCCTGTTCAACACTTTTCTTAATCCCAGACGTATGAGCTTAAAGAGGAAGAAAATGACGATAAGAGGTAATACACATTCAAGAATGAGTTCTAAAAGCGTGAAAGGAAACTCGATGACACCGAGCACGAGATTTACCGTAAATATCTCGGAAAGAAACTCTATAAAATCGGACATTATCTATATACCCCTGTTCCCGGCTGCTGAGCCGGTCACGAAGCCCGGGGTGTTTTTACGGCCTTCATTCAGGATGTCCGCAATATTGCTGGGATTCTCTTCGAACTCAATAAACGCTTTTATCCGCTCGAAGACATCCTGCTTGGCAAGAAAAACATCGGTAATAACAGGATCGAACATTTTATCCCGCTCGTTCCTGATAATTTCTACCGCTTCGTAATGGCTATAGGCCGCCTTGTAGGGCCGAATACTGGTCAGCGCATCGTACACATCCGCCAGGGCGACAATACGAGCGGAAAGGGGTATGTCGGCGCCCTTCAAGCCCTCAGGATACCCGGTGCCGTCCCAGCGTTCGTGATGGTAATAGGCTATCTCTTTGCCCATGGTGAGGAAGGACATGTGCTTCAACTGCCTGTCTACGGAAGCGAGGGCTTCACCACCCTTTATGGAATGCGACTTAATTCGTTCGAATTCCATGTCCGATAATTTCCCCGGCTTGAGAAGAATATTGTCTTCTATCCCGATTTTACCCACGTCGTGCAGGGTGGAAGAAAGACTTAAATCTTCTATATATTCATCTGTAATATAATTCACGTATTCAGGGAGTTCCTGTAACGCCAGGGCGATTATTCTGGTATATTCCCTGATTCTTTCGATATGCTTTCCCGTATCCTTGTCACGGTATTCGGTTAACTTTGCAAACCCGAGAATAGCGGCGGTCTGGGTCTCCTTGATCTGCTCCAGCGATTCCGTCAACTTTTTCTCGAGTCTTACTCTTTCGGTAAGGTCCTTTTCCACCACGGAGTAGGCAATTGTTTCGCCGCTCACATCCTGCACCGCGGAATACACCGCAAAGGTAAAAACCTCCGAGCCGTCCTTCTTTAGACGGCGAATCTCGGTTTCCACATATTTACCGTCGTTTGCGTCCACAAGACCTATTATCTTTATCATACTGGGCCGATCTTTATCCGGCCGGAAGATTTCATCGAACCGGTAAAGAGCAACCTCATCCCGGGTATATCCGTAGAGTTTCTCCGCCGGCGTGTTGATATTGAGGATAATACCCTCAGGATCGACGAGGATTATCGATGAAAGAATAGTATCG
Organism: uncultured Spirochaetales bacterium; assembly: GCA_964410865.1. Taxonomy (GTDB): domain Bacteria; phylum Spirochaetota; class Spirochaetia; order JAFGDJ01; family JAFGDJ01; genus JAFGDJ01. The sequence continues at coordinate 100,889 of CAYPIQ010000006.1, read as the reverse complement.
AAGAGAATACTGTAATTTCGTTCCGATATTCTGAGCCTGGATTCGAGATTTTTTACGTAGGTGACATCTTTGAACTGGGTCGCATATCCGATAACCTCTCCTGCCTGGTTCCTGATGGACCAGGAGGTATCCAGAACTCGTTTTATTCTTTTATCCGCAGTGTAGAGATGGGTGTCCAGATTTTCCACCCGGTGCCCGGAGAAAAGTTTCATAATCTTGTCGTCCAGGTCATCACCATACACGTACATCGACGCAATTGAACGGGGCGGCGGTTCATCGACATTCTCATAACCGAAGAGACGGAAAAAAGCACTGTTTGCCGTCAGTATACGCCCGTGAAGATCGGCAGTAAAAAGCGGATCGTCGATATTATTGAATAGTAAGTCAAAATTCCGCTTATACTCGAGCTGCTCGCCGTTATGGCCGGAATCCTCCGGCCGTATTTTTATAAGGGCATAAGAACCCTCGTCAACGGAATGGACCTCGAAGTACGTACAGATGAATGACTGAAATATCCCCGATGAATTAGGAATTTGCACCTTCAGCTCACTTCCCTTTAGAAGTTCGAGATTGAGGTAACTGATAAATTCTCTCTCGCGGGTAAAAATATCGGAACTCTTCCATCCGGTTATCCGGAGAAAGACATCGTTAAAGAATACTATTTCCTCGTCATCGCTCAGAATAATGAGTCCTTCAGAGATATCGTTGATAATCTTTAAAATAACCTGTAACGCTAACGTACCTCCGCCCCCGTACGTATATTCAATCTCCACAGTATTATTGCATATCAATCTACTTGAATCAATCTGAAAAATGGTCCTTGACGGTACGGCTCAAGGTAGTACACTACCATTATGCGTCCGATTATCGGAGTAGAAATCGAAAACAGGCACCTGGTGGAACTCTGTGTACTGCAAGGGAAAACGGAAGGGCTCCTAAAACTCACTACGTTAAAGCCCAAACAGCGCAGGGCGTCCATAAAAGTCTTCCTGGTACGACATTATTCAAAGGTATGTATAACCGAATTCCGCCTGCAAAATCTGGACCGGGACCCGAAGCGGAACCCGGCTATAGACCTGTCGGCGGAATATAACGGGCGTTTCACCCTTAGATTCACCCTTATACTGAACGGTAAGGTCTACGAAACCCGGACTATATCCTTGGCCACCTACATGCCGCAGCAGGTGTTTCTTCGCCGTATCCTGCCTCCTGCGGCTGCCGGCGTCGCGGTACTCGTGTTCGTATTGTTCTTTCTTCCCCGTATGCGGGAGTCGGATATGGGAAAAGATGTACAGGCCCTCCCCTCCGCCCGTCAGGCGAGGAATGAAGAGCAGGAAAAAGAAGAGCCGCCTGCTGGACCTTTCCGGGATACGAACGGCGGGGATACGCAGGAAACCGGCACACCCCCTGGACCTCCGCAGGAACCCGCTGGTACGCCTACCGCCGTCGAGGAGAGCCCCGCCCCCGGCAGTCAGCAGACACGGCGGGAAGAGGGGGACAGGATAGTCCGCTTTGATACGGTTACCGTTTACTTCGAACCGGATAAGGCCGTTCTGACCCCGGAAACACGGAATATCCTGTCGGAGACGGCCGTCTTGTTGAATGAGTACGGCGGGCCGGTCAAAATTTCCGGACACTGCGCATCCTACGGCACCGAAGCCGGGAGGATGGAACTTTCCCGACGGAGGGCGAAGGTCGTGTATAACTATCTTCTCGACTGCGGATGGGAGCCTGAGCAGAAGCCCCATATAGAAGGTTACGGCAGTACCGCGCCCGCCGTTGAGGAAAGCGATAAACAGCACCTGAACAGGCGGGTGGAAATATCGCCGCTGCGGTAAGAACTGTTCCTTAAAAATAACGGGGTTCGTGCCGTTATTATTACATATGCACATACAAAGGGTGGAAAGACGATGAGCAAGAATGTAGGTTTTCTTTCATTCAGGATTTCGGGGACCGACGGCGTTTCCCTGGAAACAAAAAAATGGGCCGAAGTACTGGAAGCCAACGGTTTCCCCTGCTTCTATATGGCCGGAGAGCTGGATACTCCCCCGGAGAAATCGTTCACAGTACCGGAAGCCCACTTCAAGACTCCGGACATTCCCGATCTGAACAGAATTTGCCAGGCTGCCTTCGATTTCGAAAGGCGGCCCGCTGAAATAACTACCCTTATCCATACGTACCGTGAAATCCTGAAAAAGAAGATTTACGATTTTATCAACACCTTCAATATAGACCTCCTGGTCCCCCAGAATACGCTGACGATCCCGCTCAACATACCCCTGGGCCTGGCATTAACCGAGGTCATAGCCGAGAGCGGAATCCCCACTATAGCCCATCATCACGATTTTTTCTGGGAGCGCAAGCGTTTCCTGAGAAACTGTGTCTGGGATTATTTTAATTCCAGTTATCCGCCTCACCTTAATTCGATTCGACATGTCGTCATAAATTCTTCGGCCCAGAACCAGCTTGCCCTTCGCACCGGGATCTCTTCAACCCTCATACCAAACGTTATGCCCTTCGAGCGCCCAACCAACTATATCGACGAGTATAACGCGGACGTGCGGGAAGAACTCGGTATCGATAAAGACCAGCTGCTGATCCTGCAGCCTACCCGGGTTGTTCAACGCAAGGGCATTGAACATGCCATAGAACTCGTAGCACGCCTCGACATGAGCGCTGTACTGGTAATATCCCACGCCTCCGGTGACGAAGGGTTTGAGTATGAACAAAGGGTGCGGGAATACAGCGATCTTCTGGGTATAAAATCGATCTTTGTAGAAAACCGTATCGACAACGAGAGGGGAACGACCCCGGACGGTAAAAAGGTGTACACCATGCAGGATATTTATCCCCATGCCGACCTGGTGACCTACCCTTCTATATTCGAGGGATTCGGAAACGCCTTTCTGGAGGCCATCTATTTCCGTAAGCCGATCCTTGTAAACAACTACTCGATCTATTCTCATGATATAAAACCAAAGGGATTTCAGGTAATCGAAATGGACGGGTATATATCCAAGAGCACGGTGGATTACACCCGGGAACTCTTAAAAAACCCCCGGCGCGTGCAGGAGATTACCGAGAAGAATTATAACCTCGGCCTGCAGTATTATTCGTTCCAGATACTCGAAGCCAAGCTGTATCACCTTATAACTACCTTCTGGGGCAAGGAAGCCACCGATGCATTTAGAACCAAGATCCTGCTGGAGTGACCCGGCGGAATACATCTTCAACCCCGTCAAACTAAACTACGATACTGCAGCCCGATTCTGCGATGGGGTGCTCAAAACCCTGCCCACCTCGGCGGTCTACCGGGATGATGAAAGTAAGGGCGTCTATCCAATCGAATATTACTATCAGGAGGTAAAGGGCCGGCGGCCGGATGTGGAGATCAACAGGATCTTCGGTCTTATCATGAATAAGAACGAGGCCGAACAGCATGCCCGCCGAATGCTCAGTCAGCTAAGGGAAGGCCGACCTGTATACCTGGCAGGTATTGTCCGGCCGGAGCGGGAGATCCTCAACCGGTTATATACCCTGCCGGATCCGGACCTTTCCCTGAATGCGGTCCGTTCCATGGGATCCTTGTACAGGGGTGAACGGACCTCCGCCGTGACGTGCGCTGCAAGTCTCCGGGACCAAATAGCCTTGCCGGGGTATTGGCTTCCCCTGACGGGCTTGTTTCCCGCTCCCTCGCCGAGATTCCCCCAGCCGGGTGTTTTCACAGGCGAATCCTTTCAATGACCGGGGAATCCAGGTTCGCCGACCCGAGTTCCAGCTCGGCAGATATACAGGCGTCTACTACATTGAGAACCGGTTTTGGTAAAAGAGGAACCTCGGATGTGCAGCGGTGCAACCCCATACGCTGATACATCCCCCGGTCCCCGGGATAGATTCCGTTAAACCGCCGATTACATCCCCCGGTCCCCGGGATAGATTCCGTTAAACCGCCGATGCCGCGGCTGCCGTGCAGGATGCAGGTAAAGTATAAGATACTTAACCAACATATCCCGCCACAAGGGGCGGGGCATGAATCCCCCGTGCGAATAAAGTTGAATAGAAAAGAAAACCTCGTTAAGAGCCTTTCATGATGCAAGCTGAAGTGCTACACTGTAATTAACACTCGTTTATATAAGGAGAAAACATTGAAGAAGATAGGATGGGTAGGAACAGGAGTCATGGGAAAATCGATGTGCGGTCATATCATCGCCGCAGGCTACCCCATGAGCGTGTATACTCGAACCAGATCAAAGGCGGAGGAACTTCTCGATGCCGGCGCCCGGTGGTGTGACAGCCCCAAGGCGGTGGCGGAAAACAGTGATATAGCCTTTGCCATTGTAGGATATCCACAGGATGTCCGGGAGGTCTTTCTCGGCGAAGACGGCCTGGTAGCCGGTGCAAAGAGCGGCACTATTCTTGTCGATATGACCACCTCGGAACCGAGCATGGCTGAGGAGATTTATGCGGCGGGGAAAGAAAAGGGTGTACCCGTTCTCGACGCTCCGGTTTCCGGCGGCGACGTGGGCGCAAAGGAAGCACGGTTGGCGATCATGGTCGGGGGAGACCGGGAAGTCTTCGATGAAGTACTTCCTTTTTTCCAGATTATGGGTAAGAACATCTCCTTACTCGGTGGCGCCGGAGCTGGGCAGCACACCAAGGCGGTAAACCAGATCCATATAGCCACAACCATGATAGGGCTGGTTGAATGTCTTCTGTACGCCCACCGGGCCGGACTCGACATGATGGAGGTAATCTCGGTAATAGAAAAAGGTGCCGCCGGTACCTGGTCCCTCTCGAATTACGGACCTCGTATAGCAAAGGGAAATTTCGATCCCGGCTTTTTTGTTAAACACTTCGTCAAAGATATGGGGATAGCGCTGAAGGAAGCCGGACGAATGAACCTCTCCCTTCCCGGCCTTGCCATGGCCCAGCAGTTCTACATCGCCGCCATGGCCGAAGGTCTGGAGAACATGGGAACCCACAGCCTCTATAAGGTCTTCGAGCGGATGAACTCCCGCGGTTGAAGGGCCTACCTCCCGGGTCCATCCAACGGACCCGGGGGGAATAATTCTATAGGGCGGAAGGTTAATATGACCGTTACAATTAAACCACTCTCTCCCGACCCGGTGGATGATTCGCACGCGGGATTCATACCCCGCGGCTTGCCGCGCTCTTCGGAGCCGAGCCGGCTAACTGCCTCGACAACCGTTACGGTACGGGGTATGAATCCCGCATAAAATCCATACCTTGCAGAACCAACATACCCCGCCCCTTGGGGCAGGGTATGTTGATTTTCTCGATTTTTTTGATAACCGCGCGCTGTTCCGCCGGTTTCGACCTTCCACGGATCTCGCGTTCAAGATGATGGGGGTGGCCATTGCCTTTACCTGGGGCATTATCCTTTTCGGCCTGCATATACCCTCGGACCGGCTGGGAATGCTGTCCCTGGCTGTTCTGGTTTCGGTTTTCAGCACCTCCGGGCTGGGGCTGTTGATGGGTTGCATCGGCCTGATAACCCGCAACGTGATGTTCGTAAACAATACTGTATATTTTCTCCTCCTGCTCTTCTCCGGGGCTAATGTGCCCCTGAGCGATCTACCCGGATGGATCAGGGATGCATCCTCCTTTCTTCCCCTCTCCCACGGCATCGCCGCAGCCCGGCTTATAATATCCGAAGGCGCCGCATCCGGACAGGTCGGCATTCTACCGCTCAAAGAACTCCTGGTCGGGACCCTCTACCTTCTCATGGGCTATTCTCTCTTCCGACGGTTCGAGGTAAGAGCAAAGAAGACGGGCACCCTGGAAGTTATGTAGGGCAAACAGAACTGTTTTTCTCTTGTATAAAGAAAAAGTTATATGGTAATTTAACCGGGATGAAGAATATATTACGGTACGGTATTTTCATTGTCTCGATTCTACTGCTGGTTTTCGGTCTTTGGCAGGGAGACCTGGTAGAAGGAATCCTGCGGAAAGCCATTAACCTCTGTTACGAATGTATAGGCCTAGGATGAAAACTCCATTCAGAAACAAGCTGATTCGCTTCAGATTACTCATTCAGGCGGCTTCTTTCGCCCTCATCAACCTGGATATTGCAACTTTCCTGGAATCCATACGTCGGAACAAAGCCCTTATAAGCCAGTTTTCATCGAAACAGTTCTGTCTTCCGGGGCTTCACTGCTATTCATGTCCCATGTCTGTGCTTTCATGTCCCCTGGGTTCACTACAATTCTGGCTGAACGACGTAAACGAACGGATTCGCCTGAAAGAACGATTAAACTATGCCGGTTTTTATATCATCGGGTTTCTCACCCTGATAGGTATTACCACGGGCAGATTTTTCTGCGGATGGGTCTGCCCTTTCGGTTTTATCCAGGATCTCATCAACAGAATTACCTCGAAAAACATTCCCCTCCCCCGCATCCTCACATATGTAAAATACCCGGTCCTCGTACTGTTCGTCATAGTTCTGCCTTTGTTTATTACCGATATACGATATATTGGACCCTGGTTCTGTAAATGGATATGCCCTGCGGGTACACTCACCGCCGGTATTCCCCTGCTGGCGGTGGATGAGGGTCTGAGGCAGGCCGCGTCGGGGCTTACCGTATTAAAAATATCTATTTTAGTAGTATTTCTCATCAGTTTCCTGTTTTCACGCAGGTCCTTCTGCAAAATCATGTGTCCCCTGGGGGCTTACTGGGGCCTGTTCAATAAGCTCAGTTTTCTGCAGATCTCGGTGGATACGGGAAAGTGCATCCAGTGCGGAAAATGCGAAGAAGTCTGCCCCATGAATATTCCGGTCCGGAGCACACCGAACAGCAGAGAGTGCATCCGGTGCCTCGATTGTGTCCGGGTCTGCCCGGTACACTGCATCACCTTTTCCGGAAGGGAAACAGTACAGATAAAAACAATAAAGACCAGGAAGAAATCACCATGAAAAGACTCACTCTTCTTATTGCCGCCGGTATACTGTTGTTCGGTTGTTCAGGCCGATCTGAAAACAACCCGGAGACAACACCTGTCACCATGGAGAACTACACAGGTAAGCACGTTTCAGACTACTACAGCACCGGTTCGTACGATCTTGTTGTACTCAACTACTGGGCGAGTTTTTGCGCGCCCTGTAAAAAAGAAATGATTGACCTGTCGAGGCTGTACGACACCTACCGGGACAGGGATGTACTGATCCTTGGTGTAAATACGGATCCGGAGGATAAGAAGGATCTGGTGGAAAAAATCGCCGCATCCCTGGGAGTCACTTACCCCATCCTGTACGGCGCGGAAGCCTTTTTCAACAATGAAAAGATCATCGGATATCCGACCACCTTTATTATTAAGGACGGAGTGGTGGTAGAGAAAATAGAAGGTAAACGAGACTACGATTTTTTCGCTGAACGGTTAGAATATCATTTGGCTTCCGCCGACGATACCATGGAACAGATCGATTCGGTTATCGAACAACCACGATATACCCTGGTGTATACCTTTGCCGACCATGTCTACGGCGGATCGGTTATTACCCTAGGGCTGGCGCCGAAGGAGGGTTTTCATCTGAACGGACCCGGATACCCCCCCCTGACCGTTACAATCAACGCCGGCAGCAGTCTGACCGTTGAACCGGAGGAGTATTCCTTTCATGGCATCCAGGAGGGGCAGACCATGACAATGGAATTCCTCCTTTCCGGGGAGGCTGCACAAGCCCCCGTTGTAACCTGCTCCCTTTCTCTCATAGCCTGTGATGAAGACACCTGTTCATTAATAGACGAAGAGATCGAACTAAAGCCCTAGGGCTCGCTGGTACTCGTACTTCTTTATCCAATCGGCCGTATCCCAGGCATTGAACTGTCCCCAGTTCTCGTTAAGCGGTACCAGAGTACCTGGCCCGGTAGCAGCGGTCGTTATATCACGGAGAGAACCTATTCAACCGGATAGGGTACCATGGTATCACCATCCCATTCATCGGGTGTTTCTCTGTCCCCGGACAGAATGGAGTAATGCCACCGACCGTTCAGATTGATCCACTCCGGCCGCCTTTCCGCGACAGTCGGCGACCCGCGGATGAGCATGCCGGAGCCTGACGCCCATGTCGAAGCAGACTTCGATCCGGTCACCCGCCGACCAGGTCCGTTGCAGGTGCGGCCATCGGCTCTTCCTCGGATCCACGCCCGCCCCGTAGCAGGAAACAAGGGAGCCTCCGAGACATCCACCACCTCGCCGTTGAGCTCGAAGTCGGATATCCCGGCCTCTATCAGGTGCCCGTGGCGGTAGAGTTCGTGCTCGATTATAAGTATAGAGATAAGATAGCCGTCGATCTCCCGGGACCTGCCCAGGAAATCGACGAATTCCTTCATGAGCACGGATAGTTCCGGGCCGCTATATCGATCCAGCGTCCGGATTGCCGCTTCCAGCTACTTGTATGCATCCGAATCCGTGAAAAACCAGAACTTGTTCCACCGGTCGGCCGGAATACCGAAGGGAATTGCCGGTGCGGTACTGCCTACCATCACCGCTCCGCCGATGATACTGAACTGGGTCTTGGTTACCCCCACATAATACTCCAGGCAGACAATGAGGTAGGGCGTGAAACCTACATACTGATACCGCTTATCATGATAAAAAGCAGGAGTATAAAAAGTCTTCGGTTTTGTTTGAGGATCTCCGGATCAAGGAGTTCTGCGAATTCGGCCGGGAAAGAGCCCCGGGGTATATTGCTCTCGGGAACCGGGACGTCCTTTGGAAAACTGCCGGCAACAAGACCAACCAGCATAACCATGCCTCCCGGGCTGTAGAAAAATATAAAGTAGCCGAATGAATCTATCAGAATTCCCCACCGCTGCCATGGAAATCGTCCAGACCGGGAAAAAGGCTCAGGTTGAGCACCCCCTCTACCCTGCCGCGGGTTTCACTGGTTGCGATATCCACCGTACAGGCATTGAAGGCCGCGTCATTCGCGGTGGTACGGAAAAAAATCATTACAGAATCGGCTATGACAACCATGAGTATTCCTAGGACTTACCGTCTTTTATAGGCAACCATGGGGAAGAGGATTGTCGACAGACCCCGGAGAAGATAGCTGATGAGAATATACGACTTTCCCCGTCCCCACCTGGACCGGATCCTGTCGCTGAGTGTACCCATGATAAGGGTTGTCAGGGTAGCGGTAATTGCGCCGGATAGCTACAAACCTGGGGAAGATAGTAAAGTCCAAAAGTAGCGAACTATTGGTAATGGCGGCGGGATGATGCCGGTGCAGGATAGATCCTGCAAGCGCTCAGATACCGGTTCCTTTCTACCGGGAAAAGAAGCCATGGGCTATCCACGTACTATGTGCCGGGGAAATTACTTTTTTCGGGTTGGGTTGCGGAACAGCCTGAATTAGTTTTTACGACTGTTTGGGCTCTTATTCCTGAACAGTTTCTAATTTCAGGAATGTAAAGAAGAAAAAGACCTATCTTGAAGGCTACAAAATTCGAAATACGGCGACGAGACTTGCGGGCATCGATGCAATCCCGGGGAAACCCCTTGCCCGAAAGGTTTAAAAACCCTATCTTTAAGTAAACATCGGTATTCAAGGAGATTCCATGCCCTGGTTCGGGAAAATAGTCGGCGGTACTATCGGGCTCATTCTCGGAGGCCCTCTGGGGGCTGTAGCCGGTATGGCCTTTGGCCACCTGTCCGATAAAATGCGGGAAACCGCGGGAACGGCCCAGCAGAGTTTTTATACCCGCGCTTACAATCAGAGACTCAATTATACTCAGAGGGCTAACATGACCTTCTTCGTCGGCTGCTTTTCCATGCTGGCAAAACTAGCCCAGGCCGACGGAACCATCTCGCAGGCGGAAGTCCGTTCGGTGGAAGACTTCATGGACAACGACCTTCGCTTGGACCCGATAAGCCGCAACAGCGCCGTCCAGGTTTTCAACTCAGCTCAAGCGTCAACGGAAAAATTTAGCAGCTTCGCGACCCAGTTCTACAACCAGTTTCGGTCGAACCCGCAAGTGCTGGATCTCATGATAGACATTCTCGTTCGGGTTGCGGCCACCGAGGGCGGAATGTCCCGGGCTGAAGAAGACATGATTCTGGAAGCGGTGCGGATTTTCCATTTCAGCGACACCAAGTATGAGACCATCAAGCGCCGCTACGGCGTGGTATCCGACCGGAACTACGCCGTCCTGGAAGTGCCGCCCACCGCCTCCAACGACGAAATAAAAAAGGCCTACCGCCGGCTGGTATCGGAGTACCACCCGGACAAGATAGCCTCCAAGGGGGTGCCGGAGGAATTCATGCAGTTTGCTGCAGATAAATTCCGGGAAATCCAGTCCGCCTACGAGGCGATCAGGAAAGAGCGGGGGTTCTGATTTTTAAAGCTTTTTCTCTTTCGTATATAACTTGGAATCTCCTAAGGGGATACATCCCGAACAAGGACCTCACGATGATTCTCCGGGCACTGGCCATCGGAGGCCGAATGCGAAAGGGCTTTAGAAGGGTGAGGAAAACAATCGCCGAGATCAACAGTTCCGTGAAAAATACGGTAACCCTGAAGACGCGAAGAAGAGCTGATCGAGGCTGCCCGGGTGGCGAACATCTACGACTTCATCGTCTCATTGCCCGAAGGGTTCGAAACCGAGGTCGGCTATTACAGCGCTCTATATAATTCCAGGGGTTTTTAAAGAAAACCGAAGAGAACCAGCCCGGCTGCAAGGGAGATCAGGATACAGTAGACCGAGGATAGGCGATATTTTTTTCGCAGAAAGAGAATAAAGGCAAAGATACCAAGGGCAAAAAAATTCAAATCTGGAAGAGCTTCCCGAAACGAACCGGCGGCTTCCACCACCCTCCTGTTCAGAGGAAGCTCCGAACTGAAGATAGAATTCTCGGCAAAGAATATCACCGCGGTCATGATAAGGCCTAGGGCTGCTGCCCGGATTCCACGAACGGCTCCTTTCAAAACCTTCAATTTACTCGGTGAGCCAAGGAAAAATCCGAGAACTGTAGTAATACAGAGGGCCGGAAAAACCAGACCCAGAGAAGCAACCAAAGCACCGGGAACACCGGCCGTGAGCTTCCCCACGTAGGTTGCAGCATTCAGGCCCACAGGTCCGGGAGTCATCTGTGATATAGCCACGATATTCACGAACATCTCCTGTGAACACCACCCGCGGGAGACCACCTCCTGACCGATGGGGGTTATCATTCCGTAACCGCCGCCGAATGTAACCGCTCCGATCTTGCAAAAAACCCAGAAAAGTCTGAGCAACTGAATCATTCGCCGTTTCCCCAAAACAGAAAAAAGCCTATACCCGCACATATAAGAATGACCATGACCGCGTTTAACTCGAGAACCTCCACCAGTAAAAAAGCAAAAAGCGCCAGGAGGACCTCCCTTAAACCCTGGAAGGTTTTTAATCCTATTTTGATCATGACCAGCAAAAGGAGAGCGGTTACTCCGGCTCGGACACCGGTGAAGGCCGCTTCCACCAGGGGATGAGAGCTCATCCTGGAAAGGCCTTCCGCAATCAGGATAATAATGAGGATCGGCGGAGTCATAACTCCCAGGACCGAACAGAGGGCGCCGGCGAATCCTTTTATCTTTCGCCCTATGAGAAGAGAAGCGTTAAAGGCTATCGTACCGGGTAGGCTGTTGGTCAGGGCATAGATATCAACCATTTCGCCCTCGGTGAGCCATTTCTTCTTTTCCACGAATTCCTCGTCCATGAAGGGGAGCATCACGGCTCCACCGCCGAGGGTCAGGGCGGATATTTTAAAAAAGGTTACATAGAGGTTGAACAGCATGCCCGGTACTATACCATACTCTCGGGGAGTTTATCTGCCCCGGTTATCCGGATTTTCCTGCCGATGGCCTTGCCCAGGCCGTAGGAATCAAGATCGGCCGATCCTTTGGAAGGCCGTATCCCGGCCGCGGCGTTCTTCCCCTCACCGCTTTCACTTCCTGCTGCAGGCAGCGCAACCTGTCGGTCTTCCGGACCGGCTTTACTGTCGGTCAGCCGAGCCGATAAATCCTCAGATCGGGGGCAGTAAGTTAGTCAAGAAATGCATTGCCTTTTCTCAGGCCGAATATTACCTTAGTAATATACTAGGCTATAGGAGGAAATATGGCGATACAAACCTTTAAAGCAACAACAACATGGTCGGGGAACGGAGTGTATGTAGAAAGCAACGCACGGAGTTTCGAGGTGGCCATGGATGAACCGAAAAACCTCGGGGGCTCGAACAAGGCTATGAGTCCGGTGGAGATGCTCCTTTCATCCCTGGGAGGATGTATGGGTATCTGTGCAGCCGCGTTCGCAGGCCAATGCGGAGTAGAGCTCAAAGGATACTCGGTAGATATAGAGGGTGATCTTGACACGGACGGATTTCTGGGAAAGGACCCTTCAGTAAGAAAGGGATATCAGGAAATTCGTTACAACATGCATATCGATTCACCGTCCCCGAAGGAAAATATCCAAAAATTGGTAAAAATGATCGAAGAGCGGTGCCCCGTATCGGATACCCTGAAAGGGGTTAACGTTACATCAACCGTGGACTAGATGAAAGTGGCTACGGGAAACCTGATTCAACATGTCCTCGAAGACGCACTTCGAGGGCATGTTTCTTTTACAGCGTACGTCGAAGAAATTCCTTCCGCCCAGGCTTTTTCACTGTCCGGCTGTACGGACGAAAGCTGTGCCAACTAATACAAAAATAGCCGCACCGGAATAGCCGCACCCGGCTGTTTTCATCCTTTCGGTTGCCGCGCAGCGGCATGAGCAACTATTACGAAAATAGCCACACCGGAATTGCTATACCCGCCTGTTTTCATCCTTTCGGTTGCCGCGCGGCGGCATGAGCAACTAAATAAAAAAACTCCCGGCCGCCGGTACCACCCTGGTCGGCGAACTCTCCGGCCTGGGGGAGAAAATGAATCTGTTTATCAGGATGATCGACGTATTAACAGGTACAACCAAAGCCGCGGAAACCGTCGTCATCGAGTTCGTCGATGATACGCAGGATGCGGCATACCGTGCCGCTTACAGCCTTGCCGGTATGAAATACGTGGCTGGGGAGGCTGCGGAAGAAACCGGCGAATTATATGTAACTCAGTAGAACCGACGACCCTCCCCACCGGCAAGTATACTCTTACCGTCGAGCATTCGGTGCCCTTCACCGCACCGCCCATGACCCGGCCTCCGAGGAATGGGTCCATTATCCCATGACGGCAACGGATGCCGTACTGGATGCCGCCGTAAAAGGTGTCTAGGGCAACAAGGTGGACGACCTGGCCGTATCACTGGAAGTCGGCGTTTTCTACGGCAGCAGCGGTATTCACCCTGTATTAAGAATTGGTGGATACTACAAGAACTGGCTCGCCATGGGTTCCGGTGCCTTCATTTACAACCTCATGGAAGACATCGTTAATATACATGCCGGTGTAGGCCGTTCGTTCTACTAGGGTGAATAAAAAAGCCCCTCGCAGTCCTACCCCGCTGATATGGCAGAATTACATGACGCGGTTTACAATATAATATGCAGTACTGGTTCGGCCGGGGAGAAGTGAATGTAAACGACACCCGAGGTAACGCCGGGGGGTTTTCTCGTCATCTAGGATGATATAACCCTCTACTCCATCTAAGGACTCGGTGGTCCACGACGATCTTCTTCGGGATCTGGCTGCCCAACGGCAACTGGATAAAATGAAGGTCCTCCCCGCCCTCTGCGGGAATGGAAGATGCCCCCGCCGTTATCCTTCAGGGACACCTGGACATGGTGTGCGTTAAAGATACCGGTTCTTCCCATGATTTTACTAAAGACCCCGTCATCCCCTTGCGGGAGGGAGACTATATAACCGCCGACGGGCTCAAAGGCGGCCATTCCGGCATGGATATCGGGACAAGTCCTGAGAATCTGTACCGTCGCTTTGCTTCTTTTCTTTCCGGTCTTTCCGACTTGAAACCTGCGGTTACCGATATTAAGGGCGAAGGAAAGATAAATGCAATCCCGACCAACTGCACCGTCACCTTCTTTATACCGGAGGAGGGGGAAAAGCTCCTCTTACCACTCTACCGGCGTTTCGAAAAAGAGTTCAACGATATCTATTCCAATCCCGATTCAACCCCCCGGATATCACTCACAAAAACAGATACCGCCAGGGTCGGAGCCCTTACAGACCAGGGCCTCAAAACCCTGCCGGACCTCATCCTGAATCTGCCGGCCGGTGTCCTGAGGAGAAATGAAGAGATGGGCGGCCAGGTAAGTACCTCGGCCAACCCCGGTGTCCTGAGGGTCGACGGTCTGAACAATACCCACCTGGAAATAAGCCTCCGTTCGGATCAACAGGAAGAACTCGACGAGGGCGAAAGGAACATCAAGGAACTCATCGGGCGCGCGGGTCTGCACGTCTCCAACACAACCACCTACCCTCCCTGGCCCCCCGCCCCTGGGTCCCGCCTCGTATCACTCTGCCGGAGCTGCAGAGAGGGCATCTTTACTGAACCGGTAGAAATTGTAACCGTTCATGCAGGCCTGGAGTGCGGTATTCTTTCCGCGAAAGCCGGCGGAATCGAAGCCGTATCCATGGGCCCGAATCTTTTCGATGTTCATACAACAAGAGAACGTATACAGTGGTCCTTCGTTGGAAAATTTATAACCTGGTTACAGACAATTCTTGCCCGGCAGGACGAATTAAAGTAATTTATAGTCACTAATAATCAACATACCCCGGCGCCAAGGGGCGGGGGTATGTTGGTTCTGCAAGGTATGGATTGTATGCGGGATTCATACCCCGTACAGCAACCATTGGCGAGGCAGTCAGCCGGCTCGGTTCCGAAGAGCGCGGCAAGCCGCGGGGTATGGATCCCGCGTGCGAATCATATGTACATACAGGAGAAGAAAATGAAAATTGCCATAGCAACGGAAAACGGCAGTGTAGCGGAGCATTTCGGACGATGTTCGGAATATACGGTCTTCGATATAGAAGGGTCAACCGTGGCGAATAAAAACATCCTGGCGAATCCCGGCCACGCTCCCGGCGCTATCCCAGAGTTTCTTCATAATAACGGCTGTAATGTTATTATTACCGGCGGGATGGGCCGGAGAGCCCAGGGTTTCTTTCAGCAGTACAATATGGAATGTATTTCCGGCGTGCAGGGTGACGTAGAACAGGTAATAAAGGACTATATCAACGGCTCCTTGGAATCAGGAGAAAGCACCTGTGTCCGCGGAGAGGGGAAGGGTGACGGAACGGGACGGGACCACGGCCACCATTAACCGGAAAAAATTCCCCCCTGGATGGAACCGCCGGTGCATCACGCCCGGTGGTTTTTTTTCAGCTGGTAAAACACACCTCTTTCCTGACGCAGGGTCTCTATTTTCCCTTCTTCCTCGAGAACACCGAGATACTTATTGACTTCGTTAATATGGGTGCCGAGAATACTGCCGAGGTCCTCGAGAGTGCAGGGCCGCCTGGCAATGGTCTCGAGGATCGCCGTCTCCGTATCTTTTCTGTATGACTGAATATTCTTTCGTTCCGGCGCCGCGGCGATGATCTCTACATTGTCCAATGCCCAGGTATCGATAATCCGTTCCAGGTCCTCCCGTGACGCAGGCCGGAGGTCCTTCACCGTGCCGGGTCTGTCAAGGGTATTGAGCTGTATAAGATCGGGCCGTATTCTCAAAAACGCTTCCTTCAGTAACCTGAGATCATCCGGGTTGTCGTTATAACCCGGCAGCATCATTACCTCGAGCCATATTCTGCCCGCGTATTCCTCCCTGAAATCAACAAGGCCTTGAATGTACTCAGACAGAACGATACTGTGGACTGGTCTGTCCAGCCTGCGGAAGGTCGACTCCGAAGCCGCATCCAGCGATGGCAGAACAACATCGGCAGCCAGGATCTCCGACCGCACTTCCGGATCCGAGAGCAGACTTCCATTGGTAAGCACCGCCACGGGCATACCCTCGTGTTCGGTTTTGATAAAGTCGAGCACCGTACCGATCCCGGAGTTCAATGTTGGTTCACCGGCTCCTGAAAAAGTGACATAATCCGGTTTCGGATTATCGATAAAAAACCGCCCCAATTCTTCCATCACGGCATTAACCGGAACGTATTCATCCCGTTGCCTGGTCAAATGGGTTGTCCTGCCGCACTCGCAGTATACACAGTTGAAGGTGCATACCTTGTGTGGAACCAGATCAACGCCGAGGGACATGCCTAGGCGCCGGGAAGGGACCGGACCGAATAAATATGAATACACAGGAGCCTCCTCTTCTACAACCGCTGGAACGACATACCGGCAGCCGGTCAAGCCGCCGGCGTGTCTAACGAAACTACTAAAACTTTTTCAGTTCACCTTTTTTATATGCATCATAGGCTTGTTTAACGGTCATCTGCCCGGCTCCGGTATATATATCCAGGTTTGCCTTTTGCAGAGCGGCGGCTGCATTCCCCCCCGGTCCATTGCCGGTAATGAGTACATCCGGCTGGAGGTCAAACAATTTTTGGGCTGTCTGAGGCCCGGCCCCGTGGGCGACCCCGCCTATCGCCCGGTTATCCACAGGAGTATACTCGTCCTTCTCTTCATCGTAGAGTAGAATATACTCCGTTCTTCCGAACCGCGGATCTATCGCTGAATCCGGCCCGGCGCCTTTACTGGTGAAAGCAATCCTCATATATCATTCTCCTTTTGTATGAACTATAGTTTTTATACGCTGCCAGCATGCGGAGATCTCCGAGGTGAGTCTGCCGCCGGCGAATTCCACAATCGTTTGGCCCATGACCATCGCTTCCGTAAAGCTTTCGTCATAGGGGAGGTCGGCAAGATGGACAATGCCTTCTTCGGCAAAAAAATCCTTCAACTGCCCTGTTATCTCCGGATTCAAATCGGCTTTATTTATGATGCATCCCGAAGGGATATCGAAGTTCTTTACCACCTCATGAACCCGTTTAACATCATGGAGACCGGATACCGTCGGTTCAGTAACAAATACAACAAAATCGGCCCCCGAAAGAGAGGAGACCACCGGGCATCCGATACCCGGCGATCCGTCTACAAGGACGATATTCTTACCTGTTTCTTCCGCTACCCGTTTTGCCTCGTTTTTCACCTTGGCTACAAGTTTTCCGGAATTGTCCGCGCCTATGCCGAGACGAGCGTGGATCATTATACCGGCGGTTTTAATGGACGACCGATACCACTCTCCGACGTTCTGCTCTTCCATAACTATAGCCTTCTCCGGACAGATCCGGGCGCAGTATCCGCAGCCTTCACAATCCAGGGAAACGACTGAATACACATCATCGACTAGGTCCACGGCTCCGAAACGACAGACCTCCGCACACCTCCCGCAGCCCGAACACTGTAAAGCATCGATACGGGCTTTCAGGCCGCTGAAGAAATCATGGGCTTCGGCGAAATCCGGCTGTAAAAGCAGATGCATATCCGCCGCATCCACATCACAATCAGCGGTTATCACCTCGGGGCCTGCGAGTACTGAAAAAGAAGCCGTCACCGAGGTTTTGCCGGTTCCGCCTTTGCCGGAAATCACGACAATCTCTTTCATCCCCGCATCTCCTTTTCCAGCCCGTCGATATACGCAGCTAAATTTTCCAGCTCCGCGGCAATCTCCGGCACCTCCGGGTAGACAAGCCTTCCCCGGGAATAAAGCTCCGCCACCTGCCGCCTGTTCGGCAGCTTCGCCACGATGTCGATACCTTCCCGCCGGCAGTATTCATCGACATCGGCATTCCCGAGACCGTACCTGTTGACCACAACCGCGCATCTTTTTCCCAGGCTCCTGACCGTCTCGAGGGCAAGCCGGAGATCGTGAAGCCCGAAGGGGGTTGGCTCGGTTACAAGCAGAATAAAATCCGCGTCCTTTACCGCTTCTATAACAGGGCAGGACGTACCCGGCGGAGCGTCATATATTTTAAGGACATCCCGGGGGAATTCATCTTCCACGTAGGAGAGTGTCTCGGCAATCAGCGGTACCGCCTGTTCCTGCCCGATATCGAGTCGGCTGTCGATAAAAGAAATATCGCCTGCCGTATAACTCGCCAATTCACCGATTTTTTCCGGAACCATGGGGAGTGAATCCGTCGGACAGAGCTCGCTGCAGGCGTAACATCCATGGCAGAGTTCGGGGAATATCATTACCTCGTCCCCCATTTTTATTATCGAATTGAAGTTACACACCTCCTGGCATAATCCGCAGAGGGTACAGGATGACTGTTTCCATGACGGGACCATCCTGAATACATCTTTTCGGAATTCAGCTCTCCCCTTTTTGAGAAAAAGTCCCGAGTTCGGCTCCTCCACATCGAGATCGGTTAATATAACCGGCCGGGTCTCCGCGAGATACGCCGCCAGGTTTACCGAAAGGGTGGTTTTTCCTGTACCACCCTTCCCGCTGGCAATGGCGATTTTCATTCTTTTCTCTTTCTTTTTTCTTCGAGCAACTCTTCGCGAATCATGGTTTGCCCGCAATTCGGACACTTTAGTTCCGTACATGATGTTCCCTGTTGATGAGGAATTTTAGTCCCGCATTTCGCGCATATACACATTCCGCCGGGACCAAAAGCACCTCCGCTATGACGTCCCCGGCCTCCGCCTCCGGGTTTTCTTCCCAATCCTTTCCCTGTTCCGGGTCCCTGTCCCGCAGGCCCTGTTCCGTCTCCTCTGGGCATATCTATTTGTTCTCCTTTGATATATTGAATTGAAGACAACACCTTCCGTGACCGTATCCACCGGCCATATCTACAAGATCCCGGGATCCGCAGGCCGGACATGATGTAACATTACGCTCGAAACCGGCACTGAATATATTCCCGCACCCTGCACACCGCATGATATTTGCCCGGAAATGAACGCGGCCGCCTTCGATACTTAGTTCCTTCCCTTCGATAATAAACGCAGATACCTTTTGTCTCGCCCTTTCTAAAAGCCTTGTAAAGGTCGAGCGGGATATATCCATTTCAATAGAAGCCTCTTCGTGCTCCAACTGGAGATAATCCGCAAGACGAATGGCTTCATATTCATCAAGGGTAAGCGAAATTTGCCCTAGCTCGTTTTTTCTCACCCCGGTGGGCTTGAAAGACGAATACAGAGGTGGTCTGCTTACAATCCTTTCTTTCTGCGGTCTCGGCATACATTCATCCCTGTGCCTTCAATCCTAATATATTGAACTTAAGTGCATAATGTCAAGAAGAAATCTTAAGATGTTTTCGACTTTCTCCCTTATTCCATTCCTCTTCGATGTCGGCACGGTGCTTTTGTATCAAATCTACGGATGTCTCAATAGAAAGATCGTCCATAACTATACAGACAAATTTTGTACGAATTCGCTTAATATTGGGGCCGAACACCCGTGATACGACGGTATTCACCCCTTCATTCAGGAGTATCCCGGCCACGCTTCGAGCCTTTTTCGGATCCGCGTGTACTCCTTCCCTCTCATCATCACTGGAATTTTCAATCTGTCGAAGAAACCGGTACCCATGTCCGTCTATCTCGTACAACCGGAAATACCGTGCATCACCAAAATGCCTGTTTATGAATTTTTCACCGTCGTCCGTTGCAAAGGCCGCCCTGATAACCATACATACATACCTCACTCACTTCCATTGTGTATACATCATTGAGTTTAATGCACTTAAGTGCACATTTCAATACCCG
This sequence comes from uncultured Spirochaetales bacterium, assembly GCA_964410865.1. Classification (GTDB taxonomy): domain Bacteria; phylum Spirochaetota; class Spirochaetia; order JAFGDJ01; family JAFGDJ01; genus JAFGDJ01. The sequence goes on along the minus strand of CAYPIQ010000006.1, from coordinate 81,222 downwards.
GGCCTCGGGATTTCAAAACCCGTTATCATCGCATACTGGCAGCTGAAAATTTCGGCTTTGACTAACGCGGTGTAAACCATTACCATGGAACAGGAGATGAGTATGGAGAACCGATCGGTACTGTCCCAGGTGGATGGAGATAACCTCCGGGAGATCTTTGCCGCCGCGGCGGAGTGGCTTAAAGCAAACGCCGACACCATCGACGCCCTGAACGTCTTTCCCGTTCCCGACGGAGATACGGGCACAAATATGCTCCTGACCATACAGTCGGGGCTTGAACAATTGGCACATTATTCAAAAAACGATGCCGGAGGTATTGCCGATTCCCTTGCCCGTGGCGCCCTCTACGGTGCCCGGGGTAACAGCGGAGTCATCCTCTCTCAGATCCTCACCGGTTTTGCCGAAGCCGGCCGGGGCAACGACCGGTGGGACGCAGGGGTTTTCGTCAGGGGGACAATAAAAGCATCGCAAGAAGCATATCGCGGAGTCAGTAATCCTGTAGAAGGTACTATTCTCACGGTTGTCTCCGACATGGCTTCAGCCGCGGAATCGTTTCCGGCATCGGGCAGGGACGACATACTTGAATTATTTGAAATCCTCGTTACAACCGCGGAAAGGTCCGTCTCCCGTACTCCGGATCTACTACCTTTACTGCGGGAAGCAGGTGTAGTGGATGCCGGGGGGCAGGGATTGTACACCCTGACCTATGGGGCCTTCAGATTCCTGCGGGAAAAGGACGACCCCAATACACGTCGGAGAATAGCATCCTTTGTGGGGAGACTGCAGCCGGTCCGGTTTATCCAGAAAACAATATTAAACCATACAAAATACGGCTACTGTACGGAATTTATTCTCAAGAGAAAACCCGGAAAGGTTTCCATACGGCCGGATAAACTGCGCGCATCATTGCGGAAGAAGGGTTCTTCTATTATCGTTGCCGGTGATGCAGGAGCCGTCAGGATACATATCCATACCGCCGATCCCGGCCGGGTACTCTCCTTTGCCGCCCGTCGGGGAACACTGCATCAGGTATCGGTCCGGAACATGGACGAACAGCAGAAAGAATTCCTGGCGCGCAGGAGAAGGGAATACCCCGACGAATCGGTGGACATAATTGCGGCTGTTCCGGCAACCCCCATCGGTGACGTTTTTGAATCCCTGGGCGCTTCACAGGTTATTCTGGTAAGCCCGAAAATGAATCCCAGCACCGGCGATTTTCTCAACGCTGTAGATGCGGTCCCTTCCAACAGGGTAATTATCCTGCCCAATAATTCGGATCTTATCCCCGCTGCGGAAAACCTGAAAAGCCTGACCGAAAAGAATATAACAGTTATTCCTTCAGCATCGGTACCCCAGGGCGTCTGTGCCCTCATTTCCTTTGATACATCAGCAGGATATGAAGAAAATATCAGGGTTATGCGGAATTCGATAGCATCCGTGCGTACCCTGGAGATCATCCGGGCCGCCCGGTACGCCCACATCAACGGCATACGCATAAGAAATCGTCAGACCATGGCTTTTCTCGACGGTACCCTGGTTGCGGCGGAGAGCGGTGCCGTTCACACCATCGGGAGAGCCCTTGCTTCCTTGAGATCGGGACAATTCGATGTAATCACCATTTACTACGGTTCGCACACCAGGAAACGTATAAACACCGCTGCCGAGGCTCTTTTAAAAAAACTGTATCCTCATGCGAGGGTAGAGGCTGTTTCCGGTGGACAGCAAAGTTCTCTCTACATAATTTCACTGGAATAAGGAGGTTACAACCATGGCGGTAAAAATTGTCACCGATTCAGTCGCGGACCTCCCGCCCACTATTGCGGAGGACCTCGGGATTACCGTCATTCCTCTTATCCTGCGTTTCGGAGAAGAGGAATTCAAGGACGGTATCGATATATCAAACGAGGAATTCTACCAAAAACTTCAGGACTGCAAAGATTTTCCCGTCACATCCACACCCCCTCCCGGAGCCTTTGCCGAAGCGTACAACCGCCTTTCCGATGAAACCGACGAAATTCTGGTTATTCTTCTATCATCCAGGTTGAGCGGGACCTGCGATGTAGCCCTTAACGGGAGAGACCTGGTAAAAAAAGAATGCCGGATAGAAGTGTTGGATTCGGAAACAGCCACCATGACGGAAGGGTTTATAGTCATGAAGGCGGCTGAGGCTGCGCGGGAAGGCGCACCTCTGGACGAATGCATCCGTATCGCGGAGGCGGCCAAAAAACGGGTGGATTTTCTCTCCACCTTCGATACCCTGGAATATCTCCACAGGGGTGGGCGTATCGGAGCAGCCCAGGCTTTTATGGGGTCGGTCTTGAAGATAAACCCCCTCATAACATTGAAGGACGGGATCGTCGCCCCGGCCGGAAGAACCAGGTCCCGGGCCAAAGCGGTAGACAAGCTGTGCGATTTTGTCGGCGGATACTCTTCCATCGATTATATCGCGGTGGAACATACTGCCTGTCCGGAGGAGGCGGCACAGCTTACCGATCGCCTTCAGGCCATGCTTCCCGGGCAGACAATATATGTATCAAAGATGACCCCGGTCATCGGTGTCCATACCGGCCCTGGGCTGTTGCTCGTGGCGGTAATGGGAAATAAAGAGAACGAATAGGGGTATCGTTACAAAAATAGAACACCTGGACCGATGCCCGGTAAAAAGGGAAAAGGGGCTGCGGGATATTTATTCCAGGAGCCCGGAGTATCCTTCCCTGAAATCCGCGTATCCTTCGGGAACCGGGGGGGCGGTTTCACAGTGGGCGTCCAGGAATCTGAGAAAATCGAGAATGCGGGAGAACCGCAGCGAAATCAGCTCTTCTGCAATGGCGGACTCGTAGTTTCCTTCTTCAGCATGTTCAAGAACGGCCTCGAGGAGTTCCTCCCGGGTATATAGCGCCAGGGGTTCCACCCCCGTTCCCCCGGCCAGGCGTTCCAGCAGAACAAGGCTGACGTCCTCCGATCCGCCGGGAAATATGTCCAGGAGCGCGCCTTCGAAGACGGGAACAACAACCTCCGAAAAGACATCCCCGGGGTCCCGGTCTTCCGTATCTTTGACATCGAGAATCGAGAGCGCTTCGGACCGTTCATCCATGTTCAAGCAGGCGAACATCCGCCGCAGCACATCCTCCGATCCGTAGATGTAGTAATTGTTTCCCTGAAGCCTTCCGTATACCTTCATGGTATCCAGGTATCCTTCGAGTAGGTACTTCCGGGAAACCTCCCTCTCGAAGGTCAGGACCGTACCGTACTGCTCCCGGGGCTTGATACGGGTAAACCGGACCGCACCGCCGCTATCCCGGGTGAGAGAGTTCAGGATATCCACGGGAGTCGGAATCCCGACCTCGACAACGATAATATCCTTAAATCCCCTGTCCACCGCCATATGTATCGGGATGTTACTGTATACACCACCGTCGATATACTTCTCCCCTCCCAGCTCATGCCGCTTGAAGAGTGGAAAATTGGCACTGGCAAGAATATAATCCACCAGTTTTCCCCGGGGAATCTGTTCGATATAGAGGCTCATCGGTTCCAGGCTCGAAACAGAAAACACTACCAGCCCGTAATCGACATTGGAAGAGCGGATGGTATCCTCGGATATGATCGACGTTAACAGGCTCTCAAGGGGAGAGACATCGATGCCCCCACTCTTTCGGAGATCCTTCAGTATAGTAAAGTAATCATTCAGCGACAGTTCTTCGAAATTCCCCTGCAGCAGCATTCTAAAGGGCTGAGAAATATTCATAATGGACAGATAGGAGGTATCGAGCCAGAGATCCCGCACACGTTCGAAATCATCCATGATGACGGCAGCTCCGTTTATGGAACCCACGGAAGCCCCGTACACACCGCCTATATCGACATCCAGATCAGACAGAGCCTTCCACACCCCGATCTCATACGCACCTTTCCCTCCCCCGCCGGAAAGAACCAGGGCTTTCTTACCTTCCGTCCCTTCCAGGGCTGAAACCGAGAGTGTGACTGCCGGGAGCAAAAGGAAAAACAGCAGTTTCTTCATTATGTTTTTATTCGCCCCCCATGTTGAGGTTCCTGACATCCCGGTACTTCGCCGCTTCCAGAATGTCCCTGACCCGTTCGACCCTTTCGGGTTGTTCATCCGACAGGGAGGTGCCGGTGTCCAGCTTTTCCAGTATCCTGTCCAGGGTTTCGTAGTCCATGCCGAGGGCAAACTCATCCGTAATACCGGGAGCTATGTCGGGGCTCGGTTTTTTCTCGGCAATGGCGTGGGGCACCCCGAGCTCCTCCGCCAGGGCATATACCTGGGTTTTGTATAAATGAAGAATGGGCTCGATATCGCTCGAGTCGTCGCCCCACTTGATATAAAACCCCGTTTTTTTCTCCGTCCTGTTGGTTGCGCCCGACACGGCATACCCCCGTTTTTCCGCTTCATAATACAAAAGGAGCATCCTGAACCGGTGCTTTGTGCGGTAGTAGGCTAGGTTTTTCCTGTTTTTCTCTCCCCCCGAGGTTTTCAGGTCGCTTATGTAGGGGTTCTCCACATTGAACCACTGCTTCTCTACATAGCGCTCCTGGATCTTCCTGGGGAACAGCCATGCCGGCGGTTTCATCCGGTACACCCCCAGCCGCCGGACCAGGGGAGTAACCGGTTGGACCTTGTATGTAATCCCCAGCCAGTCGCATACCAGCCTCGAGTCCCGGAGGGTGTCCTTCGACGAATCCCGTTCCGGCATCAGGAGGCCGAAAACTCTTTCCGGACCCAGGGCTTCCTTCAGGAGAGCCCCGGTTACCGTGGAATCTATACCACCGCTGATCCCGATAACGACACCGCCGTAATCGTAGGCTTCGATACAGTCTCGAATAAACGTGATAATGCGTTTCTTGTCAGGCCTGATCATTACGGACCTCCGAAAAAATCGTAGAGTATGTTCTGGAGTCTCTTTCTAAGCACACTGTAAGAGAAAAAGCGCCGGGCAATTTGGAAATTGTGTTCGGTCATCCGTCTCTGTTTTTCCGGGTCCGACAGAACTCTTCGAACGGCGTTGATTGTATCCGGCGTCAGGAATCCGTCCATGGAAACCACCTCGAACCCCCTCGGTTCGATATCGACTATATAGACGGAGTATCGGTTTACCAGGATGGGTTTTTGAAAGTAGACCGCCTCCAGGAAGGCATTGCCGAATCCTTCATAAAGACTGGGGTAGGTCACCAGGTCGACATGGGGGTATACGTCCCAGAGTGAGTAAAGGCGGTTTCCCTTATCATCCACCCGACGGGTCTCGTCCAGGCGGTTGTAGAGCAAATGTACGTCTATCTGCTGCTGCCGGGCCATATCGAGTATCCAGTCCAGGTAGGCGTCGCCTTCGTCACCGACGGAGTGGCTGATCAGGAGCTTGGCCCTCGGCAGCTTCAACTGTTGTACCAGGTGCAATGCCTGCTCGATCCCCTTTCTTGCCACAACCCTGGTGGGCTGTAGAATCAGGATATCCTCCGGATCGAATCCGAAATCCTTCCGGAATTCTTCGTTCGTTTCCCGGGGTACCGGTTTCCCGGCGTCGAAATCGAAGACATTGTAGATAACCGAAGCGGACATGCCCCGGCGGGAGGCGAGTTCGGACTGTACCATCGAGTTAATCACCACATGGTGGACGGTCGGTAGACGGGGTGGAAAGCACTGCTCGATAATTTCAGGAACGGCATTGATAAGAAACCGACTGCGTTCCCACCAGAAATCGTGGTGATGCCCAATGGCGGGTATTCCCGTTTCCGCGATGACTTCCGTCAGGGCGATCCCCAGGGGGATATGCATGGGAATAGCCAGGCAGTTCTCGGCCACCAGCAGGTCTATCGAGAAGGATCGGATAAACTCGTAAAGCCTTTCCTTCAGGTATTCCTTTACGGAGTAAATTCGGTCGGTGACCTCCCGGCTCCTCACCTTTCTGCCGAAGATCTGCTCATTGAGCGCGAGATTGTCCGGATGTCCGAAGAATGCCTCCGGTACCGTCATGGATCGGCCGTTGTCGGTGTCCAGGAGCCCGGCGAAACGGAAACAGCGGTGACCGAACTCCGTAAAGATTTGCTCCCATTTGGCTGTCTCCAGGGTTACGCCGTCGGTCCCGGAAAACCTGGTGGATATAAATCCAATGTTTCTCTGTCTGCCTGTTCCGTTCACAGTATATCTCTCTTCACGCGGTAATGATTTTATTCCACGTACACAGGATACTTATAAAGCCTCCAGCCACAGTACACCGTAGGGAGGCACTGAAACAGTGCCCCCGGCGGATAGTGGGATCTCCCGCAGGGTAAGAATATCCGCCACAGCCGTCACTTTGAAATCTGCCGGCATCGGGTATTCCACCCGGCCGCCGGAGGTGTTCACCACGCATACCAGCCGCTCAGAGCCCTCCGGGGAGACGCGTTCCGCCGCAAACAGCGGACCTGCAGCCGGCAGTATCCTGAAGGACGCGGCGGGATGGAAGGCCCTCCGGGTCCGTCGGACCTCGAGCATGGCGGCATACCCCGTATACACCAGGTTTCGAAGGCTGCCTTTGCGTTCCAGTTCAGCGGAGGTTTCTTCGAGATCGAGCTTCCGACGATTGATGGTCCTGTTCATTCCGGTTATTTCTACACCTTCCCTCCAGTTTCCAGACCCGATGATACTATGAATGTAGATTCCGGGCACACCGGGCATAATGAGCAGAAAGGCCTGGGAGGCGAGGAATTTTCGTACGCGGGTTTCCACGGGTAAGGTTGTTTCGGCCACGGCATCACAGTAGTTTATATTCATCTCGTAGGGGATATTCCCGGAAGCACCGGCCTTGTAGGAGATAAGCCCTCCCCTGTTCCTGACGCTGTTGATGAGCCCTTCCAGTTCTTCTTCGGACAGGATACCGTGGGCCGGGAGCAGACCGACGCCGTCGTGGGAAGCGAGGAAATTAAAATACGTTGTCCGGCCGTCGGGTGGTGGCAGGGTTGCAGCCCAATCCCTCAAGTGCCCGGCGTCTTCCCTCAAAAAGGCGTCCAGCACCAAGGGCGGCAGGGCAAACTGATAGACCATATGGGCTTCATCTGTTCCGTTTCCGAAATAGGAAACATTTTCTCTGTGGGGAACATTGGTTTCCGTGATGATAACCACCCAGGGAACAAACTCGTCCACCACGGCCCGGAAGAGTTTTACCACCGCGTGGGTTTTCGGATGATGGATGCAGGAATGACCGGGTTCCTTCCATAGATAGGCAATGGCATCAAGTCGTATAACCTGTATTCCGTTCCGGACGTGGAACAGGAATATGTCTATCATCTCGATCAATACCTCCGGAGAACCGAAATTCAGATCCACCTGATCCGCGCTGAAGGTCGTCCACACGTACAGGGTTTTCCCGGGGGTCTCGAAGGGGGTGAGCAGCGGGAGGGCCCGCGGCCGGGCGACCATGGAGAGGTCTTCGTCTTTATCCGCGGTGATAAAATAATCGGCGTACTTGCCTTCACCTTTCAGAAACCGCTTAAACCACTCGTTGGAGACCGAACAGTGGTTCAAAACCAGGTCGCTCATCAATCTGAATTCTGTGCCGATTCTCCGGATATCATCCCAGGTGCCCCATGCCGGGTTCACCTGCCGGTAATCGGAAACGGAAAAACCGTCGTCGGAGGTGTATGGAAAGAACGGAAGGATATGGATTCCGGACACAATCCCCTGAAGAAACCGACCCGCAAATTCGCCCAGGACCTTCAGAGGCTCGGCCTTATCTTTCCTGAACTGGTCTCCGTAGGTGATGACGAAGGCATCCTCCTCACTCAAGGGTAGATCCCCCGATCCTCTTACCGCCGGAGGTTCGATAGACTCGAGCCGCTCTTTAATCCCCGCCATGAGCCGCCGGTACACCTCATCGGACCGTTCTTTCCCGTAAATCTCTTCAATTAATTCACGTATTCTTTCACTCATACCGATATGGTACGCCGGGCATTCACCTTTTGCAAGGCAAAATTATGGTATGACTCCATTCCAATTGCGGCTATAGATTATCCATGCCATGATGAGATCGTAATCAGAACTTCGGCTCTATCCATTTATTACGGGCATCGAGGTACACAAAGGTGTGGGTGCTCTTTATCCCATCTATCTTCGGCAACCTGCCGAAGAGAAAGCGGTTCAATTCGTCCCTCGAATGGAGAAACACCTCTACCACCAGATCGTACTCACCCGCCGCGTTACAGACCGACAAGACGCCTTCGAGCTCGGCGATCTTTTTCATTGCCTCATGGTGGGTTCTGCTTTCCAGTTGCATACCGATATGGGCAAGGATGCTGTTCTCGAAGTAGAAGGGATTGATAAGGGCGGAAATCTTGAGAATCCCCAGGTCGGTCATTCTGTTCACCCGGGCGCGGACCGTACCGTCCGCAATCTCGAGTTTCTCGGCAATAAGGCGGAAGGAAGCCCTTCCGTCCCTTTGCAGCTCCCGGAGAATTTGTCTGTCAATATCATCCAGTTCGTACTGCTCACCGTTCATGCACCCTATTGTACACCCAATTGGAGCTATCGTGCAATATAAAATTGCCTGAATGCAAAGTAAATATAAAAATATTTTATTATTTGCGTATTTTAATTTGACATTCCTGCGCATCTGGGACTATCATGGAGTAAAGAGACGGGAAGGGGAGTACTATGGCAACCATACGAAGTTTCAAAGCCCTGAGACCAAGGGCGGATCTGGCGGAAAGACTCGCCAGTGTACCCTATGACGTGGTAACTACCGACGAAGCTCGCGCCCTTGCCGCCGGCAATCCGTACAGCTTTCTTCATATCGTACGCCCGGAGATAGATCTGCCTCCGGGGACCGACCTCTACGACGACGGGGTATACAAAAAGGCAGGGGAAAATTTCAGCCGCTTCATCGAGGGGGGATTCCTGGTGCAGGATGAAGAACCTTCCCTCTACGTGTACAGACTGATTATGGGCGGGAGGGAACAGGTCGGAATAGCCGGCTGCTGCGCAGTGGATGAATATGACGACGGAACCATCAAAAAACACGAACACACGAGAAAGGAGAAGGAAGACGACCGTCTCCGTCATATGCTGACCCTCCGGGCTCACGCAGGCCCTGTTCTTCTTACCTTCCGGGCTTCCGAAGAGACGGATCGGCTTTTGAAAAATGAAATGCAGCATGAAAGCCTCTACGATTTTACCGACACCGACGGGATACGTCATACCCTATGGAAATGCGAAGAGTCGGAAGAGATGGAACGGGCTTTTCAACATATTCCGGCCCTCTATATCGCGGACGGGCATCACCGGGCGGCGGGAGCAAGCCGAGTGAAGGCGGAAATGATGAAATCGGAAACCGGTGCTAAAACAGATGCCGAGTTCAATTACTTTCTCACAGTCACCTTTCCGTCGGACCGGATGGCCATCTATCCGTACAACAAGTACATCCGTGACCTCGGCGGCCTTTCCACCGCCGATTTTCTGAGCACGGTAACAAATTCCTTCGAGCTGCGGGAAACCGAAGTTACCGAACCGGAGGGCAAGGGAGCCTTCTGCATGTACCTTGACGGACACTGGTATGAACTGAAGGAGCGGGTTCCCTCCCCCGGAGGAGATCCGGTGGCCGCCCTGGACCTCTCCAAGTTTCAGAAGAAACTCCTGGAACCCATACTGGGTATAACGGATCAACGTAAGGACCCGAGGATCGATTTCGAAGGTGGTATCGGCAGCCCGGATAAACTACGCAGACGCGTGGACACCGAGGGCGGCGTGGCGTTCACCTTCTACCCGGTAGATGTGGAAGAGCTCCTGGCGGTAGCCGATGCCGGTATGGTGATGCCCCCGAAGTCAACGTGGTTTGCTCCAAAGCTGAGGTCGGGATTATTAATTCACAGGTTTTAAAAAACCGACATACCCCGTCCCAAGGGGCGGGGTATGTCGGTTTTGCAAGGTATGGATTGTATACGGGATTCATACCCCGTACCGCAACCATTGGCGAGGCAGTCAGCCGGCTCGGCTACAAAGAGAGCAGCAAGCCGCGGGGTATGAATCCCCCGTGCGAATCAGGAGGAACGAGTATGAAAAGAACAATTCTCATAGCGGACAAACTGCCGGAATCAGCCGTCCGGCGGTTGGAATCCCTGGGACGACCGGTAATCAACAAGCCGGAACTAGCGGATGAAACCCTATTACAGGTAATAAAGGATGATAACCCGTCCATAATTATTGTCCGCTCTACAAGGGTAACAAAAGAGATGATCGAGGCTGCAAAGGATCTCTCTCTCATTGTCCGGGCCGGTGCCGGTTTTAATACCATCGACGTGGATGCCGCGTCGGCCAAGAGTATCTACGTGGCCAACTGCCCCGGGAAAAACGCAGTAGCGGTGGCGGAACTCGCCATGGGACTGATAATGAGCATAGACCGGCGTATTCCCGATAATGTCATGGAATTGAGAAACGGCATCTGGAACAAGAAAGAGTATTCAAAAGCCGACGGCATATACGGGAAGACCCTGGCCGTCATAGGTACCGGCCGAATCGGCCGGGAGGTCATAACGCGCGCCCGGGCTTTCGGCATGAGGATTATTGCCTGGAGCCGGTCCCTGACCCTGGAAAAGGCGGCTTTTATGGGTATCGGCTACCGTGAAACGCCGGAAGCGGCTGCGGCGGATGCGGATATTGTTTCTGTACATCTCGCCTTGACACCGGATACCCGCAAGTGTATAGGAAAGGCTTTCTTCGAAGCCATGAAGGAGGGAAGCGTCTTTATCAATACATCCCGGGCGGAAATTGTGGATGAAGATGCCCTCATCAAAGCCCTGGACACTAAAAAGATCAAGGCCGGACTCGACGTGTTCGAGGGAGAACCATCCGCAAAGCAGGGAGATTTTTCCAGCCCCCTGGCCTCTCATCCCTCCGTATATGGTACCCACCATATCGGCGCATCAACAAACCAGGCTCAGGATGCTGTGGCCGATGAAACGGTAAGGATTATCAGCGACTTCCTTGTAACGGGCCACGTCCCCAACTGTGTTAACGTCATGGAAAAAACCCCGGCTAAATACATGGTCTCAGTCCGTCATCGGGACAGGGTTGGTGTACTGGCAGATATCCTGCGGGTCATTCGCGACCATGGTATCAACATCGAGAGGATGGAAAATATCATATTTTCCGGTGCCGACGGTGCGTGTGCCAACATCCAGATCGACGACGCCCTGAGTCCGGAACAGCTTAAAGAACTGGCCGCTTCGAGCAAGGATATATACGAAGCCGTCATGAATGAAATAGAGTGAGGAATATTATGAATAGAAAGATTAATTTTTATGCAGGACCGGCAACTCTGCCGTTAAAGGTTCTGGAACAGCTCCGGGACGAAATGATCGACTACCACGGCGAAGGCCTTTCAATGATAGAAACGAGCCACCGGAGCAGGATGTACGAAAATATTCACATGGAGACCATCGGACTCCTGGCCGAACTTCTGGACATTCCCAAGAACTACACCGTCCTGTTCCTCGGCGGGGGAGCAACCTTACAGTTTGCCATGGTTCCCATGAATCTTCTGCCGAAGGGTACGTGCTGCGACTATATCCTGAGCGGATCCTGGGCAAAGAAGGCATGTACCGACGCGCAGAAGATAGGAAAGGTGAATGTTCTTTTCGACGGCAAGGAGGGCGGATACACTAGCCTGCCCGACCCCGGTTCGATACAACCAAGTCCCGGTTCGGCCTATGTACACCTCACCTCCAACGAAACCATCGGCGGGGTGCAGTGGAAAAGCTTTCCCAATACGGGGGACATACCCCTGGTGGCGGATATGTCCAGCGACATCCTCAGTCGCCCGGTAGATATCGATACCTTCGGTCTTATTTATGCCGGGGCACAGAAGAACATCGGTCCGGCGGGTATTACCGTCGTCATTATCCGGAAGGACCTGGTGGAGACATCCCCGGACAGCCTTCCGGCCTACCTCTCCTATAAAACCCACGCTGAAAAAGACTCCATGTACAACACCCCGCCGGTCTTCTCGGTCTATGCCGTGCACCATGTCCTACGGCTGTTGAAAGACTCCGGCGGCATCCCGACGGTGCAGGAACTGAACCGGCGGAAGGCCGATGCCCTGTACCATGCAATCGATTCCAGCGGCGGGTTCTACCGCTGCCCGGTGGATAAGGCCGTCCGTTCCGATATGAACGTGGTCTTCAGGCTTCCCTCGGAGGACCTGGAAAAGGCCTTTATTGCTGAAGCGGCTGAAAAGGGCATGATTGGTTTAAAAGGACACCGGAGTGTCGGCGGTTGCAGAGCCTCCATCTATAACGCCATGCCGCCGGAAGGGGCACAAGCCCTGGCAGATTTTATGAAGGAATTTGCCCGCACTCGGGGTTAATTGGTTTCGATAAGGGAAACCTTCTCATGTTGTAAGCCCGCCGTGTTTTTTGTATTATTGCGGGGTATGAGCTCTACAAACCGAATCGCCGTCTTCCATTATCACCTTCTTCCCGGCGGTGTGACCAATGTGATCTTCCTCTCCCTCAAGGCACTGATACACAATCACCCCGCTCTAGGTGAGGTACTCCTGGTGGTCGGCACGGCGGAAAACGCCGGCACGGTGGCCGACCGGCTGCGGAAGGAGGTTCAGACGGCGGGCAGGGATATCCGGATCGGCGTGTCGGTTGTCCCCGAAATCGGCTATGTCACTCCGGAGGAGGCGGAGTCCATCGACCGACGAGGCCTGAAGAACCGGCTGGTTTCCGACTACGACGGTTTCCTATGGTGGGTTCACAACTATCACCTGGGGAAGAACCCGGTGTTCACAGCAACGCTTTTGGAAGCCGCGGGAGAGAATTCGGACCAGCCTATTCTTCTGCACATCCACGATTTTCCGGAGAACGGCCGCTATTACAATCTTTCGTTTTTGCAGCATTTTGCAGGAAAAGAGGTATACCCTGTTCTGCCGAATGTCCGTTATGCTGTGATAAACAACCGGGATTACCGGTTACTTATCCGGGCCGGCTTACCGGAGGACTGTGTTTTTCTGCTCAACAACCCGGTGGAACTGCGCGCCCCGCCGGAGGCTGATCCTGCCGACCTCCGCCGCCGCCTGGAGCACGCTTTCGGACATACCTTTCCCTCCTATGACCCGGATAAACCCCTGTGGCTCTATCCGGTCAGGACTATCCGCCGAAAAAACGTTCTGGAAGCAGGGCTCATATGTGCTCTCCAGGGTGCAAACCTTCTGCTGACGCTTCCCGGCGTGTCAAAACAGGAACAACCCTACTCCGCCCTGGTCCAGGATCTGTACCACAGGGGGATAATACCCGGTATGTGGGGAATCGGGCGGCGGCTCGATGAAGCCGGTATAGGCTTCAACCGGCTGGCGGTCTCATCCGACGTCATTATTTCTTCTTCCGTACAGGAGGGGTTCGGGTACCTGTATACCGATGCCGTACAGTGGAGAAAACCGCTGATAGCCCGTAACCTCGACATCCTCGAGGGTATTCGGGATTTTTTCCATCGGTACCCTGCAATCTTTTATACCTATTTCAATATTCCCCTCACATCCAGGGATATACTTGCCCTCAAACAACGCTATACTCGGCGTTCCGAGAGGTTGGGATTCAACACGGACATATTAGCCGCATTCCTGGACGGCCTGAACGAAGGGACGGCTGATTTTGCCATGCTGCATGTGGACTTGCAGGTAACAGTGCTGGAACGCCTCGGGGATCAGGCCTTTCGTGACGAACTGAGAAGTTTGAATTACCGGCTTTTCGAGAACATTCGGGCTATTGATGAATCATCCTGCAACCCCGATCCCGGTGTATTCACCCGGTTCGGTCCCGAAGCGTTTTATGATACCTTTTCGCGCATTGCGGACTCTTTCGAGCGAAGGTCTTCTCCGGCGACGGTACGTTCGATAATCCAGGAAAAACTGGTAGACCTGTTCGCTGAAGCCGATATAATACGGTTACTCTACGAATTCCAGGGATAAGGAAGATGACATGATAGAATTGAGAAATGTTAGAAAACGGTTCGACACGGTAACCGCCGTGGACGGAATTTCCTTTACCACGGACAGGGGAGAGATCTTCGGGCTCCTCGGGCCCAACGGTGCGGGGAAAACTACTACCATCAGGATGATCATGAATATCCTTGCTCCCGACGAGGGGACGATCCTCTTCGAGGGCACCCCCATTACCGAGGAGGATAAAAACCGCATCGGCTACCTACCGGAGGAACGGGGGCTGTACAAGAATCGGAAGGTCAACGACCTGCTCCTCTACCTGGGCCGGCTGAAGGACAAACCCGATGACCTCCTACAGAAAAGCATCGACACCTGGCTCGAGCGTTTCGACCTGAGGGCATGGAAGAACAGCAAGGTGGATGAACTATCCAAGGGAATGAGCCGGAAAATCCAGTTTATCGCCTCGGTGGTCCACGATCCGGAGATCATGTTCTTCGACGAGCCCTTCTCGGGGCTGGATCCGGTAAGCACCGACATGCTCCGGGAGACCATTCATGCCATGGCCGCCGACGGAAAAACGGTGCTCTTTTCCACCCACATCATGGACCAGGCGGAGAAGATCTGCAGCAAGATTCTCCTGATGAACCACGGCCGGGAGGTGGCCTATGGCCCCATGGACGAGATAAAGGACCGCTTCGGCCGGCGCTCGGTAATCGTGGAGTTCTCCGGCGACGGTGCATTTATAGACGACCTGCCGCAGGTTGCCGCGATGGTCCGCTATCCGCGATACGTGGAGATAACCCTGGCCGAGGGATCCGATCCGGATACACTGTTGTCGGCCATGGTGGGAAAGATCTCCATCCGCAGGTTCGAAATCGTCGCACCGTCGCTCCACAAGATCTTTGTGGACCTGGTAAAGGAATAGGAGGAAAGCCATGAGTACGAAACGGAACAAGATGCTTACCATTGCCCGACACGAGTTCAGCGGAATCACATCCACCAAGGCTTTCATCATCATTACCATCCTCGGCCCCTTCCTTATCCTGGCCGTGGCTGTGCTGCCCAGCCTGCTGTCAACCCGGGTGAACATGGTGAAAGAGGGCACCAGGATCGGGGTCGTTGGTTCCAGTCCGCAGATAACGGCCATCCTGCAGTCGGCGGTGGATAAGGACGGTATTATAATAGAAGAAGGTTCCGACCTTGAATCCATGAAGCAGCGGGTCCTGGAAGAGGAGACCATGCAGGGGGTCCTGGTCATACCGGAAGACCTGACCAACGCCCGGGTGTTCCAGTACTATTCCAAAACGGGAACCGATGTGGCGGTCTCCGAAACCTTAAGGGCGGTCCTGGGTAACTTGGCTGTATCCCAGCGTATGCGGGAAGCAGGGTTCGAACCGGAACAGATACGGCAGATCTCGTCTATGCCGAGCCTGGAGGTAAAAAAGGTAAGCAAGGGTGGTGAAGAACAGGATCAGGACTTCTTCAGCATCATCATGACCTCCATTGCCTTTATTATGATGCTCTACATGACCATCCTTCTCTACGGCCAGATGATCGGCCGTTCGGTGATTACCGAGAAGACCTCGAAAACCGTGGAAATTATCCTGTCCTCCGCCAAACCGAACCAGATTATGTTCGGAAAGATCTTCGGCCTGGGAGCCGCCGGTCTGCTGCAATACGCCGTGTGGATCGGTATGGGTCTCTTGATGATCAAGGTGGTCGGACCCGCCCTGGAGTTGAACCTGCCGGAAGCCCTGAACACTACAAACCTGGTGTTCCTGGTACTTTTCTTCGTTGCCGCCTTTCTGATCTACTCCGGGGCCTATGCCGCCCTGGGTTCGGTGGCGGAGGACGAACAGAATCTCGGACAGCTCGCCTGGCCCCTCATTATATTTCTCGTCATACCCATGGTGATGATATCACCCATCGTCATGAACCCGGCATCCACCTTCACCCAGGTACTTTCCTACTTTCCCCTTACCGCCCCGGTGGTGATGTTTACCCGGGTGCTGGTATCCATGCCGAAGGCCTGGGAACTGGGGCTGTGTTTCGGGATTCTCACAGCCACAATACTGCTGACGATCTACGGGGCGGCGAAGATATTCCGGGTGGGAATCCTGATGACCGGTAAACGCTTCAGTTTCGGAGAAATTCTCAAATGGCTCCGATATCCGGCATAAAATGCCGTTTCGGCCTTCCGGTTTCCTTGAACAAACTAGAAGATCGGCCTATACTTTAATGAAATCGTAACTTTTAAGGATAAGGATTGAATATGTCTGATAAAAACATGATTACAATTGACGGGAACACTGCCGCTGCCATGGTTGCTCATCCAACCAACGAGGTTATAGCTATTTATCCGATAACCCCCTCTTCTCCCATGGGGGAACTCGCAGACCTCTACTCCGCGCAGGGCAAAAAGAACATCTGGGGCACCATCCCGGATGTTATCGAAATGCAATCGGAAGGCGGAGCTTCCGGCGCCGTTCACGGTGCTCTGACCACCGGCGCTTTAACAACAACCTTTACCGCATCCCAGGGGCTTCTCCTGATGCTGCCCAATATGTTCAAGATTGCCGGGGAACTCACCCCGACGGTCTTTCATATTGCCGCCAGGTCAGTGGCTTGCCAGGCCCTGTCCATCTTCGGCGATCATTCCGACGTTATGGCGGCGCGGTCCACGGGATTCGGGCTTATTGCCTCCAATTCCGTGCAGGAAGTACTGGACCTCGGGTTAATTTCCCAGGCTGCGACTCTTAAGTCGCGGGTGCCCTTTTTACATTTCTTCGACGGTTTCAGGATAAGCCATGAAATAAGTAAGGTCGAAGAAATTCCCGAATCGGTCCTTCGTAAAATGATAGACGACGACCTTGTACGAGCCCACAGAAAGCGGGGGCTTAATCCGGAGAATCCCGCACTCCGCGGGACCAGCCAGAATCCGGACGTGTTTTTTGCCGCCCGGGAAACCGTCAACAAGTACTACCTGGAGGCACCGAAGCATGTACAGGATATGATGGACCGTTTCGCCTCTCTTACCGGGCGGCAATACCGGTTGTTCGACTACCTGGGGGCACCGGACGCCGAACGAGTGGTCATCCTCATGGGGAGTTCCGCCGACACGGTGGAGGAGACAGTCGAATACCTCTCGGGTAAGGGCGAAAAAGTCGGAATGATAAAGGTGCGGCTTTTCCGTCCCTTCGACACCGAAGCCCTCGTGGCGGCCCTTCCTGCGACGGCACAAAAAATAGCCGTCCTGGACAGGACAAAGGAACCGGGAGCCCTGGGCGAACCGCTGTACGAAGATGTTCGCACCGCCGTGGGTGAAGTAATGGCCTCCGGAAAAGCACCCTTCTCAGACTACCCCGTTATCGTCGGCGGACGCTACGGTCTCGGGTCCAACGAGTTTACCGCCGCCATGGCTATTTCGGTATTCAACAACCTGAAAAAAGAATCTCCCATGAATCATTTTACCGTCGGTATTCATGACGATCGTACCTTTACCAGCCTTGAATGGGACAAGGACCTCTCCATAGAACCGGAGGATGTTCACCGCGCGGTTTTCTTCGGTCTCGGTTCGGACGGAACCGTAAGCGCAAACAAGAACTCGATAAAGATTATCGGTAAGGCCACGGAAAACTACGCCCAGGGGTACTTTGTATACGACTCGAAAAAAGCGGGCGCCATGACGACCAGCCACCTGCGCTTCGGTAAACGTCCAATCAAATCGAGCTATCTCATTCAGAAAGCCCAATTCGTCGCTTGCCATAAATTCTCTTTTCTCGAAAAATACGACATGCTTAAATACGCCGATGTAGGAGGCGTATTCCTGCTCAATGCCCCCTTCGGCGCAGACGAGGTCTGGGAAAATATTCCGGTAGAAGTCCAGCAGGCGATCATCGACAAGAAATTACGATTCTATGTCATAGACGCCATCAATATCGCCCAGAATATCGGGCTCGGGGGCAGAATCAACACGATAATGCAAACCGCCTTCTTTCTCATTTCCGGCATCCTATCTGAAGATAAAGCCCTGGAACTCATCAGAAAATCAGTGGAAGACACCTACGGCTCCAAGGGCTCCGACATTGTCAAACTGAATATGGATGCCATTGAAGCGGCCAGAACCAGGATAGAAGAAGTGAACTACCCGAAGGAAACCGGCGGAACCATCCACATGATTCCCCCGGTTCCTGATGACGCCCCGGACTTCGTCAAGGAAGTCACCGGCGAAATAATCGCCTTTCGGGGTACGGAAATCCCCGTATCCAAGTTACCGGAAGACGGCACCTATCCCACCGGTACAACAAAGTACGAGAAACGCAACATCGCCGAAAATATTCCTGTCTGGGATCCGGATACTTGTATCCAGTGCGGGGACTGTTCGACCGTTTGTCCCCACGCGGTTATCCGGATGAAGGTCTACGACCCGAAGTACCTGGAAGATGCTCCCGAAACCTTCAAGAGCACCGACGCCAAGGGCAAAGAATTCTCCGGGATGAAATTCACCCTCCAGGTAGCCCCCGAGGACTGTACCGGCTGCGGTTCCTGCGTGAATATCTGCCCCGCGTACAAGAAGGTTAACGGAGAAAAAACGGAAGAAAAGGCCATCAATATGGAGACTCAGCTCCCCTTGAGGGATCAGGAGGTCGAAAACTGGAATTACTTCCTCTCTATCCCCAACACCGATGCTTCTCTTATCAAACGGCATACCACCAAGGGCAGCCAGTTGCTCCAGCCGCTGTTCGAATTCTCGGGGGCCTGTGCCGGCTGCGGCGAAACGCCCTACGTAAAGCTGCTGAGCCAGTTTTTCGGTGACCGGGCCGTTATAGCCAACGCCACAGGGTGCTCTTCCATTTACGGTGGAAATCTGCCCACTACGCCGTATACCAGGCGAGAGGACGGACGTGGACCGGCCTGGTCAAATTCTCTGTTCGAAGACGCCGCGGAATTCGGTATGGGCATGAGGCTCACCGCCGATAGGATGGTTACCTATTCCGGGGAGCTCCTGGACCGCCTGGTGTCTTCTAAACCGAAGGGCATCGACACCGACCTGCTCAAGAAAATAAAGGATAACCCCCAGAAGGAGCAGGTAGAGATAGAAAACCAGAGATCCTGGGTGGACGAGCTGAAAAGGCAGCTTGAAAAGAGCGAAGACCCCGATGCCGCGGAGCTTCTCTCGGTGGCAGATTATCTGATACGCCGCAGCGTATGGATCCTGGGCGGAGACGGCTGGGCATATGACATCGGGTATGGCGGTCTCGACCACGTGCTGGCTTCGGGAAGAAACGTCAACGCCCTGGTGCTAGACACCGGTGTATATTCCAATACCGGCGGCCAGATGTCCAAGGCAACCCCGATGGGCGCCACCGCCAAGTTTGCCGCCGCGGGGAAGGGCGTCAAGAAAAAAGACCTGGGAATGATGGTCATGAGTTATGGATACGTGTATGTGGCACAGGTTGCCATGGGATACAACAGAATGCAGACGATCAAAGCCTTCCTGGAAGCCGAGGCCTACGACGGCCCGTCGTTGATCATTGCATACAGCCACTGTATCAATCACGGCATCAATATGACCCTGGGCATGGATCAGCAAAAACTGGCCGTCAACTCCGGCGCCTGGCCGCTGTACCGGTATAATCCGGACAACCTGGCGGAGGGTAAGAACCCGCTGACCCTGGATTATAAAGAGCCGTCGGTAGACATAGCCGAATACATGTACAACGAGATTCGTTTCCGGGGCCTTAAACAGAGCAGCCCGGAAAGGGCCGAGATGCTCTTGAACAAGGTCAGGAAGGACGTAAAGGACCAGTGGGAAACCTACAAGTACCTGGCCGACCGGCAGTACTGATTCTTGAATAATTCTTATTCCAAAGGGGGCTTTCTTAGAAGTAAGGCGGCCCCTTTTTTTTAAATATCCCATAACGAAACAGGGGCATCTCTTACTCGGTTTCCGGTAGGGAAACCGGTGGAGCCCATACCTTGAGATCGACACATTCCATCACCACGCGGTGTCCTTCACAACCAACAATTACACCGGAATGAACTTTTTGCATCATACACTCACCGGGTACAAACCGAACAGTGGCTCCCACCGAAGGCAAATCTCCTGAAACGGTGCCTTCAAAACCAAGGACCAAACAAATACCTGCCTCTTTTATTGTTAACTGCTCACCCATTCGGTTCCGCGGTCCAATGATCCTAACTGTCGCCAACCCCATCTTCATCGCGACAACCTCCGCAATATGGGTTATCGGGCATCCCAGGGGTCTGTAGCGAATTATGTCACCGGCGGTAATATGTATCGGCGCGAAGATGTGAAGCATCTCCCGACATGAGGTTTCACCCTCCAGGGGTTTCAGAATAAAGTCGGCTTCATACTTGTCAATCACACCTCCTGGTACAGCTTTGGGTATCCTGGTGGTTTTACCGGTGAGTATTTCCTGGATTGCCCTTCTTTTCCCCACAAACCTCTCCTGCATGAGTGGTTTACAAAGATCAATCGTCGTTTTCTCCTCCAGCAACGCTTTGGCGAACATATCACACCGGACAAAACCGCAGACACCGCAATTATATCCGGGAAGAATTTGAACAAGTGATTCGATTGTCCTTTTATTAGTATTCTCCATTATTCTCCCAGATAGGTCTCGAACCCGTCTATTCTGCGAAGTATTCCCCGGTGATACGCCTTCCCGACCCTTGTTTCACCGACACAAAGGGTGCATACACAAAGTGGCGCGTTATGCCGAAGTCTCTCTTCGGTTATATCTACTATATCTCCGCCCGTTTGTATGATTCCGACTATCTCCGTGGCCCCTTGTCCGGTCGTGCCATTGGCGTTTACAATTCTACATCCTGGATTCATTATTTAGATGGTAAAATGATCAGGGCAGACATCCTTGGATAACCCAACCCTGACAGGAATCCCCAGTTTCCTGAACCGCGCGTCGTCGCCGGTATACAAACAGTCTATCTTTATAATTGAAGGCCGCGATCCCGCTTCAGTAAGACGTTTCAGTACATGGATGAGAATTGATGTTTTTCCTGAACCCGGAGTTCCGGCTACAATAATCAGCCTCATGAACCGACTTCCGGAGACACTAAAGATAAGTTCTCGATTCGCTCACCCCTTCGCACCTGATCCCGGAGGGAGAGCAACCAGCAATCAAATTCGTTTAATCGCGATACAACCTTCTGTTCCAGTCCGTTGGTATCTACCATGCCTATCATTCCCCCGTTCTTCATAATAATTCTCCTCGACGCCAGGAGAGCAAGAACGGGATCATGAGTAACCACCAGAACAATCTTCCCATGTCCGGCGAGGATCTGAAGGGCTTCGTGCTTCTTTATACCGGCGTTTTCTATCTCGTCTATAAGTACAATCGGTGAGTCGCTGATCAGAGAGATATCGGCGACCATTAATGCCCGGGATTGTCCTCCGCTCAACATGCTGAGCTCGTCCGCCGGTTGTAAAGGTTCTCCAGTCAGGGTATTTGCCAGGTCAATAACCCTGTTGATTACCGACCCCGGTTTGTCTCTGCACTTAGCATGTAGTTGAATAAACTCGAAAACCGTCATATTGGCGAAGAAATGCATATTCTGTGAAAGTTGAGCAACAATTTTTTTACGGGTGGAGTTTCTCAATTCCTGGTCCGGTACGTGTCCATTCACAAGTATTTTTCGTTTTGTAGGGGTATCTTCCTGAGCCAACTGTTCTATATCCGCTATAAGTGAACTCTTTCCGCTTCCGGTGGGCCCAACTATTCCAATTATTTCTCCCGCACGAATGTTCAACTCTCTGAGGGGTTCCATATCACCGGACTTGTTCCGTCCTCCGAAAATATACAATTCTCGTATCATATTTATAACCTTCCTTTACTGATAGCATTTGAATAATCCACGCCGGTATTGAAGTACCAGTATTGAAGTAAAATATTATTCAACCAAGAAACTCTTAGAGGAAAAAAACATGTATTTTTAACTCTCTTCTAACTATTAAATGGAGAAAATAAATATAATTGCTCAAAAATGAAAAATGAGGATTTGAAGAAAATATTCACTTATTTATATTTACCAGAACAGCTGTTATACCCTCGAGATCCCGGACTTCCTGCGTTACAACCGCCCGGAACTTCTCCTGTAATCCTTACAGCTCCAAATCCAGCATGGCGAGCACCGCACCGATATTCTTCCCTTACTGAAGAAAGCGTATCTCCCCATACAGGTCCACCGCGGATACGATTCTTCCGCTGCCCCAGAACTGTTGTTTTCAGGTGGCGGGGTCAAGGGTTTGATCCAGGCTTCGCAGGTAGACCTCCGGCTGAAGGACCCGGAAAGATAATTCAAATCAACGGCAGCACAAGCGTTCGTGGTTTCCGAAAGAACACGGGGTTTCAGCTATCTTTTTACCATACGCGATATATGTATCCCTAATATTCCTCCCGAAAAACCTGGTATATCTATTTATTCAATTCATCAAGTTAGTATAATACACCATGAACCACATTTTTTTTGCTTCATGTTCCAGGCATATCGAAGATCTTCTTGAAGCCGAGATTACCACACTGGGCGGCCGGAATACTGTCCGACGACCGGCCGGGGTCCGGTTTTCCGGAACTGATGAAACCGCGTACAGGGTCTGCATGTGGTCCCGGACGGCTTCGAGGGTGTACCTCGAACTGGCTGCCGCCCCCGCGGAATCCGCCGGGGAGGTATACGGCATTACCGGAGGTATCGACTGGACGGATCACTTCGATCCCTCCTCTTCTTTCGCTGTCCAGGCTTCCATTACCGGGAAACGGTTTCCTGATACGCCGGACTTTACCGCCCTGAAAGCGAAGGACGGTATTGCCGATTATTTTCGCGGCCGTACCGGCAAAAGGCCTTCGGTAGACGGGAAGAATCCCGATATAATCGTTCACGTACATGTAGAGCGGGGAGAAGCCACCGTATCACTGGATATTTCCGGCGGCGGGCTTCACCGCAGGGGCTACAGGTTGATCGGCGGAGACGCCCCCTTGAAGGAGACTGTTGCCGCGGCCATTCTCCTGCGGGCGCACTGGGAAACCTGCATGAAGGAAAACCGACCTCTGGTGGACCCGATGTGCGGTTCCGGAACAATACTCATCGAAGCCGCTCTGATGGCAGGGGACATAGCACCGGGTCTCCTCCGCCGTCAGTACGGATTCATATCCTGGAAGGGCTTCAGCCCCGGTCTTTGGGGAGGTATTACAAAGGAAGCGGAAAAACGGAGACAACAGGGGCTATCGCGAATTCCGCCGCTTTACGGCTTCGATATCCAGAAGAAATCCCTGGAAGGCGCAGAAGAAAATACCGCGGCCGCGGGACTTGCCGGGAAAATCACCTTCAGCAAGCGTTCCATCAGAACGCTCGAAAATCCGTGCCCCGGGCGGACAGGGCTGGTGGTAACAAATCCGCCCTATGGAATACGCCTAGGAAGCAGTGCCGGCGACAGGCTTCCCGCCGTTATCGGTACAACCCTACGAACCTCCTTTCCCGGATGGAATGCGGCGATACTGTCACCGGACGACCGGTTTGAATCGGCCGCCGGCATGAAGGCCGATAGAAAAAACATTATCTACAACGGCCCCATTCAATGCACCCTCTATCGTTTCCATATTTTCAGCACCGATAAGCGCATGGAACTGAAAGAACAGGCCGAAGCGTCTCTCTCGACCGGGGCGGAGATGTTCCGAAACCGCCTACGAAAAAACAGAAAGCGCCTCGAAAGGTGGAGACGGGAAGAAGCTGTTTCATGTTATCGTCTCTATGACGCCGACATGCCGGAATACGCCCTGGCTCTTGATGTATACGAAGACGTGTACGGCAAAAGGCGCGTATATGTACAGGAATATGCTCCCCCCCGGGAAATTGAAAAATCGACCGCCGCCGGAAGGTTAAAGGAAGCATGTGCGGTTATACGGCAGGAACTGGGACTGGGACGGCAAGACCTCGTCCTGCAGATCCGCCGGCGGCAGAGGGGGGCTTCACAGTATGATAAATACGCGCAAACGGCCGAACGCTATGAAATAGAGGAAAACGGCCTGCGTTTTTACATAAACCTCCAGGATTATCTGGACACGGGTATTTTCCCAGATCACCGGTATATACGCACCCTTGTCCGACTGCTCTCACCGGGCGCATCATTTCTTAACCTCTTTGCATATACCGGTACCGCTACCGTATATGCCGCCGCCGGCGGGGCATCAAGAACAATGAGCGTGGATACTTCCAGGACCTACCTGGACTGGACCGGGGACAACCTTCTTAATAACGGTTTCCAGGGGGAAAGGCATCGTATGGCCCGACAGGATTGTTTTGAATTCCTCCGCGAAAACCGGGAAAGATACGGACTCATTCTTATAGACCCTCCCACGTTTTCCAATTCCAAGGACAGAAGGGGGACCTTTGATCTTCAGCGTGATTATGCAGCCCTTATCACACGGGCCTCGGAGACACTGGAAAAGGGAGGATACCTTATCTTTTCTACCCACGCACGGCGTTTTATTCTGTCACCCGAGAACATATCGGGATTAGACGCCCTGGAGATCACTAAGCTTACCGGTGCACCGGACTTCGGGCGAAAGCGGTCGGGTCACAGGTGCTGGATTATCTCCCCGGGATTATTCAAGCGGTTGCCGGGAGTGAAGCCGAAAACCCTGCACGAACTGGTTGATATTCTAAAAAATCCATAATAGAACACAGGTAATGAAGGGCACAATACGGCGGATCATGCTACTTTTCCCCTATCTATCCAAAGCGGTCCCGGCAAGCTTTATCGCCTACTGTGTTGATTTCGGCATTCTCGCCTTTCTGACCGAGGTCTTCGGCATACACTACCAGATCTCCGCGTGTGTCGGTTTCTACGTCGGGACCAACATTACCTATATTCTCTCGGTAACCTGGATCTTCCCCTACCGGGCCATCCGCAGGAAGATGGTGGAATACTTTCTTTTTTTCGCAGTGGGTACCATAGGGGTAGGACTGAATTCACTGATACTGTGGTTCTTTACGGAGACTGTCGGAATCCATTATCTCGTTTCCAAAATCATAAGCGGATCCACGGTATTTTTCTGGAATTTTTATGCCCGGAAATACATCCTTTTTCAAAAAAGAAAATCATGAATTATTGAACACATGGAATCGCTCAAGAAATTCGCCGAGCAGTATCAGCTGGGAACAGCCTTTATAGAACTGACCGTGGATTACCCGGACCACCATGATGTACCCGGTTTTATCGAATGGGTACGAACCATGAGTACGAAGGACCCGGCATTTTATCTCCTCGGTAGATTGTATCCCCGTGAGCTTCTCCCGGAAGAAGTAACCCGGGAAAATCCGGTAAAAAACTCCCCCCACAGGTCCCGGAGGGTGTACCCTACTCGGTAATACGGTATATCCCCGTGTACCATCCTTTCAGTTCGGATGTGAAATACTTTGGGTACGGGAATATTACCATACTCTACGACTGCAAACGCAACACGGCATATGAACAGTCCAAGGAAGAGGCGGGAAAAGACGCCCTCCGGATTGCCCGTGCCCTGGGAGACAATAAACGTCTTCAGATTCTCAAGCTGATTTCCGAGCAGGAATTCGGGCTGAGAGGACAACAGGAACATAACCTATAAATTGAACTGGAAACGGATTGACGGCCTTTCCAGGCTCTTGATGTTCTTCCTCGGAAACGAATGAACCTCAAATTTCTCCGCTGAATATCGTTGTCCTGTTTCTTCCTTCCATTTTAGACCTGTACATAGCCACATGCTAAACGTCCTTTTCCGAACTCCCGGCACACTAACCGGTGTTGTCAAGTGCTTTGACCCTCTTACGAAGCTTGATGGTTCCAAAAACGACAAAAACCATGGCCAGTATAATAATAAGATCGAGAACCAGGAGAGGGACACTGCCTCCCATTCTCCGTCGCACGGGCAAGGACAACAACGGAAAATATAAAAAGAGCGGAAGCCCCGGAAACAGAACAGCCTTTAATACGGCTTTGTAATGTTCCCTTCTCGCAGCGGGAGAGTCGAAAAAAGGATAAGGATCGGCGGATTCCGGTCTGCCCCGGTAATACACCCAGCTGCCGAATACGGCGGCACGTTCCCACCCGGTCTTTTCGATTGCCTCCACTCGGGAAAAGTTTCTCCTGACGTCACAGAAATCAATCCTGTAGACATACTCACCGGGCTTGCCGGGGCAAAAGGTATAAAGGCCGAAAAAAGTACTTTTCAGGTGGTATCCCTTTTTTGACATCTCCTCGAACCAGGCACATTCCTCCCTATCCTGCCAGGCGAAGTACCATTTAAAACGTTTTACACAGGATACTTTACTTTCCATGGATATCTCCGTATATTAATTCTACCGGACAACACGGTTACAGTATAAACATAATGAACATCGTTTTGCAGCGTGTCAATAAATTAAAATGAAAAACCTCTTACGCATCTTCGAGCACCTTAAACCCTACTCGGGGAAACTCGTACTTTCGGTACTCTTTTTGCTCATGTCTACGGGTATCATGTTGCTCCAGCCGAATCTGATACAGTTAGCCGTAGACCGTGGAATACTGAGTGAAAATATTCGTTTCATCCTCCTGACCGCGGCAGGTTTCATCGTACTGGGCGCCATAGCAAGTATGGCGGGGTTTACAAGCGGCCGATTCCTTATCCTCAGCGCCCAGGGAATGAGTTATGACCTCCGGAACGAACTCTACAAAAAAGTATCATCCTTTTCCTTTTCCAACTTTGATGCCTGGCGAACGGGCGAACTCATGGTCCGGATGAATTCCGACGTCAACATGATACGGATGTTCGTGCGGATGGGCATCCTTATGCTCTTCCAGTCTCTTTTTATGATCATCGGGGCAATTATCGGTATGTACCTGATCGATACTCGTCTGGCTACGTATATGGCCGCTTTGATGCTTGGAACACTACTGCTGTTTTTTATCGTCGCCCGATTTGTCAGGCCCCTCTTTGTTAAAGTGAGAGAAGCCCTTGACCGACTGAATAATGTACTACAGGAAAACCTGGCAGGAGCAAAGCTTATCCGGGCTTTTTCCCGCCAGGAAGAAGAAAAACAAAAATTTGCAGAGAAAAACAACGAGTTCTATGCCGTCTCCCTCAAAGTGGGGATCATTATCGGCATTCTCATGCCCCTTCTCATGCTCATCGGTAACCTGGCCTTGCTTACGGCTACCTGGATAGGAGGAATCCACGTCGGCCAGGGATTTCTCCATAACGGGCGGACAACCGGTTTAACCCTGGGACAATTGCTGGCCTTCAATAACTATGCCATGCTGGCCGTTTTCCCTATCCTGATGCTCGCCATGGTCCTCAATTTTATGGCCATGGCCTCGGCCTCGGCAAAACGTATCTGCGAGCTTCTGGCCGAAAAGCCCGCCCTGGGTGAAAAACCAAGTGCCCTGGACAGACCGGGATTACCCGGCCGTCTGGAATTCAAAAACGTGAGCTTTCATTACGGCAGCGGCGAATGCGCCGTCCAGAATATCGAATTAGCCATAGAACCGGGGGAACGCATCGGCATCATCGGTACAACAGGTTCAGGGAAAACGACCCTGGCCAATCTTGCAGCCCGGTATTACGACGTTACCGACGGGGCAGTACTTCTCGACGGCTCCGACGTACGGGACCTCACCCTTCGGTCGGTCAGAACCTGTGTGACCGTAGCCCTGCAGGAAACAGTCCTGTTCAACGGCTCCATTATAGATAACATACGGTTCGGACGTCCGGAAGCATCGCTTGAGGAAATATATGCGGCAGCCCGGTCGGCATGTGCAGAGGAATTTATCCTGGAGAAAGATAATGCCTGGGATGAAGAGGTCGGGACCCGGGGAATGAATCTTTCCGGCGGGCAGCGTCAACGAGTTGCCGTTGCCCGTGCCCTTCTGGCGAAACCGGGGATCCTGGTGCTCGACGACGTAACATCCGCATTGGACATGAAGACCGAATCCCGTCTTGTAAAAAACATCTATAACCAGGCACGAGATTCCACCGTTATTATCATCAGCCAGAAGGTCAATGCCGTGAGAAGGGCGGATCGTATCTATGTTATGGATCGGGGAAGGATTGTGAATTCGGGAACCCATGAAGAACTGCTGCAAACCAGTGAGCTGTACAGCGAAATTGAGCGCACCCAGAACGCGCACGTATAAGGGAAAGAGGGATGAGCGACGGGAGAAACAGTAGAAGAGGTCCGGGACCCGGGGGGCACGGTCACAGGATAGAAAAGCCAAAGAATCTCGGAAAATCGCTTCGCAGAATGGTTTCGTACCTCCGGGGAGAGCAGGTCTTCCTGGCGGTGGCGCTTATTTTCATACTCGTGCAGGTTGCTTTGAACACGATAGCACCTGCTATGCTCGGAAAGGCAATTACCGATCATCTGGAACGGGACCTTGATTTGACCCAGTTCGTCCGGGAGATGCTCGTCCTCCTGGGGGTATATCTCGGTGCTTTCGTAGCCAATGCGATAAGCGGCGTGTTTATCAGTATCATGACGAATCGACTGATCTTCAAGCTGCGTAAAGAGGCCTTCGAGCACATCCAGAAGCTTTCTATTTCATTCTTCGACTCTTCACAGACCGGAGACGTTATCTCCCGGCTTACCAACGATATAGAAACGATTCAGAACTTTTTGAGCAGCGGTCTGTCCCAGGCTGCCAATGCTATTTTTACCCTCATCGGAATCCTGGTGGCAATGTTGTCTCTCAATCTTCTCCTTTCCGGCGCGGTTCTCATTACCGCTCCATTAATGGCCGTGGCGGTGTTAATTATCGGTAAACGCGTCAGAAAAGCAGCCCTGGAGAACCAGAAACAGATCGGCGCACTGACAGGAGCTATCGAGGAAGGGGTAACGGGCATGAAGGTGATCCAGAGCTTCCACAGGGAAGAAGAAGAGTATGAAAAATATGAAGATATCAACGCAAAAGCCCGGGACGCCGGTGTGCGTATGGAAACGATCAGTTACCTTATGACACCGATTATGCTCTTCATGAATGCCCTGGCCATAGCATGTATTATCGGTTTCGGCGGCATCATGGGCGTCAGGAATCCGGAAGTCTATTCGGTAGGACTCATATCCGCCTTTATTGTCTATGCCCGCAGGTTTTTCCAGCCCATCCAGCGCATAGCCGGGATCTACAATATCTTCCAAACAGCCCTGGCTGGAGCCGAACGAGTATTCAATATCCTGGATTCGGATATAATTATTCCGGAACCGACCCAACCGGCGGCGACCGACGGCATACAAGGAAAGGTGGATTTCTCTCATGTGTCCTTCCGGTATTCCCCGAACAAACCCGTCCTCGAGGATATAAGTCTAACGGCGGAACCCGGAAAAGTGATTGCGGTAGTAGGGCCTACAGGTGCCGGCAAAACAACACTGATCAATCTGCTCTCGCGTTTTTACGATGTCGATTCCGGTTCGATTACTGTGGATGGGGTGGATATCCGGGAGTTCCCGAAAAAAACTCTCAGGTCGTCCATGGGCGTTGTGCTTCAGGAACCCTTTTTCTTTGCTTCCAGTATTCGCGAAAACCTTCTCTACGGGCGACCGGGGGCAACAGAAGAAGAATTGATGGAAGCATGTATACTCTCAGAAGCCCATCATTTTATTACCAGATTACCGGACAAATTTGATACCGTTCTTTCCGAACGTGGACTCAATCTTTCGCAGGGAGAACGGCAACTTTTGGCTATCGCCAGGACGGTGCTGTCCAACCCGCGAATTCTCATCCTGGATGAAGCAACGAGCAGCGTCGACAGTGTTACCGAAGAACGTATTCAAAAGGGGCTTTCCCGCCTTATGGAGGATAAGACGAGTTTTATTATCGCCCATCGCCTGTCGACTATAAAAAACGCGGACAAGGTTATTGTGCTGCACAATCACCGTATTATCGAAGAAGGAACACACCAAACGCTCATGGACGCCGGGGGCTTCTACCATCGCCTGTACAGCCTGCAGTTCGAAAAAGCCGAGATAACCGAAGAGATGGAGATATAAGCGACCGACGGTCCCTCATGAGACCTAGGACATGAATAATGAGTGCCGAACCGGTTCCCGCTAATCCCCACCGGCTGAATTTCGCTCTAGCGGCTTTTTGCCAATTCTACAGCCTGAAGGATCATGTCCATGCGGCTCTTCTTCGGCCTTGAGGAGGAACAGGCTTCCTGGTATCCGCACAACGCTACTTCCGGAATCGCTCCGCGCCGGCAGCTAAAAATCCAGGAACAGGGTGTGTTGCTCCCGGGTCTCCTGCAATAGGAAAAGGGCACCTGATGACCGAGCATGCTGCAGTAGGTCATCAGGTTATCATAGGATTCTAAAACCACTTCAGGTTCCCACCGGTACCCGGGGCTTCGGATACGATTCGAGTATCCGGGTAGATTTGGCCAATTCTTCCTCCGGCAGGGCGTAATCGTGGAGTTTGCCCTGGAAATAGGCTTCGTAACCCGCCAGGTCCAACATGCCGTGACCGGAAAGATTAAAGACAATAACCTTTTCTTTACCTTCTTCTCTTGCTTTCTTCGCCTCCTGGATGGCTGCCGCCACCGCGTGGCTTGTTTCCGGTGCAACAACAATGCCTTCTGTTCTGGCAAAGGTAACCGCCGCCTCATAGCATTCGAGCTGGTGTAAAGCCCTCGGCTCGAGGAGACCTTCCATAATAGCCTGGGAAACCAGGGGGGACATACCGTGATATCTCAATCCACCGGCGTGAATAGGAGGCGGTATGAATTCATGCCCCAGGGAATGCATAGGCAGAAGGGGCGTCATTTTAGCCACGTCACCATGATCGTAAGCATAAGGGGCTCTGGTCATGGTCGGGCATGAGGTCGGTTCAACGGGTATTACGGTCACCTCGTCACCGGCGATTTTATCCGCCAGGAAAGGAAAGGCAAGGCCGGCGAAATTGCTTCCGCCCCCGGCGCATCCGATAACTATGTCGGTTTTTCTTTCTCCGAATTTTTCAAGCTGTTTCTTGGTCTCCAGTCCGATAATCGACTGGTGCAGCATGACATGATTCAGAACACTTCCCAGGGAGTATCTCGTTTGCCCGGAAGGGTCGGAGACCGCCTCTTCAATAGCCTCGCTGATGGCTATACCCAGGCTTCCCGGAGTATTCGGATCCCTTGCCAGGATATCTCTGCCTGCCTGTGTCTGATCACTTGGACTGGCAATACACGTGGCTCCCCAGGTCTGCATCAGCAGCTTTCTGAAGGGCTTTTGGTCATAGCTGATCCGTACCATATACACCTTGCACTCAAGCCCCAGAAGAGCACAGGCAAACGCCAGGGCACTACCCCATTGTCCTGCACCGGTCTCGGTGGTGAGCTTCTTAATTCCGAATTCTTTGTTGTAGTACGCCTGGGCAACCGCCGTATTTGGCTTGTGGCTCCCCGCCGGGGACAGGCTCTCATTCTTGAAATAAATTCGCGCAGGTGTTTTCAGCTCTTCTTCAAGAAATGTTGCCCGATGAAGGGGGCTCGGACGCCAGCGATAGAGAATCTCCAGGACCTTTTCCGGAATATCTATCCACCTCTCCGTACTCACCTCCTGCTCAATGAGATTCATCGGGAATACCGCCGAGAGCATATCGGGGGTGATGGGGTTCCCGTCCGGACCGAGCGGGGGCTGCGGGGGGTGGGGCAGATCTGCAGCCAGGTTGTACCATTTCTTCGGCATCTCGTCTTCCTGTAAAAATATTTTGACTGACATCCAAATCCTCCTCGTACGTAGTAATGTGACGGAATTTCCGTCTGATTGTTTCTATTTATAGAAACGTTACTATTAGAAGAAACATTAAAGAGAAAAGAGCCTTCTGTCAAGTATTAAATAACGAATTTTTTAAAAATCTTTAAATTTTGGTGTCTATATTTTAGCCCCCCTGGTGCTAATCCCGGTCCGCCGGTCCCCCAGGAGCCGCCATATACCGAGCTGGTGGTGAACATCCAGGGCGGTAAGGCTGCCGGCGGGGAATTACCCCGATGTATGTACTACGGCTGCAGTTCCGTTGGAATAGATAAAAGTGCAGTTTTCGAGTCGAAGACTTCTTTCATGAAGCAAAACCGATTCTCCTGTTGGTTCGTATCAGGAAGAAGAGATACGGGGCGCCGGTAACCGCGGTAATTATACTAATTAGTATCTCTCCGTCGGTAAGTACCCTGGTAAGGGTGTCGCAGAATACTATAAACACGGCTCCCAGGAGGGAAGCCGCGGGTATAAGGCGCCGATGATCCGGACCGATCAGCATCCTGGCAATATGGGGAATAATCAGCCCCACCCAGGCGATAATCCCCACGGCGGAAACGCAGAGGGAAGTTATATACGCGGCCAGGCCCATGAGAACCGTCTTGAGTAAGGTAACCCTTAACCCCAGGGTCACCGCTTCCTCTTCGGCGGCGGACAGAACGTTCAGCTTCCATCCGAAGGACCACAAAAACAATACTCCGGGTACTACCTGCAGCTCATCCCGGCGCAGGTAAGCACCCCCGGGCAGAGGTAAAAAATGATCCCGGGCATATGCCCGGAAAATATCATTATACCTATCCGTCGAAACACCCACGCGTCGCCGAAGATCCTCCAGAGCCTTATCCATCGCCTCCAGGCTAATCTCGTTATCCTTGATATATTCGCTGTTTCGCCAGAGCACGATATCCGGTCGGACGCCGGCGAGGACCTCATAATGGTCATTCCTCCTTTAATGGTGATTATGAACAAATATATAGTAGCATTTATCAAGCATTTTTCATTATTTATCACTCCATTGCATCATGTTTCACCATACTCCTTGCTCCATTTTACCCTTTTAGCCTATACTCCTTGTATGCCGGCGGATGAACACAAACCCCTCCAGCTCGAACGCCACAAAAAGATACGATCTATTCTTCTGGAAAGGGGTGCCGTCCGGGTATCGGAGTTCAGTCGCCTTCCGGATATATCGGAGAATACCATCCGGCGAGACCTTATCCGCCTGGAGGAGCAGGGGTTCTGTCCCAGGACAGAGGGTGGAGCCGTATTAAAAGAGGAAACAGGTCAGAGTGCGGAGCCGGTCTCCGAAATAACTTCGCAGCACCTGTCCATGGCGGCGGCGGCCGCTTCCAGGGTTCAGAGCGGCGAGACGATTATCCTGGATTCGGGTTTGGTCAGTATACCCATGGCGGAGGAACTAACGAAAAAAAGTCATATTACGGTTATTACTTCATCCCTGAAGGTGGCGGGCATCCTGAAAGGTCGTCCGTCCATTACGGTAATTCTTTCCGGGGGCATAGTCCATGGGCCCGGGGACTCCTGTACCGGTCCTCCGGCGGAAGACTTTTTTTCAGGCATCCATGCCGACAGACTGTTTCTTTCCCTGGACGGGGTATCCGCTGAAACCGGCTTAAGCGAAAGGTCCATGGAAGAAGCGGCGGTCAAACGAAAAATGATATCCTGTGCCGACCACAAAAAGCTCGGCCGCACAGCCCTGAGGAAACTCGCCACACTGGAAGAGGTCGACTTTATCATAACCGGAAAATCCGTAAATCCTGACACTATCCGCGCATTCTCCGATGCCGGGGTGGCAGTCATCGCGGCGGACCAGGACGGTTACGACCTGTATCCCGGCAGCGGCGAACCGGACTTTACCTCATGATACGCCGACTATTTTACTTTTTTATAGACGGTATCGGCCTAGGCCGGTGCAAAGAAGGGGTAAATCCGATAACCGGGTTGTTCAAACCCTTTACCGGCTTATCCCTCTGCGAAATAGACCAACCCGTTCGTTTCCCCGGTGGCGTCATTATACCCACCGATGCCGTTCTGGGCGTCGACGGTATTCCCCAGTCGGCTACCGGACAAACCTCCCTGTTCACAGGCATAAACGCCCCGGAACTGCTGGGCTTCCATCTAACAGCCTTTCCCAACCAGCGGCTTTTGCCGGTTATAGCCGAACACAGCATCATGAGGGTATTACGGGAACACGGCAAAGAAGTGACCTCGGCAAACCTTTATTCAAGGGAGTACTTCCAGGCTCGGGCCAGGCGCCGAAGGAACATGTTTTCCGCCACCACGCTTACAATCAAGGCGGCGGAGGTTCCCTTTCGACTTCCGGAGGATTTTACCGCCGGAAGGGCTGTTTTTGCCGACATAACCGGTGATTTCGCAAAGCAGAGGGGCTTCCCCATCCCCATCATCACCCCTGAAGAAGCCGCGAAACGACTCCTTGCCGCCTGGGAGGGGTACGATTTTATCATCTTCGAGTATTTCATGACGGACAAGTACGGTCACAAAAGGGACAGAGGAAACATTGCCGCCTGCGTGGACACACTGAACCGCTTTTTAAGCGGCGTCCTTGAGAGAATCGACCCGGAACGGGACGCCGTGCTCATCGTCAGCGACCACGGCAACGCCGAGGACATCACCACCGGGAACCATACCCTGAACAGGGTGCCGTGCATTTTCTTCAGTCGGGATGAAGAGTCGATGCGGTTGTTTGAAAAAAACCTAGGTGACCTGACTGATACGTACCGGGCGGTGGTGGAAAGCTTGACGAAAACTGAATGCGGGGCCGGCCGATCATAGCGCTTTTCAACATTCGCATCTCTCTGCGGATCCTGGAAAAGGGCTACTCCAGCATCGATGAAAATAATCCCCCCATGGATCTTCTCTTTCCTATCCGGCTCTGATCTATGTACAATCCGAAGGGCCCTTGATACAATGGGCGGAATCTTTTCGGGGTACCGTCTACACCCTAACCCGGGGGTGATGAATACAGGAAGCGGATATGAGTGGAAGCAGACTGGGTTTAATACTCTCGATCGTTTATATCTGTTATGTGGTTCTCGTTACGGTCCAGATTCTCCTGAAGAAACGGCAGAGCCAGATTATCATCTCCTGGCTCCTGACTATCTATTTCCTGCCCTATGCCGGAATTCTCCTGTATCTCCTGTTCGGCCTGGATAGGAACGGGACGAAGATCGTTAAGACCCTGCCGGAAGACCTCATTCTCCAGCATTTTTCGGAGATCCATCGGGCCCAGAGTTCGTTCATCGCCGAAGGAGCACTGGAGACGGACGGAAATGTTCGAAGGAACCTCCTTCTGCTGCTCAACGGGGGGCATTCGATCATAACCATGGGGAACGAAGTCGTCTTCCATTATTCCGGGGCGGATCACTTCGAAAGCCTTCTGAACGACATCGAGGCTGCCCGGCATTCGATCCGCATGGAGTATTTCATCTGGCGTTCCGACAATCTCGGCCGTCGGCTCCTCGATCTCCTGGAGGCGAAGGTCCGGGAAGGCGTGGAGGTGCAGCTCCTGTTCGACGGAGTGGGATGCTTCTTCACCCTCTCCCGGGCATACAGAAAGGCGCTGAAGGCTTCGAACATTGAACACCGATATTTTCTCGACCCCAGGAGTGTCGTACGCAGACGGTTCGTCAATTACCGTAACCACAGAAAAATCGTTGTCATCGACGGCAGGATCGGGTATACCGGCGGCATGAATGTCGGTGATGAATACATAACGGGAGGCAGGCGTTTCACCACCTGGCGGGACACCCATATGAGAATGACGGGACACTGCGTGTCCGTTATGGAAGCTGTTTTTTTCGCGGACTGGAGCAATAGTGGTGGGGCCGTTACAGAGACACTGGAGGTCCCGGAGGTTCTTCATGTTGAACCCGGTGTACCGGTCCAGATCGTGTGTTCCGGGCCCGATTCCCGCTGGGATATCTTGAGAAAGCTCTATATAACGTTGTTGACCGGGGCTCGCAGGAGGGTATTTATCCAGAGTCCCTATTTTGTGCCCGATGAAAGCGTGTTGAGCGCTATGGAAACGGCCGCCCTCGGGGGGGTGGATGTCCGCCTGATGATCGCCGGCGTTCCCGACAAGCGCGTACCCTTCTGGGTGGCGGAGAATTATTTTCCCAGCCTCCTTGAAGCGGGTGTGAGGATATTCCGGTATACCGCCGGGTTTCTCCATGCCAAGACGATATCCGCCGACGGGGAGATAGCGGCTGTAGGGAGCTGCAACCTCGACGTCCGGAGCCTGCAGATCGACTACGAAATGGACGCGGTGCTGTACGACGCGTCTCTTGTTTCCGAACTGGATGAACGATTTACCTTCGACTGTACCAGCTGCACGGAGATAACCGCCGAGTTTTTCCGGGGTGTTTCGTTCCCCCTACGTCTTCGAAACGCTCTCTGCAAAATAATCGTCCCCCTTCTGTAGATTATCGGACCGGAGTTTGTTCTGGACACCTTCCCCGGGTTTCATACTGTACCTTTTCGATGCGTAACCGCGATATGCCCGGCTATTTTTCCCGATTGCAGGGTCCCGGTAACATGAGCGGCCTCGAGAATTTTCCTGTCCATAAATACACGCCGGCTGTCACTCCCGGTGTTGATAAAAACAATGAAAAGGGATAAAATTTATTAGAAGAATCATACCAATGGAAAAAAACACATTTCTACACCTTGGTAAAGAGAAGAAAGGACGTATCCTCAAACTGAGCCGCGAAGAGTTTTCCGCCCATCCCTCCCCGGCGGCGGGATGAACTGGAATAACACGCCGATATGTGTGAGGGTCGGGGTGCCATACCCGCCGGGACAGGCACAAGGAGCAACTAATGAGTACACCGGGTCTACATATAGGACAGTTCAACGATTCATACCCACCGGTTATAGACGGTGTAGCCCTGGTAGCGAGAAATTACGCCTACTGGCTCGATAAGAAATACGGGAAGAGTACCATGGTCTGTTTCAAGGTCCCGGGATATGTCGACGACGACCCCTTTGACCTGCTCCGTTTTCCCTCTTTCACCCTGCCGGCCATGAAGCCCTACCGTGTGGGGGTGCCTTTTCTGAGCCCCTCTTTCTGCCGGCGTCTTAAGGACATCCCCTTCGACATAGTGCACAGCCACTGTCCCTTTGTCAGCGGGCACCTGGCGCTGAATATCGCCAAGAAACGCAATATACCCATAGTATCCACCTTTCACAGCAAGTACCGTGAAGATTTCAAGAAGGTCCTTAAAATGGATTCACTGGTTGAACCGGCCCTCAGGAAAGTCGTGGCCTACTACGAAGCGGTAGATTATGTCTGGGTGCCCAGTGAAAAAACGAAAGAAGTCCTCGAAGAATACGGATATACCGGGAATATCGAGGTTATGGAAAACGGCACCGATATGGCTGTACCGGCACTGGAGGAATACACGGCATACAGGAACAGGGGAAAAGAGTTCGCCGGACTGGAGAACGACGATCCGGTGTTTCTCTACATCGGCCAGCAACGGTGGGGGAAAAACCTCGCCCTTGTGCTCGACTCCCTTGCGATACTGAAAAGGAGCGGGAAGAATGTCAACATGCTCTTCGTCGGTACCGGCCCGGACCTTCCTGAAATGAAGAAGTACGTCTCATCCCTGGGTATGGAAGACAGGGTGCGTTTTCTCGGAGTCGTTCGCGACAGGGAGATCATAAAGGCCCTTTACGCCCTGGCGTATCTTTTCATGTTTCCTTCACTCTACGATACGGCAAGCCTGGTCATGCGGGAGGCCGCGGCCTTTTCGCTGCCCTGTGTCTTCATCCGGGGTGCTACAACTGCCGAGGGCATTGAAGACGGCGTAAACGGCATTCTGTCCGAGAACGATCCGGAAGGCTTCAGCGCGGTGCTCGCGCACTGCCTCGAGAATCCGGGTCTTGTCGAAACCGCCGGCCGCGGGGCAATGAAAACCCTCTACCGGTCCTGGGAAACGGTAGCGGATGAGGTGATCCTGAGGTACCGGGATATCCTGAAAGACCGGGCCGGAAAGGGCTGAACCAGAAACAGGTTCAGGAGGAGAAAAAAGCCCCGGTTTTCTCCAGGCTGCGCTTGATGACGGCATCCATATTATAGTAGGTATACTCGGCAAGCCTGCCGATAAACAGGTGGGTCCGGTCTTTTTCCAGTGCTTCCACACGGTTCATGTAGGCTGTTCTTCTCTCGATATTATCTTTGGAAAGTACCACGTAGTAGGGCTCGCCGGTATCCCTGGGATACTCTTTGCAGATCGTCGTTTTCTCCGAGGACTCCCCGAGGAAGTATTTAAACTCGGTTATCCTTGTCCAGTCGTAATCGTTCGGGTAGTTGATAACCGCGGCTTCCTGGTATCTTTCGGTATCGTGGGTTTCGAACTCGAGTTCCAGGGACCTGTATTCCAGCTTTCCGTATTCGTAATTGAAGAACCGGTCCAGCTCACCGGTATACACCGTCAGTACCGGGTCCAACTCGTCCTGAATATCGAAATAGTCCGTCCCGAGAAGGAGTGATATCGAAGGATGGTCGAGCATGTTTTTTACCATAGTCGTGTACCCTCCGACGGGAATGCCCTGGTAGGGGTCTGAAAAGTATCGCGTATCCCGGTTGTCCCGGACGGGAATTCGCCGTGCAATATCGGCCGACAGTTCCCGGGGATCCCGGTTCCATTGTTTTATCGTGTACTTCTCGAAGAAAAGGCTGTAGAGCTGCTCCCCGACCTGGGATACCACGGCGTCGCGAAAATTATCGGCCCCGGGGCTGTAGGAAGATCCGGCGACCTCTTTTTTCAGGAATGTATCGAGATCTCCCCTCTCCAGGTGTTTCCCGAAGAGAATGTTTATCGTATCCAGGTTAATGGGAAAAGGGACCAGGCGTCCTTCCACGTAGCTCATGACCCTGTGCTGGTAGGGTCTGAAATTCGCGAAACGGTGAACGTACCGCCAGATATCCCTGTCCAGGGTGTGAAATATGTGGGGTCCATAGGTGTGAACGGTAATACCGGCGTCGTTCCGGTAATCGTAGCAGTGACCGGCCAGGTGCCCGAGTCTCTCGACGATCAGGACCTTCCGGCCCTTTTCGGCGCAGGCACGCGCCGCAACCGCCCCCGACAGGCCGGCGCCTACAATAACAATATCTTCTTTCATGGTGGTTCCTTGGAACGTGGAATTCAGCTCGACAGCATTTCTTCAGCTTCGCCCTGGAGTCTGTAGATGACATCCATGACCTTGTTTGCCAGGTTTTGCATTGTCTCCTTGTCGATCTTTTTCCCGTAATAGCCTTCGAAGGAGATAGGCTTGCCGAAAACGATACCGTAGGGGGCCCTGAACCTCGGGTAGTAGGCGTTACGGTATACTTTTTCTTCCTTGAAGAATATCTTCTTGATCCGGATCTTGTTCCGGGGAATGCCTATACCTACCGGAATGATGGGCACCCGGTTTTCCAGGGCGAGACGCACGACTCCCTTCTTGGGTCTCGGGTATTCGTCGAATTTCACCCGTGCGCCCTGGGGCGCAATGAGAAGGGCTTCTCCCCGCTGGAGGATTCGCCGGGCCTCTTCGATTGTTTCATGTTTCCGAATCGTCCTGCGGATCTTGATCTGCTCGGTCAGGCGCAGGATGGTTCGAAGCACGGGAATATCGAAGATGTATGGATTGATCATCGTATGGATAAAGTCCCGGGTAAACACGAACACCGGGAACATGTCTATCTCCGTCGGATGGTTCACCGCGTATATCTTTGCCCCGGGCGGGCGGTTTTCCGTTCCCCGGACCTTCACCCGGAGGAAAATTCTCGCGGCAACGGATATGACATTTCGTAGGGCCCTGTATACTACTCTGCTGCGGAATCTCATGTATGCACCCCCATCATTATGTTATCACAATAGTCCGATTTATACCATTTTTTTTATAAAGAGGGAACAGAAGGAGGGGAGAATAAAGAGTGTTCCCAGCAGGGTAGAGGAGAGGGTGAGACAGAGCAGAAGACCGAAGTATGTTATAGCCAGGAAGTTGCTGAAGACGAATACGATGAGCCCTCCCATGATGGTGACGGTGGTGAGAAGTATTGGTCTTCCGGTTACTATGAAGGTTTCATGAAACACCTTTTCCCGGTCGGGGCCGTGTAGCGAGACCTGGTGTTTGAACTGGATGAGGAAGTGAATCGCGTCGTCCACCCCGACACCGATGGTAACACTGGAGACCATCAGGGTAATCATATCCAGGGGAATGCCCGCCAATACCATAACGATGAAATTGATCATGACGCCGCAGAGAATGGGAATAAGGGCGATGGCGCCGTACAGGAGAGACCTGAAGAACACCGCGGCTATCAGGAAAATGATGACCAGGGACAGGAGGGTCGATGTCGCCTGGTCTCGGTTCAGGATATCGGAGAGCCTCAGGAATTTCAGCGAATTGCCCCAGATTACCGGTGTTATCTCTTCGGGGAGCAGTTCTTCCATCGATGCCTGCATAGCAGTCGTTAAGTTTCTCAGGGGTTCTTCGGTGAGGTATTTCCCGTTTTCGTGGTTGAATACCCTGAATGAGCAGGTTATGCGGGAGAAGTCGTCGTTCGAAAGGAAGGCCAGGCTGCTGTTCTCATCCATGTGCATCATGATCTTGAAGTAGCGGGCCAGCGTAAGAATGAGCCCCTTCTGTTCCGGGACCCTGGATTCACCGAACATGATCCTGTTCAGTCCCCGAACGTAGCCGGTAAAGGAGTTCACCGATACAACGTCCGGGTTCGAGAGCATCTGTTCTTCCCACGCGCTTACCCGCTCGAGCACCTCGGGCCTGAGAAAGTAGTTCTTTTGCCCCCCGGGGGCATCGAGGGTGACGTATACCTGCTGGGAGCTGCCGAGATTGGTGAGTATGTAATTGGTATCCTGTATGAGCGGGTCGTCGTCGGGGAAATAGCCCATGTAATCGCTCTGGTGCTGCAGGCCGGGCAGCAGCAGTATGAACAGAACCACCATGCCCGCGAAGAGGACGAGCAGGACAGTTTTTCTCTTCAACACCCGGTAACTCAGGCGTCCCATCCACTGCGTAATGAATCCCTCGGTTACGTGTTTTTTCTGGAACTCCTTCGGAGAAGGCATGCAGGAAAGGGCCGCCGGCAGGAAGGTAAGGGATAAGAAGACACACACGAAAATGCCGAAGCTCATGGAAACGCCGAACTGCCGGGTCTGCTCGGTGGAGGTCATGAGAAGGCTGGAGAATCCGACGATGGTGGTCAGGCCGGCTAGGAAGATCGTCTGGGACACCCGGGAGACCGCCTCGGCTATCCAGGCCCGCGCCTCCATCTCGGTCTTCGATTCCCGGTAGAAGGCGTTGAGAACGTGAACGGTATAGGAACTCCCGATGGTCAGAAGCAAGGGTGGCAGGATGATGTTGACCATGGAAATGGTGAACCCCAGGAGATGCATGAATCCCAGGGTCCAGACCATACTTACGGCGATGAGAACCAGGGGAAGAAGCATGGCCCGCCGTGACCTGAACCCGATGAAGTAGAACAGGAGCAGGAGGACACCCGAGAGTATGAGCAGCGTCGTAAGGTCGTCGAAAATATAGGCGGTCATCCGCTGGGTAAAGAGGTTGTCGCCGGTGGCGTACACCTTGAAATAGGGTTCGAGCCCGTCAAGGATGGTACGGATCTTCTCAGTCT
This sequence comes from uncultured Spirochaetales bacterium, assembly GCA_964410865.1. Classification (GTDB taxonomy): domain Bacteria; phylum Spirochaetota; class Spirochaetia; order JAFGDJ01; family JAFGDJ01; genus JAFGDJ01. The sequence goes on along the minus strand of CAYPIQ010000006.1, from coordinate 39,828 downwards.
CTCCCGGATCGGCTATCTCCGCCAGGGGAAAGATGGCCGCGAGCATCTTGCCGCTTTCCGATACAACCACCGTCGAGGCAAAGGGGTCGGAGAGGACCCGGGTCTTGAAACGTTCGAGTTCGGAGACGTTCGTCGGGGCTGTCCGGGTTTCGGTGAAATAGCTGACTTGTATCTTCGTGCCGACACGCTCGAACGAGAGAAAATTAAAGGGGTGAAGACCGGGAAGCACCCCCGGCAGCGCCTCTATCTCCTCCAGGGCCCGGGAGAAAGCCTTCAGCCCCTCGAGGGTGAAGGGGTCCTCGCTCTCTACCGCGACCACCAGGGTTCCCAGGCCGCTTTCTTCATGGGCAACGTCTTCGAGTTCGGCCATCTTCTCATCGGAGGGGAGCATGTCGGTTACGTCCGGGTCTACCCTGATGTGAACGGCGAAATAAGCGAAAAACAGCGTGAGAATGAAGATGATCAAGAGAACCGGTTTCGCGTGGCCGCAGGAAAAATCTGAGAGTCTGTGCATGGTGCTTCCTTTCCCCGGGACAACCGTCGGACGGTTATCCCGTGATGTACTTTAACGGTCCTGTAACTATACCATTGCCGGGAGGGTGTATCAATGTTCACCACCTCCCTTTTCCAGAAGGGACCAAAATAGGGACGGGGAACGGCTTAGCGCGGGTAGCCGGCGTGTTCGATAGCCCGGGACCAGTCTTTCGTGCGGACCGCCGGGACGGAGCGCTCAGATTTGGGAGTGACACCCCTTCAGGTTACCGAGCCGGCGGTCGAGGGTCGACTCCCTTTTAAGTATAGATCGCCTTATGTGAAAAGAAAAGTGTAAAAATCACCGGCTCGTCAATCCGTTGCCCGGTTAGGCTTATCTTTAAGAGACAGGTTATTCCTTCAGTTTGAATACCGATATCTTTTCAACCACCCGGTCTATGCTTTCCCGGTTGTCACGGCTCAAATCCTGGACTCTCTCCACCGCCTCACCGATATGCTGTGCTCCCGAGAGTATCTCGGTCATACCCTGTTTCAGCTGGATGGAGAGCTCCCGCAGCGTATCCATGTATGATCCCACGGTTTTGCTCTTCTCATTCATCGATTTCGCGTAATCCCGCACCTGTACAGTGAGGCTGTTCATCTCTCCAAGAGCGCCGAGGACCTCGGACCCGGCCGTATTCTGCTCGGTCAAGGCCCCGTCCACTTCTTTCTCGATCCTGTCCACTTCATGCACCATACCACGGATGGTCTCGAACCTGTCGCTTGCCTCCAGGGACGTATCTACAACCTTATTAATAACCGACATGATGGCCTGCAGGTTTTCGAGGATACTCCGGGACTGTTCGGAGGAGTTCTCCGCCAATTTACGTATCTCGTCGGCTACTACGGCAAATCCCCGGCCATGTTCCCCTGCGTGGGCCGCTTCGATGGCCGCGTTCATTGCAAGCAGGTTGGTCTGTGATGCGATGTCTGAAATCAGGTCGTTTGCCTCCTGGAGATTCTCCGAGCGAACGGCGATATCTCTTACCTCGGAGACAACGCTGTCCATATGGACCCGCCCCTCTTCAGCAGCGGAAACCAGTTTCTCCGCGTACTGTGCCGCGGTTTTATTCGATTTTGAAATCCCCGATATATTCGATATCATCTCTTCGACGGAGGCGGACGACTCGCTTACCACGGCGGCCTGGTTGTCTATTTTTTTCGTAAGATCATTCAGACTTGCCGCCAGCTCCGTCATTGCCCCGGATGAATCTTCAACATTGCGGTTTTGCACCTCCACCTGTCGGCGAATACTGTTTATGGTCGTTGAAATCTGATTCTGTGATGCCGCGGTCTCTCCCATCTGCCGGGCTAGGTCATCGCCTAAATCCAGTAGAGTAGCCGCCTCATGTTTTATTTCCCTGACAAGATGGTTCAGGGAGTCGGTAAAGAGATTAAAATAGCCAGCCAGGTCGCCTACTTCATCCCGGGAGGTTTTTTCAACGGTTATGCTCAGATCCCCTTCCCCTTCGGCTATCGCCTTGAGAGACCGGCCCACCGCCCGGATCGGCCGGGTAATACCTCGGATAAAAACAATCGACAGCACCAGGATGAGCGCCAGGATACCGAGGATAGCTATTACAACCGCACGAAATAAGCGTTGGATACCCGTTTTAACCTCATCAAGCTGTGTCTCTAAATGGATTATCTCCCCTTCTATTATCGAATTAACCGTATGTATGATCGTGTCGCACTTCCCGGTGAAATCCTCCGGATCGGTAGCATAATCTCCGGTGTAAGAGTTCTCCAGTATATCAATAAAAACTTTTTCCAACATTTTCCATGCTTTGTTTCCGGTAAGAGCAAGGGCTTCATTCCTCGATTCCTCGGACAAGACCAGACCGGGGCTTTTAAAATTCAGCTCTATACTATCAATATTCCGGATAATAATCATCGCCTCGGTTACCGTGGCAGGCCGCTCCTCGGAGAAGAGATTCATGCAGTATCCACGAAACTGGACTGCCGATTCCTGCACCTGCTGCATAATAGTAAGGCTGGAAAAAAGTTTTCCTATGTTGCCGATTGTCTCCTGGCGCACGGCTTCCTGGCTGAGCTGGAGAAGTCCTTCGATAACGACGCTGTAGCCGATGGAAACGGAGATACTGCCTAAGGTTTGCTTGTTTTTTATCTCCTTCCTCAGGGTCTCCAGATTGCCCGAAACACTCTTGCCTACATACTTGATGGCTGCGGGAAGTTCGGACCTTTCCAAGGCAGTGGAAAAATCTTCGGCCTTGGCGTCCGTTTCCCGGACTGCTTCGGCTACCTCCGAATAGGGAATTCCGCCGGCGATATAATTCTGGCTGAGTAATCGCTCCCTCTGGAGAGCATTGACGTAGTCGGCATTCCTGACAATAAAATCGGCATTCAGCTGCATTTTTTCGATAATCGCAAGATCCTGAAGGGAGGTACGTATTGTCAGAACACCAAAGGTAATAAAGGCAACGAAGGGTAAAATTGATAACAGTACGAGTTTTACCTTTAATGGAAGTGTTAATCTTTTTCTCATGACTCTTTTTCCCCTTTTGATTCTTTTCTTCTCATCGATTCCTGTAAAAGATCAGCAAAGGTAGACGTTTCCTTCGAATGATCACTGTATGTATCCATCAACTTTCTGCTTATGGCTTTTTCCTTTGCCGTTGGTTTTTTCATGAATCCGTCTCTCGGACGTGTCTATTCTTCTTGGTAACCGCGGCTTCGACGACCACCGTTTTAAGGCGGTACCGGTAATCGGGCATCAGGGCCTCGATAAACCGGCGGATAATCATCTCCCCTAGGGCCCGCTCTTCCGGATTGAACCGGGAAACATTCACCTTCTGTTCCGTGGGAATAAGGGCATGATGGTCCGAAACATCCCTGGTACTGACGACCCTTTTGCCCGGTTTCAGGCGGGTGAATCCATCACGGATGGCCGCGTCGGTCTGGGAACTGATCCACAACCGGGAAATCGGGCCTTTCCATCCGCCCAGGCGCGTAATCCATCGGGCTACCAGCTCACCCTCCCGGCCGGCGTCGGTGGCGATGACCAGGTGTTCCACATCCTTCCTGGGAAAAAGCCCTTTTATAGCTTTGAACTGCCCAGATGTCCCCCGGATAACCTTGTGCTTCATCTTCTCCGGCAGCATGGGCAGGTAATCCAGAGACCATGTCGCCCATCGTCCTTCGTAGGCAGCCGGATCGGCAAGTTCTATCAGGTGTCCCATGGCCCAGGTAACGATGTAGCCGTCCACCTCCATGAAGGTCTTTGTTTTCTTGGAGCATCTCAGCACCCGGCCGAGTTCTCTGCCCACACTGGGTTTTTCTGCAAGTACCAGGGTTTTCATCGGGTGGATTGTACACCATTTATATGAAAATTAAAAGAAGGGAGGAGTCCCCCTCCTCCCATTCTCTCTACTACAGCAGCCTTATCCCCTTCTTTCGGCAGTCTTCCAGTACATCTTCCGGCCAGATACCCGCCTGCACCTCGCCGATGTGTTTTTTCTGCAGTAGGAGCATGCTCATCCGGGACTGGCCTATACCGCCGCCGACGGTCTGGGGAAGACTTCCGTCCATTAATTTCTTGTGCCAGGGTAATTCCAGTCGGTCTGTAAGCCCCCGAATTTCGAGCTGCCGTACCAGGGTTTCCGCGTCCACACGGATTCCCATGGACGAAAGCTCAAAGCTTCGTCCGATAACCGGATTCCAGACCAGGATGTCACCGTTTAAACCCTTCCTGCCGTCCACCGTCTCGGTGGTCCAGTCGTCGTAGTCCGGCGCCCGTCCGTCATGTATGGTGCCGTCGGAAAGTTCACCGCCGATACCGATGAGAAAAACAGCCCCGTACTCTTTGCAGACCCGGTCTTCCCGCTCCTTTCTATCGAGGCCCTTATACATCTGCAGCAGATCTTCGGTATGTATAAACTTTATCTTCTGCGGTAAAAAGGGTTCCAGGTCGAATCGCACGCACACGGCGGCTTCAGTGGCACGGATGGCCGCGTAGATCTTCCTGACAATGGTCTTAAGAAATTCCAGATTTCTCTCTCCGGGCTCCATGACCCGCTCCCAGTCCCACTGGTCTACGTACACCGAGTGAATCCCGGAATCCAAGGTTTCTTCATCCGGCCGGATGGCGTTCATATCCGTCCAGATGCCGTATCCCGGTTCCACCCCGTACTGAGAAAGGGCCAGACGTTTCCACTTCGCCAGGGAATGGACGATCTCGAAGGTCTTTCCCGGTTCCCCCTTCACCTGGAAACTGACCGGCCGCTCGATTCCATTGAGGTTGTCCTGGACCCCCGAATCGTTCAAAACAAAGAGTGGAGCCGACATCCGCTGAAGATTAAGGGATGACGAAAGATTGTCCTCGAAGGTTCTCTTGAGGAAGAGGATTCCGGCTTCGGTTTCCAGAATTCCGATGTCCGCGCCGGTACGTTTACTCTGTAGTGTCATTATCAGCCTCCAAAATAGTTGATTATGATATATATACTAATATACGGAATTTTATCAAGAATTTAATATTATATTTTGTAATTTTTATTTACTTTATAAGAATTTACATATATCATTAGATATATGATATTCTAAACGGAGAAAAACAGGTATGAATTATGAACTGGATAATCTGGACAGGCAGATTCTTGCCGAACTGTCCGCCGATGCAAGGGTTTCGTTCCAGGATATCGCCCGGCGGCTGGTAGTTTCCGGCGGCACGGTACACGTCCGGGTCCACAAGATGCGGGAAACGGGGATTATCAAGGGATTCAGGGTCGTTCTGGACGCCGAAAAGATGGGGTATGACGTGTGCGCGTTTATCGGGATAAACCTGCACAATGCCGGGGACTATACACTGGTCATGGAAAAACTGAAAAAATTCCCCGAAATTACTGAAATACACTACACCACCGGTACCTACAGCATATTTCTCAAAATTCTGGCCGTCAGTACCAGGGGGCTTCACCACTTCCTGGTGGATAAACTACAGAAAATAGAAGAGATTCAGTCCACCGAAACTTTTATATCCCTGGATCGTCCTGTGGAAGGAAAGATCCCCCTGCTCCTTCCCCGGGAAGCCTAAAGGGCCGGGAGAGCAAGCCCCGCGCATCCGGCTGCCGGAGTATGGTCAAGGGCGGGTAACAGGTTATTCTTAAGAATCATCCCTTCCCTGCCCACCAATCCCACGGTGGAACGGGCCGCAACAATAACGTGCTCTCCGCCGGACCGGGCAGAAACGCCGAAGGGGTCTCGAAAGGGGTAACGCCCATGGAAGCCCTAGGGCACTAGGAGGAGCGAAAAAACCGGAATATAGGTTATACAAAGCACCATTACGAGCAGGACGAGGAAAAAGGGGAGCACCCGTTTATATACCTGGGGCAGTGGTTTCTCGAAACGATAGGAGGCAAGGAAGAGGTTCAGCCCCACCGGCGGCGTGAGATACCCCAGTTCCAGGTTGGCGAGAAAGATGATGCCGAGGTGGACCGGGTGGATTCCAAACAGGCCGGCCAGGGGAACGATGAGGGGTACGACCACCGTTATGGCCGAAAAGATATCCATGAAACAGCCGGTAACCAGAAGGGCGAGGTTCAGAAGGATGAGAAAGACATACTTCGACTGGATATGTGCCTGGACCCAGTCGGTAAGCATCATGGGAACCCGGGCGTCCACGATAAAAAATGATAGCCCCCGGGCAGCGGCAAGAATAATAAGAACCCCTCCGATAATCGGAATACTCTTTAAGAAAACCAGGGATATGTCCCGGGGACGAATATCCCTGTGAATAAAGACCTCGACAACCAGGGCATACACCACGGCTATGGAACCGGTTTCGACGATGGTCGTGATTCCGAGAAAATATCCAAGAATGATAATAACCGGCAGGAGAATTTCCCAAAGTGCTCCCGCCGTGGCTTTACCCGCCTCTTTCGGATCGAACTTTACCAGGGGGACTTTTCGCCGCCAGGCATGAATAACACCCATCACCGCCAGGGCCGCCACCATGAGAATCCCCGGAATGATACCCCCCAGGAAAAGGTCCTTTATGCTTATCCCCGCAACCACCCCGTAGAGAATAATCGGTAGGCTGGGGGGGAACAGCAGTCCGATGCTCCCGGAAGCAGTCAAAAGACCTTCGGAAAACGGTTCGCTTATGTTGTTTTCCTTCAGGACAAAGGCCAGCAGAGCCCCCAGAGCAAGAATGGTTACTCCCGAAGCCCCGGTAAAGGTAGTAAAAAACGTGCAAACAAGAACGGAGGCGATAATGAGACCGCCGGGCATCCAGCCGAACCACCCCTGGAACGACCGGACCAGCCGCTTGCCCGCATTACTCTCCGACAGGATGTAACCGGCAAGGGTAAAAAGCGGTATGGCGGGGATGGAAGGCCCGGTGAGCATCGAGTAAGCCTCGTTCGGGATGACCTCCATAGCCCCGAACTGCCGCGCAAAGAGAAGATATGCAATACCGCTTATGGCAACAAAGAGGGGAACCCCTAAAAATGCGGCCACAATAAGAAGTATAATTCCCGGAAGCGTAAAAACGGCGAAAACCCCGTACCATCCGTCCAGCATACTGTCCGGCAGGGCCGGATACTCGACGGACAGAGAAAAGAGAATATTCATCAGCGGCGGCAGGGCCATAAGGATACCCACGGGAAAGCCGATCAACCCTATCCATTTCATACCGGGCTGTATTCCCGTACTTCTCACCGCCCGGAGAGCCATGAATAAATAACCGACGGGCATGATGATGAGGATAAGCTGCATGGGAAAAATCCCTACCTTTGCACCGGGATCAAAGGCTATGAGCAGGAAAGAAAGGGAGCTGAAGGTCAGGGCTGTGAGAACGGCCGCGGAGATGAACGCCCCCGCTGCCAGAATAAGCGAACGACGCCTGCCCCGGGTAAAATGAGCTGCGAGGGATATGGAGAGGTGTTTCTCCTGCCGGGAGGTAATCATCCCCCCGAGGAAGGTTACCCAGATAACGAGATGATAGAGATAGTCGGCCTGGGCCTGGATACCCGTCTTGAAAATACCCCGGACAAGAATCTCGAGAAACGGGAGGACCACCAGGGCTGCCACGGATGCGGCGGCTAATACACCTTCGATTCTTCCGAACTGCCTGCCGGACACCGACTCAGTCGGTCGCTCTGCGGAATGATTCAAGATGGGCCTCCATTTCGCTGAAAAAATCCGGATCTATACTTACCCCGATAATTCTGTTGTAGCTCCGTGTGAGGTCCGTGATCCACGCGGTCATTACCTCTTCATCCACACTGTACGAGACCAGGCCGTTCTCTTCCATCAATCGTATGGCTTGCTCGGTAAGCCCTGCCGTGGCATCATGAAGCGGGTAAATAGTATCATGGGCCGCCTGAAGCAGTTTCGACCGGTATTCTTCCGGTATCCTCGACCAAACACGGTTATCTATAACCAGCCCCCCCACCAGGGGCGCCAGATCTATCTCGCACATGTGATTTGCCAGGGCGAACCACTGAAACGAAGCCGTAACCAGGGGTGGATTGATAAGCGCCTCGACCATACCTGTCTGAAGGGCGGTCATATACTCGTTACTGGTAATCTGGACAATATGATAACCGATGGATTTCCATGCCTGGATAAACGCGGCGTTATCTATCGGCAGGGCCAGCTTAAAGGCTTTAAGGTCTTCCGGATACAGTACGGGTTTCTTCGCAAAGGGTCTTACCCAGCCGGCGGTCTGCCAGGCAATAAGGGAGAAACCCTTGTCTTCTATTATATTCAGAAGTTCAGGCTGCATAATATCGAGAACGTAATCCAATTCGGTGTCGTTCCGGATAAAAAGCGGCAGACAGAAAATGAGCATATCGCTCGATATGGAAGTGAGTCCGCCCAGTGTAACAACCGCGCCCTGAAGCTGCCCGATGCGGACCTTACGGAGGACATCGGCCTCGTTCCCCACCGATCCGCCGGGATAGATCCGTACCTGTACACGGTTATCGGTAATCTCGGCCCACTCTGTAGCCATGGCGTCCAGTGCCAGGTCCCAGGGGGACCCTTCAGGGGCGGAACTGCCTATTTTTATAGTAAGGGCACCCGCTGATTCAAGGCATAACACAGACACAAGGATGCCGAGTAACACCGTACGACCAGTCATGAACGCCTCCGCTAGGGGTTATTTCTATACTCTTCCAGCACGGTACTCATCTCGTTAAAGAGATTTCTGTCTATTACATCACCGACCAGGGTATCCCATCCCTTCCGGAAGGTGTCTTCCCACCGTCTGATTTCTCCGTCGGTCAATTCATGAACGACAAGCCCGTTGTCCAGCATCACCCCGACGGCCCGTTTTTCCATCTGTTGAATTTCATCATAGAGGGGGTCGCCGATTCGCCGGGCGGCTTCGATAAGCCGGCCCCTCAATTCCTCGGGAACCCTGTTCCAGGCGCGGGAATCGATAACGAGTCCACCGAGCAACGGCGCTATCTTCAGAGAACACATGTGGGGAGCCAGGGCGAACCACTGGTAAGAGGCCGCCATAACGGGAGGGTTGTAAAACGCGTCGATCATCCCCGTCTGAAGACCGGTCATTATATTCTGGGTGTCCAGGGGTACAACCCTGAAGCCGCTCTTTTTCCAGGCTTCTTCCAGGTCGGCTGTTTCCGCGGTTACCGAGAGTTTCAGCCTCATCAGATCTTCCGGCAGCAGCACGGGTCGGTTGGAGAAAAAATGTATCCATCCCGCCGGCTGCCAGACAATAAGGCTGAAGCCCTTCTCTTCCAGAAGATTTTCGAACGCCCCGCTTTTTTCCTCCAGGAGACAGCTCAGCTCGTCCTCCGAGCGGACGAAGCTCGGAAGGCTCAGGATAAGCATATCCCGCGATATCTTGGTCAAACCTATCCCCGAAAGGGCCGCCCCCTGAAGCTGCCCGATCCTCATCTTGCGGATCATATCGCCTTCGGTCCCGGCCACACCCCCGGGGTATATGATCATACGAACCCTGCCGTCGGATATCTCGGCCCACTCGGCGGCCATTTGCATAAGCGCATCGTCCCAGGCGGTTCCCGCAGGTGCAGAACTGCCGATTTTCAGGTTCAGCGAGGCGACAGGCACGGACAGGGCCAGGAAAACAAGACAGAAAAAAACGGTAATTCCACCGGCTCTACCATTCATTATCGGACTCCAGAATAAAATAGCGGTCCAGGTTCTCGAGAAGCCACAGGGCTTTTCTCCTGTTGGCCATATTGGCCAACCGATTTTCCGGGCTTGCCTCCGGGTCGACGGAAAGAGCTCTCTCGAGGAGAAGTACGAACTGATCCGGTTTTTCCTGTTTCCGTCCAAAAGCCATGGCATAGGAAATATGCGGAGAGGATTTCATTCCCCCCGCCAGTTCCACGGCCCGGTTGTAATGGAACCTGCCCTTCTCCTTCGGCGGGACTTCAGCCGATCCCAGCCGGGGTGTGTAGTACTGCTCCAAAAACTCCTTGACCGTATCACCGCCTTCAGGAGCCTTCGGTCTGAAGAGCAGGTACTCCGGGACGGATCCGTATACGGATATAAACAGCTCATGGATCGTTCCCTGTGCCCATGACTCGTCCAGGGACAGGGCTTTCACGGCCAGGGCAAAGGCTAAAGGGACCGTAATCATCAGGTTGGTATCCAGGACGTCGAATCCTAGGGCGCTCAGCCACCCGGCGGCCGCCCAGTAGAGGTAAGGCACGTCCGCCTCAGTGCATCCTGCCAAAGCCGTTTCAAAATCACCGGATTCCAGGGCCTCCCGGAAGCCCGGATGACGAACTTCGAGCCCCCGGAGCACATAATCCCGTCCACGCAGGTAGAGCTTTTTTGCCCGAAGCCGCATATCCTTCTGTTTCCGGTATTCCTCCTGGGGGAGCATATCGCTGGGCGTGTGGACATACAGGTTGGAATACGAAATAAAACCGGTTCCCGCGGCCAGGAGAAGGTCCTCATTATCCGGTGAGGCGGAGAGGAGCATCTCGTAGAGTTTCAGTACAAAGGGAAGAGCGTCCCCGACCAGTTCAGGATCTTCATCACCGGTAAAAACGGTGCCGCCACTCCCGGACAGCATATCCGCTAAAGAATCCACCGCCAATTCGCGGATCGAGCATGAGCATAAAAAAAAGATAAACGAAATAACTACTATGACAGGAAGGACGAGACGCTTGGAAAATACCATAGACTAATATGTAATCAATATTGTCGTACTTTTCAACTACTTTGCTTTCGATTATACATTTTATCCTGTAACCTCGATTTTTTTCATTGATTTCCCTTCGGTGGTTGGGTACATTGTAAAAAATGGATCATGAAGGAAGGACCATGACGAAAGAACCCGGAAATAGTGGCTTAGAACAGGATCTGGTAAAGATTTTACAGTTAGTGTTCGGTGACAGACTCCTCTCGGTAATGCTGTATGGAAGTTACGTGAGCGGGAATTATGTCCCGAAACTCTCGGACATCAATGTATTGGTTGTACTTAAGGAAGCCGTACCGGCGGACCTGGAAAAATTGGGTAGAGACGGTTACCGGTTTATAAAAAAACACAAAATAACCCCCCTTATTCTGAGTCGTACCGAATTCGAAGACTCCTCCGACGTATTTCCCATGGAGTACATGGACATCCGGTCCAGAAGCAGGGTTATCTACGGCTCGGACGAGACCGAACCTCTTTCACTGACGACGAAAAACCTCCGGCATCAGCTGGAACACCTCCTGAGGGGTAATATTCTCTCTCTAAGACAGCTCCTGACCGCTTCCAGGGGTAAGAAACGGCTTCTGAAGAATAACGTGAAGAACTGGTATGGGTCCATGAACGCTATTTTCAAGGGACTCATCCGGTTACAGGGCCGGGACCCTTCGGAAACCGAAACGGAGGCCAACATAAAACTGGTCCGGGAGCTCTATACTGTGGACACAACTCCCCTGCGGGACCTAGTCGCATTCAGATCGGGAGAAAAGCTCGATCCGGCCCGCCTGGTAACAAGGCTTATCGACTGCCTTGAAGAGTTGACCCGCGGGGTGGACAGATTTACCGATGAGAGCTGAGGTTATGATGCGGAAAAAAAGCCCGGTAATAATCTTTTTTCTCATGGTCTGTGTTGCGGCCGCCTGGGGACAGTTTCCTGAGCCCCGGGGTTACGTCAACGATTTTGCGGGGGTCCTGGACGATTCGAGCATCCGGCAGATGGAAGGGCTGATATCCGCCCTGCAGCGTGAAACGGGTGCGGAAATCGCCGTTGTCACGGTGGAGTCCATCAGCCCGTATGCGTCAATAGAACAATACTCGGTAGAACTTGCCCAGGAATGGGGTGTCGGGGAAGAAGGAAAAGACAACGGTGTACTCATCCTCCTTGCCATGGAGGAACGGAGATTCAGGATAGAGGTCGGCTACGGTATCGAGGGCATTATCCCCGACGGTCTTGCGGGGGCTATCATGGATGAATCGATGTTGCCTGAGTTCAGGAACGGCAACTTCGGCGCCGGGATGCTGAAGGGTGTCCAGGCCGTAGCCGGTATTATCGCGGAAGACGCGGGCGTGGAACTCGGTTCGTATGACCTGTCCGAGAGCAGAAGATACGAGGACAGCCGCCGCGGGGAAGACTCCGGTGGCGCCCTGGGTGAACTCATTACCATCCTCTTCTTCTTGTTTATTTTCGGCGGGCGATTTTTTCTCTGGCCGTTGCTCTTTATGGGCACCAGACGCCGGGGATTCTACGGCGGCGGCTTCGGTTCAGGCGGAGGCGGCGGCTTCGGCGGTTTCGGCGGAGGTGGTTTCGGCGGGGGCGGAGCCTCCCGCGGATTCTGAGATCAAGAATACAGGAGAAGATGGAGAGTTACATGAGCAAAAAAAGAGCGGCGGGTATACTAGTACCCATTCTTGTTATTGTTGTCATTATTGTAATCCTGGCAGGATGGTATATAAAAACCAGGAATTCGATTATCAGAATGGACGAGGTCGTCAATTCGGCGTGGTCCGAGGTAGAAAACCAACTGCAGCGGCGGAGCGATCTTATTCCGAACCTCGTAGAGACGGTGAAGGGATTCGCCGGACAGGAGAAGGAGGTCTTTACCGCCATAGCGGACGCCAGGGCAAGACTGGCCGGTGCGGAATCGGTGGGAGAGACTGCGGAGAGTTACGAACAACTCAATTCCGCCCTGAGCAGGCTTCTGGTTGTGGTCGAAAATTATCCGGAGTTGAAATCGAACCAGAATTTCATCAGGCTTCAGGATGAGCTGGCGGGTACCGAAAACCGTATTGCCGTTGCCAGGAAGAGATATAACGACGGAGTACGGGCATTTAATACAAAAATAAGGGTCTTTCCGGGGTCGCTGGTTGCCAACAGTGCGGGCTTTGAAGAAAAGGAATATTTCGAGGTGTCCGAAGAGGCAATGACCGTCCCGAAGGTGGAATTCTAATCATGGCAGTGGCGCCCTTATGCGGGGCGCCCGCTTATTTCCGTATCCCCTCGTGCATAAAAACACCCAGTTGTTTCAGTAATTCAAATCGATCCTGAACACGCTGGGAAAAAAATACTTCTATCCCGAGATAGTGGGATATACCCATGAGCATGTTGGCAGCCGTACGAGGGTCCCCTGATCGAAGCTGCCGCAGGCCTGATACGTAGCCCCTTTCAAAGGAATTATAATACTCCGTCACCGCCGGGTTTACCACAAACTCAGCCTCTCTAACTATATCGTAGAAATGAATATTTTTCCCAAAATACATGAGAAAGAGATATGCGCCCTGCAGTTCCTCCTCCAGCCGGTTTAATGTACTGTCCAGGTTAATGGATATAAACCGCCTTGTGTTACTGCCTATGTCATGTACTATTTCGGCAAGGCAAGCTTCCTTGCTTTTAAAATGCATGTAAAAAGTCCCCACGGAGAATCCGGCCGCCCTGGCGATCTCGAAGACATGGACCTGGTAATAACCCAGCTCACCGAACAGCTTGACAGCCGCCTGTTTTATCCTTCCCCGGGAATCTTCCGGTTCGACACTTTCGAGCTCCTTGGGAGATGTACGGAAAAGCGCCTTCTCGAAATTCGGTGCGCAGTCGAAAAAACCTCCCTCGATGTATTCCTGCACCACCGGAAGATCCACCGGTGTATTATTGTACAGCGATCGTGTAGAGATAAAACGAACCCCGGATATGATATAGATATATTCCGCCTCGGTTATCTCTCTTCCATATACCCGCCTTACCGCATCTACATAGAGTGTACGGAGGGACTTCTCGTGCTCCGGGAACCGGTACTGCCCTTCTCTGAATATGGTAACCAGATCTTTATACGTAATCCCCGCCGTGATAATAACATGCAGCAGTTGAGAAAGACGTTCTGAAACCGAAGCTCCAGATATCCCTTCCAAATCCTTTTTAAAGCCCTCCAGAAAAATAGAAAGGAGTTCTCTAAAAATATCTTCTTTGGATTTAAAATACCGGTAAAATATACCGTTTGAGAGACCCGCATGAGAACAAATACTGTTTACGGACACTGTTTCGTACCATTTGAGGGCAAACAGTTCACGGGCTGAAGCAAGCAGCCTGTTCCTGGTAAGGGTTGCCTTTTTTATTTTCGTTTCCATGGCCGGCATCAATCGGGCTCGAAGCCCGTCCCCCTGTTGACGATTCTGTTTTATAGTAACAGTTACCGACTATAATGTCATCCGTTCCTACTGATAATGGTTTCCGATCGGCTAAACAGTTATTATTTTATTAGTATCCGGAAGTTTTTAGGCACGTCCTAGAATTTCTATACATAAGGAGCAAAGTATATGGGCTGGTTTTTTGGATTGTTACTGAATATTGCACTCAGCTTGCTGGTCGGGAAATGGGCATCGTCAAAGGGTAGAAACGGCTTACTCTGGTTTCTTTTCGCCGTAGTGACAACTCCGCTTATTTCTTCGATTGTTCTTCTCGTAGTGGGTGACAAGCAGAAATATCTCGATTATTAAAAGGGACCCGGCTTCCGTAACGGACTATTCAATCCGCCTGGTTACCACGAATTCTCCATACAGCTCGTCCACTATCTGTTCTATATTATCGAGACTCTTATCGATCGAAGCAAGGGTGTTGTCAATCTTTGCAAGGGCTTTTATAAGGCTTTCAAATTCCCCATAGAGTATCGTATTGTTCAAAGCCGATATTTGTATTCCGCCCGACGCCCGCTTTAGCTGAAAGAATCCACCTGTTCTCAATTCGTGCATGTTACAGGCTCTGAATTATCTTTAACAAGGCTGCGCCGGCCCTGCCCCGGTGGGAAATCATGTTTTTCTCTTCTTCCGTGAGCTCCGCCATGGTTTTCTCCCGTTCCGGTATGTAGAACACAGGATCGTACCCGAAACCGCCGGAACCCCTGGGAGTGTGGGCGACAACTCCCTCCACGGTCTCCTGGGCCGAGAAGACACGATATGTATCCATGACCAGAACCATACAACAGACAAAGACCGCCCGGCGGTCTCTAATGCCTTCCATCTTTGTAAGGAGGTATCGATTACGGTCCCGGGCCTTCAGCAGAGGTCCGCCCGGGGCTGATCCGTACCGGGCGGAATAAATACCGGGCTCTCCGCCGAGACTTTCTACGCATAATCCTGAATCGTCCGCAAGGACCGGCAGCCGGACTCTATCATACAGATATCGGGCTTTTAACAGGGCATTTTCGAAGAAAGTCGCCCCATCTTCCTGCACATTGAAGGATACACCGTGTTCCGAAGGCAGGGAGAAACGGATTCCCGGCAGAATTTTGCCGATTTCCGTCCTTTTATGCTCATTCCCCGTGGCAAGAACAATATCAATCACTCTCTATTCCACCGGCCGGTACCATTCACCGAAGGTATTCTTGTGCACTTTTTCGTATAGAAAGTACATCCAGCATGGTACGCCTCCCGACGACATTATAGCAGATGCTTGTCGGTCAGGTTAGTTTCATCATCATCTACAAGAAAAATCTCTTCTTCAACACTATGCGATTTAACGACTTCTGCCATAATACAACCCCTAATACAAAAATAGCCGCACCGGAATAGCCGTACCCGGCTGTTTTCATCCTTTCGGTTGCCGCGCGACGGCATGAGCAACTATTAAGGAATAGTATAAAACACCGGAGGTAATAGCAAGAAATTCAGTACTATTCCCGGTAATTTATACGGTAATTTATAATTGATAGAATTCGAATTCACGTATACATTTACTTAGTATGACCGAGCTGGAAACCCTCATCCGGGGACATATTTTCGAATTAAAAGAACGTTTCGATGATATATTCGCACTGGAAGAATATTTTGAGTTTACACCCGAAGATCTGGAGACCCTGGCCAGGGATTTAACAAGAAGTGTCGAGGGCGGAGTACTGGAATACAAAAAGAGGATTATCTCATCCGTATTCACTTTTATGGAATCCCTCAAGTACGATTCTAAAGGGTTCGATCGGTCGGCAACCTTTGTCACTCCTCTCACCTCTTTAGTTTTTATTGTCCTAACCCAGCGGTTAATAGCCAAGGGCACCCTCCGGATTTCCGAACAGATACCGGAGGATACTAAAGGCCGACTCTTTGAAGAAAAGGATCTTTCGATTCAGGAAATCCTATCGGATGTACAACAACGCGCCAAACAATCACCGGAAGCGGAAAGAGACCAGAGAATCAAATCGATTCTCCTGCAGGTCCGGCAATACCGAAACGAACTGGAAAAGAAAAAAAGTCTCGAGCCCAACATACTCCCGGATAAACGCCCCGCCTTTGAAGAAAATTATAAAAAAATATTTGATGAACTCCTTAATAAAATCCGTACGACCTATTATGCTGTACTGAAATCCGACGAAACCAAACCGGCAACGTCTACTCAGAAAAAGTTATCCGATTACGATCTTCCTCAGCTGGAAGGTGTGTATCGAAAACAAATCGAATACTACTCGTCCCTCCGTTCGACCATGATGTATGCTGTAAAAGAACGATACAACATTCGAGAAATTTTTGCGGACCTCGAGAAAAAACGACCTCAGTTTTTCAAGCTCTTAGAGGATGAATATAAAAAAGCATTTCTTATAGCCCCCTTTGAGGGAGAGGTAAAACATCTCTTTCATCTCTACACGGCTGCATGCGTTCGAATCATAAAGAGGCATGTTTCCCTGTTATAATCCTGGTTATACAGAAATGGGATTTTTAAAACCGGTCGAAATCCTCGTCGTCCAGCTTGAACCGCGAAAAGAATTTAAAGAGGAGGTCTTGAATCTATGAGATGCATCAGGGAAAAGTGCCCGGGAAATTGAGATAGATTTAGAGAAGGTCGGAACGCCCGCCCTTTTTTACCTCTTCAAGCACAGCCTTGACCTGCTGGGATTCCCCTTTTCTGCATACCAGAACAACGCCGTTCCGGACGACGACGATTAGATCATCCACGCCGCAGAGGGCTACCGGCAGGTCCGCGTATACGAAATTGTTCGATGCTCCTGAGGAGAAGACGGGACATGCCGGTTGTTCACCTTCCAGGAGCTCGGCCACCACATCCCAGCTGCCTACATCATTCCAGGAAAAGGAAGCCTGTACAACCGCACTTCGAGTACTTTTCTCCATTACAGCGTAATCGATCGAGATGGAAGGCAGGGACGCATATATGTTTTCAACAGATTTCCCCGACATAATAAGCGAATATCCCCGCTTTTTAATTTCCTCCGGCAGTGTGCCCGAAAGAGTATAAAGGCGGTTATACACTTCCGGTGCGTGTTCCGCCAGTTCGGCCAAATACTTCTCAGCCGTAAAACAGAACATTCCCGAATTCCAGAAAAAATTACCGGCCGCGATAAACTTTTCCGCCGTTTCAGCGTCCGGCTTTTCACGGAAGGACGTAACCTTTCTGCCCGGGCCGGCAACTTCACCGGCTTCAATATAACCGTATCCTGTCTCGGCCCGCGTGGGCGGTATACCGAAGGTTACAAGATTGCCCGCCCTTGCGAGTTCCGCCGCCCTTGCAACGTCTTCGGTGAACCGTTCTATCGGCTCGATAAGATGATCGGCCGTCATAACGAGTATAACCGGCGACCTGTCTCCTGTTCCTTCGGCGGCCCAGAGCGCGGCGGTGCCCAGGGCAGGTGCCGTATTCCTTGCGCAGGGTTCAGGTAGTACATAGAGGGGGCAACCCGGGGTTCCTTCGCTTGACAGGGTCTCTTCCAAGGCCTTGAGCTGCTCATTCAGCGTTATGATAACAATACCGTCGGTCGGTTCGAGGGCTTCCGCCCGGCGGAGGGACAAGTACAGAAGCGATTGATCTCCGCGCACGGAAAAAAACTGTTTCGGTTTTTCAGAGGTAGAAGCAGGCCATAGACGCGTTCCGCTCCCTCCGGCAAGAATAAATACATAATCTATCATACAAACTCCATCCTGAATTCAACAAATACTATTACGAAAATAGCCGCACCGGAATAGCCGCACAGGGCTATTTTTATCGCTTCGGTTGCCGCGCGGCGGCATGAGCAACTATTACGAAAATAGCCGCACCGGAATAGCCGCACAGGGCTATTTTTATCGCTTCGGTTGCCGCGCGGCGGCATGAGCAACTATTACTAAATATAATGAATTAATCCGGATCCCTCAAGGACGGGTTTTATACATGGCCTGTCAATAGAAAAGTTCAGTCATGTCCCGCGGGATATCTCTGTAAATCTGCAAGTTGTAATTGCCCACCGGATAGAGAATTGACCGGGAGTTGAGAAAAGCGAGGTTAACCGATTCAGCCGCTTCCAAGGTTTGTGGGTTCCTGGTCAGAGAGTCATGGAGTTCTATGGATTTTGTAAAATAATACAAAGCGTCGCCGACCTTTGTCTTATCCCCTGTTTTTAGAGAGAGATTATACAGCGTTACACCCTGATTGTTATAGACTTTCATAAGGTTTTCCACCAGGGCACGGTGGTCCGGCCTTTCATCTATGAGAAAATGCGAAATGTTTTTCTTTCGGTTTTCCAGGATATCTATCAGATGGTCGTAATATCCTTGAGCGGCAAAGAAATCGCCCCGTTCAAACAGGGCGTTTCCGGTGGCGTACAGGAGGTTTTCATCGGTGGAAAAACCTTCTCCCGCGTCGTAGAATCTGAGAAGGGCGTCCTTGAAATCCTCTTTCTGATATTGTATATAACCGCACTTGAATTCGAGGTCCGGGGTCGAATATCTATTGTCCTCGGCAAGGTTATAGAGCACCCGGGCCGTATCGAGATCACCGTCCTGGTAATAATACAGGTCCCCCAACCGGGCATAAATACGACCGTATTCGGGTTTCGGCGACAGCAGTTTCATCCGAAGGGCTTTCTCATAGTGTTCCCGTGCCTTGAGAAAATAGGTTTCCGCGTCGAGATATTTCTCCTGATCATACAGCCGTTCTCCCAAGCGCGTGTATGAGTCAATCAGCATCCCTTCCCGGTCGGGGGTGCGCGCTTCCTCTTCCTCCAGATACCGGATAGCGTTATGAAGAGCGGTTATTTCTTCGGAAAAATTCTCATTTTTTCTGAAGAGCCTTGCCAGGTTGTAATGGATCTCAGGTACCGTTTCATCTACCTCCAAAGACCTGAACAGGATAGAGCGGACATCGGCCAATTCGCCCTTATCGATGAGGTATCCCCCCAGTTCCGCGTAAGCGACAGGGTCTATGTCCACATCCTCTGCCGCTTCGTACCTGTTTTTGAGCCGTATGACCTCTTTATAATTATCGGTCCTGATAAAATATCTCAGCATTCTGAAGAGATACTCGTCCTTTTGTCCGTAATAGCTTATCAATGTTGCATAGGCCAGCCGCGCGTCCTCGTAGTGTTCCGGGGCGGTAATAGCCCATTGCATATACATATCTCCCGAAAGAAGCAAGGCTCCCCGGTCGTACCGGTCTTCCGATAAAAGAATCCCGAGCTGTTTCTCAGCCTCCTCGTATTTCCCGAGGTTCATACCCTGTAATCGTGCAAGGTTCAAACGACCTTCCCTTTCTTCCGGATAATCATCGAGTAACTGCTGATATTTTTCTTCCGCATAACGGTATTTTTTCTCTTCGATGAAGCCTTCCGCATATTCGTAAAACCATTTTTTTACTTGATGAATCGAATACGCATGGTCAAAATAACTGTTAGCCGAATCAAATCGCTCTTCCGCGATTTCCTCGTAACCGGTTTTATAGAGCGTCCAGGCTTTTATGGGCTTATATACAAACCGTACCCCTACCCAGATGAGAAGAAGCGCCGCCAATACGGCGGGAATGAAAATACGAAGCATCGGCAGTATATTCTGCCGGAAGGCGTAACTGAAGGTGCCTCTTACAGCCTCGAATTCTTCACCGGTTTTTCTTTCATATCCGGCGGGGATCTCTATTTTCTTTCCGGTAATCCGGGAAACCAGGGCGGCTATCTCTTTTGCCGATGCACCGGAAATCAAAAGGGCTACAAGAGAACGCAGTCTGTCTCCTGATAGTCCCTTTTCGCCTATGAGTTCCTCAATCGCCAGTTTCAAGTTTCTCGGGAGCGTATTGAGGGTCTGTTTGACGGCTTCGAATTCATCATCCGCTATTTCGTAATCTTCTTCCCCGGCGTGGAGGTCTTCTACGCCCCCTGCTTCGGCCTCTCCGGCAACGACCGGTTCAGCCTCCACCTCTTCCCCGGCGATACCGAAGTGCTCGCCGAGTTCTTCAAAGTCGAGGTTGAATCCTTCATCCTCCAGGGCTTCGAGATTGCCGAAATCTTCTTCCGGGAATTCGGCCGGCACTGCCTCCTCTTCCGACGGCGGACCTTCTTCCGGGAATTCGGCCGGTACTGCCTCCTCTTCGGCTTCCACATCTGGCAGTTCGAAGGTTTCTTCCTCTGTCCCCGCTTCTTCCTCCAGGCCTCCCAAGTCAAAGGTTT
>CAYPIQ010000006.1:0-19367 GCA_964410865.1 uncultured Spirochaetales bacterium | reverse complement strand
AAGGTTTCTTCCTCTGTCCCCGCTTCTTCCTCCAGGCCTCCCAAGTCAAAGGTTTCTTCCTCTGTCCCCGCTTCTTCAGCAGCCTGCTCAACCGGTTCTTCCCCGGGGACTTCCTCTTCGGGCATTTCCAAAAAATCGGCCGGAAGCATATCCAGGTCTTCGTCGGGGCCTTCTTCAACGCCTTCTTCAACACCTTCTACGGGCTCTTCTCCCGCGCCTTCCCCAAGCAGGTCCGACAAATCGGACGAAAGGCCTTCCTCCGGTTGCTGTATATCCTGGATGGATTCTCCCCGTTCCGCGAGAATAGCCGGTTCATTACCGAGAGAATTGAGATATTGCTTAAACTGTTCTATATCCTGGAGACTGGGCATATCTATATCTTAACGTGATTTTCGGCAGTTTTTCTACCATAACTGAGCATTTGCAATCAACATACCCCGCCGCAAGCTGCGGGGTATTAAACCCACCGGACATAATAAAAGCGCTATACAACATAATTTTCAAGGTCTCAAGCCTACACTCCGGTTCTCCGATATGTTATGTAGACACATGATACACCGACGTGTTGTATGGACGATATTGTATATTCTCATTCTCGCCCTGGGCACGGTGAGCGGGCAGGAAAATGTCTCCACCAGGCTTCACTTTGCGTTTATAGAAGCAACCGGTCCCCGGAAACCCTTTGTCCTGGAGGGCAAGGTCATATTTACATATCAACAGGAAGAACCTGCCCGGTTTGTATCCGCGGCTTTCTCGTACGAAGACTTTACCGTTATGCACCCCTACAAGAGGTACACGCCGGAGGGCGGGTCGGAGATATTTGTGCTTGCCGTTACTCCTCCCCCTTTCGTTGATACTCTGATCTACCGGGTGGTGGTAGACGGCTTATGGATGAGTGACCCTGCCAACCCCGACACCGTTGTCGATGTCCACGGCATACCCCTTTCAAGGTTCCGGGTACCCGAAGAGGGGACAACAAAGACATACCCCTTAATCGACACCAACGGGAAAGTCACCTTTGTCTACACCTCTCGGCCGAACCAGCAGGTCTCGGTGGCGGGAACCTTCAATTCCTGGGACCCTTTTATGTACCCGATGCGGGAAGTAGAGGCGGGAAGATACGAACGCACCCTGTATCTCGCACCGGGAGAATACGTCTACCATTTTGTGGTAAACGGAACACCCATACATGATCCCGGCAACCCCAGTGAGCGGTACGACCAACGGGGCAACCGGTTCTCTTACTTCGCCGTAAAACCCGAAGAAGATCCGGACATGCCGACGGCGGAGAAAAAACGTCTTATAGATCGCATCCCCTTCATCGGTGGTTCTTGACCTCCCCGGCTCATACCGGTAGGCTGGTCCTTATGATAGATTACATCCTCTTCGACATGGACAACACCCTTTATCCGGAGTCGTCCGGATTAGGCCCGGCAATGCGGGACAGGATGAATGCGTTTGCGGCGGAAGTAACTGGGGTAAGCCCTGAAAAAGCCCAGGAATTGCGCAGGGAAAATCTTTCCGTTTACGGAACAACCCTTCGCTGGCTCCAGCAATGCTACGGATTCACCGAAACGGAACGATTCATGAAGGAAGTTCACCCCACGGATATCGGTTCATACATACAATTCAATCCCGAACTGGTACGGATGCTCCGTTCTCTCCCGGTGGGAAAATCTGTACTGACCAATTCTCCTCCGGAACACGCGGAGAGAATTCTCACGGAGCTGGGTGTAAAGGAACTCTTCGAGTACGTATTCGATATAACCTATAACGATTACAACGGAAAACCCTACGCGAGCTGTTTTAATAAGGTTCTCGCTACCATCGGGAGGGAAGCATCCCGGGTGCTCCTGGTTGACGATGTCCCGGGCTATCTGGTTCCCTTCCGCGATATGGAAGGAAACATACTGCTGATCGATGAAACGGGCGGACACAACGAATTGAATCTGCCCGCACTGCGTACTATACTCGATCTGCCTTCTTACCTGGAAGAAAATCAGTTGATTTCCTTCCAGCGGTGACAGGCGACATAGTGTTCTTTCCCCGCCTCTTCGAGGACGGGAATCTCTTTTTTACACCGGTCAACGGCGTAACTGCACCGCGGATGAAACCTGCACCCCGAGGGCGGATTAATGGGGTTGGGAACATCGCCGGTGAGAATAATACGGCGGCGTTCCGTCTCAGGATCGGGAATCGGAATTGCCGAAAGTAATGCCTTTGTATACGGGTGCAGAGGTTTTTCAAAAAGCTCTTTGGTATTACTCAATTCCATCATCTTGCCGAGATACATAACGGCTATCCGGTTGCTGATATACTTTACAACCAGCAGGTGATGGGTGACAAACAGATAGGTAAGGGAGTACTCTTCCTGCAAACGCATGAGCAGGTTTAAGATCTGGGATTGTACAGATACATCGAGGGCGGAAGTGGGCTCATCCATCAGGACAAAATCGGGATTGGTTGCCAGAGCCCTGGCCACGGCAATCCGCTGACGCTGGCCCCCGGAAAACTCGTGGGGGTACCGCATCATGTGTTCTTTGGCCATGCCCACGGTATTGAGAAGGTTCAACACCCTGTCTTCGATTTCCCTGGCACTGTAGACCCCCTGAACGTAGAGCGGTTCGGCAATGATCTTCTTTACGAGCATCCTCGGATTAAGAGAGTTTGAGGGATCCTGAAAGACGATCTGGATCTTCCGGCGCAGCTTCATGAGCTGTTTTCCGTCCATCTTTGTGAGGTCGACCTTTTTGAGCAACTGTTTTGCCTCATCCAGTTTAGTCCCGTTTTCCGAAGCGAGTAATTGTTCTATCCTTTCGACCTCCGACAAAGGCTGGTCGTAATAAATTCTTCCCTCCGTTGCGTCATGGAGCCGCAGGATTGTTTTACCCAGGGTGGTTTTTCCGCAACCCGACTCACCTACCAAACCCAGGCACTCGCCCCTCCTGATGGCCAGATCGAGGCTGTCCACGGCCTTTACATCGGCAATATGGCGTTTGAATACCCCGCCTTTCACCGGGTAGTATTTCTTCAATTTACGAATATCCAGGATGTTCTCGTTCATGAGGTTTCTTCCTTGCTCGTGTAGAGATGGCAGGATACGGTGTGACCGTCGCTCGCTGTAAAGCGCGGGGGCTTTTCACGCTTACAGATATCCATGGCAGACTCGCAGCGGGGATGAAAACGGCAGCCGCTGGGGGGATTCACCAGGTTGGGAACAATTCCGGGAATAGTCGCCAGGGCTTCTTTCTGGTTCACCTTGGGAACCGATTTCAACAGTGCCTTGGTATACGGATGCAGCGGATTGTTGAACAGCTCTTTTACATCCGCCGTTTCACATGTATCCCCGGCGTACATAACCGTAACCCTGTCACAGATCTCCGCGACAACACCGAGGTCGTGGGTAATGAACAGTACGGAAGAGATCTTCGTTTTCTTCAGTTGCCTGATCATGTCGAGAATCTGGGCCTGGATGGTTACATCCAGGTTGCTCGTTGGTTCGTCGGCTATGAGCATCCTGGGTTGACAGGCCAGGGCAATGGCAATAACGATACGCTGCTGCATACCCCCGGATAATTCGTGGGGATAACAACGGGCGATATTCTCGGGGTTCGGCACGCCCAGGTCCTTCAGCAGGTTCACTACCCTGCGCCGGATAACCGGTGTGAGTCTTCGATAATACCGCCTGAGGAAGGGCACACGCCGAACAAAGGCGGCCAGTTGATCGTTCTTGCGAAGAGTATCTCTTTTCCTGTTCAACTCCTGCTTTTTATGCCGTGCTTCGGGGCTTTCATCCCCCTCCAGGGTAGTGAGTTTTTCTTCCAGGGCTTCGAGTTGATTCTCGTAATGTTCCCGAGCAGTCTTCTGCCGTCTGAACATCCTGATCTGGAAACCCTTCCAGCCCCGGTTCAGGAAGTTTCCGGATTTTTCCCGTTCAGCCTTCAACTCCTGCAGGGTCTCCTCGAGTATTTCGATCATCCGGTGAAGTCTGAAACTTTCCCCCACCTGGTACTCGATGGACAAGACCGGGTTCAACGAGGTACTGGCCTCCTGGAAGATCATCGAAATCTCGTTGCCCCTGATGGTCTGCATATAAGCTTCGCTGCGCCTGACAATATCAATGGCCTTCTGCCGGTCGGCTTCACTGAAAAACAACAGTATTTTGCCGTCTTCGATCTTGCCCGGTGCCTGAACGATTCTCATGATTGATCGAACGGTAACGCTCTTTCCGCAGCCGGATTCTCCTACCAGTCCGTAGGTCTCGCCGCGTCTTACCTCAATACTGACACCGTTCAGTGCTTTTACCACCCCTTCATAGGTATAAAAATTCGTGTAGATATTTTTCGTTTCCGCCAGTTTTTCCACTATTTTCTCCGCATCTTTGGATCGAACACATCTCTGGCTGCATCCCCCAGAAGGTTCCAGCCCAGCACGAACATGGCTATTACGAATCCGGGGGTAAAAACCACATACCAGTAAGCCAGGCGGTCACCCGGAGGCCCAACTATCCAGTCCCTGCACATGGAAACCATCTGTCCCCAGTCGGCGTACCCCGTCTCCGACCCGAGGCCCAGGAAAGAAAGGGCTGCGGCATTCAATACCGTAGTACCGATATTCATGGAGGCAACGATGAGGACCGAGTAGATGGCATTGGGAAGAATATGGGATATAATTATTCTCAAACTCTTGGCGCCCCCGGCCTTGGCCGCCAGGACAAAATCCTTGTCCCGCAATGTCAGGATTTCGCCCCTGATCATTCGCGTATAGGTAGGCCAGCCGAGGATGATCATAACGATAATGATAGATTGCAAACCCCTTCCGATAGCCACTACCAGGGCCATGGCCACCACCAGGAAGGGAAGAGCGTAGAACATATCGGTTATTCTCATGATGATCTCATCCAGCCATCCGCCGAAATAACCGGCCAGCGAGCCCAGGATGACACCCGTTGCCAGATTTGCCAGGACGATAAAAAACCCTATTTTGAAGGCGCTCCTGGTGCCCCAGATGATTCCGTAGAGAATGTCATACTGCTGCTCCATGGTACCCAGGGGATGTTCGGGACTGGGCGGAGAAGGGGCCGTCTTCCAGCCGTCGTGGGGAATCTTGAACGGATCATGCGGGTCTTCCGGCGGAGCGAGCACGGGCGCGAATATGGCTACCAGGGCAAAAATCAAGATAATAGTCAGCCCTATTATGGACAGGGGATTCTTTAAAAACCGCTTTGTGGAAAAGGAGAATTCCTTTACCGCCGGGTGGGAGAAAAACCCTTCTTTCTTTTTCGCTTTAATTTTAGTATCAAGCATCGCCATTGCTTCCCTCCCTAGGTGAGTCGTATTCTCGGATCGACATACGCGTACAGTATATCAACGATGAGGTTTACCACGGCGAAGACGGTGCCGAGAAACAGCACATTGAACATAATAGCCGGTACGTCGAGCTGAAGAGCGGCCCGCGCCATCCACAAACCTATTCCCTTCCTGTTAAAAATCGTCTCGGTAATGACCATGCCTCCCATAAGACCGGCAAACATTAAACCCGAAATGGTTATGACCGGTATAAGGGCGTTGCGCCGCGCGTGAATCCGGTTTATGGTCTTTTTGTCCGCGCCCTTTGCCAGGGCCGTACGGATATAGTCCTGCCCCAGGGACTCGAGCATACTGGAGCGCATAAGACGCAGGATAAGGGCACAGGACAGAATAATGAGGTTGAAGGCGGGCAGTATGAGGTGGTACAAACCGTCCCATACGATATCCCATCGGCCGTTGAGGATGCCGTCCAAGCAGATAAGACCGGTTACCCTGTTCCATGAAGGACTACTTATAACATCCTTCCCGATATTGGATATCTGTCCCGGCGGGAAAATACCCAGGAGGCCATAGAACAGCATCAATAACATGAGTCCGAGCCAGAAGGTCGGCAGGGAATAGCCGATAACGGCAAACACCCTGGTAAAGTGATCCAGAGGTTGGTCTTTATGAACAGCGCCGATGGTCCCGAGCCATATCCCGACAATAATAATCAGGGGCGTGGCAAGGAGAACCAGCTCCAGGGTAATGGGAAAATACTGCTTGAACCCCTGCAGCACCGGTCCTTTCGCGGTTTCCGAGTATCCGAAATCACCCTTAAAAATATTGCCGATCCACCGGACGTACTGCACCGGGGCGGGATCGTTCATCCCGTACTTTTCAATGAGCGCCTCCATCTGTGCCGGGGTTACCTTTTCGCTCTTCACATAGATGGCCACCCGCTGTCCCGGGGGGATGATCATCATGATGGAGAACACGATAAGAGATACGCCGAAGAGCACAAGAATCATCAGAAGGAGACGCCTGATAATATAATTTAGTAGGTTCACGTGATTCCTCTCCGTTGTAAGAGAAAATATACATACTTTTGGTTAGAACCGTTTTTTCGATTACGAAGAAGTAAAAAGACCGTCGGAATCGAAAAAATGGGGTTCCGGCTCGAACCGAAAGCCGATACCGGAACCCCGAACGTATTACATTCGTAAATCAATCCTCGATCTTCTTGTTATTCCTTGGAATAAACAGGAAGAAGATCATAAGGTGAAGACTGCATCGGGTTAAAGTAGTGACCTTTGACCCAGTCTTTCATGTACCGCCGCGCCAGTGGCTGGGAGTTCATAATACCCGGGGCATCTTCGACCCAGATTTCCTGCAGGCGATAGTAGTTAGCCTTGCGGACCTCCGGATCCAGGGATACCGAAGCTTCTTCGATCAGCCGATCCACCTCGGGATTGGAGTAGCTGCACTGGTGGGCATAATGGCCTTCGCTGTGCATGTAGGGGTTCACGTAGTTGTCCGGGTCGGGATAGTCGGGAGCCCAGCCGATAAAGAACATGGGCATGCTGGAGGTTCTAACCATGTTGACATACTCGGCCCATTCAACGCCCCGTACATTCACCTGGAATTTCGGGTTAACCTTCATGACGTTCTCGGCCAGGAGCTTGGCGCCGAACTGTCGTACGTCGTTACCGGTGTTGTAGAGCAGGTCCATCTTGAAACCTACTTCCCAGAGCT
Organism: uncultured Spirochaetales bacterium; assembly: GCA_964410865.1. GTDB lineage: Bacteria > Spirochaetota > Spirochaetia > JAFGDJ01 > JAFGDJ01 > JAFGDJ01. Next base: position 12,324 of record CAYPIQ010000006.1, on the reverse strand, counting down.
TACCGTCGAAGGCCTTCTTGAAGTATTCGGCAGCCTTGTCGAGATCCATGGGCTCTCTTTCAAGGTCGGTCCTCTTGTAGGGGAGGCCGAAGACAACCGGGGTAATCGGGTCCATGGAGAAGCCGTTCATGATATCGTTGATGAATGTCTCCTCGTCCCAGGCGGCGGTAAAGGCCAGGCGGACGTTCTTGTCGGCGAAGAAATCGGGGGGTACACCCTCGCCGTCGAGTTTGCCGGAGTAAATCAGCGGGTTGTCGGTGGCTGCTACAGCCTGGTTAAAACCGAAACCGTGAACCGTCAGGGAAGGAAGATCCTTGTATACGGTTATACCGGCGGCGTCAACTTCCTTGTCCATGTCGGGATAGTAGGTGGAATCGACGGTAGCGATGTCGGCATCGCCCTGGATAAGCATCAGCTTCCTGGTGGACCATTCGTCTACGACCTGGTAAATACCCTTGGCAAGGGCCGGTTTCTCACCCCAGTAGTCTTCGAAGCGGGTTACAACCATCTCGACACCCTTGTCCCAACGATCAAGCCGGTAGGGACCGGTACCGCTGGCGATATCGTAGAGGGGTTCTTCACCTGCCGGAGGATTATTAGCTACGGCCATACCGGCTTCGGTGCCGTCCCAGTCGCCGTTCTCTATGCAGAAATCCTTGTCCACTACAACTGCCCACTTTCCTCCGAGCACGCCGAGGAAATATGGTGCGGGATACAGCAGGTTGAAGACGACATAGTCGCCGTCTACTTCAACAGCCTTGTCTATATCGTCGAAATCTACAACGATATTACCGTCACCGTCCCTGGAGCCCCAGAGGTCGGGAATAAACAGTTGGTACCATATCCAGTTGGGGCCGGCCTCGGGATCCAAGACCATATTTCTCTCGAACGAGTATTCCACGTCTTCCGGTGTCATTGTATTACCGCTATGGAATTTTACCCCTTTTCTGATCTTGAAACGGAAGGTTTTTCCATCGTTGATGATGCCGCCGTTCGCTACCGTGGGGATTTCTTCACACAACACGGGAACAAATTCCGACGTCGATTCTCCCTTGAAGGCAACAAGTGTTTCATAGATGACGGCCATGTTGGTCCATGATGCCGTATCGTAAGCCTTACAGGGGTCGAGACTGTCTATGGTTCCATAGGTGGCATACACCAGGGTGTCGGGGTTTTTGATCTCACCCGCCGGTTCCGCGGTTTCCGGTTCCGCTTCCTTCTGACCGCCGGCAAATACCACCATGGCCAGGGACACCATGAGAAGAACAATAAGAATCTTCTTCATACCTCTCTCCTTTTCCTTAAGAATATTTATTACACTCTAAACCGGAATTTTCACTTTGCCAAGTATTTTCTGGTTTAGTTAGTGACATACCTAAAAAATATTTTAAATTTCTTGTTTTTTCCACTATTCCTTCGACAAATCGACTCTTCATCCGTTATCCTTGTAACCATGCGAGCGTTTGTGGCTGCCGAACCCGGACATAACTTTGTAGAAAACTGTACAAAACACCGATACCGGTACGGTCCATGTAAAGAATGTTGATGAGTTATACTGCCAAGACGTAAGATTTCTGTATCCAATCATATGGATACGCATATCCTTCCTTGTTACTTTCAAAAGATGCTGCAAGTCACTGCAAATATCGAGTATACGTTGTCAAACACTCCCTGTCAAGCATGCGAATTGCCTCATACGACAAAGCGCACGAAAGCGGCAGGGCAGGTACCGAACTTCAGGACGATCAACAGCTTCCGGCTGAGGCGTCTTGAACACTTACCGGGCTTGTTTACGCAGATCGTATACCTGTGCGGCAGCCTTGGTTTGATAGGCTTTGAGTATCTTACCATTGACGGACAGAAGATTGAGGCCAATGATAGTTTCAGGGAAGAGCAAAAATCTGAAGCAGGTAAAGAAGGAGTACGAAAAAACAAAGCAGGGATAGGAAAAACTGCTGAACAAAGAGGTAAGCGAAGCGTTACCCGAAGAGAAGAAAACACGCCCAGGAAGCGTCGTGGGCGGCAGCTACAGGAGCTGGAGAGCTTTCAAAAAGAGCTGAAACAGCTTGAAGATGAAGATGCCCGGTTGAATATGACAGACCGGGACACGAAAGTAATGCGCCACAAGGACGGGACCGGCACCCCCGGTCATACCCATCAAAGTGCGGTTGATGATGCCTATGGAGTTATCGCGCCAGTACAGACCACCTTGATGGAACGACTGCCCGGAAGATCTGCTGCCGCCGGTATATCAGTCGACAGTGAAATTCAGAAGTAGTGAGCTGTTGGCAATGGCGACGGAATGATAAATCAACATATTGCCCCCCTCAATCGGATACTATAACCGTTAGACCACCCCCGCAGCTCAGCAGGATAGAGCTACTACCTCCACAGGTTTTTCGAACAGAGTAAGAAAATATCCTGCAGTAGGTCATTTACCGGGTCGTACCACAGCGAAGCGAGGAACGATCCCGCAAGTGAGAGCCGGATAAAACGATTCGCGAAGCGACATCGCAAGCTATAGCATTTCGCGGAGGCGGCCGAAAAAAAAGGTGAGACCTTGTGCCAAACGGTTATATCATGAAATTTTTCCTTTCACAGCCTTCATTGGCAAAAAAGCCTGATTCTATAGTATTATTGATATATCATGTAAATAGACAGGCGGAATTGTCATGAAAAAAGGTACGGCGGAAACCAGCCATCCCACCATAGATAGAATTTTCGACAGCCTCGGACGGATAGGCTATGTTTTCACTATTCCGGCCATGCTTGCTGTCTTCGGTAAGCTGGAAGCGGCGGGTTTTCTGGAAAAATCTCTGGGCGCCGTCGGCAGCCCGGCAACACTGCTTTTGGTTTTTTTGGCCACCGCCTTGCTCAGAACACTTTTCGGCACTGTTCACCGTGCTCTCCCTCCCCTTATCGGCATGGCTGCTGGACTTGTGCTGTTTTCAGCCGCCTTTGATTTTCCTTTCATGCGGGGGTTACAGCAGTTCCTTACCCGATTCCCGGCATTTTCCAATCCCGGACCGCCTTTTTTTGCCGGGCTGGCGGCCATTATTGCAGGTTCCATGTTTGCCAGGGTTAACCGGGGACGTTCCTGGCCCAAGATTCTCATTACCCTGGCCGCAAGCACTGTGATTCTCTTCGGTCTCGCAGCTGCCGACCCATTCCCCGAGGTCGACCGGTCCCTGCTTTCAGTGGATGCCGCCCTGGCAAGGATAGCGGAGGACCTGGGCAAGGAGTACACGAATCCGGAGGTGGAGGAAGCGGTAAGGAAGGTCCTGGAAGACAAGGACGCGACGCTGGAGGAAAAGGACCGCCTGATCGGGGAGCTCACCGAACGGCTGCAGCGGGCCGAGGAGGAACGCGCAGCCCTGGAACAGGCAGTTGAAGACACGAAGGGCCTGGAAGAGGAGCTGGCCGAAAGCAAACGGCTCATCGACGAGTTGAAGAGCGGCCTCGACGAGGACATTCCCCTGGTGGTCGGCAGGGATTACGGTAAGGCAGTGCAGCCCAACGACCCGGCGGTCCGGGATTTTGCGGTACAGATCGCCTCCAGGTATCCCGGACCCTACGACGATCCCCAGGGCTCCCGGGTTCCTTCGGAAGCCGGTCTCCGGCAGATCGCCCTGCTCCACGGAGCCATCTCCTCCGAATGGAAATACATCAGCGACCCCGCGGTTTTATGGAGTGATTACTCCTCCCCCGCCCGCAGGACCCTGGCCGTCGGCCTTGCCGGGGATTGTGACGATTTCGCCGTTATGATAGCCAGCTGCATCGGTGCCGTGGGGGGAAAGGTTCGGATCGTCCATGGCGATGACGGCTCTTCCGGCCACGCCTGGGCCGAAGTGTACCTGGGGACCGGGCAACAGGGGCAGATGATTTTGAATTCCATGAACCGTCTCGTGCGCAGGGGTGGTCTGGCGGCCACAACCGGTCCGGGAGAACAGAAATGGCTTGTTCTTGACTGGCGGCTGGGAGAATATTCAATGAAAAACGCACGGATGACCATCGCGTGGACAGGGAATTGAAACCATGAATATAGAGATCTTCGGCGAGTCCTACAGTTTTCCGGAAATCCGCGACCGGACCCTCGAAGCCAGGCAGACGGACATCCAGCTGGTTCGCAGAAGAATAGAGGATGGTTCGCGGGAGAAACGGTATCTCTTCGGCATGATAAAGCGCCCCCCCGCCTTAGACCCGGAAGAACGCCTTCAGATGATGGAAACCCTGGTATCCCATTACGATGAGCTGATAGCGACATTGAAGGAAAAAATCGGCGAGTGCCGCGAGGGTTTTCTGCAGATCGGTGACGGCGTCCGGAGGCAGTTTGAAGAAAAAATCCGGGACATCGAACAGGCGGACCTGAAACGCCTAGCCCTGGCAGCCAGGGCTAGAGAACGGGGACAGGTAGAGACGGCCGAGCAGCTGGAGGCGGACAGGGAACGAAACAGGCTGCTGGCCGTCAATCTGGCCCGGGCATGTATCCTTATCATCCGAAAACTTCGGCACGCCCTGGACGCCCTCTCAATCCTGGTGGAAGATGAATCGGCCCAGAGGAATGTTATCGAATCTCTTCGGAGCAACCTTGACCTGTACCGCGAGGTTTTCGATTACTATCGCGAAGTAGACAAGCTGCAGCAGCACGTGGAAGAGCTGACCCGGACAGCGCTGGATTTTGATTCCCTTCTGCGGGACAACCTTGGTCCCCTTTCCGCTCTGATCGAGGAGGTTTCAAAGGTGGATAGCCGGGTAGCCGACAGTCTGGCTGAAATTGAAAAGCTCTCGAAGCAGCTTGAGATGCGGCAGACAGTTCAGATAGACGACCTGGGCCCGGGCGATCATATCCTGTCTCTTCTGGCAGGCACCAGGGTAAAGCAGGATATCCTCGAAGGCATTATATCCGGCATGGCGGACTCGTACGGACAACTCGAAGCAATCGACGCCGATACAGCCCTGGTTGAAGACGACAGCCTGGATTTTGACGCCCTGACGGACAACATGGCCCTCCTGGTGGACCGGGGCCTGTCCGACCTGAGATCGTCGGCCGCCGCGCCTGTTGAAAAGGAAGCACCCCCTGAAGAGGAAGAGCCTCCTGAAGATGAAAAACCTCCTGAGGATGAAGATCCGGAGAGTGAAAAGGAGTCGGAACCAATGAATGAAGAGCCCGAACAATTTAAAATCAAGGCAACACGACCCGACAGGCCTCGAACCCGTGGACAGTACAGCGCTGCGATAAGCAGAAAGAATCCGACACTCATTATTTTTCTCCTGGATATGTCCGGCTCTATGGATGAAGATTTTTCCCGCGGCCTGAAGAAATCGGAACACCTGGCTGAGACCACCGACCGGACTATCGAAGAGCTCTGTACACGCTGCGCCAGGGCTGACGGAATACGGGACTATTTTCATATTGCATGTTTCGGCTTCGGAGACGATCAGGTTGAAAGCCTGCTGCCGGGTAAGGTGGAATGGACCTCCATTTCACAGCTGGCTGAGCAGCCTGTCGAATTTGTAAAGGATGAAAAAGGAAACAACCGTCCGAGGTGGATCAAACCCCGGGCCGACGGAAACACCCCCATGCGTTCGGCCTTTGAACGGGCATGTACCCTGGCCGCGGATTGGTGCGATACGCATATGACATCCTACCCGCCGACGGTTATAGCCGTTACGGACGGCGAGTCCACCGACGGAGACCCGACCGCCGCCGCGGAGATCCTCAGGCAAATCCACACCGACGACGGCCCGGCGCTGCTTTTCAATCTTCATATCAGCTCCCGGACAGGAGGCGAGATCATCTTCCCCGATTCCGCGGCGAACATGGATGAATACGGCGCGCTCTTGTTCAACATGTCCAGTCCCTTTCCGCCTCACCTGCATACCATGGCTGATAATATGGGTTTTAACCTGAAACCAAACTCCCGGTTCTTCGCCTACGGCGCCGGGTCCGCCATGACCACCCGCTTCTTCGACCTGGGTACCCGGCCTGTGAGAATCACCTGATGCGCATGCCCGTCTCCCGCGCCTTATCGGTCCGGAAAATCCTGGAACATCCGGTCCATGGTGAATCCGGTGAAGACCGGTGGATGGTGGAGCCGGGCAAAAAAAGCGTGGTGCTCTGTGACGGCGCCGGCGAAAGTTGGGCCGCGGCCGCCTGGGCTGAAGCTCTCGCGGGGTCACTGGCTTCCCTGGGACCAGGCGAAAAGGCTGTCCTCCGGGCGCGGAAAACCATGTCTCACAGGGCTTCCACGCTGCCGGACTGGCTGCAAACACCCGCGGAAAGCCGGGGCAGCTGGTCCACCGCCCTGTGGGTTCAACCGAGTATGTCCGGAATGACCGTACACGCGGCGGCTGCCGGCGACACCTGCCTGCTTATCCTGGATGGACACCGGCTGCGCTATTCTTTTCCGATGAAGGACCCTTCGGATTTCAATTCCACACCCGTTCTGATAGGAGACCGCGGAGATACCCCGGCGTTTCAAACCCGCAGAATCTCCATCGCTCCATTGAGAAGACCATCCCTCGTACTGGCGACCGATGCTTTGGCTGCCAGGCTCCTTTCCGAACCGACGGAAACGCGCGGCGAACTCTTTCGGTTCCTCTTAATCTGCCCACAGGCAGAATTCGCGTCCTGGGTGGGAAAGGAAACCGCCGCCGGCAGAATGAGGGAGGATGACTGCACACTGTTATGGCTACGCTGACAGGATCATGGCCTCGACTGGCCGATTACAATACAGCCTTTCTTAAACCGGCTTCCGGCCTGATTCCGGATTATCTTCGAACAATTACCGTCGGCACAAATGCCTTCGGTCTTCCGCAGCCCGTTTCAGGCGGCTTTGCTCTGATATATGACGTCACCGATTCGACGGGTAAACGGATAGCCGTCCGATGTTTCACCGAATCACAGCCGGCCCGGGATAACCGGGTCAGCAAGATCCTGGAAAGGCTTAAAGAGACCCTGCAGGCGCATCCCGAGGCCGCGGACTATTTCGTCCGGGCCGAATGGGTTTCCGATTGCATCAGGTTCGGAAATCGGAACATCCCCGCCGTTATCATGGACTGGGTGGAAGGACACACCCTGGGAACCTGGCTTGAACACAATTACGAAGATTCCTCCGCGGTACGCCGCCTGAGAAAAAACCTTGCATCCCTGGGGGAAACCCTCAAGAAAGCAGGCATTGCCCACGGAGACCTGCAGACCGGTAATATCCTTGTCGAAGGCAAGGGCTCCCTGAAACTTATTGACTATGACGGTATCCGATTATTCGATGAAACCTCCCTGCCGGCGGGGGAACAGGGACACCCTGATTTCCAGCACCCTGACCGGCGTTCCGACCTGCCACCGGAGCTGACTGACCGTTTCTCTCTCCTGGTTATGTATTTCGGGCTGTCAATCATCGAAGCCCGTCCGGACCTCTACGACGAATACTCCACGGGAGAAAACATCCTGTTTACCCGGGACGATTTCCTTTTTCCAGAAACCTCCGCCCTTTTATCTGATCTTTCAGACGATGAACGATTTCAAAATGCCGCGGATATTTTTTCCGTGATCTGTATCGGAGCTGCCGAAGAAGTACCCACGATTACTGATTTTTACGCATTCTGCGAAACGGGAATCGAAACCCCGAAGATAAAACCTGAAAGCATCACGGTAAGTCCTGTCGTGCAGAAACGTGAAGCCGTCTACCAGGGACCGTATCCTGTCATCCGGGCTTCAGCGAAACATGAAATAGAACTGAATATAGGCCGAATGCTGGAAGTCATCGGCCGGATAACCGACATTCACACGGGTTATACGAAGTACGGCAAACCCTATGCCTTTATCAATTTCGGCGATTTTAAAGAAGGGGCCTTTCGCCTGGTGATCTGGTCCGAGGGCCTGGAAAACCTGGGTGAAGAGCCCGACTCCTCTTGGATTGGATCGTGGGTCAGCGTCATGGGATTGATCGATGAACCCTATGTAAGCCGCTATGGTGTAGAATCGTGTTCCATCACCGTCCTGGACAGCAGCCAGATCCGTTTTATCAACCGGGAAACCGCCAGGTATCGCCTGGGAGAAATAAAAAGGACAGCTCCGGTTAAAGAACCGCCGGCAGCCCGGCAATCATCCAACCGGGACATCCTGGAGGGAATAACCGATATAAACAGGGATATTCACAGAACTATATCCACATCCCAATATACACCCGCATCTTCAACCCCCAGTAACGTCGAACTTCTTAAAAAGCTAGGTGAATCTCAGCCGTCAGCCGTATCTACCACAAAACACATACAACCCGTGCAGCCGACAGCGAAAAAACCGGAGAAAAAAAACCGGTCCGGGTGCCTCGTATTTATCCTAGTAGTCGTATGTTTTCTTTTAGCTATGCTCGCGATTTCGTGGTAATATCTTATATGGTCACTTTGAATTATTAATGATGCGTCGTTAGACTTTATCGAGTAGGAGGCGGGCTCGCGCCCGCCGCAAGCGGCGGGGTATTAAACCCGCCGTACATAATAAAACTTTCAGCTTTCTATAAAGGTATAGGTTCCTTTTACTTGAAATAATAGTCTTTTTTGTTAACAATTGCAGAGACATTCTCATTCCCGATGTTTTACGGGTTCTGTGACAGGAGAGGAAGAGTGGGATCAAAAAACAATCTTGCCTTTATTCTCGACACTTCCGGGGATTTGCCCCGTCTTTCGGTCGCCGTCGGCCGCGTCAAGCGGGAGATTCCCGATTATCGGTCATATTCCGGAGCGGTGCGGCGGGCCCTCCAGGAGTTTTCGCTTTTGCATAAAAAGCAGACCTTCTCTTTTTCCTGGGATCGGGAAATAGATGATGGAGAAAACACTCTTTACGATCCAGGCGGAAGGATGATATCTACCACCGCCGCCTCGGGGTTGTTAAAAGACAGCTCCGGTCGAGCCCTGGTCCTGCAACCGGAGACATGTCGGATTATGGTTTCTGTAACCCCTGAGAAAGAAGGCTCCTATGTCATCCGGCCGGAGCTCCGGGAAGGGAAAGAATCCGGAGAGTCGGTCGACTCTGATAGCGAATTGAAGGCAGTGGCCCCGGACTACGTTGTAATGGGGGAGAAGCTCTTCCCCTGTGAGGACCTGGGAGCCAACTGGAAGGAGGTGGAGAATGTCGGCAAGCGGGTCGGCAGGGAGGAGCTTCCCCTCTACCTCTCGCTGATTCTCTCCCGAATTCCGGGGCTCGGAATCGACTATCAGGGCTTCAGAACGATCAACACCCCTGCCCGGACAGCGGTCCCCGGGCTCCTCTTTCAAGAGATCGACGCCTACGGTTTTCTCCATATCCTGCCGGTATCGAGCCTTCCGGGATATCCTCCCGGCTTTTTCGAGGAGCAGGAAATTATTAACGTGGTGGAGATAGACGAGCAGGAAAAGGAGGTCCTTCTTTCGGAGGTTATTTTCCCCATCTCCCCGGTGGAGACCTTTCGTGCCCTGATAAAGAAGGAGGGGAAAACGGTTCGCGACCAGGTGATGGAAGAGGACGGCCGTTTTATCCTGTCCCCCGAATACGCCGGGGATTTTCTCGGACGAAATATGGGAAAGTTGGTTACCACCTTCTCTCTCTTTGAGGCGGAGAAGCTCTCCCGTTACAAGATCCGTCACCTTAATCCACCGGTCAAACTCAAGCTGTACCACGGTATCGATTTCTTCGAGGGCACCGCCTCGGTGCGCATCGACGAGACCTCATGGAGCTGGAGCAGCTTCCTTGCCGAGTATCGGAAGCACGGCTGCATCTCCCTACCCGACAATACCCGGGTTTTCCCCTCGCCGGCCTCGGTGGAAAGATTCGAGCGGCTCATCCGTCTTGTGAAGGGCTCCGTGGATGAGGAAGAGAGCCGGGTGGAGATATCCTTTTTCGACCTTATGATGTTTAACTTGAAGGAGGAGATAGAGGCTCCTCCGGATTTGCGGAGACGGATCGAATCCTTCTACCTGGGCTTCAACACCCTCCACCAAAAGGGCGGGGACTACAGCCTGGCCGAAAGCGTCCTCCGACCCTACCAGCTCTACGGAGTGCAATGGATGGAGCACCTCTGCGATCATGAAATCGGCGGGTGCCTGGCCGACGAGATGGGGCTCGGCAAGACCGTTCAGGTGATCTCTCTCTTGAGGAGGGCCTTTCAAGACAACATGGAGGGACCGGTTCTCATTATCGCTCCACGCTCGCTTATCTGGAACTGGGCTAAAGAATTGGAGCGGTTTGCCCCGGAGCTTCCGGTCTCTATCCATTACGGCCCCGGCCGGAGCAATGAGGGTATTGACCGGCGGCAAAAGCAGATCATCCTCACCACCTACTCCATCACCCGGATTGATATCGAAGAGCTCACGCCGATCGAGTTCTCCTATCTTATCCTGGACGAATCGCAGCACATCAAGAACCTTTACGCCAAGAGGACGATGGCCATCCTCAGTCTTAAGGCCCGGCATCGCCTCGCTTTGAGCGGTACCCCGGTGGAGAACAACCTATCCGAGCTCTACAGCCTCTTCCGTTTCCTCAACCCCTCATTTTTCGGCGGCAAGGCCCAATTTTCCCGGGAGTATGGAAAACCGATTCAGGAAGAAAAGGATGAACAGGTACTGAAGGACCTCAAGAAAAAGATATACCCCTTTATGCTCCGGCGGCTGAAACAGGATGTGCTCAAGGAGCTGCCGGAGAAGAGCGAGCAGACTCTGCAGGTGGAACTGGACGCCGAACACCTGGAAATCTACCACCGGAGGCGGCTCTACCTGAAAGAGAAGATCCGCGACACCGTCCAGAAACAGGGTATCTTCAAGTCCTCCTTTCTTATCCTCCAGGCCATGGCGGAGCTGCGTAGGCTTGCGGGGATTCCCGAGGAGGACGGGGAGTATCCCGGCCGCTCCGCCAAGCGGGAGCAGCTGATCGACATGATCGTTGATATTCGGGAAAACGGCCACAAGTGCCTTGTTTTTACCAACTTTCTTGCAGCGGTAGAGATGATCTCCACGGATCTCGAGAGGGCGGGAGTGCCCAACCTGGTGATGACCGGTACGACGGGAAATCGACAGGAGCTGGTTCACCGGTTTCAAACCGACCCGGAAATCGGCGCCTTTGTCATGACTCTGAAAACCGGCGGGGTGGGACTCAACCTTACCGCCGCCGACTATGTCTTTATCTACGATCCCTGGTGGAACCGGGCGGCGGAAAATCAGGCGGTAGATCGGACCCACCGGATCGGACAAAAAAACCCGGTCTTCTCCTACCGGATTATCGCCAGGGATACCATCGAGGAGAAGATGCTGCTTCTTCAGCAACAGAAAGCGGATCTGGCCTCGGCCATCCTCTCCTCCGATAGCGAAGCGATGAAGGCCTTGAGCGAGGAGGACCTGCAGTTCCTCCTGGAAGGATAGGAAGCGCGTAATGGCAGAGAGACAAGCGCAACATACCGACCTTTTCGGGAATCCCATCGAGGTACCGGCCGAGAACCCGACCCGGCGCATCTCACCGCAAATGGAAAAGTACCGGGAGTATTTCGGCAGCCTTACGGTACAGCAGCTACACGAAATTCGGAAAACTCTGGGATTCGAATTCAAGAAGGGCGGTAAAGAAGTCCTTGTTTCTGCTGTCCTCGCTTTCTTTTCTTCCCTGGAAGATCCGGCACAATTCAAAGAGTGGTTCGAATCCCTTCCCTCCTATCTTTCCCGGGCGATTGAAGTGGCGAGCTTCAACGGTTATATCGATGCAAAGGAGGTTGAAAGAACCGCCGGCAAGCCGGTCTCGGTGGGAAATAGATTCTATTACTACGACAATCAGACCAATCCCGATCTTCGTCTTGGTATTTTCGATCTGTATGAAAACTATAATTTGCAGCTTCTCTTTATGAAACCCCTCTTTCGGGAGCTCTTCATCTCCCGCTTGCCGGCTCCCGCCGATTATGCGATGAGCCCCAGTGCAAAGCAGGATCTGAGCGGCTGGTCTGCGGCAGATACGCTCTCCGAGTCGATGCCCCTGCTTTTAAAAGCAATCGATCAGCTTTTAGAGGCCAAGATCATTCATGAAAAGGTCCTTCGTCGCGGTCTCAACAAGCGGGATATCAAGGAGCTTCGAAAAAGCAGCGCCTTTCCATACTTTCCCCTTGGATCCGCAGCCGGTGTGGATCCCATCGAGCTCATCACCCGGTTTATCATGCGAGACCCGGAGCTCTCGTACACTTCAAGCAAGAAGGATGTGAGGGATTACCTCAAAGATCTCATAAAAAGCTTTTTTACCTTCCCCTCTTCGGGGAAGATTAAAAGCCTTTATTTCATGATCGACTCCAATTTTGAATTCTCCGTTCTGTGCCCCCA
>CAYPIQ010000005.1:93930-116400 GCA_964410865.1 uncultured Spirochaetales bacterium | reverse complement strand
CTCGTAGAGGACTTTCACCTCCAAGTAGGTGCGCCCTGCCGGGCGCACAACAAAAGGCCCGGCCGCATAAACGCGGCCGGGCTTCCGCCACGCCGCCCTCCCAGGCATCAAACCGCACGGCGAAACCGACGAAAACATCGACCTCGGAAGCGGTTCGGTCTGCCGGTAATCTCCCGGACATGGAAGGGGGCATTACCACCTAAGCAATTGCGTGCGTTTTCTACCCCATTCCAGGGACGATGCTATACCATCTTTTATTCCCTTTTCGGTCTTCCATCCCAAAAGTTCCAGAGCCCGACCGGCACCGGCGTAAGCACCGGCTACATCACCCGGCCTGGCCGGGGCCTCCTCCTTCCGTATCTCCGCACCCCAGACTTCTTCGAAGGCCGTTACAAGTTCTTTAACCGTTACGCCGTGTCCGGAACCGAGATTTATGACAAGATAATGTCCGCCTCCGGCGCAGGTAAAGGCCGAATCGAATCCGGTAACCGCCATTACATGAGCCCGGGCAAGGTCCCATACATGGATATAGTCCCTAATACCCGTGCCGTCCCTGGTCGGCCAGTCGGTACCGGTAATCCTGAAAACCTCCTCATGTCCAAGGGCCACGTCGACGAGCTTCCCGATCACGTGGCTTGGTTTTTCCACATGGATACCAGAACGCATGTGGGGATCGGCGCCGATGGGATTGAAATAACGAAGAGCTATCCCCCTGAAAGGAAGGGCGGCCGCAAGGTCCTGGAGTATCATTTCCATCATGTACTTGGTTCTGGCGTAGGGGCTCGACGGATTGAGTGGAGCATCCTCCGTTACCATGAAACCGGGTACGGTATCATAGATCGACGCTGATGAGCTGAAAACGATACGGCGGCACCCCGCATCGGCCAGGGTCTTGAAAAGTTCGAGGGACTTTGAAACATTATTAGTGTAGTACATGTAGGGTCTTTCAACCGATTCAGGTACAACAATAAAAGCTGCACAGTGGATGGTCGCCTCAATGTCGGGATGTTCGGAAAATATCTTCAGAACACCGGCCCGGTCGGCAATATCCATCTCGTAGAATAGTCTGCCCGCCGTAAACTCCCGCCGGCCGGTTACCAGGGAATCGAGGACCACCGGTACATGTCCTTCATCCTCCAGGGCGGAAGCGATGGTGCTGCCGATATAACCCGCGCCACCGGTTATTAAAACTTTCATCTGTGTCTCCTTCCGGCCAGGATATCCGTTATTCTTTCAATTTTTTCTTCATGTTCGTCGATAAAACGCCCGGCCGTCTTTTTGAGTGCCTCAATATTCTCGCTACGAGTATCGTCCATGAGTTCATGTGTTCCGTCCAGGGTACCGTCGATTCTGATATATTCGACTTCGTCCATTCGTGACAGATGATGAGCCACGTATTCGCTCTGGCCGCGCATAATCATCCTGAACAGCGGGGTTCCCTTACTCGGCCGTACCCAGTCGATATAACCCCAGTCCTTCACTTCTTCGTAACTGTATCCCCATTCCACCCGTCCGGTGCCAAGCGACAGAATGGTATACCGGTGGGAAGAAGGAAATATCTTCCGTGCCTCGATAAAGGCACACATGGCCGGGTTATTGGCAAAGACCCCGCCGTCGATAAGGCTGAAGCTTCGGCTTTCGTCCCCGACAGGATGGATGCACGGCAATTCCAGAAACGTTGGAGCCGCGGAACTCGCCCTGGCGGCGTCTTTCATGTAAAAATTCAGGGCGTCTTCTCCCTGCCGACCGGATCTTCGATTCCTCATAAGAAACGGTCTGGTATGCTCTGTATCGAAGGCGGTTACAAGTACATGTGTCAGTGCATCGTCCAACGTAAGATTATCGAAATATTCCTCGAGAATAGCCTCCAGGGGTTTGTGATCATACTTTTCCGTCCAGACCCGCGAGACAGTCCGGATGCTGTTAAACCTCCTAGGCGGAAAGATTTCACTCCCGCGTTTTTCATATACATCGCGGATATCCGAAATGGTATATGCCGGGATGTTCCGCTGCGATGAAGGCGCCGCAAGACCGAGAACGATAAAACTTCCCGTAGAAGTCCCTGCCATGAGATCGAAGAGCCCGTGAAAACCTCTACTCACTCCCCGGTCTTCCAATCGTCTCTTTATATCCTCCAGGATAAGGGTGGGGATGATACCCCTTATACCGCCTCCGTCTATGGTAAGGATATTAATCCTGGGTTTTAGAAAGCGAAACATTTCCTTACCTCACAGATCGTAGTTAGAGACCAGGTCTTTTACTATTCTGGCGGTGATACCCCAGATAGTATAATCACCGTAGGGGTAGACGAGCACCCTGTAGTTCCCCCCCCGCCATGGACGGGAGTATCGCTCCGGAAGGCCGAGTTCCTGAACAGGTAAAAGAATAACCTCGTTTCCTTCCTCGTCGAAATAGGAAGGTTTCACCTCCAGGTGTAATTCATACTCCTTCGGAGGATGTTCCTTGAAATAACGGACAGGTACACTGAATATTTCATCGACCTCGGCCGGATTGTTCCGGCACTCATCGATCGAATCTATCAGCAATTCCCCGATATACACTTCGATAACCGCGCCCATGGCGGCGATAACTGAATCAGACCTCCCGTCTATCCTGATACGATGTTCATCCAGTCCCAGCTCTTCCATGGTTTCCCGCAGGGCTGTACCCCGGGAATTCCGATCCAGGTCTCGATCTATGCCGCCACCGGGGAAACATATTTCACCCCCCTGCCTGATCCCGGGTGACCGCTTTTCGAAAAGAAAATGATATTCACCCCCGATAAAAACAAAGGGAACCAACACCACCGACCCCGAATACAACTCGCGGCCTATAAAACCGGGGCATGAAGGCAGGTTGGAAATCATTCGGCTATAATCTTCTTTGTCCATACTTCACTCTTTCACGATATCAGAGTGTATTCAATTTGATTCTTCCTGTAAAGCTGACCGAAAATGGAAATCCACCCTACTGCCCCCGATCGTGGTGATAGATACATCCCCAACAGGGCCCTTGGACCCTTCCCAGGGAGGGGAGGTTTACGTATACTTCTATTGATTATGGATCTTTTTAACGGAACCCCGGACGGCAGTCACCAACCCCTGGCTTACCGTATGCGGCCCCGGACCCTGGATGAATTCGTTGGCCAGGAAGCAATCATCGGTAAAGGCCGATTATTACGCCGAATTATCCAGGCAGACCGTATTTCATCGGTTATCTTCCACGGTCCGCCGGGTACGGGGAAAACCACCCTTGCCCGTGTAATAGCCGGGACAACCCGGAGCCGTTTTATCACCATGAACGCCGTACTCTCGGGTGTCAAAGAACTCAGGGAAGCCATATCCGAGGCAAAGGCGGAAAAATCCCTTTACGAAAGACGTACCATCCTTTTTATCGATGAAGTTCATCGCTGGAACAAGGCTCAGCAGGATGCCCTGCTCCCCTGGGTCGAGAACGGTACCATTATCATGATCGGCGCCACCACTCAGAATCCCTATTTCGAGGTCAATCCTGCGCTGGTCTCCCGGAGCAGAATATTCAGACTCCAACCCCTCTCGAAAGAAGACCTGGAGACCATTGCCCGAAACGCCCTGAACGACAGGGAACGGGGATACGGCCGCTACCGTGTCGAATTCGAAGAAGGAGCCCTAGGGCACATCGTCGATATCGCCAACGGTGACGCCAGGAGCCTGCTGAACGCCCTGGAGCTGGCTGTAGAGACCACCGGCGACCGGTTCCCCCCGGAGGATGATTCGCAACCGATAAAGATAAGCCTCGAAGCTGCTGAAGAAAGCATCCAGAGGAAAGTAGTTCTCTACGATAAAGAAGGAGACTACCATTTCGATACCGTCAGCGCCTTCATCAAATCACTTCGCGGCAGCGACCCGGATGCGGCCCTCTACTGGCTCGCGAGAATGGTCGCCGCCGGGGAAGATCCGCGTTTTATTTTTCGCCGCATGCTCATCCTTGCCTCTGAAGACGTGGGGCTCGCGGATCCGTATGCCCTCGGCGTGGTGGAAGCCGCCGCGGCAGCCTTCGACCGCGTGGGGTTGCCGGAAGGAAGGTTCCATCTCACCCACGCCGCCCTCTACCTGGCGAATACACAAAAATCCAACTCCTGCATGGGTTTTTTCGATGCTTTGAAGCAGATCGAGAGCGAACAGGACGGGGAGGTCCCCCGGCACCTGAAGGACCCGAACCGGGACGCGGAAGACCTGGGGCATGGGGAAGGCTATCTCTACCCGCATGCCTACAGGGACCACTGGGTTGCCCAGAAATATCTTCCCCGGGGTGTCGAGGGGACTATATTCTATACCCCCGGAAGCCTTGGATGGGAGGCTGCAAAAAAAGAAGAACTCGCACGACGGCGGGAGGTCATAGCCGAAGCCTGGGACCGGCGGGATGAACAGGAGGTCCTTTCACATTCACCGGCGGACAGGAGCTTTGACCGCTTCTACCGTCGATACATAGAAAACCGTGAAACGGAAATCGCCCGGGTCCGGGACAGGCTGTTTGATGCAGCTTCTCCCGGCCGGACCGATCGTATTCTTGTGCTCACCCCCGGGGAAAGCTCCCTTCTGTGGGAAGCCCTCCGCCGGTCTCCCGACGGAGGTGTCTGGGCGGGAATACAAAACCCCACAGAAGCTGAGAAGATCGAGGCGTTCTGCTCGGACATCTCGATAGACCGGAGGCCTCTAGCCGTTCAAGCGATAAAAGAACTCCCCGAAGGCATTGAAAGAGGAATCACCTTTGAATGCATCATCGGCCGAGACCTCTTTACACGGTCAAAAAAGCCCGGGGAATTCCTTACAAAACTCTTCAGACTGGCTTCTCCGGGCTGCAGGATTGCCCTGGCCCAGGTACTCCCCGGAGAGGGAACCCGGCTTTCGAGCCTGGCGGAAGAAGACGGCCGGCTCCCCACCGAATTTGAGAAGGCCGAAGACTGGCTCTATAACAAGAGCGGTATACTGGTCACCCGAAGCCTCATGGAGAACTCCATGGCTTCTTCCGGGTTTACGGACCTCCGGTACGAAGATATCGAATGGAAGGGGGAACGGTTTATCTCCCGGGATACCTTTGCATCATGGTTCGAGTCCGGGAGAGACAACAGCTACGCCGGACTCTTGAAGAAGAAGTTGACGGAAGAGCAGCTTACCGAAACAAGAATGATCCTCGAGAAGATTGTCCTCAACCGTCCCGTAGCCTGGAGAACACGAATTTTGATCATATACGGTCGGAGGGATTCACAGGTGTAAAAGAATGAAATTAAAAAGGAATTTCTACAGAATTCAAGTCAGAATAGGTCTTCTGATCGGGTTTTGCGGCCTTATAATCGTTGTACATAATGCCATCTACTTTTTCTTGGTGTACAAACAGGACCCCTCCTTTGAGCTTATGGAATTGAGGCAATATACCCTTCTGGCTATAAGCCTCCTGGGCTTTATAACCACAGTAAAGGACGCAAAAATATTGCGAATAGTCCAGGCAGTCATTTTTTACGGTATGGGAGTATCCTACATCATCCTGAATACTACCGGTGACCTCGGGGGTATACTCTTCTTTGCCTTCTCCATGCTTCTCGCCTACCAATACCTCCTTCTGCGACGGTACTATCATCTCAAGATACTGCTCTACCTTACCTCGGTGGCTGTGGCCGAGTTAATCGCGGTGCACCTCAACCCTAATGTGAAAATGGCCCATGGAATAACAACGGTTATCCTCACCATTATCTTTTTCTACAGCATCAACCTCCTTTTTGCCGATGAAATCCAGACTTATAAATCCAACGCCGAGTTGTTCAGGCGGCAGTTCGATGAAAACAAGATCCTCATCAAGACGGGTCGTAATCTTACCGGGATTGTACACAATATAAAGTCTAGAATGACTTCTGTTCTGGGTTTCAACGAGCTCATCCGGGAAGAATGTGCCGAACTGAAAAATCCTGAACTTATCGAATACGCGGGACTTCAGCACGAAGCCATCAGCCACATCATAACGCAGATTCAGAACCTCCTGTTCACCGTTGCCAACAGCCAGGATACCAAAGCACGCCCCGTATCTCTCAACCGTATGCTCGACGGGACTATAGAGATGATAAAGTCATTCAAGGATATCCGCCACGAACTCAATATCTCTAAAGAACTCACGGATGACGACACCGTCTATATCAGCCCTATTTACCTGGTGGAAATAATAGAAAATATTCTCCGGAACGCGCTGGATGCCGCACCGGAACATCAGGAAAACCCGATATATATCCGAAGCAGGGTGCAGGGTGAATTTCTCTTTCTTTCGATTTCAGACTGCGGTACAGGCATCGAGGATCTCCACGGCCGCCGGAATATCGACTGCCTTTCGGAAGATATTTTTAAACCGGGAAAGACAACCAAGAAAAACGGGAGCGGTATCGGCATGTCCTCAACGGTTGAGATGTTAAAGGCTTCCGGCGGTAAGATGTTTCTAACAACAGGGCCTGAAGGAACACAGGTAGACCTCCATCTGCCACGGCAAAGAAGCTCCCTCAAGAGTACCTTCGAATAATACCGACGCTGAGAATGGTCGTTTACCTTGACAAAAAGGAGAAAATGCGGTTATATAGAGCCCGCATTGACGGTGGGCATAGTTCAATCGGTAGAGCACCAGATTGTGGATCTGGGGGTTGCGGGTTCAAGTCCCGTTGCCCACCCATACGGAAGGTATATGCCTGCCGACAGTATGCGCTCGTAGCTCAGCTGGATAGAGCGCCGGACTTCGAATCCGTAGGTCGCAGGTTCGAATCCTGCCGGGCGTACAAAAAGCATGAGTTTTGAGTACTGTGTCGTGAGTAATCCTTCCCGCGACTCACGAATGATTACTCATGACTTATATGGGCCGTTAGCTCAGCTGGTAGAGCAGCAGACTCTTAATCTGCGGGTCGAAGGTTCGATCCCTTCACGGCTCATGATCATATCGGGCTTCTTGACGAATTGCCCGATTTTTGATAGTAGTTCTATACTTTCGCGGAGTTCCGCGGAAATCTCCGCAAGAAGCCTGTATACCGACAGTGCTTTCCCGGGGTTTCTTGCGAGAGTGGTGAAATTGGCAGACACGCCAGATTTAGGATCTGGTGCCTTACGGCGTAAGGGTTCAAGTCCCTTCTCTCGCAATTCTGTTTTCAAGGGTTGCTGAAAAAGAAGCGGCAGATCCTGTTCGTTTACGCGGGAGTAGCTCAGCGGTAGAGCTCCACCTTGCCAAGGTGGATGTCGCGGGTTCAAGTCCCGTCTCCCGCTCTATCTCAAATGAAGGCGATCCGGGTTCCCCCTGATCGCCTTTTTTATCAAGGGTCCATCGGGGACCCGAGTAAATTCCGATAAAAAGGAAGTCGAGTACAATGGTAAAAGAAAAAAATATTGAAACCCTGGAGAATTCCTCAGTCCGGTTATCGGTCACTATCGATAAATCCGCTGTAGAAGATGAATATTCAAACCTGGTAAAAACATATACAAAATCGGCCCGTATCAAGGGTTTCAGAAAGGGTAAGGTGCCCCCGGCAATTCTGGAACAGAAATTCGGCGACAGCCTGCGGGCCGAAGCCTCGATGAATCTAGTGGAAAAAAGCCTCAAGGAGATCTTCGACGAAATCGAAGAAAAAGCCCTCCCCTACTCAGTACCGGAGGTGGAGGGAGATACGGAAATAGAACGGGGGAAGGATTTCTCTTTCTCGGTGAAATACGACGTATATCCCGAGGTCCAACTCGGTAATTACAAGGGCTTAGAGATCGAACAGCCCTCCGTGACAATCGGAAAAGAGGATGTCAACCGGGAGCTGGAAAAACTGCAGGAACAGAATTCGGTTGTCATTCAAAAACCCGACGGAAAAGTAGAAAATAATTCTATTATAACCATGGATTACTGGGAAGTGGACGATGAGGGCCAGGAGATCGAGGGCACCCGAAGGAAAGATTTTACATTTACCGTGGGCACCGGCTACAACCTCTACAAGATAGATGAAGATGTTATCGGGATGGAGAAGGACGAAGAGAAGACAATTCACAGGGAATACCCGGATGACTTCGAAGATCCCTCCCTGGCGGGTACCAAAAAGAATATTCACATCAAAGTGACCGAGGTCAAGGAAAAGCAGCTACCGCCCCTGGACGACGAACTCGCCCAGGATATCGACGACTCATACAAGACCCTCAAGGACCTCACCGATGATATAAAAAAACGCCTCAAGGAAGATGCCGACAGGCGGCTGGAAGAGACAACCGAGGAAAAAATTCTCACCAAAATAGCCGAAAACAGCCACATCGATATCCCCGAATCCATGATCCGGGCGGAAACCGATAATTCCTGGAGGCATTTTCTGCAGAGCTATCATGCAGAAGAAGACCAGATGGTAAAACTTCTGAAAGCCCAGGGCACGTCAAAGGAGAAGCTCCTCGAAGCGTGGCGTCCCCAGGCAATAGAACGAATACGAAAAGCCCTTATTTCCTCGGCACTGCTGAAGGCAGAGAATATCGAGGTTACCGACGAGGAATACGAAAAAGAACTGGAACACCAGGCCGAAATCGGGCAATCATCCCTGGAAGAAATCCGCGAATATATACAACAGAACAATATCGAAGACTATATAAAAGATGATCTGGCTCTAAAAAAACTCTTTGACAAGCTCGTCTCTATGTCGAATATCAAAAGGGGATCAAAGATCAAATATCTGGACTTGCTGGAGAAAAAACAGTAACTTAAAAATACAATACTTCCTAGAACCTGTAAGGATTGCTTCATGAACGAACAAATGAATACGTTGGTGCCAATTGTCATAGAACAAACCGGAATAGGTGAGCGTTCATACGATATATATTCCCGGCTTTTAAAAGACCGGATTGTTTTTATCGACGGCGAAATCCATGATGTAACCGCAGATCTTGTGGTAGCACAGCTCCTGTTTCTCGAGTCGCAGGATCCGGAAAGGGATATCAATCTCTATATCAACTCACCCGGAGGCTCGGTTACCGCCGGATTAGCGATCTATGATACAATTCAGTATATTAAGCCCGATGTCCAGACAACATGTATGGGCCAGGCCTCGTCCATGGCCGCCCTGCTTCTTACCTGCGGCACCCCCGGCAAACGTTTTGCCTTGCCCTCCTCCAGGCTTCTGATTCACCAGCCCTGGGGCGGCGTTCAAGGGCAGGCCACCGATATCGGTATACAGGCCCGGGAAATCGTCCGCCTCAAGAAGCTTATTATAGACTATTTTGCCAAACACACCGGAAGAGAAACCGATACCGTGGCGATAGACCTGGAACGCGACTACTTCATGTCCGCGGAAGAGGGTGTGAGCTACGGGCTCGTTGATAAAGTACTTGTAAGGGGTCAAAATGGCAAAAACAAGAACTAACAACCAGAAGGTCTGCAGTTTTTGCGGCAAGAGCGCCGATATGGCCAAGCGTCTTATCGCAGGACCGGGCGTGTATATCTGCGACGAATGCGTTAATGTCTGCAAGCGCATCGTCGACGAAGAGGATGACGTCCTTACATCCGAATATCTCGACGAGGTGCCGACGCCGAAAGAAATAAAGGGATACCTGGACAGCTATGTTATAGGCCAGGAAGCCGCAAAAAAGGCCCTCTCCGTGGCGGTATATAACCACTACAAGAGAATAAGCCAGTCTGGAAAACTGGAAGACGACGTGGAGATCGAAAAGGCCAATGTATTACTTACCGGACCTACGGGAACGGGCAAGACCCTGCTGGCAAAGACCCTGGCCAGAAAACTCAAGGTTCCCTTTGCAATCGCCGACGCAACCACCCTTACCGAAGCGGGTTACGTCGGAGAGGACGTGGAAAATATACTGCTCAAACTCATCCAGAATGCCGGTAATAACATTGCCGCCGCGGAAAGAGGCATTATATATATCGATGAAATAGACAAAATTTCGAAAAAAGGCGAGAATGTATCGATAACCCGCGACGTATCCGGTGAAGGCGTTCAGCAGGCCCTTTTAAAAATTATCGAAGGTACCATTGCATCGGTACCGCCGCAGGGCGGCAGGAAACACCCAAACCAGGAAATGCTCCGGATAAACACCACTAATATTCTGTTTATCTGCGGCGGCGCCTTTGTGGGTTTGGATAAAATAATAGAAGACAGGATATCCCAGCACCCCATGGGATTCGGCGCGGATGTGAAGCCTACCCACGAGAAAGACTTGGCCGAACTGTACTCGCACCTTGTACCCGATGATCTTATCAAGTTCGGTCTTATACCGGAATTCATCGGCCGTCTTCCCATCCGGGTCGGGCTTTCCGAACTGGCGGAAGAAGACCTGAAGCGGATAATCACCGAACCGCGAAACTCCATCACACGCCAGTATCAGGCGTCATTGAAACTGGATGGTGTAGAACTCGTCTTTGAAGAGGAGGCAATAGCAGCGGTGGCACAGAAGGCCCTGATGCTTAAAACCGGCGCCAGGGGATTACGGGCTATTGTAGAATCGGTCATGCTCGACATCATGTACGATCTTCCTTCTATAGAGGGTAATAAACAGGTTGTTGTAAACCGCGATGTCATTGAAAAGGCGGTTAAACCGGAAATTAACCTGAAAAAGAAATCTGCTTGAGGCGCGGGACAAGAGTGTTCACCTCTTCAAAAATCGAACTCCCCCTTGTACCTCTCAAGGACATGGTAGTTTTTCCTCACATGATCCTCCCTTTCTTTGCCGGGCGCCCCGCCTCTATCAGGGCCCTGGAAGAAGCCATGAGCAGGGACAGGATGATCTTTCTGGCGTGTCAGAAAAACCAGGTGGAGGAACCCCAGGCGGACGACCTGCACCGCGCCGGAACGAGTTCAAGAATTCTTCAGCTTCTGAAGCTCCCCGACGGAACAGTCCGGGTCCTCACGGAGGGCATTGAACGCGGGTCTCTTGTTAAAATCTCGGACAAGAAGACATTTCTTACGGCCCACTTCAAACCTATACAGGAAAACCGTGAGGTTACCTCGGAAACAGCGGCTCTGATGGCGACACTGCAGGAGGCCTTTAAACGGTATGCCAGGCTTCGGAAAAAGGTCCCGGGTGATACCGTTACCGCCATAGAAAAAGCCGAGTTTCCAGATAAATTGGTAGATCTCATCGCCGCGGGTGTAAGATTCCGGAATGAAGAAAAAGCCGATCTACTGGCAATGACCGACACCACCAAGCGTCTCGAGAAACTGGCCGTTATGCTGACGGCGGAAAACGAGATGCTCTCGATAAAGACGAGGATTAACACCGAAGTCCAGAAACGGATGGAAAAACATCAGCGGGAATACTTTCTCAATGAGCAGTTGAAGCAGATCAATAAAGAACTCGGGAAAACGGACAACGAACTCAATGAAGCCGAAGAACTGGAAAAAAAGATCCTCGCAAAAGAACCGCCGCCGGAGGTAGCGGAAAAGGCAAAACGGGAATGTACCCGCCTTTCGAAGCTGCAACCCATGTCACCGGAATCGGGTGTATTACGTACCTACCTTGAATGGATAGGCGAACTGCCCTGGAGCAATACGAGCCAGGATAACAAAGACATCGATGAAGCGGAAAGAATCCTCGACGAAGATCATTACGACATGAGGAAACCGAAGGAAAGAATTCTGGACTTCATAGCCGTACGGCAGTTGAAAGAAAAGATGAAAGGCCCGATTCTCTGCCTGGTAGGTCCCCCCGGTACGGGAAAAACCAGCCTCGGCAAATCCGTAGCCAGGGCTCTTAACCGGGAATTTATCCGTGTTTCCCTGGGTGGTGTGAGGGACGAGGCGGAAATTCGGGGACACAGGAAAACCTATGTCGGCGCTCTTCCGGGCAAAATAATACAGTCTATGCGCAAGGCGGCTACAACCAACCCTGTGTTCCTTCTGGACGAAATCGACAAGATCAATTCGGACTTCCGGGGCGACCCTGCTTCGGCCCTGCTGGAGGTTCTGGACCCGGAACAGAATTTCAACTTTGTCGATCATTACCTGGAGGTCCCCTATGACCTCTCCGGGGTTATGTTTATAACAACGGCCAACTCCATCCATACCATCCCCTATCCTTTGCGGGACAGGATGGAAATCATAGAAATCCCGGGTTATACGGAGTTCGAGAAAGTTCAGATCGCGAACAGGTTTATCATACCAAAACAACTGGAAGAAAACGGACTTGCCGGTGCTTACATAAAGTTCAGGGAAGACGCCCTGCTCAAGATTATCAGGAATTATACCATGGAGTCCGGCGTGAGAAACCTGGAACGGGAAATAGCCGGAATAATCCGCAAGCTCGCCCGTGAAGCCGTGAAGAAGGGTCTTGCCGTACGGAGCGGCCCCGACGGGGAAGAAGCAGGTAAAGACGTGAAAAACAGCCTGGCGGAATTCCGCAAAACGGTTACCGAGAAGAGTATTCACAGATACCTGGGGAAGGAACATTATCTGGAGGACGTGGTAAAACGGGAACCCCGGCGTGGTCTTGTCTACGGCCTGGCCTGGACGGAGCTGGGGGGTACCATACTTCCGGTAGAAGTGGTCGTACTCGAAGGTTCCGGAGAACTGATCCTGACCGGCAGCCTTGGTGACGTTATGAAAGAAAGCGCAAGGACTGCCCTGTCCTTTCTCCGCTTCCACGCCGAGGAATTCCGGATACCCGCCGATATTCCTAAAGAGAAGGACATCCACATTCATGTGCCCGAAGGGGCCATACCGAAAGACGGACCCTCCGCCGGCATTACCATCACAGCGGCCCTGCTCTCCAGCATTACGGGTAGGCTGGTTCAGGAAGGTTTCGCCATGACCGGCGAGATAACCCTCTCCGGAAGAATACTGGCCATCGGCGGTCTCAAGGAAAAACTCCTGGCCGCCCACCGTAACAAAATGACCCGCGTGCTCCTGCCGGAAGGCAACAGGAAGGACCTGGACGACCTGCCGAAGGAAGTACGAAACAGTATCACCTTTCATTTCGCCGATACCATTCTGGATGGTTTGAAAATACTGTTCCCGGAAAAATAACCGGGAACAGTTCCCAAGTCTCCCGTTAAAACCGATCGGCCGCCTTGACAGCCGGCATTATTCCGTATAATGGTAACACCAATATTACCTTGATGCGGTCGGCCGAGCCGACCGAAAGGAGAGCATATGTCTGTATCGTTAAAAGGGAAATCACTAATAGCTTTGAAGGATTATTCGGTCGAAGAAGTCAGATATCTTCTCGATCTTTCACATAGAGTCAAGAGAGAAAAAAGACAGGGAGAGGTACACGAACGATTCAAGGGTCGTTCCATCGCCCTTATTTTTGAAAAACGTTCAACCAGGACGCGTTGTGCCTTTGAAACCGCCTTTGGAGAAGAAGGCGGACACCCGGTCTTCCTGTCCACGGTGGATATCCAGCTGGGGGCCAAAGAATCGGTGGAAGATACCGCCAGGGTTTTGGGACGCATGTTCGATTGTATCCAGTTCCGTGGATTCAAGCAGGAAACGGTGGAAATTCTCGCCGAGCACGCCGGGGTTCCGGTCTATAACGGCCTTACGGACCTGTTTCATCCCACCCAGGTCCTGGCCGATCTCCTTACCGTCGAAGAGTATGTCGGAAGACTCAAAGGGGCTTCCATGTGTTTTGTCGGCGACGGCCGAAACAATATGGCCGTTTCCCTGCTACTCGGGTGTGCGAAAATGGGCGTTCATTACACCATTCTCTGCCCGCCGGAACTCAATCCGCCTGAGGATATGCTCAATCTGGCCGCCACCTTTGCCGAAGCCTCGGGCTCCCATATCCGGGTTACCGACGATAAAGAGGACGCCCTGAAGGGAAAGGACGCCGTCTACACCGATGTCTGGGCGTCCATGGGAGAAGAAGAAAAACTGGCTGAAAGAAAGAAACTGCTCGGTCCTTACCAGGTGAATGACGAATTAATGAAGATGACGGGAAAGGACAGCACCATTTTTATGCATTGCCTGCCCGCGGTCAAAGGCAACGAAGTAACGGCCGACGTCATAGACGGCCCTGCCTCCGCTGCATGGGAAGAAGCCGAGAACAGAAAGCATACTATCAAAGCCCTGATGCTGGCTACCCTGGGGCTGGAATCAACAACCCCGCCGCAAGCTGAGGGGTATTAAACCCGCGTGCGAATCAGTCGTGAGTCGTGGGCAAAGACTGGAAAATCCGGTTTCACGACTCCCGACTCAATACCCATGACTATCCCCGGTAAAAACAAAATTTTTGCTTGATTTAGCCTTCGGTAAGATTATATACTGTTAGCAGACTATGAGGAGGCTGGTAACGTGATGAAAAAGATATTTTTTGTCCTCTTATTCTTCGCCCTGTCAATGGCTGTGTTTGCCGAGGAAGCCGATATTTACTGTAAGACCGTTCCTATCTGGAAAATTTACTCCCTCGAAGAGGGTTACCGCATAATATATCAAAAAAGCAATATGAAATACGGCGTCCTTTATGTACCCATGGACTGGTTCAAAGGCACTGCGGAAAGGGGTGAGATAGTCCTGGGAGAAGACCCTGCTTTTCCTTATTTTTCCATATTCTGGCAGGACGGCCAATTCGATCATATACGGCTCTACCTGCAGCGGGACTATCGCCATGAATCATGGGGAGAGTTGGACAACCCGGATCAATACAGCGACAAGTTCGATGTGGAGACCCTGGAATTGGATTTTTAATGAGTTTTATAGAAAAAGCCCGGGAGGCCGTCCGTGGGGAGCATCTCGACGGATGGCTTTTTTTTAATTTTCACGGCCGGGACCGGCTATCCAACCGTTTTCTGGGTCTTGACGAAAAGGCCCTCAATTCACGTCCCTGGTTCTACGTAATTCCGGCCCGGGGAGAACCTGTCAAAATAGTCCACGCTATTGAAAAAACTATTCTGAAAGACGTGCCGGGCGGAACCTCGGTATACTCCAGCCGCAGCCGGCTTACGGAACTTCTAAAACCCCTTGCCGGAACCTATGCCGCGCAAGTATCGGAAAACCTTACCGTTATTTCTACCCTGGATCATGGTACCGCCCGGTACCTCGAAGGTATGGGGTACACCCTCGTCAGTTCCGCGGCTCTGATCCAGAAAACCGTCGGGGTACTGGATAAAGAGGGTATGGCCTCTCACCGGCGCGCGGCAACACACCTCTACACATGTATAAAGAACATCTGGGACAGGATCAGGTCCTGTGAGACTCCGCTGACCGAGCATACCGTGCAGGAATGGATTCACGAATACTTCCGGAATAACGATCTCGTCTCAGAACATCCCGTCCTGGTAGCAGCCGGCATCCATTCAGCGGACCCCCATTATGAAGTCCCTGCCCGGGGAGGTGATATATCCCCCGGTGATGTAATCCAGTTCGACATATGGGCAAAGGAGAACCGCCCCGGTGCCGTGTATGCGGATATTTCCTGGACAGGTATCATGTCGAAGGTGGTTCCTCCTGAAGTGGAAAAGATTTTCCGCCTGGTTACCGGCGCCCGGGATCAGGCGGTGGATTTTATCACCCGGCGGCTGGAAGAGGGAGTGCCGGTAAAGGGCGCCGAAGTGGATCGAACAACCAGAGGATATATCGAAGAAGCCGGTTACGGCTCCCGCTTTTGCCACCGTACCGGGCACGGCATCGACGTGGATGTCCATGGAAGCGGTGTAAACATGGATTCCGTCGAGTTTCCCGACGAACGGGAAATTATCGAAGGCTCGTGTTTTTCCATCGAGCCCGGGATATACCTGGAACATTTCGGTATTCGCTCCGAAATCAATGCCTACCGTTATAACAACGTCTTAGTTATATCCGGCGGCCCGATCCAGAAAAAAATGCTTACGCTCTAAAAGGCTGTACCATGTCAGATCCTGTAATACCTACACGGCTGCTCCGGTGCATCGAAGAAAAAGATCATTTCCTGGTCTTGGGGCACACCGATCCGGACGGTGATTGTGTAGCCGCCCAACTAGTCACCGCCCTTTTCCTTCGCCGGATGGGAAAAACCGCCGAATGCTTCGCCGAAAAACCCTTTACACGCCGGGAAATCATCCCATTCAGCGAATCATTCAGTTACGGCTCACCGACCGCCGATAATCCGAACGCAACCGCCGTCATTGCCGTCGACTGCTCCACCCTGGACAGGGTGGCCGGATATTCCTGCTCCCTGGAGCCTCTACCCCTTATTATGATCGACCATCATTCATCCGGCCGGCCTTTTGGTACGATACGGTATATCGATGCCCAAGCCGCCTCTACCACTGTTCTTATCCATCGCCTGATGAAGGCCCTTGCCATGAAGCCGACGGAAGAAGAAGCCGAACTGCTGCTATTCGGACTGTGTACCGACACCGGTTTCTTCCGGCACCTGGAGGCCTTTTCCGGTGATACACTGCATACCGCGGCGGAATTTTTGGATGCCGGGGCCTCCCTAAAACGGATCTACTCCGGAATCTACGGCGGAAGAAGCTTTGGAGCCCGGGTATTACTGGGTAGAATTCTTTCACGGTGCGAGTTTCTCATGAACAATACCCTGGTGTTTTCGTACATGACACGGACCGATCTGGAAGAATTCGGGGAAGAAGCAAAGGATTCGGACACACTCTATGGACTCCTCCAGGGAATCTCGGGAGTTGTAATCGCGGTCCTGGTCAGGGAAGAAAGGGACGGTACACAAACGGTGGGTATTCGGACAAATCACACCATAGATGCAGGCTCCCTGGCGGCAAGGTTCGGCGGGGGAGGTCATGCCAGGGCCGCCGGCTTCTCTTCGTCCCTGGGGATCTTCGAACTGCGGGAAGAACTTTTAAATGCAATCTCCGAGACAAGTTCCCATTTCTCCGGGAGCTGAAAGTAGGCACCGGGGACTCAACAGGCACTATTTCCTTGGCCCCCGCAGACCGGCTGCGGCATTACATTTAAAAATCTGTTCATCTCCATTAATTGTAAACGAATGTAAAGAAAGCATTGTTTAACAATCCTTTCCTGGAACAACTCCTGCAGGTTTTCTGGTCCCGAAACGGGAAAAAACCACGACAGGAGCTATGCATGACTGAACTTACGGAAAAAGTTTTGCGATGTAAGAAAACCGGAGAAGGATGCAGCGAGCTCGTACAGGAGTTGTGTCTTATCCTCTACAGATACCCGAGAACAAAAGAACAGTGGTCGGAAGATGAATGTAGTGATTTCTTTTGTTCCATCCTGGGAAAAATACCCGGGCTTATCGAAAGGTTCGAATTCACCGGCGCCCCCTTTGATTCATTTTTATATTCTACGATAAAATGGCAGATGAAAACCTTTTCCAGGAAAAGAAGGAAACATTCTGCCTACTACAGGGTGATATCTGCACCGTCCTTCTGGTCCACCGTGGATCTGCATGAACCCTTCCATGTCTATGACGGAGAAGACATACCCCGGGCGATACTACGAGAATTTCATATAGACCACACCGGGGTCATTCGGGACAGGGCTTCCTGTGTCCGCGTTCTGTGCATGATGCTCCGGAACTGTGAATTCGTTGATGCAGGGCTTATCCTCCGGGTCAGCAGGCTCTGCGGCTGTACGCCGGAATGGTTGACCGCCTGTATAGCCCACTTACGGGAACGACTTGAAAACAGAAGGGAGCTGTTAAAAAAACTACAGGCCCGAAGAAACGCCGTTTTTATGAGAATTTGCCTGCTGCATGATGAACTAAACCTGGACCTGGACGGGTATCGCTCAGAAAAGATCCTGGCGGACATAGAGGTGGAGAAGAGACATCTGAGGGCGTTAACCCGGCGTATCAACCGTTTCCCGCTGTTTCCCACACACAGAGAAATAGGAGAAGTCCTCGGACTTCCCAAGGGAACGGTAGATTCGGGGCTCTATCACCTCAAGCACAGTATGAAAGACTTCATCAATAAGAAGAAATCGGGTATGCTTGATTCGGTAAAGCACTAATATGAAAATAGCGGTGTCCGCCTATTTTCATCGTTTCGGTTGCCGCGAGGCGGCATGAGCAACTAATATGCAACAGCAAGGTGGTAAAATATGAGTTCGACACAAACGTATACAATTCCAAGAAGGGAAGATATTCCGGAAATGGATACCTGGGACCTTTCAGGACTTTTCATCAACGACCAGGCATGGGAAAAAGGACTCGAGGAATTCACAGCCAAGATTCCTGGAATCGAATCATTCAAAGGTACACTCTCGGAATCCCCATCGAACCTCAGGGCATGCCTGGACTATACCACCGAATGTGAAAAACTCGGTGAGCGTCTTGGGTATTATGCCCACCTGCGGCTATCGGAAGACGGGGGCAACAGCACCGCCCAGGACCGTTTCGCCAGGTACATGTCGGCCGCGGTCAAGATGGAAGCAGCGGCCAGTTATCAGCGTTCGGAAATAATGGAGATCCCTGATGAGAAGATAGAAAAATTTCTCAAAGATCCCGCCCTGGCGGACTACGTAATCCCCCTGCGGCGGATCATCCGTTATCGCCCGCATATCCTTACAGAACGCGAGGAGAGGCTCCTGGCCCTGCAGTCCGAAGCAAATCAAACGGCGAACAAAACCTTTTCCGCCCTCACCGACGTCGACCTGGATTACGGGACGGTCCGGACCGACGAGGGTGAACTGCCCCTCAGTCAGGCTTCATTCTCCTCTTTTTTACTTCGGGCGGACAGAAACGTCAGAAGAGAAGCCTATCAGAAATTCTACTCCGCCTTCGACGGTCACAAGAATACCCTGGCAAGCCTGCTCTCCGGAAGTGTGTACCTCGATATCTACCAGGCAAGGGTCCGGAATTTCCCTTCCGCCCGGGCGGCGGCCCTTTTCCCCGATAATGTCCCCGAGAGTGTCTACGATAACCTCATCCAAGCGGTACACGACCGTTTCGACAGTATTCATGCCTACTACCGCATGCGGAAACGGCTCCTGGGGCTCGATACGCTGCGTCATTACGATGTATACGTTCCCCTGGTAAAAAAGGTCCAGGTCAGGCATACCTGGAATGAAGCGGTGGAAGTAATAATGGATGCCCTTGAACCCCTGGGGACGGATTACCGGGACACCCTGCGAAAGGGACTGACCGGTAGATGGGTGGATAAGTATGAAAACAAGGGGAAGCGCTCCGGGGCTTTCTCCGCCGGCTCTTATGCCGGAGATCCCTATATCCTGATGAATTTTAAAGAAGATAATTTACGGGATGTATTTACCCTTGCCCATGAGGGGGGACACTCCATGCACTCCTGGTACAGCGTGCGGAATAATCCCTTTCAATACTACCAGTACAGCATATTCGAGGCTGAGGTTGCTTCCACCTTCAATGAACAACTCCTCGCATCATATATGCTCAAAAAGGCCGACGACCCTGCAATAAAGGCATACATACTGGGTAAACAGGTGGATGATATCATTGGGACCCTGGTGAGGCAGACCATGTTCGCCGAGTTTGAAAAAAATATCCATGATATACCGGAAAAAGGCGGAGCCCTGACCGTGGATTCCCTACGGTCTACCTACCGGAAACTCCTGGAAGAGTATTTCGGCGCCGATATGTGCTTTGAAGAGATCAGCGACCTCGAAGCCCTGAGAATTCCCCATTTTTACAGGTCCTTCTACGTATACAAATACGCAACGGGTATCTCCGCCGCCGTTGCCCTGGCGGAAAGGGTTATGAAGGGTTCCGGGGAAGAACGGGACAGGTACCTGAGGTTCCTGAAATCCGGCGGTTCACAGTATCCCCTGGATTCCCTCAAGGAAGCCGGGGTGGATATGGAACATCCCGATGCCGTGTACAAAACTCTGGATATCTTTTCCGACATGACGAAATCCATGGAAGCACTCCTCAAACACATCGACACTCTAGCTCCCCTCGACCGACAATAGGCAGGAATGGCGTTTTATAGTGGTCCAGGACCCTGCTGCCAGGAAAAAGCTCAAGAAACGCCGAAGTCCGATTGACAGGGCTGCGAGCTCCCCGTATGATGGAGATAACAAAAGTGGACACGGTGAAGGGAATCGGGTGAGAATCCCGTACAGTCCCCGCTACTGTATTCGACGGTAATATGCGGCATATGCCACCGAGAGGGAAGGCGCCGTTATCATCATGTCGTAAGTCAGGAAACCTGCCGGTCCGCTGAATAATCTTGGCCTCGGCGGAAGGTTTAAGACACTTCAAGCTAATAAGTCTTATTTTCTTTCCTGCAAGGCCTCATGGAGGCTCAAACATGAAAAAGGTACTACTCATCTTCTTATCACTGTTTATTGCGGTATCGGTCTACGCGGATATCGAGGTAATCGTCACCGCCTCACGCCTGGACGAAGATGTCGATACGGTCCCGGCAACCATGCATATCCTCACGGAGGAGGACCTGGAAAGGGCGGCGTCTCTCCTCGACGCCTTGAACGACGTCCCGGGGATAAGCCTGCTCAGTAATTCCGGGAGCGGAAACGGAACATACATCTCCCTAGGCGGTTTCGGAGAAAACAGTTTCGGCCGTGTATTGATTCTGGTCGACGGATTGCCGGTGAACAGGCCGGACATGGCCTCTTTCAACTGGCTGACGGTTCCCCTCTCCAGGGTGGAAAGAGTGGAGATTCTGAAAGGGCCGGCTTCATCCCTCTACGGAGACGCGGCCGTGGCCGGGGTAGTAAATATTATTACCTCCCGACCCGATAAGCCGACCATCGAACTGAGCGCCGGCATCGATTCCTTCCTGGGAAACCGTGAAACGATCTCGACGGCCTATGGTAACCCACGGGCGGATGCTGAAATCTCCTTTTCCAGAAAAGACGACAGAACAAGCAGGGATAGAACCGACGCACATATGCTCTCCGCTGAAGCATCCTTCGGGATCCGACCGCTGGAGGGTCTGGACCTCTCCTTTTCGGGCGACTATACCGAATCATCCTACCAGATGCCGGGGGGGCTTACTCCGGAAGAGTACACTGCCGACCCGGACCAGGCAATCAACACCGCCGATGAAGCGGAGGAAGCCCGGGCTTCGGTTCGTTTTTCCCCGGAATATCAAAACAACATTGTATCGTTGTCTGCTCCCCTTTCCTTCAGCAGCACCCTCACGGATACCGATTTTGCGTCCTGGTTTTTGTATTCAACCACCCGGCTGGACACTCTCATTATAGCTCCGCAGGCGGCGGTTGTCTTACCCCTGGGAAGGACAGTGGATACCACCCTTTCCATCGGTTCGGATATCCGGATTTCCCGGATCACGGTAGACCGCTTTCCCACGGCGGAGAGAGAAGCCCCCGGTTTTTCGGCCCGGGTATCGCGGAATTCCTACGGCATCCGGGTAAGGGATAAAACACGGGTGTCGGACCTGCTGTATGTGGACGGGGGCATCCGGTACGAACTGGCCGAAACCGCCGCATCATCTGCCGACGATCCCGGAGTGGACGGCAGTGCCGGCTCCTCCCCGCTGGTATACGACGCGGGGATTTCCTTCTTTCCCGGCCGGGATCTCACCATCAGTCTCCGGTTCGGCACCACCTTCAGATATCCCTTTCTGGACGAACAGGTCTCCTACCTGGGATATGGATTCGATACCTTCTATACGGATCTAGAGCCGGAATCGGGCCGGAGTCTCACAGCGACGGTTGAGTACACCTTCCGGGACGCGGTTATAAAACTTTCACCCTACCTTCTGCTCATGACCGGAGAAATTGTCTACGACCCTGCCCTTTATCGGAATATCAATTCCACCGCCGGTACTCTTCATTACGGAGGCAGCATATCCGCCGGATACGAAAACAGTTTCATGTCCGTCAAAGCGGCCTACGCCCTTGATAGGGCTGAACACACGGCCGGAGACTACGCGGGTAATGTGCTTCCCCTGGTTCCTCTTCATAAAGTAGATGCATCCCTGGCGACCCGCATTCCCGGGGGAATATCCCTCGTCACAACCTTCGGGTATAGCTCCGGTTTTTACATGGGGGGTGACTATGATAACCGGCAATCCATGATCAGTGGAAAAACAAACTGGGACATCGTCTTTTTGTGGGAGCCCGAATTCAGCCACGGTTTGCAATTTACAGCGGCAGGACGGAACATACTGAACGACAGGACCCCGACCCTGGCTTATTATAACAGCTTTAGTTCCACTTCCAGTTACTATCCCACACCCGGTAGGACCTTCGAGCTCAGCGGGTCATGGTCTTACTGAAAAAAAGGCTCACATATTCAGCGGCGGCGTCTGTACTCCTGCACGCCGCCGTGTTGACCGGCATAGACCTGGGGTACACTCCGGCTAGGGCAACCGGGCCCCCCGCTCCGGCCGAACCGATATACGTACAGCTCACTGATACCCCGCCGGTCACGGAGCCGGAGAATGACGAGCCCCGGTCGCCCGACCCGGAAAATGTTGAATTGGCGGCGGAGGAAAAACAGCCGGAAATCCGGGAGAACCCGCCCCCGGAGCCGGCGAAGGAGATCCCGGAAGTCGATGACGAGAGTACAGCGGCACCGGCTGCCCGGGAAACCCCTTTGCCGGTCACGAGGACGCCTGCCGATG
>CAYPIQ010000005.1:0-93920 GCA_964410865.1 uncultured Spirochaetales bacterium | reverse complement strand
CAAAGGCCTTCTCCCGATAGACGGAATCCGGAGAACAGCTCAGGGGGCGGTATTGACTCCTTCTCCCTACACGAAGAGTATGCGGATACAAGCCCCGACGAACCGGCCCGGGCCCACCGGACCGACCCGGTCCCCCGGGAAGCAATCCGGCCGGATTATCCCTTTTCGGCCAGGATAAAAGGATACGAGGGTACGGTAGTTATTGATATCAGGGTATCTGCATCGGGCAAGGTAGTCCAAACGGTGATAGCCCAATCCTCCGGTCACGAGGTTCTCGATAGAGCGGCTGTTGATTCAGTTCTCAGGACAGCCTTTGTGCCCGGAATGATTAACGACAATCCGGAGGATATGAATGTAAGCGTAAAGGTTGTTTTCAGCCTCCGGTAAGGCGGGAGCTGTTCAGGTTTCTTTTCCGTCTTTATCCTTTCTCTTGCCCACAATGGCTGAAAAAAGGCCGATGCCGCCGAGAAGGAGCCCGCCGACGATTATCATCATATTGCCCCGTTGAATACCGGTAACAACTCCGACTATCGCCACGGTCAGGAACAGGACTATTCTGAACATGTCCATGGAATTATTCCTCCGTATGTTTTTTTATAACGCCGGTATATATGTTTCTCTCATGCTTTGATTCCTGTTCCGGAGCATTATCCTCCGCGGTCGGTTTCTGTTCTGCCTTATCGGGATACACGGCCCGTTCTTCTTCAGTAGGGACGGCCACATCCCCGGGGGCCGGTCCATTCTCCGCTGTATCGGATAATTCCACTTGCTTTTCTTCGGTCTCCGGAGGGGGCACGAAGGGGGAATCTTCCAGTTCATAGTAATATCTGAAAACCTGCGGCCCTTCACGAACGAGTAGGAGCCGGAATACCGCCCCGTTTCTCAGCCGGAAATCAACCGTTATATTGTCGGAATCACCTTCGGTGACTTCATAAAAGGCGTCATAATCCCCGTCGACGGTAGAAATCCGGGCAAAGCTTCCCTGGAGGAAATATATATGCACAATACCGGCATATTGGTATGCATAGGGTTTTTCTGGATGGATCAGCCTGCCGTCGGTCAGCCGGATAACAAAGGGCGAAAGATCGTACCTTCCGTCCAGATTTTCTGCGGATGCTGAAAAAACACTAAAGGCCAGGACGAAGAGTATACACAGTACTCGCTTCACAGGGGTCCGCCTTCCGCCAGGGGGCTGCAATAGCGCAGATAAACAAGAATGCATATAAAAACGACAAAGACAGCCCACCATCGCTTGTCTCTGCCGGTCATTCCTTGTCCGCCTCCAGGGTGTTTTTATTTTTCAGTGTTTGCAGGTATGATTTGATGGCCCGGATAAACACATATAAAGCGGTACCCACTATCCCCAGACCAATAATGAGGAACAGGATGAATGCAGTTTTCATAGTACCATTCTCAGTGAAACGGCACCCTTCGTCAAGCACTCCCCGGCTTCAATCGGTATAATGAATCAGGGTAAATCGATACTAAGGAATATCCCCGGCGTTGAATCCGAGAAACGCAACGGTCGTTTTATAATCCCTAGAGATTTCCTGGGCCTGTAGAAAACCCGGTTCCCGCCAATTTTTATATATACCCCCGGATTTTACCTGGAAAACAGACTTTCATCAGAATATTTTTACCAAACTATTGTAAAAATATAGAAATACCCTGTATAATAATGAATATTTATACATTCAGATTCGGCGCGCGCCAAAGGAGTTAACATTATGTCTGCTGTTAAAAAATCTCAGCTCAACAAACTCAGACCCCTCGCGGAGGAACACAATAAAATACCGCCGGAACTGTATGAAAAGTATCATGTCCTGCGGGGCCTCCGTAATCCGGACGGATCCGGTGTTCTTGTAGGTCTGACGGAGATCGGGGATGTGCACGGTTATATCTTCGATGAAGGCGAAAAGGTTCCCGATGAAGGACGGCTCATGTATCGAGGGTACAAGGTCGAAGACCTTGTTAAGGGATTCCAGGCAGACAAGAGGTTCGGCTTTGAAGAAACGGCTTTCCTGCTCCTCTTCGGGCAACTTCCCACCACGGAGATTCTCAAGACCTTCACCGAAGCCCTGGATGAAAACCGGAACCTCCCAAAGAACTTTACCGAGGACATGATTCTCAAGATTCCGAGTCCCGATATTATGAATAAACTCGCACGAAGTGTACTGGTTTCGTATTCCTACGATAAAAACCCCGATGATATCAGCGTCGAGAACGTACTGCGCCAGTGCATTCAGCTCATGGCAAAGTTTCCCACCATGATAGCCTACGGATACCAGGCAAAATCCTATGCTTTTGAGGGTAAGAGTTTGTTTATCCATAAACCGCAGGAAGGCCTGTCTACCTCGGAAAATTTTCTCCACATGATTCGCTCGGACAGCCGGTACACTCCCCTGGAGGCGGAAATTCTCGATCTTTCACTGGTCCTCCATGCCGAACACGGAGGGGGAAACAACTCTTCATTCACTATCCATGTGGTTACATCGAGTGATACCGACACCTATTCCGCCATTGCATCGGGAATCAGCTCTCTGAAAGGGCCGAAACACGGCGGAGCCAATATCAAGGTCATTCGGATGATGGAAGATATAA
Organism: uncultured Spirochaetales bacterium; assembly: GCA_964410865.1. Taxonomy (GTDB): domain Bacteria; phylum Spirochaetota; class Spirochaetia; order JAFGDJ01; family JAFGDJ01; genus JAFGDJ01. Next base: position 91,319 of record CAYPIQ010000005.1, on the reverse strand, counting down.
AGGCTAATGTAAAAGACTGGTCGAGCGAAAAGGAGGTTTCCGATTATCTCGTCAAGATTCTGAAGGGAGAGGCCTTTGATAAAGCGGGGCTGATCTATGGTATTGGGCACGCGGTATACACCAAGTCCGATCCCCGGGCCGTATTACTCAAGGGAAAAGCAGAAGAGCTGTCCAAAGAGAAGGGACTGGAAGAGGAATTTCATCTTATGAGCATGGTAGAATCGTTGGCGCCGGGACTGTTTCAGGAGGTCAAACACTCCGATAAGGTAGTTTCTGCCAATGTGGATTTTTATTCCGGATTTGTATATCAAATGCTGAATATTCCTGCAGATCTCTATACCCCGATTTTTGCCATGGCAAGAATAGCCGGCTGGTCCGCCCACAGGATCGAAGAGATCGTAAGCGGTGGCCGTATCATCCGGCCTGCGTACAAGAGTGTTGTCACCCATCGGAATTACGTACCCATGGCGCAGCGCTGAACAAACACGGAATCTCAGTAAATACCGAACTCCCGCTCCCTACGCATGAGTTACACCTAGTGTCCAATCATAGAAGGGGCAACTCCGGTCCGTCCATGACCTCGAAATCATCCAGGGCGGAGATTCTATCCCGAAGTATGGTAACCGCTTCTTCGATATCAACGGTATAACGGACGACTATGTCCCGGATTTCAATGATCTTCTTAATCACCGCGTAACTGAAAAACCCGATAAAACCAATGAGCAGCCGATGAGTGACGAATTGGATAGATGGAATAAAACCCTGCTCCGGCAAAAGCTCGAGGAAGAGGAACAGCAGGAATACAGGGCTGCAAGAATGACGGCTGCAAGAATTATCGGCACCAGGATTCTTTTCATGTTTTTAATTCTCTACCTTTTTTTATTAAAAAATGTCTATTTTCTATCTCACTAAGAAAAAAGCTTGACGGCAGAATATCCTCCCTTTATAATTTTTATGGATATAATCAATGTAAAAAGGAGAGGGTGTTTTGAAAAAATCACAACAACCAAGCATTCTCTCCCTGCGTGAGGTCAGGAAGTATTTCGGAGGGATAAAAGCCGTAGACGGCGTTTCTTTCGAAGTGGAAGCTCACCGCATTACAGGTCTTATCGGCCCTAACGGGGCCGGAAAAACAACATTGTTCAACGTCATCTCAGGATTTCACAGACCCGATGGGGGAGAAATCTACTTCCGGGAAGAAAGGATCGACGGAATGTCCCTGCATCAGACCTTTTTAAAAGGACTCTGCCGCACCTTCCAGATCAGCAGGGAGTTGAAACTCATGACCGTTCTCGAAAATCTCATGCTCGTACCGGCCGGGCAGGAAGGAGAACGGCTCTGGCGGACATGGTTCTTCCCCCGTATGGTAAAGAACCAGGAAATCGCCATACGTGACAAGGCGGTCGATATCCTGAAACTCGTCGGACTCGACCACCTGAAGGACGAATACGCCGGTAATCTTTCAGGAGGACAGAAAAGGCTCCTGGAGTTGGCCCGCACCATGATGGCGGAACCCTACCTCATCATGTTTGACGAACCCGGGGCCGGGGTTAACCCTACCGAACGGAAGACGCTGGCCCAGAGAATCCGGGAACTGGTAAAGGAAAAGAACGTCTCCGTTCTACTCATCGGGCATGAAATGGAACTCGTCATGGATGTGTGCGACCCCATCGTGGTCATGGACCGGGGAAAGAAACTTACCGAAGGTTCACCCGATGAAGTTCAGAACGACCCCAGGGTACTGGAAGTCTATCTAGGAGGTGTACAGGTATGAGCAGTATTCTACAACTTCAGAATATCACCTCAGGATACGGCAGTATGGAAGTACTTCATGATGTTTCACTGGAGGTCGAAGAAAAGCAGATCGCGTTACTCCTGGGACCGAACGGTTCCGGAAAAACGACCGTTCTCCGTACTATCTTCGGTGTCATCCATCCATGGCAGGGAATCGTTCTGTACAAGGGAGAAGACATCAGCGGCACTCCACCGGAAAAAACCGCCCGGCTGGGAATGTGCTATGTTCCGCAGGAGGGAAATATCTTTCCCAACCTGACGGTCCTGGAAAACCTGGAAATGGGTGCTTACCTCAGAAATGACGATATCCGGCATACTATAGAAGAAGTCTTCGAGTTCTTCCCCGCCCTTACAGACCGGCGAAGAAGCCGGGCGGGGGAACTCTCCGGGGGCATGCGTCAGATGCTCGCCATCGGCAGGGCCATGATGATGCATCCGGAACTTCTCATGCTCGACGAGCCGTCCACAGGACTCGCACCTAGTCTGGTCGACCAGATCTTCGAGAATATCAGGGACCTCAACAAAACGGGAATGACGGTATTTCTCGTGGAACAGAATGCTCAGGCATTAAACTGTTCCGATTATTCCTACATTCTCGAAGGAGGGGAGAAAAGATCGGAGGGTAAAGCTTCCGATCTGGCACGAGACAAAGACATCGGCAGGATGTACCTGGGGAGGTAGCGACATGGAATTATTGGTATACGGTATAGTACTGGGCAGTATAATTGCCCTGGGCAGTATCGGACTTACCCTGATCTGGGGTTTAACAGACCTTTTCAACTGCGCTCATGGTGACCAGATGACCGCCGGCGCATACCTGGCTCTCCTCTTTGCCACCATTTTTGCCCGGGCCGATGTGCTCCAGGCAAAGGTGGGGCCCTTTTCATTCAGCTGGGGAGTACTCGTCGCATTTATTCCGGCAATTATCATCTCGATGCTCCTGGCCATTCTCATAGACCACTGGGTATACAAACCCCTGAGAATTCGAGGAGGCGGCGCCGCGTTTATTACGGGTTTTGTCGCATCCATCGGTGTGGCCTGGGCCCTCAGGGGTGTCATCTATATAATCTGGGGCGCAGATTTTCATTTTTATTCCATTGGGCTTCGGCCGACCATTCACCTGGCCGGCGGAGTGAAATTCCGATGGGATGACGTATTTATCTTTATTTTTGCAATTGTCTCCGTTGTGGTGGTGTACTTTTTTATGCTGAGAACAAAGGCAGGAAAAGCCCTACGTGCCCTGGCCGATAGCACGGAGCTGGCCCGGATATCGGGGATCGACACGGAGCGGATGCTTGTCTGGGCCTGGGGAATCGCGGGACTCCTTATAGCCATAGCCGGTATACTCTACGGCATCGAGACCCAGTTGCGGCCGGAAATGGGTTGGATATTCCTGCTTACATTGTTTGCCACGGTTGTCCTCGGCGGACAGGGAAGCATTCCCGGGGCCCTGATCGGCGGGATGGTCCTCGGTATTGCCCAGCAGTTATCCACGGCTTTTTTGACGCCCACGTATAAACCGGCGATTGCTTTTATTATCATGATTATCGTGCTTCTCGTCCGTCCGAGGGGTATTTTCGGAAGGAGGAAAGTCTGATGGGAGGTATAGCAAATTTTTTAATTTCCTTTGCAATAATGGCTTCTATCTATGCAATATTCAGCATGGGGCTCAACGTTCACTGGGGATACACCGGTCTGATCAATTTCGGTATAGCCGGTTTCTTTGCCGTGGGCGCTTATACCTCGGCCCTGGTAACCACGCTCAAACCCACGGGGGTCCTGGCCAGTTATGCTCACCAGGCCATTGGCCCCGGGGCACCCTTCCTGGTAGGGGTCATCCTGGCCGGTATTCTCGCCGCGGTACTGGCAGTCCTCATCGGACTTCTCACCCTCAGGCTCAGCGAGGCCTATCTCGCTATTTCCACCATCGGTATTGCCGAATCCATTCGGCTCTTCTTCAACAACGAGATCTGGTTGGCCAACGGTCCCCAGGGACTCATCGGCATTCCTCAGCCCCTTCATGAAGCCATACCACCGGCATTTTACAACTACGTCTACCTGGTTATCGTGCTGATATTCCTCTTTATAATCTACTTTGCCCTGGAACGCGGTATACGTTCCCCCTGGGGGCGTGTTCTCCGGGCAATCCGGGAAGATGAAATCATGGCTACCGCCGACGGCAAGAACGCATTCAAGTTCAAGCTGCAGGCACTGGCCCTCGGCGCTGCCATTATGGGTATCGGTGGTGCACTGTACGCTCACTATGCCGCGGCTATTCAGCCCAGCACCTTTGAGCCGCTCTTCGGTACATTTATTATCTGGTGCATGCTCACCCTCGGCGGAACAGGGAATAACAAGGGTGCTATCCTCGGGGCCTTCATTGTATGGGCAATCTGGTCCTGGAGTACCTTCATAATACTCAAACTGGTACCCCCGGTCTTTCAGACCCGCGCTCCCTTTATCCGGTATGTAATAATCGGTTTACTGCTTATCATCATTGTCGTTAAACAACCGAAGGGAATAATCGGCGAGGAACGGCAGGTTTCCAAGTTCTAAATAAAATGGGCTGCCCTATCGGGCAGCCCATATTTTTTCAGTGTATCACCCCTCAGGGAGTTTCCAGCCTTACCGTTTCGATATAGGGTTCCTTTGTAACATACTTCCAAATTTCTATCGGAGTTACAACATCACCGTTCTCATCGAAATCGACGGACCCCGCCGCTCCTTCATAGTTGATGTCCTTCCCGGCATCGAGTAGTTCCATGGCCTTCTTTATGCCCTCTACACCGGCTACGATAACCTCACCCGGAGGATTCGCTACCTCCCTGAGCATGTCGCGTACATTGATGGGGGTAATCTCCTTACCCGCGGCAAGACAGGCATAGGCGGCAATACCGGCTATATAGACACCGTCATAAAAGTTGGACATAAAGGGAAGGGGGGGGAGCTCTCCGAACATCGCCTCGTAGTCCCTTTCAAAATATGAAAGAGATTCACCGGCTACACTTCCGGGAGCGGTACCCATAAAACCGTCAAGGTTCTCAGCACCCAGGGCCTGGGGCATTTCTACCGATTTGGTGCCATCGCAGAAGAGCAGGTCCGTGTGCTCATTGTACCCGGCTTCGAAGAATTCCTTGAGATATACCGTAGCCTGTCCCGGATAGGCCAGGGCGAGCATACAGTCGGGATTCTTTTCCATGACCCGCTTCAACTCCGATACATAGGTGGGAGCAGGTTTTTCGTCATGGGGAATTGAAGCCACGAGGGTGCCACCGCCGGCTTCGAAGGATTTCTTGAATTCTTCCATCAAGCCCTGTCCATAGGGATTGTTTACCCAGAAAACGGCCGCTCTTCGGTACCCCTCGTCATAGGCCATTTTCCCGAGAACAACACCCTGAAGTGCATCCGAGGGTACCGTTCTGAAGAGGAAATCCTTGCCTTTATCCGATGGGAGAAAGCTTATCAGCGGCGAAGTGGATGCATTGGATAGCTGGGGTACCTGCTTGGGGATACTCACCGATTCAGCAATAGGTATGGTAACCCCGCTGGACATTGCGCCTATGAGGGCGACAACGTTTTCCAGTTCTACAAGCAACCGAGCCGCTTCAACCCCGGGAATAGCCTGGGTTTCCGTATCTGCATATTTGACGATTATCGGGAAACCCGCCTCCTCGAACTGAGCGACTGCCAAGTCACCGGCGTTTCGGGTTGCCTGGCCGAATTCAGCGAGTGCACCGGTAAGGGGTATCACCCCACCCAGCTTAACGGGAGCCACCCCTTCCTCTTTACCGCCTCCGGCCCAGGCAGCCTGGACAACGAAGAACATCGCGATAAGAAACATACAGACGAGCACTTTGCTGAAACGTTTCATACAAACCTCCTTGAAAACTGTTTTTACTGCCGTGCTTTACTATCGAGAAACATTTGCTGTTGTAGTAATTGATGTCAAACAGGGGCCTAATGCTTCGAGTGCAACCGCCGCAAAACCGCATGTCCAACCGTTGTCGCCAAGTAATTCGTTCTATAATTTCTCAATACGCAACGATATAGTTACTTACCCTAATGATATTGTAAGGCGGTTTATTTTTCGCGTCAAGAAAAAAATATTGGTGCTGCACTTCGAACCTATAATAGATGCTTTTACCGGTTGGCAGGGGAGTTCTCTTTATCGATCATTACTTACAATATGCCTAAACGGGAAAGAGAAGCGGATATTACAGGGAAAGAGACAACCTGAAATTGAATTGTGGAAAAGATTTAACAGGTATTCCAGGTCCACGGTCGGGAACACCAGGCAGGCATTAAGGAGTTCGCTATTACCGAAACAGCCGGAGATATAATAAAGGGTGGAATTACCTTCTACGACTCAAGCGGGATGAAGTCTATATCGACCTTCTCACCGACAGCGGCACTGCAGCTATGAGCGATAACCAGTGGGCCGGTATTATGCTGGGCGACGAAAGTTATGCCGGGGGCGGAAGCTACGATCATCTTGTGGAAGCCGTCCATGACATTCTCGGTTTCGAGTATGTCATTCCTACCCACCAGGGTCGACCGGCGGAGCATCTGCTTTTCGAAGCCCTGCTGAAACCGGTGGAACACGTTCCCTTCAATATGTCCTTCGATACAACCGGAGCCAACCTCGTTGCCCTGGGAGGACATGAAATCCAATGTGTCATCGATGAAGCCTACGAACCGTCGGCCGAACATCCCTTCAAGGGCAACGTTGACATAGATAAACTCGAAAAGGCACTGGAAACCTACGGGAAACATAATATCCCCTTTATCATTGTTACCATCACCAATAATTCCGGAGGTGGTCAGCCGGTATCGATGCAAAATATCCGGCAAGTCAGAGACTTCGCCGACAAACACGGTATACCTTAATATGGGGGGGATGATCGCACTGAAGAATAAAGAGATTTACGATAAAATAATTCCGCTTCTCATCCTCAAAGAAGGCTTTATCACCTATGGCGGCATGTCCGGTAGGGACGAGGAAGCCGTGGCCCGGGGTTTGAGAGAGATGGTAAACGACGAATACATTTCTTACCGGGTGGATCAGGTACAATACCTGGGTGAAAAGATCCATCAGGCGGGGATCCCCATGGTCCGACCCGTAGGGGGACATGCCGTATTCATCGACGCAGCGGCATTCTTTCCTCACATACCACGAGACCAGTTCCCCGCCGAAGTGCTGGGGGTAGGACTCTACCGTGAATGCGGCGTTCGCGGAGTGGGACTCGGCGCCCTGGCGTTTATGGAAGAAGACCCTGAGACCGGGGCGGTTACATACCCGGAGCTCGGAGCGCAGCGAGACCGAATCCTGGTATTGAAAGTATTTTGTTTATCCGGTCGATTCAGGGTTATAAAACCGATATGATTTTTTCGTGAAAGAATTGTGTCAGCTGATTCCATGCTACAACTCCTCTATATAATCTATATATATCTTTATTTCTTCCTCCCCTTCTCCCGGTACATGAGATGATCGGCTTCCGCCAGATAAGCATCCAGGGCTGCGGGGCTCGGCTTGTCCGCGAACACGATACCCACGCTCATGGAGAGTTGATCCTTGTAGTCAAGCTTTCTGTTCCATTCGAGGAGTCCGTTATCAAATCTTCGTCGGACGCTCAAGATGGACTCTTTGGATACGGCCTGGGCTATAACGGCGAATTCATCCCCTCCTATTCTCGCCAGGATGTCCGAGCCGCGGAAAACATGCCTCAAGTATTCCGCTGCCTGGATTAAATACCTGTCCCCGGCTTCATGCCCCCTGGTATCATTTACAACCTTCAGGTCGTCTACATCGGCAAAAAGGATGAACTGCTTTGTGTTGTTTCTCTCTGCCAGTGAAAGGGCATGCTCGCCCAGGTAGAAGAAGCCCCGGCGGTTGTAGAGACCGGTCAGGTCGTCAATTAAAGCCCGCCGTTTCAGTTCGGAGACGAGCCGGTGCCGCTCAATCGCATAGCGGACCGAACGCCTCAGGGCATCCGGCTGCAGAATGGCTTTGACAAGGTAGTCCTGGGCACCCTTTTCAAGGGCTCTGACGCCAAAATCGGTATCTTTGGAACCGGTAAGCACGACCAGGGGCACTTCATCGTATTCCTCGAGAAGGGCTGTAACCCGCTGTAACCCGCCGGTTTCCGGATTTTCGATATCCAGGAGGATGATGTCGACATTACCTCCGGCCAGGTGTTCGAGGGCATCCTGCATTGTTTCCGCGCACAACAGTTCGAACTTCACCATGTCGGACGCGTATATGTCGTCTTCGGAAATGAGCCCGGATACTTGATCGACACAACCTTTGTTCCCGGTAATAAGTAAAAGCCGGTAGTTATGCTGCACTCCCTCCCCCATAGAAGTATCATGAAACCTGTTTCCCGCCCTGTCAAGCGTACCACTTTCCATCTTGAAAAAACAGATGAAACACCCTAGTATGTACGCGTCTAATACGAAAATAGCGGTGTCCGCCTATTTTCATCGTTTCGGTTGCCGCGCAGCGGCATGAGCAGCTATTATAAGAAAAACGAGGTATTAATGTCTCCCCTTATAGGACAATTTTTCGCCCTCCTGACGGCATGCGCCTGGGCACATAATTCCATTGTATACTCGATTGTCGGCAAAAAGGTCTCATCGCCGACGACTACTCATATCCGATTGTGGATTGCCCTGCCTGCCATTATCCTGCTCAACCGTATTTTTACGGGATGCTGGTTTCCATCAGGCATACAGGGGTACATTATTCTGTATATCGGTCTATCGGGACTACTAGGATACTGTGTGGCGGATCTTTTTATCTTCAATTCATTTGTCAGGATCGGGGCACGGAACACCATGCTCATCATGACTCTCTCCCCTGTCTTCAGCCTGGTTCTTTCTCGCATTTTCCTCTCCGAATATCTCCTTCCGGTACATCTGGCGGGTGTTATCATTACCCTTGCCGGTATCGCATGGGTCATTCTCGAAAAAGAGACCGGTGAATCTACCGGGAACAGGAAAGACATCGGGATCGGGATACTATTCTCGGTTTTCGGGGCCCTGTTCCAGGCCTGCGCCAGTGTACTTTCAAAGATAGGACTCTCCGAGGGGCTCCACCCCGTGTCGACGAACCTCATACGTATTACCTCGGGGTTGGGCGGCCTGATCCTGTTTTCAGCTCTCCGCGGTCAGTTTATTCAGGACTTCCGTAAAATGCAGGATAAGAAATCCCTCGGATTAATGGTATCCGCCGCTCTTATCGGACCGGTGGCGGGTATCGTCCTTTCACTCTATGCTTTAAAAGTTGCTCCCGTGGGTATCGTCACTACCATTTCCCAGATGACCCCCGTCATCCTGATTCCGACGGAAAGAATTCTGTTTGGAAAAAGAATAAGTCTCCGCGCCCTTTTCGGAACAAGCATTGCAGTTGCCGGTACAAGCCTGCTCTTTCTCTATTGAGTCCCTTTCGGGAGGGGAAGGTATAGCGTGAACTTCGACCCCCTACCCTCGACACTCTCGACATCAACACCTCCGTTATGGGCCAGGGCAATATGCTTCACGATTGCAAGGCCAAGACCGGTTCCACCGAGCTCCCGGCTTCTCCCCTTATCCACACGATAAAAACGTTCAAAGAGCCGGGAGATGTCCTTTTGCGGAATACCGCTCCCCTGGTCCTGCACCATGACGGCAATCCATTCCTCCCGGGTCTCTACTGCGACATGTACATCCGAGCCGGGCTCACTGTAATTTATCGCGTTATCGATGAGGTTTACCAATGCCTGTTCAATAAGGAGGGTATTGATATTCGCCGTCAAATCTTCAGGGCAGGAGAGGTGTATGTGTATATTTTTTTCTTCGCCCTTTAGGCGACATACCCTGAGTGCCCCTTCTACCGGCGTCTTAATCGAAACGTATTCCGTTTCTACAGTGCTTCCGGCCTGTTCTATCCTCGAAAGACTCAAGAGATCCGATACTATGGCGTGTATGCGCTCAGTCTGTGAAGCGATAATCCCAAGGAACTCTCTTGCCGTTGCTCTGTCCCCAAGGGCTCCGTCCAGGAGAGTCTCTACGTATCCCTTCAGCGAGGTAATGGGGGTACGCAACTCGTGAGAAACGTTTGCGACAAAGTCCTTCCGAATCTGCTCGAGGCGTTTGAGTTCTGAAATATCGTGAAGCACCAGGAGAATCCTGGTATGGGCGTCTTCATCCGTCTTTCCCAGGGTACCGGTCCGGAATACCGATCCGTGGACCTGCAGCGTTCGCTCCCGCAGCCCGTCGTCTATCGGCTTTTCAGAGGTGACCGGGACCGTATACACTATTTCCGATTCCGCCGGTTCTCCTGTATCCAGGATGTGGACGACGGCCCTTTCGAGGTCCGAATTTCGAAACACTTCTATAAGGTGTTTTCCCGGCACATTAGCCCGCTCTCTTCCGGCCAACCGGCAGGCGGCCGGATTGAGTGCTTTGATAACCAGATTCTCGTCCAGGACAACGACCGCTTCTATCATGCTGGAAAAAACGGCCTCCAGTTCATTCCGCTGACGGGTCACAAGATTAACCCGTTTTAGAAGTTCCCTCGCCATCGATTGAATGTCGTCCGCCAGATTTCTTATCGCTGGAGGCCCTTCTATATGCAGCGGGTGTTCCAACTCGCCTTGAGCGTAATGGTTCGTGGCCACCCGGATCTTTTCCAGGGGCATACTGGTTTTACGATGGATAATCCACGAAAAGATGGAAGCCGCCAGAAGGATAATACAACCGACTAGGATAACACTCGACCTGACCGTGCGATGAATAGACGCAATTTCTTTCATCGGCATGGAGGTGCGGATTACGTACTCAACCCTGCCCTCCTCTGTCACCGGCAGGGCATAATAAAGCATGTTCATCCGGCGGGTTTCGCTTCGGCGGTCCGAAAAAGTCGGGTTGCCGGAAAAGGCAGCCCGTAATTCCGGCCGGTCCGCGTGATTATCCAGAAGCTCTACCCGGTAGTGTGTGTCGGCCACAACAGTACCGTCGGGCAGAATAACAGTAAGCCTGGCAGCCCTTTGCCTGGAGGCAAACCGGTTGTTTATTGCTTCAAAACAGACATCGTCCCTTTGGGCGGTCAGAATATTTTCCATTAACTCCGCCGTATGAGCCAGGTGTTCCCGGTAAATCCCGGTAAGCATTGTATATATTCTGTGATCAATGAATATGGCAAAAACGGCTATAGCCCCCGCCATGGCCAGAATAAAAGCAGGAAGATACCTGGATACAAGCGATCGTTTCATGGGTTTTCCTTAAAACGGTAGCCTATACCCCGTACGGTTTCTATCCTATCACCCGCCTTACCAAGTTTCTTCCGCAGGGCGAGGATCTGTACGTCCACCGCCCGTTCGGTGACCGGGTAATCTTCTCCCTTTACCGCCCGGATAATCCGGCTTCTGGAAAAGACCCATCCGGGATGCGCAACCAGATATTCGAGGATACCGAATTCTGTGGCAGAAAGATCGAGGACCTCATCGTTGCACCGCACTTCGTGACGGGCTCGATCGATCCTGATCATACCTGACTGCAGTATCCTCTCTTCCTGATCGGTACGCCCCCTTTCTATTCTACGAAGTACACTCCTAACCCTTGCCAGGAGAATACGAGGACTGAAGGGCTTCGAAACATAATCATCCGCCCCCAGTTCCAGCCCCACCACGATGTCCGACTCTTCTCCCCGGGCGCTTACCATGATGATAGGGATACCGGATGTCCTCTCACCGGCCTTGAGCTGCTTGCAGACATCGAGCCCGTCCACACCCGGCAGCATGAGATCGAGAAGCACGAGATCAGGCTTTCGGTCCCCGGCAAGCCTCAAACCGGCTTCTCCGGTGGCGGCTGTGAGAACACGATACCCCTCCTTCTCGAGATTGTAGGTGATCAGGTTGCGAATATCGGTTTCGTCTTCTACAACAAGAATGGTTCGTGCTTCCATGCTCGGTTCCTTCTCATCTCAAAAAGCCACATGTCGGCCCGTGGCAAGAAATACAATTCTCTCGCAGATATTCGTTACATGGTCTCCCGAGCGCTCCAGCCACCGGCTCAAAAACAGCAAATTGATTCCCTGGCTGATCTTCCCCGGATCTTCCATCATGTAGGTGAGCAGTTCCCGCAAAACCTGGGAGTGGAGTTCATCGAGTACATCATCCCGGGCTGCGACCTCTCTCGCCGCATCAGAATCGTTGTTTACAAAGGCAGTGAGGGCGTCGTGGATCATGCCCTCGGCTATCTCGGCCATTCTAGGTATATCGATAAGGGGTTTCATATAAGGCTCTCCGTAAAGCCTTTTCATAACCTCCGCTACATGTACGGCCTGGTCTCCTATTCGTTCCAGATCACCCAGGACATTCAGGGTAGCAACGATCTGACGGAGATCGGCCGCCACCGGCTGCTCCGTTGCGATAAGAACGGTACACTTGTCCTCTATTTCCAGCTGATAGGCGTCGATCTTTTTGTCACCCGTTATTACCTCGTTCGCCAGGTCGATATTCCTGTCTACCAGTGCTTTTACCGATTTTCGAAGCGCCTCTTCCACCAGCGTCCCGATTCTAAGGACTTCCTGGTTGAGGGCTTCCAGGGCATCGTCGAAATGCTGTCTGCTATACATACCTCTTTCACCTCTTTTTACCCGAACCTGCCGGAAATATACGCCTCGGTTCTCGAATCCTCGGGGTTAAAGAATATATCCTCCGTCTTGCCGTATTCGACTACAACCCCGTTAAGAAAAAAGGCTGTTTTGTCCGAGACCCTGCCCGCCTGTTGCATATTATGGGTTACTATAATTATAGTATATTTCTTCTTTAGTTCGAAGATCAGTTCTTCTATTCTGGATGTCGATATGGGGTCCAGAGCACTGGTCGGTTCGTCCATCAGGACCACCTCGGGTTCCACCGCCAGGGCCCGGGCAATACAGAGGCGTTGCTGCTGCCCACCTGAAAGCCCCAAGGCCGGCTTATGAAGTCTATCCTCCACCTCCTCCCAGAGGGCGGCACCTTTTAGGCTCTTTTCAACAATCTCATCGAGTTTGCTCTTATCCTTGATTCCGTGAATCTTGGGACCATAGGCTATATTATCGTAGACACTCATGGGAAAGGGGTTGGGTTTCTGAAAAACCATACCGATCCTCTTCCGAAGTTCTATAACATCGTAGTCGGTGTAGATATTCTCCCCTTCGTAGAGAACCTCGCCGGTGATGGTTACCCCGTCGATCAGATCGTTCATCCTGTTGACGGTACGGATAAAGGTCGATTTTCCGCACCCCGAAGGACCGATTAAGGCGGTAACTTTAAACTCATCGATATCCATGGATATATTCTGCAACGCCCTGAAATTGCCGTAGTAGAGATCGAGGTTCCGTATTTTCAGTTTCGGTTCGGCATTATCGTTCATGATACCGGGCTCCTATACATTGCCGCTCATTCTGCCGGCGCGGCTTATCAACTTTGTGGTAGAATAGTTTACCAGAATCACAATAAAAATGAGGACCGCCCCAGTAGCAAATGCTCTGTCGAAGGAGATGGCCTCGGAAAACAAAAAGTAGAGATGAAGGGACAAAACCCTGGCTGAAGAGCTGGGACCCCGGACCAGCTCATAATTGGACCCCAGGGTGTACAACAGGACCGCGGATTCCCCCACCACCCGTCCGAGCCCCAGGATGAGCCCGGTGAGGATTCCCGGAATCGCCGACGGCAGGACTACCCTGAAAACTGTTTGCAGCTTTGTAGCACCCAGAGCCAGGCTGCCCTCACGCAACGGCACGGGTACCGCCTTCAACGCCTCTTCCGACGTACGGATAATCGTCGGCAGTATCATCATGGCAACGGTCAGGGTACTGGAGATAAAACCGATCCCCATACCGAGGATGTTGACGAAGAATATATTCCCGAAAAGTCCGAATATAATAGATGGAATCCCGGCCAAGGTTTCGGTTCCCATCCTCAGGATTGAAACAAACGGTCCTTGTCCGGCATATTCTACAAGATATATCGCCGCCAGCACCCCTACCGGTGCCGCAAAGAGCAGCGTGAACAAAATGAGAAACAGGGTATTGATGATAATCGTAGATATGCCACCCCATTTCCCCGACCGGGCCGGTGCTTCAAGGAGGAAAGGAATAGTTAGATTGCCCCGCACTTCCTTCCGGGATATTTCCATGAGCGGCAGCCCCGCTTCCACGGCTTCGTCATAAAAGCAGAGCCCGGCGGCCCCGTCATTGCGATTGATCTCTTGCGCAAATTCCCCGAAGGAGGCGACACTGAGCGTGTTCGACGCATCGGCGGGTGACGATTCCAGATATTCATAGATACCGGCATGTGCCCTATTGTCGCTTGAAAAAAGAACCAGCCGGATCGGGACATCATGCCCCCCCAATTCCTGCCAGTTTGTAACCTCACCGGAGATAATACCGTTGAGATCCTCCGCCCGGATGGTTAACAGTTGGATATTATTTTTCACGGCTTTTACCCCGGGATGAACGGCCAAGGCGATTCTCCTTAGGGGGACAACCTTTACATCTTTATTCTTAATAGGAGTATCGGCCGGTACATAGCCTATTCCTCCCCTGGATTCGGAGACCCTTTGGACGACTTCTTCAGGATCGGAGAGAAAGGCGACATAATCCGCTATATTTTCTTGACTGCCCGAAACGAAGCCGGCCGCGGCTTTTCCAAAGGGAGTTTCTTCAGAGATCGCAAAGGGTACCACCTTTATATCCTGCAGGGAATAATGCCCCCAGTTCTCCTGCCTCGACTTGGTATATATCCTCCGCAGCTCCTCCTTGGTAAGGTCGTGAACACGCACCTTTTTGTTTACGATAAGGGACATCTCGTATTGCCCCCGGTTACCAAAACGTATGCTTTCCTCTGCAAGTTGCGAAACATCATAAATCCTTTCCTGGTTCGAGACAAAACCCCGTATCAGGACATAGAGGATTATCCATGCAAGGATGCAAAGCGTCAGAATTACCGCAAACCATACGGCCGATTTGGCTATTTTTTCTCGCCTTCTGGAGAGGAGTGTATAGCGGGATACTTCCACGATCAGCTCCCTTTCTTGATCGTTTTTTTGAGCATGGTTTGTACAACCAGGTTAATAATAAGGATAAAAACGAAGAGTACGATTCCCGTGGAAAAAAGACTGGTTTCGTGGAGACTGCCCACCTCCGCATACTTCAGGTCCGTCGCCACGTTCATGGTCAGCGTTCGCGTGTGGGACACAAGGCTTTTCGGCATAACAGGTGAATTTCCAGCCACCATCAATACGGCCATGGTTTCTCCGATAGCCCGTCCTATGCCGAGCATAATACCGGCGATAATCCCCGAACGGGCGGCGGGAACCAGAGAGTGAACAATAGTCTGCCAGTGGGTCGATCCGAGGGCAAAGGAGGCTTCCTTTATTTCAATGGGGACGGCTCGAATGGAAACCTCGGTAATATTGATAATGGTCGGCAAAATCATGATGGCCAGAACAATACCTGCGGTTAGAACCCCCAAGCCCGTATTGCTGGCCGAGAGGTTCCGGACAATCGGGGCTATAAAGAAAAAACCGAAAAGCCCGTATATAACCGACGGGATGCCCGCCAGGAGTTCCACGGCGCTTCGAATGATCCGGACCGATTTCCCCTTCGCCATCTCCGCCATAAATATTCCCACGGCTAATCCGAAGGGAAGGGCAAAAATGAGCGAGAGAAGGGTTACCAGAAAGGAACCTACAATGAACGCCAGGATTCCAAAACTCGGGTTTTCATCGGTCGGCCGCCAGTCGGAACTGAATAAAAAATCGGCAATCCGGACCTCCTTGAAGAGGGGGATACCCTCTATTACGATGAAAACTGTGATAAAAACTAAACTTATAACCGAGACTGAGGCAAATAAAAGAAAGAAAAACTCGATTGCTTTTTCCGTTCTCTTGTTCAACGGCACCCGGCTGCTCCTTGGTGATGCTTCATTGCCACTACCGTGAACCGTACACATACCGTTTGTGTTAAATTCATGTTAAAAAACGGTTAAAAGCCCCGTCCTTGTGTCGAACGGGGCTTAATCTGTAGATTCTGATCTCTCAAAGACCGGAAACGGTGCTAAACATTTTTTCTGCAACACTTTCGGGTAGACTTATAAACCCTTCCTCTTCCACAATAGCCTGGCCGTCTTCGCTGAGAAGATATTCGACAAAGGATTTCTCCACATTTCCCAGGCCCGTTTCTTCGACGTATACAACATTCAGATATCTCCAGATGGGGTAGCTTTCGTTATACACATTGGAAATGGTTGCTTCGACACCGTTGACACTCACCGGTTTCAATCCCCTTTCTTCTACAAATCCCAGGCCCACATAACCAATGGCATTGGGGGTGGCACCAACCTTGGCGGCCATGTCGCCGTTGGATGTCACAACACCTGCATCAGCTTTGAACTCTACTCCCACTTCTTTCATGACCTTGGTTTCAAAGGTTTCATAGGTACCGGAAGATTCGTCACGGTTAAAAACAACGATTTCTCCGTCGGCTCCCCCCACTTCACTCCAGTTTTTGATTTCACCGGAGAATATCCGGGCCAGCTGGTCCACAGTGAGATTACTCACGGTTACGGAATTCTTATTTACCACCGGTGCAATAGCATCCAGGGCTATCCGGATGGCGCGCACACCTTGTGCGGTTTCTTTATCCTTGGGGTCCCTGGATGCAGCCCCCAGGGAATATTGCCCGCTCAGAATACCTTTGATTCCGTTGCTGGAACCAACCCCTTCATAGCTGATGTGTACTTCCGGGTACATAGATTTCCATTCTTCAATAGCAGCGGTAATAATCGGATCGACCGTGGTGGATCCTCCGAAGGCGTAATCACCGGAAAATTCGGCTTCAGCAGTGGCTTCCTTGTTTCCACCGGCCCATGCCGTAACGGCAAGGGTAAGAATCATAAGAACAAACAGGATCTTTTTCATGTAATTCCTCCATAAAATTCTACAGACGATGTTCTCCATCGACCGTGTAAGGAAATAATCATGGTATGGTATGAAACTATTGTGAGAGAACGGTTAAAAAGAGGTTAATTGCCCCGGTATCGTTAATAATCACCACCCTTTGACCGGCGGGTTCTCTCCCGTATCATATCACGGAGCTCTGCGGCATGTTCATAATCCTCGGCTTCCACCGCCTCTTTGAGTTCAATCTCCAAAGCGGCCGTGGGGTCGGTCTCTTTTGATTGTACCTGGGAAAGCAAGGATTTCAACTGCCTTAGCGAACGTACTTTTTCTATTTTGAATACAACCGTATCCACATCTTCCATGTCCGTTACGGCGGACACGGCATTCTTGAGAATTTCCTCAGCACCCTCGTAATCCTTCTTCTCCATTTTCATCATTGCCCGGGAAACACTGTTTATTCTGAGAATATACGGCTTGTACTGGAGAAAACTATCCCTGTCCTTTTCTTCCGCACCGAAGCGCTCCACCAACTTACAGGCTTTCAGGTTGTGGTCCGTGTCCCGTACCGTTCTGGGGTAATCTCCGAGTTGGAAAAGCATGATATATCTGTAATAGTACATGACGGACTCACTCTGGAGTTGTAGAAATTCCTCGTGGTTAATGGAAAAATCAGCCTCTCCCTTTTCTTCCAGGTGGCGCAGGATATGATCGAGGAAAGTTTCTTCCGGCCCTAGGGTTTTCCCATCCGGCCGGCCGTCCATTTCGTACTGTTCGATCCCTAAAGGCAGCCGAACCTGAAGTAACTGTCGTCCGTCCAAACCTTCAATTATTCGTACCGTATGCTCACCGTCATAGGGCCATTCTGCCAGGATGTCGGTTATGTCTTCTCTCATACTATTGTGTTCCTCGGTTAAATATACTAACTCAACGACAAAACGACAAAGACTCCCGACCGGTCATATTGCAGGATTTTGGATTCCGTGTTGTAATACCCGCAGATTTTTCGTACAACTATATCTATGGAAAGGACAAAACCCCTGTATTACGATGAACCCTACCTTACGGAATTCAACGCCCGGGTCATCGATGTAAATACATCGGACCGGGAATACGAAATTGTTCTGGACAAAACATGCTTCTATCCCGAAGGCGGCGGGCAGCCTTCCGATATCGGCACTATTAACGATATACCCGTCTCACATGTTTACAAGAAAAACGGGGTGATATACCACCGAGCCTCTTCAGCCCCGAAAACTGAAGACGTAAGGGGAAAGATCGATTGGAATCACCGTTTTGATTACATGCAGCAGCATTCCGGTCAGCATATCATTTCGGCTGTTCTGTATCAAAGCATGGGATACAACACCGTATCGATTCATTTCGGAGAAGATTATACATCGGTAGAAGCGGATACGGAAAACATGGAACAGGAAGAAATGGTCAGGCTCGAGGAAGAAGTCAATTCAATTATCAACCGGAACATTTCCGTGGAGGAAAACTGGACAACCGGTGAGAACCTGGATGAATATTCCCTGCGACGCCCGACATCAGTAACCGGCGATGTCCGAATCATCAGTCTCGGGACCTTCGACTCGGTAGCCTGCGGAGGGGTTCATTGCAGAACAACAGGGGAAGTAGGCCTTGTAAAAATGATCGGAACAGAGAAGATCAGGGGTAGAATACGTATTCTATTTAAAATAGGCCGGCGGGCTTATAAGGACGTCCGAATTCATACGGATGTAGCCGCGCAACTGTGGACCCTCTTATCCGCCCCCCTCGAGGAGCTTCCTGGAAGGGCTTCCGCCGTGCTGGAAGAATACACTCAGCTCAAGCAGGAGCTCGCCGCGCTGAAACGGGAGAAAGTACTTGCGGAGGCCGACCGAATGTATAATACCACCCCGCCTGATGAAGACGGCATTCGCCGGCTCGGCGAAGTTTTAACGGAATATGAAAACCGAGACATCATGGACATGGCGAAGCATCTCATTCGCGGTTCGTGTATTCATGTGTGTCTTATCCTCAAAGAAACTGATTCTCTTTTCTGGTGCATCGGATGTTCCGAGGACCTGGAGTTCCCCTTTAAAGAAGCTCGGGCGGAATTATTACAGGCAATAGAGGGAAAAGGAGGAGGCAGATTTCCCGTATGGCAGGGAATGGGCCGAAATCCGGAGGGTATCGAGGAATTCATCAAAGTATGGCGCCGGAATACCGGGCGATAGCGGACTTAAATAAAACGTTTAACCCATCCTGAAAAACTTTTCTTATCTCCGGTACCCGCTACGCCTAGAAAAACAAATATTTTCTATCGTATTCTTTTTGGATTGTTGATTCCCCTGAAAAAAGGCAGGGAATTCCCAAAAATTTGTTGATATGCTAAAATTCCGCTTGGGTGGAGAGGTTGTTTCGAAAGAACGAAGGGCATAAGCAGCAGAGAATGTTTACAGCGGTGGACAAGATGCCGGCAACGGCAAAAAAGCACCTTGAAAAGTCCTGGACTCATGTTTTCTACCATCAATATTTCTGCAAAGCTTGACGAGACGGTTTTTTCCGTTCGCTACAGTGAAAAAAGTCCCGGCCAATACCCCCATCAATATCCTTGCAGGCTTTGAGATCCTGAAATCCGGATTCGGCTTAAGTGATTAGCGGCTCTAGGACCAATTCATGTTCGATCCGAAGTTCCGTTTTGCCCTGGGCCTGAGGGATTTTTATGAGGGTAACTTTGAGCTGCGCACCATCTACAATTTTCGCTCAGCGGTGAGTGCCTGGGAAGAGGAACACGGCATCAATCTGATTCAGAAGGCAAGTGGACGGATAACCTTGGAAAAGAATTATCGGCTATGCTGGAACGATTTGAAAAAATGCATGGAGATGAAAAACCGTAGCAGACCGCTACACCGCCGGGTTTTCCGCCGATGTCTGTCAGGCTTGTCCCTTTGTCGACCGGTGCCCGGCAAAGCGGCTGGAAAAGCGACCGGGGTTAAGTCGGCTCCAATGGGAAAAACTGCCGTCGGGAAAAGAATTCAATAACCACGTGTAGACAGATGAATCCCATGACACCGACCTCCAAAAACATTTGACTACTCAAGATTTTCACCTCATACTGGTATATATGGGTATCCTACCGGAATCCATCAAAAAAACCCTATCGTTACATGAAGGAGTTACACAATGGCAAAAAAGAAGTTATCGGTACTTGATCTGCACAAAATGAAGCGCTCGGGCGAAAAAATCGCCTGGCTTACCGCGTATGATTTTCCCACGGCCCAGTTTGCCGAGGCCGCCGGACTGGACATGCTCCTGGTCGGCGACAGCCTGGGAATGTGCGTGTACGGGTATAAGGGCACCGTTCCGGTTACCATGGACCAGTGTATCGCCCATTCGGAAGCGGTACGCCGAGGAGCACCGAACACCTTCGTTATGGGTGATATGCCTTTCATGAGCTACCAGACCTCGGACATAGACGCGGTAAAAGCCGCCGGGCGGTTTCTCAAGGAAGCGGATGTGGACGCCGTCAAACTCGAAGGCGGCGTGCGGGTTATCAGTAGAATAAAGGCTATCCTCGATGCGGGCATCGTGGTATGCGGTCATATCGGGCTTACACCCCAGAGCTCCGGTCAGCTGGGAGGGCATAAAGCCCAGGGCCGCACGGCTGATTCGGCCCGGTTGGTTATCGAAGACGCCCTGGCCATCGAAGAAGCAGGTGCCCAGCTGCTCTTGCTGGAAGCCGTCCCACCGGAGGTCTCGGGTTTTATCGCACAGAAGCTCTCTATCCCCGTGTACTCCATCGGCGCAGGGATGAACTGCGACGGTCAACTCCTCATTGTATCCGACCTCCTAGGCCAGTTTCAGGCTTTTACTCCCAAGTTCGTCAAAAAGTATGCAAATATTGCCGAAGTCATTACCGGTGCAATGGGTGAGTATGTAAAGGATGTCAAAGCAGGCGATTTCCCGCAGGATGAGCACTGTTACCACATTCTCTCCGACGAGGATGAAAAAATCCAGGCCTTGTTCAAGGAATACAAGTAGGAGGACCCCAGGATGTCTGATCTACAGAAGAAGCTTGCCATATCCCTTACAAGGGTAGAAGAGGTCAACGCCTTTCTCCTGGATCCGCACAACAAACTCGTGAATGACCTACTGAACCTGGTAGAGCGGTACGGCGGTCCGGAGGAGATAAACCGTAAAGCGGCGGAGGCACGAAAACTGGAGAACCTGCTCGGAAGGCTCGAAGAGCAGGATTCGCCTTATCTTGCCGATGTCCGGTGGCTCATGGAAATGAGGGATACACACCGCTTTATTTCAATCCCCGAATACCGCCGAAGGGTAACGGGAAAAGAGGTCTCCGATGCGGATATAAACATGAAAAACGCGGTTACCCTGGAGATATCCGCCCTGCAGTTTTTCCCTTGGCTGAGGGACCAGGCCGAGCGGGCCATAGAAAAAGGGCAGCTCATGCCGGGGAGATTCATCCGCGTGCGTAACATGGCGGAGCAGACGGCAGATAATGGGGACACCCTGGCGGTGGCGGCGGCCATGCAGATTGTAGGGGCCAGTTATGTCGAAACCATGGACACAAAGGGGACCGACGGGTCAAACGTCCACCTGGGCGGGCCGGAAACCATAACCGGCTACTTCGGAGGGGTTGGGGAGCCTAATGACTACCCGCTGAAATGGGCCGACGAATACCTCAACTACTACACCACCTATGGAATTCGTCAGATCTTGAATGTAAATGCGGGTACGGTACTCCTCGGCTACATGCTCCACAAACTCGGTATCGACAACCAGTTCAAGATTTCCGTCTATATGGGAAGCGACAATCCCTTTGCCGTTTTATGGACCCTTATCGGAGCCCGTCTTTTTTCACGGGACGACGGATCTACGAGCCTTATCGGGTTAAACTTTTCCAACAGCGTAAACAATACAACCATTCGCGATTCCGATGTCATACGTCGTGCTATGTCCCTCACAGAGAACGTCCGTTTCGAGCATCATATCACCGAGACCTATAAATCCATCGTCCGGCAACCATATAACCGGAGGGACGAACTGGTTGAAGTAGCCGCGGATGTGCCCAACATATCAGCCAAACATGAGGGTGCCGATCCCGAGATCGACAGCACGAGGGAACACCCCAGCGACATTCTCGAATACTTTCTTTCGAAAGAGGAAATTCTGGAAAAGGGGCTTATGGATACACTCAGGGATAACTACCTGGATAAACACGAAGCCCTGAACGCCACCGCCGACGCCCTTACCAGGGCGGGTATCGGCGTTATTGCGGCGGAGAACCTCCATACGGCTACCTGAAAACAGGGACAACTGTACCAGACGGGCGATTCTACCGGAGATAATCCGGCGGGACGCCCGTTTCCTTAACGAAGGGTAGGCTCATCTTCAAAAGCCGGGTGTTGGTATAAAAAAGGTAATTGTGTATACTGGCATCAACGACAACAAAAGGAAACGGCTATGAAAAAAGACTACCCCCAGTGTGCATTCTGCCCCATACCGGCGGGCGAACGCATCTGTCAGAACCCTTCAGGCAGAGGACCGGAGTTCTGTCCAACATTGAATAAAAAAAACGTAATAAACGGTAGCCTTGATAAGCTCAATGATCCGGTAATATTGAATTTTGCTCGGCAGGCTTCTATCCAGGAGGCCGAATGCTACGCGGACCGGCATAAAAGACCCTTTGTCATGAGACCTGTAAAACCCCGCCTGCAGGAAATCATCGAATTCGCCGGGAGGATGTCCTTCCGAAGGCTTGGGCTCGCTTTTTGTGAAGGTCTCAAGACAGAGGCCAGGACAACCGCGTTGATTCTAACCAAACACGGTTTCGAGGTGGTGTCGGTTATGTGCTGTGTCGGAGGCATACCGAAAGAAAAAATAGGCCTGGAGCCGGATCATAAGATAATTCGTGAAGAGTTCGAACCAATGTGTAACCCCATAGCCCAGGCGGAAATCTGTAATGAAGCGGGAACAGAGCTGAATATCCTTCTAGGACTCTGTGTGGGACATGACTCTCTGTTCATCAAACACGCGCAAGCCTATACCACTGTTTTTGCCGTGAAAGATCGTGTCCTCGGACACAACCCCCTGGCCCTGATATACAACGCCGGGTCGTATTACCGTCGTTATCTGGAATCGGTGAAGGACGACTGATCTATACTTTCGGTTTTCCGTAATCCCGGTAAAGAAACCGTTTGATTTTACCGGAGGCGGTTTTTTCGAACTCCTCATCCCGGAGAATATGTCCGGTAATTTTCTGGTATGTTGCCAGGTGTTTATTCACGGATGATATTTCCTGCTTTACCAGGTTCTCCACGAATTCCGCGGTTATCTCTTGCTCCGGATAGAGTTCCTTCAGGTGTTCCCTGTCAACGTAGATAACCGCTATAATGGCCTCCCCCGTATCAGATGCGGAGATCTTCCGTCCTGTTATCATGACTTCAGTTATGACCTGGGAACCGCCGAAAAGGGCCTCGATCTCCTCGGGATAGATATTCTTACCCCCCGGTGTAACGATAATATTTTTTATTCTTCCCGTAATGTAGAGAAAACCGCGTTTGTCGAAACGGCCTATATCCCCTGTCTTGAGGAATCCGTCTTCAGTGAACATTTCCGCCGTAGCGTCAGGATTTTTATAGTACCCCAGCATCAAGGAAGGTGATTTAACGATAATTTCACCGTTACCTTCAGCATCAGGATTACTTATGTCTACCTCAGTATTCCTAACCACCAGACCGACAGATGTATTGTCCTTTTTCTTCCGGGTGTTTGTGGAAATAAGTGGTCCGTTCTCACTCATTCCGTATCCCTGGACGATGTCGAAACCCATGGCTTCGAAAAACCTGGCCGTCTCGGCGGCCAGAGGCCCCCCTCCTGCTACAAACAGCCGCATCGATGCAAGCCCCGCCTTTTTCCGCACCGATTTCATGAGGAGTTTACCCGCAGGAATTTTCAGAAACCTGTAGAAAAAACCGGAAACACTCAGAAGCGTCATGACAAGGGGACGTGCGGGAAAGGGAAGTTTTCGAAAATTTGCCTGTAATCCGGCGGCAATCTTGTCGAAAAGCAGGGGCACACTGATAAGAATGGTTCCGCCGGTATCTTTTATATTAGCTATGATCTTAGCCCCGATTATTTTTTCAGCAATTGTTACGGCAGCCCCGACCATAAGGGGAGAGATAAAACTACAGGTGGTAGGATAGGTATGATAGAATGGGATAACGGCGATAAAGTTGTCGTGTTCGTCGATGGGGAGTGCATTGATGGATGCCGAAGCATTGGCAATTATTCCCCGTTGACTCAGAACGACTCCCTTGGCCGTACCGGTAGTGCCGGAGGTAAAGATTATAGAAGCAGGGTCGTGTTCGGCAATCTCGGAAATACCGGGGAAGGTTCCTATGTCCCCGTTGGTAGCGGTCATAATTTTCCTGTAACTCAGGAAATCCGTTCCCCTGTCTTCATCAAGGTCAAAATCGATAACGAACCGTAGACCCTTCGACCTTTTTTTAACTGCGGGAACACGGCCGGCTAACCGTCCGGAAACACAAAGAGCGTCGAGGTCGCTTATCTCGGCAACCATGGCGCAGCTTTCTTCCTCCATGAGACTGTCAAAAGGAACAATAATAATACCTGATACTACCGCTGCAAGATAAGCGATGCACCACTGGGGGCGGTTTTCCGATAGCAGACCAAGATGTTCACCCTTTTTCAATCCCTTTGTATAGAGAAATGATGCGAGGGTCCACACCTCATCTTTCAACTGACCATAGGTCCATTCATCATAGATACCTGATGGGTTTTTCATACGTAGAGCTATATTTTTCGGGTATCGAGCAGCCGAAGCTATGAGCATTTCTTGGAAATTACTATATGTAAAATCCGGAATTTCTGAAAGAGATATTCCTATCATGTTTCGTCCTACCAATTCTTATTATATTCGGAGATGGTATAGTGAAACGATAAGATTTGCAATCGAATTGTCCTATTAGTTGCTCATGCCGCCGCGCAGCAACCGAAACGATGAAAACAGCCGGGTGCGGCTATTTTTGTATTAGAAGTGATTGATACCGGTCCAGGTATTCCCGAGGATAAATAAGAGAAAATATTTGACCGGTTTATACAACTACCCACGGGACAGAGCAAGCGCAACAAGGGTGCCGGGTTGGGGCTTTCAACAGTCAAACAACTCTGCTTATTCATGAACGGTAAAGTGTCAATAAACAGCTATCCCGGAAAGGGAACCGTATTTACCGTTCTTTTGCCCTTGCAGACAGTTGGATATGGATTCAATACCGGAGGAAGAAACGGGAGAATCTCTCACTGAAGAAAGTGATAAATCCCCGGTACATGTCCTGATAACGAAAGATGAGGCAATCAACCGGCTTTTTATTCACCGAATCTTGAAAAGCAGAGGTTTTTTTGTTACAACCGTATGAAATGGTGGGTATGCTGTGGAGGCTTGGGCGGTGAAAAAATTTGACCCGCTTCTCATGGTTCTTGGCATGTCTGTTCCGGGCGGCCTTGAAACTGTAGAGGAGATCCGGAAAGAGAAAGAACAATACGACTGGCCACGGACAACAATTATAGCTCTTACCACCCAGGTCTATCAATCAGACATCGAAAGCCGCTATAAAGTGGGAATTGATGATTTTATATCTAAACCTTTGAACGAAGGTATCCTGTTCAGAAAGATAGCCGAATGGACCGGTAAAAGATTACAACAGTAAGAGTGTGTGTTTAATATATATTGTGCATCTGGAGATACTATGCCATCTATAGAAAGAAAGAGTATTGACCGACTTGGCGGGGGTGACCGCTTGTTTGTAGATGCCGGGATACTTGCCCGTGCAGGCAGACAGGTGGATGAAAAGCTTATTCGTCTCCTGGGAACCCATAAAGCAGCGGTTGTAACAGTAATCAATCCGACCTATGAAGAACGCGCACGTATAAAAGCCACCGGGATGGATGAAAACAAGTTCATCCTCGAAGTAATCGGGGCCAGAGGAACCGCCGTTGACAGATTTCGATCCCGACTCGTCGAACAGCTGCGTTCTGTCTATGTACCTTTCTCCGAGTTGGACAGGGGCTTCTGTGCCAGAGGAAGGAAAAAGCAGATCACCGCAGATATTCTCCTATCTCCAGAGCCAGGCCCTCTCTATCAGGGCGATATAGATGCCGGGAGCCAAACAATCCTGACTCCGGCCGTACTACAGAACCTGAAAACCGATCTCGACCGTTTGTATGAATACATCGAAGGAATTATCCCTTCTAAAGAAGACGGTGGTAAGGTAAATGAGAAGAAACTACCTACGGGGCTCCATTCTATCAGGTTACACAGTATTTTCAATTCCGGGAGACTACAGTCGGTCGGAGATGCCCTGGTATGGCATGCTGTGGATTCAGCCCTCCTTTTTATGCTCTCCATGGCCCAGATTAACCGCAACAGAATTAAATCCGGCGGGAAACTTTCAACAACCCGGTTCAACCCCGAAAAACCTTCTTTTCAGAAAGATATATATTACTACGACAGGGACCTAATTATCCAGGCAGGCCTGGGAATTCTTATACATGCACTGGGTTTTTGTCATGTTACGGTTCATGAAGTCATGTCGACCAAGCCCGTTCTTACAGGAGGGAGCAAGCGCGAACTGGAAATAATAAAAATACTCAGACGAAACTACAACGTCGTAAAAAATCTTGTGCGCAACCGCGAGGATATATCACCGATCTCACGCATGATGATTACCGGTCAGTACGATTATCCGGACGGGACTGGATATCCTCCCATAGATCGAAATAACTTTCTTCATGAATTCATCCGGCTTTTCCATATCATCGATACATGGGACGAACTGACCAATCCCGTCCTTGGCAAAACGGCTTTCAGTCGCCACAAGGCTCTCATGCACATCGAAGAATCCAGTGGAACCTATTCCTATCGTCGAGATACAAAGGTATACAGTCCCAGGTTTGATGAAAATCTACTTAATAACCTGAAAGAGATCCTTCGTCCCTATAGCCAAGGAGAAAAGGTCTACATTTCTCCCCCCGAAGATGAGGGGACCCATGTGTATGTCGGCCGTGTATTCAGCTATCTTGGTTCACCCATACCCACTGTTTCGATCCTAAAGGATGAGCGGACTGGAAAGAGGTTTCCCTTCGGAAAAGTTATCCTGAATATACCCCAGGGCACGATCTATGTACGCAGATCAGGAAAAGACCCTTCAACCACGAAAAATCCATGGCTGACACGACTTGTAATACATGAAGCCCCAACTACAAACACCGATATCACTGGAACGTATGAATACCTTTATGGAGCTGTACGAAATCAACCCAAGAGGCGGTAACTCTTGGAACTGAGCCTTTTACGTTGCCGGTAAAAGCAGAAGCTTCTGTTTAAATAAATTAGGGACGGGGGAGTATTTTCTTTACCCACTACGATAAAAGTCAAGCGATTTTTTTATCCTGTTCAATTCTTTTTATAGTCCGGTCAAACTGACTGATTTTCTTGTTGTACAGTTCAATATGGATATCCCTCAATGGTTCACCATCCGGGAGCATCCTTCGCATTACTCCACATAATTTCCTGATAAGTGCAATCCTCGCCCGTCCTGCACCCCTTCGATCTTTTATATTTTTATAATAGTTGCTCATGCCGCTGCGCGGCAACCGAAAGGATGAAAACAGCCGGGTGCGGCTATTCCGGTGCGGCTATTTTCGTATTAGAATGTAAGTGCACTGTAATTCAGTGTAACCTAAAATGAAAGAGCGTATTAAGGAAGTTATGCGATTCTCCGGACCAAGAATGATGCATAGGCATCCTATCGTGGCTGTCCAGTATCTATTTAGAAAGCTGAGAGACAAGTAGACACACTCTACATCTTTATTGATGCTTAATAAAAGGTCCGTTATCCATTACATTTGATCCATGAACATATAAGAGGAGTAGGAAATATGAAGATTATGAAAGAACTTAAAGAGTTCTCTATCCGAGGAAATGTTGTTGATATGGCTATCGGAATTATTATTGGATCAGCCTTCAGCCGCATCGTAACTTCCTTAGTTAATGATATTATATTGCCTCCCATTGGCGTGCTAATCGGTGGAGTTAACTTTACTCGTCTATCCATTACTATACAAAAAGCAACAGATGAGGTTCCTGCTGTTGTAATTGGGTACGGCAGGTTTATACAAACGGTAGTTGATTTTGCAATTATTACCTTTGTAATCTTCTTTGTGGTTAAAGCTATCAATTCCCTGAGAAGGAGAGAAGAAGCACAGGAGGAAGTTCCGGCTGCACCTTCATCACAGGAATTGTTGTTAGCGGAAATAAGGGATCTACTGAGAGAGAAGAGATGAGCTTAATGATACGACATCAATTATTATGGGAGCATCAAACTGTAAGAAGAACTGTTATATATGCAATGTAAAGGCCGATAAAAATTGCTCCTTCCCAACGGTCGACTTTTCGTCCTTTTCCTATAAAGATGACGGCAAATAGTAGTACTGCCGTTCCGGTGTGCACCAAGAGATCGAGCGCTGAGGATGTCGTTACTTTTACAGGATATACCACAGCCGATAGACCGAGGATAAAAAAGACGTTGAATATATTCGAACCGACAATATTCCCTATGGCAATGTCTACATTTTTTTTGAATGCGGCGACAGCTGATGTAGCCAATTCGGGCAGAGAAGTACCTATTGAGACAATAGTAAGGGCAATTATCCGTTCTGGGAGACCTATCCTTTGAGCGAAGCGTACAGCCGATTGGACAATCACTCGTCCACCTACAATGAGCAATCCAAGACCGATGAGTATGTAGAGAACGGAATGCAGCGTGGAAAATTTGTGTACTTCAACTTTTTCAGGAGTTGAATCGCTTGAAATGGAATGGAAGCTGTAGGCAATAAATATGCTAAAGAACAACAGCAATACAATACCGTCGGTTCTCACAATGCTGTTGAATGGCGTTCCGTCAATAAGCTGCTTATGTGCTATAACCAACAGAACCACTGCGGCCAGGAAGCTCAGGGGGATTTCTATCCAGGTGGTTCGGCTCTTTACCTGCAGCGGGTAGATGAGGGCTGCAATGCCGATTATCCCCAAAATATTGAAGATATTGCTGCCAAGCACATTTCCCAATACAAGCGAAGAGTTTTGATTGATAGCAGCTATCAGATTAACTACCAATTCTGGGGCGGACGTGCCAAAGGCAACAATGGTGAGGCCTATGACTATATTAGGAACATTGAAACGGGTGGCGACGGATGATGCTCCATCGACTAATAAGCGAGCCCCGAAAATCAGCGGAAGAAACCCTATAATGAGCAAGAGTAAATTCAACACAGTTCGAATATACCATATTGAGCCATTGAACACGACTGTTTCATCAAGTTTCTTTACGTTCTAAATATTTAGCGAGAACATCATCATCTATATAATTTTGCTCAATAGCGATTTCCCCGAACAGCCGTGTATCTCCATCTCTCTGTCTTTGGATGATATTGTTGACTTGCTCTTGGGTCATTGCTCCTATTTTTACGAGGTTATCTCCTATTTTTTCTGCCATATAGTCCTCTCCCAATCGAATGATAAACATAGGATTTGTACTTTTTTTAGTTTTATAGTGCCGTTTCATTCTTCTCAGTAATGTCTCTCACAATATAAACAAATGATTTTATACTATTATCAACAGGGTCAAATATGGGCCAGGCAGCTAGTTCGTAGGCCCTGCCGTTCTCCTCATATTCATTGATTGCTGACTCACCGGTCTTAAGACCTTGCGCACAGGGACACGCAGAGATGGGCTCCTTCGTATCATGAACAAGTTCATAACACTTCCGCCCTATAATATCATCATAATCCAACTCCATGAAGGTGAAACTGCCATACTCAGGTGAAGAGTTTGTAATCCCCAACAATCTCAACATAATCGGAACAATGAATACAGCCGACCGTAGTGTTGAGGCTTTAGATACCGCTCTAAAGAGAAGATTTTCTTTTATTGAAATGGAGCCTGATCCAACTGTACTTGCTGAATCTCCACATGCGGTGGAAGAAATCGATTTGGATAAACTGCTCTCAACGATGAACGCACGTATAGAAAAATTATTGAATCGTGATCATCGAATTGGGCATGGATATTTGACCAACATCAACGAACAAGAATGTAGCGGACTTTCACCGCCAAGTTATCACCCATGCTGGGCACACTAAAAAACCACCCTGTTGCTTAGGGTGGTTTGTATTTCCTTGTTATTCAAGGTTTTGTTATGCTGCAGAGAGGACTTGAACCTCCACGAGTGCAATACTCACTAGCCCCTCAAGCTAGCGTGTCTACCAATTCCACCACTGCAGCGGGATTATATTTTCAAAAGCGGGTGTAATATATAATGTTTAAAAAAAGGTGTCAAGCAGGCGGCAGGACAACGAATGAGTTGTCGGTTATGAGTCTTTCCGATTAGGTACTGTCCGACCCAGTACTTTTTCGAAAGGGAAAGCGAAACCGGAGTCCGATGTCAGCGGTAACCGGGAACACCGGCTGGGTGTTATAATCCCAGAAGGCGGAGAGTCCCAGCGAAAAAAACAGTTGAAATTCGAAACGCGGCTTTATCACCAGGTCAAGATAGGTTCGGAATGAGGTTTCGATAATCCCTTCCCCTGTTATATCTGAAAGGGACATATGGTAAAGACATGAAAAACCGAGATGCATGGGGATATAGGATAATTCGAACCCCATGGGAAAATAAAAATTTCCGGCATGCACCGCGTCCCAGACATTAAAGAGATAATTGCACCCTGCCTGGGCGGCAATACGAAAATGAGTCGAGCCAAGGGGAAATGAGATATTGAGGAGAACGGCCGTATGGGGAATGAACAGGCAGGACCCGCCGCTGATTTCGGCGGAGAAAGCCGCCGGCTCCTTTTCTCCGGCATAGAGCCCGGAGGTTGCCAGTAGAATGAGAAAAAGAAACGCTGCATACCTTTTCCTCATGAATACCTCAGCGCCTGCGCTTCTTTCTGCTCTTTTTTTTTCGATTAGCGATCATGAGAATAAGCCCCACCAGTATTCCCGCCCCTCCGGTAATGGTGATATACAGGGCCTGGGTCTCCTGATTACTGGAACCCGAGATTGCCTTGGCGAACCGGTTGGCAATGTCATCCTGCAATTGGGTATAGGTTGTCAGACCATATACCAAGGCTGTCACTCCGGCGACAAGGAGGATAATGCCTATAATGGAAAAAAGATTTTTTTTCATACTTCACCTTAGCACTTTATTTTACATATATCTATCCGAATGTCAAAGCCCGCACGGAAAAGAGCTTAATGTGGTTGGTGAAAACGAAATTGTCGTGCACCCCCCTTTTGAGCGGGGTTTTAAAAATCGATGACTCCCCTAACTAAGGAATTTGCCCATTTTCCCAGTCCTCTTTTTTCAGGGGAGTCATCGATACATTCGGATCAATCACATTTCCTTCCAGAATTTATAATTCGTTTCCTCGATAACGTCCAGAGGAGGTATGGGGAAAAACTTTGTTCCTTTCTGGGAGGCAAACATGAATCCGTGTTTCAGGTATTTATAGGATTTACGGTTCAGATTGCTGTCAAGGCTCAAGCCCTTAGTCCTCTTCTCCGGATTATTCTGCAACTCAATAATTGCGTCCCGCAGCTTTGAAGAATGAACGCTGGGCAGGGGAGTATTGAGGAAGGGATTCTCCTTTATTTCCCGCATGAAATACTCGATATCGAAATCGATCTGCGTATAGAAAATCTTGGGAGCCCCTTTCGGATTATCCGGGTCCGTAATATACCGGCCGAATTCCGGAAAGTTTAATTTTGTAAGGACCAGCATCCTCATGGGGGTTATTTCCGCGAATATCCTGATAAAACCGGGCTGATGGACCGTTGTATACGGCGCCGGATCTAGACCCAGGACAATAGCCGAAGGGGTTGTCAGGTACAGGCGCTGGATAGCGTCGAAATCTATGTGTTCCAGTACCCGGTATGTGGAAATAAACTTGGTCGCCTTGGGACTTCCGTCGTCGTGCGGCACCAGTTCTTTCAAGCCCCGGTCTATATTCAGATAATCATGACGATAGTTGATATCTATTTCTGCAAAGATAACCTTGCCGTTATAGTGTCTCGTCGACCCCGACATATAGTGCGTCGCGAACTGGTCCGGGTTATACTGCGAAGCGACAAGTGAGGGATTCGGATGTAAAATCATGTAAAGGTGATTCCGGTACTCCATAAACAGCTCCTCCTTCTTACTGTTAGTATACGTTATAGGATCGAGAACGCAACAGTCAAGCCGGCCATGACGATTGAAACCATAGTCATCAACTTGATAAGAATGTTAAGCGACGGCCCTGACGTGTCCTTGAACGGGTCACCCACCGTGTCACCTATAACGGCGGCTTTATGGGATTCGGAGTTTTTGCCTCCAAAGTTGCCTTCTTCGATAAATTTCTTTGCGTTGTCCCAGGCCCCGCCGGAATTAGCCATAAAAATTGCAAGAACAAATCCTGCAGCCAGGCAGCCTACCAGTAACCCCATAACACCGGCTACTCCGAAGAAAAATCCCATGATAATTGGAGCAACAATAGCCAGGAGAGAGGGGATCAGCATGGCCGCCTGCGCTCCTTTAGTCGATATCTCGACACATCGAGCGTAATCGGGTTCCGCTTGCCCCTCGAGAATTCCCTTGATAGTTTTAAACTGTCTGCGGACCTCCTCAACCATTTTACCCGCCGCGCTTCCCACGGCATTCATAGTCAAACCACAGAAAAGAAAGGCGAGCATGGACCCTGTAAACATACCCACCAGCACCCGGGGGTTCATAAGGTTTACTTCGTAATAATTCATAAAGTCCATCAGGGTTGCCTTTGCCGTTTCGACCATCCGGCCGTTTCCGAACTCCAGGGTGGTTTGGCCGATGCGTATCAGTCCTATTTTAAGCTCTTCTATATAAGAGGCAAGAAGAGCCAGGGCGGTCAGGGCGGCCGAACCGATGGCAAAACCCTTTCCGGTGGCCGCGGTGGTATTCCCCAGGGAATCCAGGGCGTCCGTACGGTTTCGTACGGCCTTGCCCAGGCCGGACATCTCCGCGTTTCCTCCCGCATTATCGGCAATGGGTCCGTAGGCGTCGGTAGCCAGAGTTATCCCCAGGGTGGAGAGCATCCCTACAGCTGCAATACCGATCCCGTAGAGCCCCATGCTCATGTTTGCCATATCGAATCCGGAAGAAAAGAGAAACGCCATGATTGTCCCGATAACGATAAAAAGCACCGGAAGAGCGGTGGAGATCATACCGGTGCCCAGCCCGGCTATAATAACCGTAGCCGGTCCCGTTTGGGCGTTCCTGGATATTTCCTGGGTGGGTTTATAAGAAGAGGAGGTAAAATATTCGGTGACCTTTCCGATACCAATACCGACCAGAAGGCCGGTGACTATGGAGCCCCAGATACCGAGGGAATTGGGGATATCCAGGACCCGCAGTACAAAAAAGGAGACTACCACGATCAGGACGGAACTGAGGTTGATACCCCTGTTGAGGGCCTTTAAAAGAAGTCGTTGATCCGCATCCTCCCGTGTCCGTACGGCGAAAATCCCGATGATCGAAAGAATTGTACCGAACGCGGCGATAAGCATGGGAGCAATAACCGCCCTGAACTGCATATCCACACTACCGGTAAAGGCGGCCGCACCGAGGGCCGCGGTTGCCAGGATCGAACCGCAATATGACTCGTAGAGGTCGGCTCCCATACCGGCGACATCACCGACATTATCTCCGACATTATCGGCGATGGTAGCCGGGTTACGCGGATCGTCTTCGGGAATACCCGCTTCTACCTTACCGACCAGGTCGGCCCCTACGTCGGCCGCCTTGGTAAAAATACCGCCGCCTACCCTGGCAAATAATGCCTGCGTCGAGGCACCCATACCGAAGGTGAGCATGGTGGTGGTGATCATAGTCAGATTATGCGTGTCGTTGGCAGCAGCGGGATACACTGCATTCAGAACGATGAACCAGATGGAAATGTCCAGAAGACCAAGGCCGACCACCACGAGTCCCATGACGGCGCCGCTGCGAAAGGCAATCTTGAGACCACCATTCAGAGACTCCCTGGCGGCATTGGCCGTCCTGGCGGAGGCATAAGTAGCGGTCTTCATACCGAAAAAACCGGCCAGGGCCGAGAAGAATCCCCCGGTAAGAAAAGCTCCGGGGACCCAGGGGTTCTGTACCTTGAATACATACGCCAGCAGGGCGAAAAAAACCGTCAGAACAGCAAACACAATGATAACGACTTTGTACTGCTGCTTGAGATACGCCATGGCTCCTTTCCGGACATACGAGGCGATCTTGATCATCTGGTCCGTTCCCTCGCTCTTTTTTTTCATCTGGATGTAGAATACGAGGGCGAACATGAGTGCCAGAAAGGCACAACAGGGGACGATCCAGAATAAATTATTCAGCATACTTGGTTCTCCTTCAATATTTTTTACATGGATTTATAATCCATGAAATGTTTTTAGCATAGGTGCAATGACGAGGGATACCACCGACTTCAACTTTATCAGTATATTCAACGACGGGCCGGCGGTGTCTTTAAAGGGATCTCCGACGGTGTCTTCCACCACTGCTGCCTTGTGGGCTTCCGATGCTTTCCCACCCAGGTTGCCGCTCTCTATCATCTTCTTTGCATTGTCCCAGGCCCCGCCGGCGTTATCCGCGATGGGTCCGTAGGCATCCACCGCCAGCTGAATACCCAGGGTTACCAGCATGCCGACGGCGGAAATCGCTATTCCATATAGACCGGCTGGGAGGTTGCTCAGCACCATGGCGGAGCCGATGAGTATCACCACAGGAAAGGCGGACATCATACCTACGCCTAGGCCTGTAACGGCAAGCAGCAGCGAAACCGCCGCCGGTTTTATACGCAGATCGTCGGAAGCACTTACCGAGAGTCCGAGAATCATCGCTCCGACAATAGAACCTACAAAGGACTCGAAGAGGTCGGCTCCCATACCGGCAACGTCACCCACGTTATCGCCCACATTATCCGCAATGGTGGCCGGGTTACGCGGATCGTCTTCAGGAATACCGGCTTCTACTTTTCCAACCGGATCGGCCCCTGCATCCGCCGCCTTGGTGAATATACCTCCACCCACCCTGGAAAACAGAGCAATAGACGATGCCCCCAGGGAGAAGCCTGAAAGGAGGGGAAACACCGGAGTCTTGAGTTCAGGGACACCGCTGCCGGCCAGTCGTATAAACACAAGAAGAACGATAAAAATACCGAGTAACGAAAGGCCGACGACGCTCATCCCCATAACGGTACCGCCGGGAAGGGCAAGAAATACCGCGACAATTGCTACATAAGGAACAAGGGTTCTGTATTCCCTCGAAAGAAACGCCATTGCGCCTTCCTGTACAAAACAGGCAATCTTCGCCAATTCCAGGCTTTCAACCTTTTGCCGATAAATCCAGCGTGTTTTAAATAAAGCGAACCCCATGGCAAGAACACTACCTCCCAGGGCCGCATATAGAGCATAATAAAAATTCATTCTGTTACTCTTTGAGATTAACCGGAATTCTATCTGCCGCCGGCCGGCTCTTATATGGAAACATTGGGATTCCTTTTACATAATAGTTGCTCATGCCGCTGCGCGGCAACCAAAACGATGAAAATAGGCGGTTACCGCAATTTTCGTAATAGTAAAATTACGTATAAATGTGAACCTATACGAACACTGCTACCATACACATGAAAAGATTTTTTTTCAAGGACGGCGGGGCGGCTTCATGGGAATAGATAAAAAATACTCCCGGTCCTGCATTAAATTTGACCTAAGGAGCCATTCAACAGTAAATTTTACCCGGTGCTCAAAAGCTTATGGTTCATTCTGCCGAGGCCACCATAAGGCCGCACAGCGAAAGGTAGTACAGCATATACAAAAAAACAATAAGCTTCGGGGCACAATGTATGTGTAAAAGGAGGTGAATGATATGTCGGTAGAACCGGTAGAACAGGAACCACCCGTTGAACCGCCTCGCAAGCAAAAACCGCCTCCTCCTGAAGAGGAAGAAGAAAAGGTTCGCCAGGAGAAACCCCCGGAGAAGTCTGAAGAGAAACCGGAAAAAGAACGGGAAGAGGTCCCGGATGATACCTATCGAGGCTATTCCCTGGACGAATATGCCTAGCGTTTCCAGTTACCCGGTTGAAGGCGCGTAAGTTATCTTCCGATCGATCCGTTGTCGTGCTTCTGCCGGTGATGTGTAATCGTTGAGGTACACTTAGCCATACTTGATTGTTCGCCAAAACCACTCAATGATCTCGTTGTCCAGCGTGCGGCCTTTACCATCCATGTTGATTTTCACACCCTCATCTTTGAGCGGTTGTAGAAACGCCGGAATAACTATTCAGGTACCCTTAAACCAACTTTGCCAAAATTCAGAAAAAGAGAGCTGAAACAGGCCAAAATCGGCAATTCCCGTCTTTTAAAACCAACATCTCAAAGAACATGTTACATTGCTGTAAAAAAAAAGTTGTCTCCTGTTCACAACTCATGATATAACCTTGTATACAATCTTTTTTAGGAGGAATGAACATGGAATTCAATTCTACCCTTGTACTAATCGTTCTGGGCGTGTATCTCGCATTCATGTTCTACCTTGGCTTCTATTTCAAAAACCGGGTAAATAATTTCGCCGACTTCATCCTGGGCAACCGGGGCATCCCGTGGTTCGTCATTGCCATGACCATGCTGGCCACCCTGGCTAATGCCCAGCAGACTCTGGGCATAGCCGGCACCAGTTACGCCCTGGGTCTGTCCCCCATGATCTGGTTCTTCATCCTGGTGAACATCTTCATCTATCCGCTCCTCGTCAGGCTCGGGTCCCGCTACCGGCACCTCAACTTCGACACCATCGTCGACCTGGCCCAGGCGCGGTATCCGGGTTCGGGTAGGACCACGATTCTGCTGGCGATCTGGCAGATCGCCTGGGGTGTCGTCTCTACGGCCATCTGCTTCTTCGGTGGTGCTCTGGTGATAGAGACTGTGTTCGGGATACCCATGTGGCCGGCAATTCTCATCGTGGGTGTCATAACGGTTTTTTACTGCATGATGGGAGGCTTGAACGGGGTCGTATTCACCGACACTATCCAGTGGCTGATAATCATCTTCGGCACGGCCTTCCTGGTTCCCGCGGTCTTCAGCAAATTCGGGACCTTCTCCGAATTCTTCGGTGCCCTCCTTGGCAATACCGGTTATACTCCGGTGGAGGGAGCCAACGTCTGGCCTGGGTATACGGACTTGTTCTCTCTGCCGTCCTTTGCAGGGGTAACACCTATCTCGCTCATCGCCATGGGCTTGGCCGGTTCTCTGTGGATTCCTATAGATCTTGGTTTTATGCAGCGAATGCTTGCAGCCAAGAACCCGCTGGAAGGCCGCAAAGCCAGTCTGGGATTTTTGCTCATTGTTACCCTGTGGGCCTGTATCATGGTTGCCATGGGTGTCATGGGCGGACAACTCTTCCCCGGCATCCAGGTTACCGATTCCATTATTCTACTCATAGCCAATACCGCCATGCCGGGTATCGGAATGGCCATCTTTGTTACGGCCATTACCGCTGCAGTTATGAGTACCGTCTCTACCTACCTGAATGCCACGGCGGCCATTATTACCAAGAACATATACAAGCAGTTTATAAAAAAGGATGCCGACGACCGGCAGATGATTCGGTTTATACGTATCATGATCCCGGTGGTAGCCCTTGCAGCCTTGAGTTTTGCGCCCTCCGTACGCAACGCCGGTGTTTTCGCCACTGCCATTACCGCCCAAATCGTCCTCTGCGCGGCGGTGTCCCCGCTGATTCTTCTATCTACCTACTGGAAGAGAATGACGGAAGCCGCGGCGTTCTGGGGCTGTCTTATAAGCGGAGGCGTAACCCTGGCGCTGGTATTCTATTCCGGAGGCGGTATGGCGGTATTCAACGGAGCCGGCATCGGGGGTGTTCCTGCTATCTTTATCGGGCTGGCCATAGGATTCGTGATATACCTTCTCATGAGCTGGGTCGCCCCTTACAGGCCGGAAAGAATCGGACCTGTCTTCAGGGAAATATTCGAGAGTAAAGAAAAACCGGCCAGGGTCAAAAATACGGACCTGGTTATCCTAGGCAGTGCGGTCGTATTGCTCTTGATCGCCGTTCTGGTCAAAACCGGTTCTGATGTCCAGAAGGCCTGGCCTCCCCTGGGTGGTGCCGCCGGTACTATGACCGACATTGTGCTCTACATTCTGGCCATCGGCCTCTCTCTCATCAGTATTTACATACTTATCCGTACCATTCTATGGGTGAGGAGCTTGAAAAAATAATCTTTATTTTTTCCACGTCCTCTTGACAAATAATTGATTAGATGTCTAAATAAATAGAACTGATGTTTGTTATTGAACTAAATATTATTTTTAACTTCAGAAAGCATAATGTATCAAATAATGAGGTTTGCTTGTTATTTATATACGAGTAAGCTAATAATTACTTATATTATATATACTTACTAGTATTTTTTCAACAAAAAGGAGAATGATTCTTGTTAGTTCTTGAAAAGAAACGTATACAGACAACTAATATATTAGCCTACGAACTATTAAATAGTATAGTGTACAAAAAATTAGGGGGAGACAACGCCACCGTATCCGTCCGGCTGAGAAAAATGGTCGACGACGCTGTGTCCGAAATCAGAAAGGCGGCCGACCCTCGCGGTATGTGGAGATATGCCTCTATTTTGTCCGATGAGACGGGCATGTACCTCGACGACCTCGATTTTCCGGTAAAAAGCAGGAAAATATCATCGGTTCTCCGTAATGCCTCCTATGCCGTTGTATTTGCGGTAACCCTCGGGCCGGATGTAGACGATATCCTTCACAACCCGGATCTGACCACCGGGGACAGGCTGGTACTCGATACGGTAGCTTCCGTAGCGGTGGAGAGCTGCATGGATACCCTTCATACCCGCTTATATTATGAAGCACTACCCGAGTATATTGTGACACACCGTTACAGCCCCGGGTACTGTGACTGGCACGTCAGTCAACAAAAGCATGTATTCAGATTTCTCTCAACCGACCGCATCGGTCTGACACTGAATGAGTCATGCCTTATGAATCCCAGAAAATCCATCACGGCGGTACTGGGAGTTGGAGAAGAAGATGTGATTCGTGAAGAAGGAAACGCATGTTTATCCTGCGGAAAAACTCGATGCCCCTTCCGACGCACATCATCCCTGTTTGAACCCGTTTACTAATTTATTTAACAGATAATACGAAAATGGCGGTGTCCGCCTATTTTCATCCTTTCGGTTGCCGCGCGGCGGCATGAGCAGCTAATAGAGAAGGAAGACACATATGGAGAAACGAATTCATCAGTACAAACCACTAAGCGACCGGGAAATACGCAACATCGATGCTGCGACAATGGATATCCTGTCGGAAACCGGATTCGAAGTCCACGAAAAGGAAGCCTGGGAACTCTTCAGTAAGGTAGCCGCAAAGGTGGACACGGAAAAACGCATTGTCCATCTTTCTGAATCAACGGTACGTGAATTGATCGACAAGGCCCCCGAAAAAATCACCCTTTACGGCCTGGAAGATGGCCGGGAGTGCAGACTCGGCTCCGGAAACGTTTATTACGGCACCGGGGGAACAGCCTTGAATATCCTGGACTTTCCCGGTGATACGAGAAGGCCGGCAACATTAAAGGATCTGGAGCATGTCACGCGGGTAACCGACAAGCTGGACTACGTTCATCTGCTTCTCCTCCCGACATATCCCAACGATCTTGAGATCGATGTAGTGGACATAAACCGCTTCTATACGGGACTCAAATATACGGGTAAACATATAATGGGCGGCGTCTATACATCGAAGGGAATCCACGATGTGATTCGCATGGCCGAAGAAATAGCCGGCTCTCCGGAGGAATTACGCCGACGGCCCTTTATATCCATGATCACCTGCGGAATAAGTCCCCTAAAACTGGATAGCAAATACGGAAGCTACATGATCCAGATTGCCCGGGAAGGAATACCCCTGGCGGTTCCGGCCGAACCTCTCTGCGGAGCTACCTCGCCCATGTCACTGGCAGGGAATATCCTGATACAGAACTGCGACGCCCTGATCAATGTTATGCTGACCCAGCTCGTCAACCCGGGAACACCGGTCATATACGGGTGTGTATCCACCTCCACGGACCTGCGAAACCTTGGATATCTCGGCGGACCGGTGGAAAGCGGTATGATAAACGCCGCGGTGGCGCAGATGACCCATTTTTACAGGTTGCCCTACTACGCCACCGCGGGCATAAGCGATTCCAAGACCCTTGACGCCCAGTGCGGGTACGAGTCGGCTATAAACAATCTGCTCGTAGGGCTGGCCGGTGCGGATTTCATTCACGATGCCGCCGGACTCATGGAATTCGCCATGACCGTGAGTCTTGAAAAACTCGTGATCGACAACGAGATCCTCGGCATGGCCGACAGGGCTATACGCGGGATTGATGTCAACGACACGACCCTGGCGGTGCGGGAAATCAAGCGTGCCGGGCCGGGCGGAAATTTTCTTACCTCCCAGCATACCCGTAAGTTCATGCGCACGGAACATTACCATCCGCGGTTGAGTGACCGGGACCAGCGG
The DNA here is from genome assembly GCA_964410865.1 of uncultured Spirochaetales bacterium. GTDB lineage: Bacteria > Spirochaetota > Spirochaetia > JAFGDJ01 > JAFGDJ01 > JAFGDJ01. The sequence goes on along the minus strand of CAYPIQ010000005.1, from coordinate 50,892 downwards.
TCCGTCTGGGAGAAAAACGGCTCTCTCTCCGCCCAGGAAAGGGCCCATGCAAAGGTAAAGGAAATTCTTGAAAGCGAAGAACGCTGCTACCTCGACCGGGAACTGCAGGATCGGATCAAGAAAACCTGGGGGCCGTTATCATAAATGAAGAATATACATTGTAAGGATAAGATTTGGTATGATTATTATCGGTGAATGCATTAACGCAACGCGAAAGAGTATTAAAAAGGCGATTCTGGAAAAGGACAAAGACGCCATTATCTCGCAGATCAAGAGCCAGGACGAAGCCGGAGCTCACTATATTGACCTGAATGCCGGTACCGGTATGGGGGACGAGCAGAGGGAAATCGACGACCTCTGCCGGCTTATAGATATAGCCCTGGAGTGCACCCGGAAAAAGCTCGTCCTCGACGCCTCCGGACCAGAGGTCCTCAAAAAGGCGGCCGCCCATCTTGATAACCGGAGAGACTGGATGCTGAATTCCATCAAGGGAGACTTTTCCGACGACATGAAGGCTATCATGGACCTGGCTTCTTCTTACCAGGTCCCCCTCATTGCCCTGGCCATGGATAAAGACGGTATACCCCCCGATGCCGACAAACGAATAGAGATTTGTTCACACATCCGGGATGAAGCAGCCTCCAGGGGAATAGAAGACCGGAACCTCTTCTTCGACCCCCTGGCGCTGCCCATATCCGCGGATATTACCCAGGGAATGGTAACCTTTCATACGATCCAGGGAATAAAGGAGAAATACCCGAAGGTAAAAACCACCATGGGACTCTCCAATGTTTCTCACGGCCTTAAAAAACGGTTACACATCAACAGTACCTTCCTTTCCATTGCCATTACATACGGACTCGATTCGGCCATCTGTGACCCCAGGAAGCCGCTGCTCAAGCAGGCCGTGGTACTGGGTGAACTCATCGCGGGGAACGACCGTTTCTGCCGTTCGTTTTCCAGGGCTTACAGGTCCGGCCTCTTCGACGCGTAAGGACAAGGTGGATTATTATGAATGAAACAGAAGAAAGAACATTCAAGCCCGGCCTGGAGGTAGCACCGGTAGAACGGCTTTCAAAGGAAAGCCTTCAGGACCTGGACAGGAGGTCGAGGGAACTGTTAGCCGACCCGGGGATAACCTGCTTCTCTGAGCCGGTGGCCGGTATATACCGGGATGCCGGATGTACTGTTGAGCCCAAAGAGTCGAAGAAATCCTGGACGGTCAGGATACCGGACAAGGTTATCCGAAACGCCCTTGATTCCGTGCCTTCAAACATCGTGCTGGGTGCCAGGAATCCGTCCAACGCCCTGACGCTGGACTCGGCGAGACCCTACGTATATTTCGGAACAGGTTCCGAGACAAATATATTTCTCGAATCCCACCTGGAACAATTCAGGTCCGTGGAAACCCCGGAACACACCATTACCTGCCCGGTCTATTCGGAAACAAGGGGCAGTATAGCAAAACTGGCCCGTTCGGCCCGGATCTGCAACTCCCTTGATCATGTGGATTTTTTCATCAGAAATGTGAATCCTCAGGATGAAGCAATTCGAGAAGAGAATAAAGACGTAAATGTGTTCTTCGCCTCTCTTTTGTACATGACGAAACATGTGCAAGCCGGCATCACCGACATAAAGAAACTGGGTCATGTCATGAAACTGGCGGAAATCCTAGCCGGGGGTAAGGAAGCATTACAGAAAAACCCCCTTATTTCATTCATTGCCTGTCCCATCAAGAGCCCCCTGCAGATGGTAAAGGATACATCGGAAAAGGTTGTGGAACTGGTAAAAACCGGGTTACCCCTGGTGCTCTCCTCCTCCCCCCAGGGCGGCTCCACCGCACCGGTGCAGGAAGAGGGCATTGTCATGCAGATAAACGCGGAAATCATTGCCAATATCGTCCTTACCCAGATAGTCCGGCCTGGGGCTCCCGTACTGTACGGTGCTGTTCCGGTAAGGGCACGGACTGATAATCTTCACGATTTCTATGGCGCCCCCGAGTTTATCCACTATAATATGGACTGCGCCCAGATGGCCAGGTACTACGGGATTCCCTGCTATTCGAGCGCAGGGGTGGGAGACGCCAAACGCCCCGGCATGCAGGCCCTGATGGAAAAAGTACCCGTACTCATGGGGGTTGCTTCCGCCGGACCCCAGTATATCCATTACGCCCTGGGGCTCCTGGAACGGACCAATTTGTTCTCACCCCTCCAGGCCGTGCTGGACAACGCAACCCTGGGCATGCTGAAAAATGTGCTGCGCCTTCCCCGCTTTGACACGGAAGACACGGAAGCAGCCCTGAACGAAATCAGGAAGATCACCGCTTCTTCCGGAATCTTTGCCCGGGGCATACGAAAACAACTGCGCAGGGGTGTGGTATCTGATGCCTACGCCTTTGCCGAGGATGCCGACACGGACAATGTACTTATCAGGGCTCAGGAAAAACTGGAAGAGATACTCCGGGGACCCGGAGAAATCCTTCCACAGGAAACAATAGAAGAGATGTACCGGGAAGTGCCCGGATTACTGGAACTGAATAATTTTTTTGAAACAGAAGGAAGGTAAAAGAGCAATGAATAAGGAAGATATGTTAGCAAAAATCCAGAACGCCATAATTATGGGACACCTGGATGCAACGGACGAAGGTTTCGACGGCGAGATGGAGGGACAGCCCGGAACGGTGGAACTGGTGGAAGAAGCGCTGGAAAACGGTGTAAAGGCCGAAGATATTCTCACCGCCTTTAACAGCGCCATGGATGTGGTCGGGCAGAAATACGAAGAAGGAGAGTTCCTCCTCCCGGACATGCTCGCCGGGGCCGAATGCGTAGGCGAAGCCATGGATATCGTGGAACCCCACCTGGCCAGGGGGAATGAACAGAAAAAAGGCAAATTCCTTATTGCCACGGTAAAGGGAGACCTCCACGACCTCGGCAAGAACATTGTCGGCACCATGCTGAAAGGGGCAGGCTATCAAGTAAAGGACATGGGTATCGATGTTTCGGCGGAAGACATCCTGAAAACGATAGAGGAATACAAGCCGGATTATGTCGGCCTCTCGTCCCTCCTTACCACGACAATGACGGAGATGGAACACATCATCCGGGAAATCAGAAAATCCGGTTTTAAGGACATCAAGATATTCATCGGCGGCGCACCAACATCCCCGGAATTTGCAGAAAAGATTGGAGCCGACGCTCACTGTCACGACGCCTTCGAGGCGGTAGAGAAGCTGAACAGTTACCGGAAAGCCGTCTGAGAAAACGGGGGATTGATGATGAAAACGCCATACAGTGTACGGCCATTTTCTCTTTTAACGAAGGAAGAAAAGGACCTTATTCATGAAACATCCATGAGGATCCTCTCGGAAGTCGGGGTAAAGGTAAAGAACAAACGGACCATCGAATATCTTACCCAGGCCGGATGTGAGGTTAAAGAAGACCGGGTCCTAGTACCCGGGGGCACGGTACGGAAAACCCTGGACCTCACGGCGAAAACGGTCCACTTTCCCGCACTGGACGAGGGGTTCTCTTTCACCGTGGAATCCTCAGCCAGTGCCATTAACTACGGAACCGGCGGCCAGGCCCTTTATGTACTAAGCCGGAAGGACGGAAAATTCGTCCGAAAATCGGCGGACGGCGAAGACCTCAGGAACATTTTACGCCTCTGCGAAAGGCTTCCCAATGTCGATTTTGTAACCCGTCCCGTGGAGCCGCAGGTCGATGCCGAGGTCATGGACGTGGAGAAGATGAAGATCTTTGCTGAGAATACGACAAAACCGATAAACCTGGCAAACCTTGTCAAACCGGAAAAGCTCGACGACATCATCGATATTGTCGGTAACAAGGACCTCCTTTCTTTTATCGTTTGCCTGGTGGTAAGCCCGCTTTCCATAGACTACGGTGCGGCCGACAAGCTGGAAGCAATTGCCGGGCACGACATGACGGTATGTATTTCAAGCTGCCCCCAGGGCGGCGCCACAGCCCCCCTCTCCGAACTGGGCGAACTGGCCCAGGTCAACGCCGAGGTACTCACGGGTTTCGTTCTGGCCAACGCCGTTCATCCGGGGGCAAAAGTCTTTTACCGGGGCATACCCATCACCTCCGACCTGCTGCACGACGGATCCCCCCGCTGGTGCCGGCCGGACAGTATCCGGCGGGTAGCCCTGGCAGCCGAAATGTGTCGCTACTACGGCATTCCCTGCTGCGGGACGGCAGCTGTTTCGGACGAAAAGGAACCCACCGCCCAGGGTATTGCGGAAAAGACCCTGAGCTGGATATTCGAAGGAGCCACCGGAGCCCATTATATCAACAGCGCCCTGGGTATGCTGGAACAGGTTATGACGGTGAGCCCCGAACAGTACGTGATAGACGATATCATTCTCGGGCAGATAAAAGAAAACCTGTCGGATATCCCTCCGGAGGAGCTTCCCCGGTTTGCGGCGTCCTCAGCGGAAAAATCCCTTTCTACCTTCGGTATATCGGTAAACGATTCGATACGGCAGGAAATCGTAAGGAGAATCGACTTCATATACGAAAAAAAGGACGACTATACCCGGGAAAACGCGGATAAGCAGTTCGAAGCAATTCAAAGTGCCTGTACCTCGAGGATGGGCAGTAACGTCTTCATGAAAGGAGCGCGCAGACCCCTGAGGCGGGGAGTCCTCTACCAGGGCAGCCGTATCGAAGGAGACCTAGACTTTACCGAGGTAGACAGAATTCTGAAATCCCCGGACAAGGGATGAGTTCGTTCCACCGACAGATGTATATGGTTCACGCAAAAAGAAGCAAGGGGGAATGATATGTGCGGAATAGCAGGTTGTATCGGGAAAAAAGATGTTGCAAAAATAGACCGGATGCTCGACGCTCTTCTCCATCGTGGACCGGACGATCGCGGCACCTACACATTCCCCGGCGGGGTCCTCGGCCACACGCGTTTATCCATTGTCGACGTTGCCGGGGGGCACCAGCCCATGGTCAGAAATAATGGAAAAACCGGCATTGTTTGTAATGGAGAAATCTATAACTTCAAAGAGATTCAAAAGAATATATCATCCCGTATACCCTTTGAAACCAATTCCGATACCGAAGCTGTCCTGAATCTCTACCGTCAGAAGGGACCGGATTGCATACACGATCTCGACGGTATGTTTGCCTTTGCAGTTATAGACGGTGAGGATGTCATGCTTGCCCGTGACCCCGTGGGTATCAAACCCCTCTATTACGGGTATCATGAGGTGTTTGCCGGATATCAGTACATGAAAAACTTCCCCCTGGAGAGGATACAGGAGGAAGCCCGCCGCTGTATCAGGAATCTTCATAACATCAACCTGCAGCGGGCGGACCGCATGGGTATGTTTTTCAGCCTGGAACTGAGGGTACCTTTCCTCGACGCGGACATGCTCGCCCTGGCTCAGCAGATTCCGGCGGAACTCAAAATCCGCGAGGTGGAGGGGACAAAAATAGAGAAGTGGATCCTCAGGAAGGCATTTGAGGGCACAGGCTATCTTCCTGATGATATTTTATGGCGTTTTAAGGTACAATATACCCAGGGAGCCGGATGTGAGAGCCTTGGCCAACGACTGGCCGAAGAGGAAATATCGGATGATGAATATATGAAGATCAAGGAAACCAATCCAAAGGCCGTAATCAACAGCAAAGAAGCGGCCTATTATTATAAAATATTCCGGTCGTATCATCCCCAGGATTCTATTCTGAATTCTATCGGAATCTGGACGGGATTCGATTTTGCCGAAGAACGGGAAAAGGTCCGGGGTAGTATGGACACACTATCTCACGCGGGGGTAAACAAATGAGAGCTGAAGACGTACACAACGAAATAAAGGGAATGAAGGTCAAAGATATCCTCAAAAAAGTAAAGACAAGTATCAGCTTTGAGTTTTTCCCGCCGAAGACCGAGAAAAGCGCGGAAGAACTCTACGGGAATATCGAAAAACTAATACCCCTTCATCCGACATTTGTAAGTGTGACCTACGGGGCCGGGGGAACGACCCGGAAGCTCACCCATGAACTGGTATTAAAAATCAAGAAAATGACGGGGCTTACCGTGGTTCCCCATCTCACCTGTGTAGGTTCGAGTAAACATGAAATATACGAAATCCTCGGCACCTATAATGACGCGGGGATAAAGAATATTCTGGCCCTGCGCGGAGACCCGCCGGAGGGACAGAAAGAATTCGTCCCTGAAAAAGACGGCTTTGCGTATGCAACGGATCTTATCAGGTTTATCAAGCGCGAATTCCCGGATATGGGAATAGGAGCCGCCTGTTACCCCGAAGGTCATAAAGATACTCCCAACCGGCTTACCGAAATGGATCGTTTAAAAGAGAAGGTGGATGCAGGAGTAGATTACCTTACAAGCCAGATGTTCTTCGACAATTACGAATTCTACGATTTCAAAGCCCGGTGTGATTTCTGGGGAATCAATGTGCCTATTCTCGCCGGCATCATGCCCATAACCAGCCGGAAGGGCCTGACAAGAATGGCCGAACTCTCACCCGGCACGCGATTTCCCTCCGGACTGCTGGAAGCTATACACCGGGTAGAGGAAGAGAAAGTCCGTAACGTCGGCATACACTGGGCCGCCCAGCAGGTATTCGACCTGCTGGCATACGACGTGGACGGCATACATTTCTATACCCTTAACCGCAGTCGACCCACCATAGAAATCTATGACAACCTGGGGCTTGTAAACTCCAACCAGCTCTGGGAATAGGATTCGCCTCTCCGCCGGAGAAGCGATGAAAAACCTCGACACACAGGGTGAGGTTTTAATCACCCTCCGGGGAAATCCTCTCTATGGTGATACCGGCGAGCAGACAGCCCCTGTCCTTCCACTGGAGTTCCAGTATCCTGGGAGTCTGCTCGGGGTTTTCATCCAGCAGGCGCTCCCATTCGAAAATCTTTTTCAACGCATCTTCCGGTATGCATGAAAGCTTAGGCTCCAGACGCCGCCTCTCTCTCCTCTCCTGCGATTTCTTTTTCAAAGTATGTACCTCCTTGATTACACTTTCCGGGTGCCCGGTTATCCGATGCCCCCTGTATATGAGTAACTGGGAGTTTATGTATTTTGCTTCTAAGACCGGAACAGTAAACACTTTATTGAAAGCAATTCGCTCGGGCATCTATAGTAAAATATGAAAATAAGGACAGCCGGACTCCCGGAACAACGCGGACGGCCGGGCCGGTAAAGAAAGGATCGTTATGAAAACAAGCAAAGAGACATATATCAGAATCCTCGCCATTGGCGATCCGGCTTCGGAACTCTACCGAAGCAGTGGCCCGCTCACAGGTTCGTGGACGGAAAAACAGGAATCAACAGCCCCGCCGCAAGCGGCGGGGTATGTTGGATATGTAAAGAATTGGACTGTTGGCGGGCTTTAGTACCCCGCTTATCCTTACAACTTCTAACCTTTTCGTAATCTCGGAAGATTACGCAGAAAACTGCGGGGTATTAAATCCGCCGGACATAATAAAGGTGGATGTCGAGATCAGGCCCTGGATGGAGTAAGCGGATACCGACCTTTGCCGAGGTGCAGACGGTTGTCTACCGTCAGGACCTCCTGGAAGCCGCGGGTATACCGTCTTTGCAGCGGCCGTTACCCATGGACCGCTATATCGAAACGGCCGGAACCCTGCACAGACCATCGGCGGTGTACGGGACTCTTCTTAAGGGCGGGCCGCCGAGGCCGTATCCCCGTGAGGATTTTCTAGAAAAACGCCTTCAATGACTCGGTATAGGGCGGACGGGCAATACCCTTCTCCGTAACAATGGCAGTAATAAGTTCGGCATCCGTTACGTCAAAAGCAGGATTATACACTCGCACTTTTTCCGGGGCCATACGTTTCGAGTACCACTTCTCCGTCACTTCTTCAGGGCTCCGTTGCTCTATGACGATATCCTCACCTCCCGGGCAGGACAGATCTACCGTTGAAAGGGGTGCGTGAATGTAGAATGGAATACCGTAGTATCGAGCAAGTACGGCCAGGCCCGATGTTCCGATTTTATTTGCACTGTCCCCGTTGGCAGCCACCCGATCACATCCTACCAGAACGGCCTGCACTCTGCCCTGCTTCATGACGATGGACGCCATGTTGTCGCATATCAATGTTACGTCGATGCCCGCTTCCATGAGTTCCCATGCCGTCAAACGGGCACCCTGTAAGAGCGGCCGGGTCTCGTCCACATAGACCTTGAATCCGTAGCCCTGTTCGGCCCCGAGGTACATAGGGGCAGTTGCCGTTCCGAACCGTGCCGTAGCCAGGGTGCCTGCGTTGCAATGAGTCAGGAGCCCCCATCCTTTATCGAGAAGTTCCAGACCGTTTTCTCCTATTTTACGGCAGACTTCCTCGTCTTCGGTTCGTATGGCATCGGCTTCTTCCTTCAGGGCTCGAATAATCTCCTCCACCGGGCTGTTTATGACGTCCTGAAACCGCCGATCCATCCTGTCCAATGCCCAGAAGAGATTGACCGCCGTGGGCCTGGAACCGGCCAGGTAGTCCTTGACCTTCAGGAATTCTTCGTAGAGTTTCTTTCCGTCGGCTGCGGAGGCCTTTTTTGTACAGAGATAAACTCCGTAGGCTGCGGCAATACCGATGGCCGGGGCGCCCCTCACCTTGAGCTGATAGATTGCCTCCCAGATATCCCTGCGCTCGGTGAGATGCAGGTACCGTTTTTCTCCGGGCAGCAGGGTCTGATCCAGAATAATGAGAACGTCTTCTTCATCGTCCAGTTTTACCGCATCCACCGCGTACACACTCTTCATGCGCCGATCCCCTCCGGCCGGGGATACTCCCCGGCAGTGTCCGCGAGAACATCCGAGAGATACCCTTCGGCGAAGCCGTCGTACCGTGCCGTTACCTCGGAAACCTTTTTTCCCCACCTCTTCTTCCACTTCTCCACGAACAGGCGCATCACATCCCGGATGGTTTCTTCCAGCCGGCCGGTAAACTGCTTCCGGTGTTCCGAATCCGTCATGGTGGTGTCCAGGAGGGTGTTTACCATAAAAGTGGATACACCGATGGCGATAACCGTCACAATCGAGATGGAACGGAGAATATTGATTATGTTCTTCGTTGAAAGAAAGGATTTCGTCTTAACGCTGAAAAAAATAATCAGGAGAACGATAGTGATGATCGTTCCCCATCTATAGAGAAAGTCGAAAAAATCGAATTTTTTCTCACCCTGCATATTGGGACTTTCCGTCTTCATGTGCTACTTTCCTCCGGTTGAATAAAAAAGCAGTTCCTGTTCACTGGTCTGTTCGGTCTTCAGTTCTTTCACTATTGTACCGTTATACATGACCTAGACCCGGTCGGATATTCCCATTATTTCGGCCGGTTCACAGGATGCGTAGATAATCGCCTTACCCTGCCCCGCCGGATTCCCGACGAGTTCGAAAATATCCCTCTTGGCGCCCACATCCACCCCCAGGGAGGTATCCACTTCCTGGTATACGGTCCCGATACCGAAGGCCTTGAAGGCGGGCGGAGACCGGATGTCGAGCTCCCGGCCGTTAAGGGAGATGCTTCCGGTATAATGATCGTATACACCGGAAAGCACCTTCATAAGGGTGGATTTGCCTGCACCGTTTGCCCCCACCAGAGCGTGGGCCAGGCCCGCTTCGGTGGCATAGGGGTCCTTTCCATGGGAGAGGATGACTCCGTCGTAGTCCTGATTCATAACAAGGTTGACGAAATCCTGGAATTTGCATCCTCCCCGTTGGTAATAAAAGTGTCCACCTCTAAGCCGAGGGCCTCGCCCTCCTCTTTTGCTCCGACCAGAAACTGATTCGTGTGATCGTCCAAACCGAGGTTCCGTTTCCATGAGAAATCTGGTCCTATTATCAGGGTCCACTAGGCGATGGACCCGGAATACCATTATCCATGCCGGAGTCTTTTCGTTCGTCCCCGGCCGCTTCGTCGAGAAGCTGAAGGGCGGTTTCACGGTCGGTTATCAATCCGTGGATAATTCCACCCCGTAGAGCCCCCCTGATGGGTTCGATTTTCTGCGCCCCGAAGGCCATGGCCATGACAAAAGAGAGTTTCATAATCTCTTCCCACTTCAGTGAAACGATGCGGTCTTCGAAGGACATGGGGAAATGCCTGCCCCGGCTGTCGAAATAACGCATGAGGATATCGCCGACGGCCTTCTTTAATCGAATTTCGTCCATGTGTTCCCGGCTTATATACCCTGTTCTTGCAAGGCTCGAGGTGGATGAAATATTTCCGATACCCACCAGGGCAACATCCACCTCCAGGGCGTTCGCCGGGGCGGTACGGATCAGTTCTTCCTGAAGGATAATATTTATTTTTTCTTCACTTTTTAGCAGGACGGGCACCGGGATGCTTTCCAGATGGATATTCAGCTTCTCCGCCAGGGGACGGCTGACACTGTAGGGTATGTGAGGAGCCAGGTAGGTCCCGGCAAGCTCATTGATGCGGCAATCCGGATGCGCCTGGGAGGGTTTAACATAGGATAACATCGAACTCACCGTCCTGCTCCAGGCAACGCCTATCCGGCATTTGGGCTTTAAATATGAAGACAGAAATTCCGCCCCCGCCGGCCTCATGAGCTGTCCGTAGAGTATGTAATGACTCAGTCCGTTCTCAGTGGAGGTTACAAAGCTTCCGGAAAAAGCCGGGTGAGCCATTACGAGAACGTCGAATTCATCACATGCTGTTACATACCGCATGGTATTTATTCCGCACAATCCTGGGCAGATCAGGAATCCCCCGGCACCCTCCCGCAAGGCGGTTTCACAGCACTCCCTGATCCGATCGAAGGGAGCCGTGATATTGGGCATGTAGATTGTTGATCCTCCCGTCTCTGCATTCGCCTTTGCCACCGCCTCGGCGCAGCGTTTTACCCGTCCGGTAAAGGGCGAGAATACCTGATCCGCCAGGCCGTGATCGTCCTTTATGATATCAATACCGTCCCTGGCAAAACGGTACGCTTTTTCCGCCAGTTCGGAGGCGGAGAGTTCCATGGGTTTAAGGGCGGTGCAGATAAGCGGCCGGTTGCTTATACGCAGTCTTCTCCGGAGTCCTTCCCTGCCGAATCGAGGTCCGATGAAATTTTTTAGCATATCCTCCGGTAAAAGAAGCCGTTCCACCTTGATGCCGGGTTTGATGCTTATATTTCCGAAGACCACATTCAAAAACTGAACGATATCCCGGCCGGCCGTTTCAACGGCATAACTGATAACGGTTCTGAAATATCCCTCCCCGAGATCCTCAAAATCCTCGATCTTTCCTATAAAGGTTCTTTCAAAACGATAATTTTAAAAAATCCTCACCAAAAGATGTTCCGGCAGAAGCCGCCTCAGACAGCCCTGGTGATAGTTGTACCCCTCATTGCTCTATCATTTCAAGTCCGGCGATAGTCTTCTCCTTCATTACCGGCTCCTTTGCGCTTTCATACGTGGCAAGCCGGTTTTCCAGCAGCTTTATTTCGGCCAGGGAAAGTAAAAACGAAAGGGTTGATTCTGCTCCCATATTGCGGTTTACCCTGTCTACCATCAGGCCATCAAAACAGCCTCCCGTCCTGGGATCATAGAGAGGAATAGATAGGTCATTCCTGCCGAGAAACCACTCAAAGCTCCGGTGGGCGGTCTCTCCCCACCGATCATCTTCCGAGGCAATATACGCGGCAATGGAAGCGGATACCATAGCGGCTGCCTCCACCGGTTGCTGGTCATAGTAGGCCGGAGATCCACCGCTAGGGTAAAAACCCTTGTTCCCGATTGGTCTGAAGTTGCTCTGATCAGATTGCTGAACACTATCAAGCCATCGCAAGCTCTCAAGTCCGATTTCCAGGGCGTCCTGCCGTTCAGTAAGTATAGATAGAAGAATGAGTGCTTCCGATAACCTGGCGTTCTCATAGGTTAGTCTATCTTCGAACCATTTCCAGATAAGCGTCGACTCATTTTGAAAAGCATCCATAAAACGATCCGTAAGTTGGTGGGCAGCCAACCGAATTGTCCTGTCTCCCTGGAACCTTTGCACATACTCGTAAATACCCCGAGCAGTAAAAGCCCAGGCCCTAATTGACGGGTATTCAAGCACAACAGGTAAGGCAGCGTTAAAAATCTCAACTGCCCATGAAACAAGTTCCTCATCTTCCGATCGGCCGATTACGGTTCCCAGGGCCCATAAGGCCCTCCCCTGGCAATCCTCGGATTTTTGTTCATCTATCCACCGGCGATCATAGGAGTGAAAATTTCGAAAGACCCTTGTCCCGGAATCAAAAGCATGGTTTAAAAATGCGGCATACACGGATTCCATAAAAGTCAGATCTTCATTTCGGATCCCAAGCTCTTTGAGAATTTCCATAAGCACCAAAGCCCGAGCGTTGTCATCGGTACAGTATCCTTCAAAGCGATTGGGTATTGAATACTTTGCATGCTGTAGAAGACCGGTATCGTCGGTGAACCGTTTCAGATGATCCAGTTTCAACTCCGGAAGACGTCGTGGACTGTTCGCCAATGTACGAACCGCAAAGTGGCGAGTAGTGGCCCGTTCCGGCGCGCTCTTCCTCGCACGTTCGAACAACTCTACATATCTGCCTCCTACCTGGGCCCAGGTCATCTCTCTTCCCAGAAGGTAGGCGCGCTTGCGCATGGCGTGTCGTTCCGATTCATTTTTAAGAAGACGAACAATCGCATTTGCCATAGCCCGAGAATCCTTAAAGGGGACAAGGATTCCTTTGTTGCCGCCAAGGAGTTCAACAGCATGTCGGTAGGGTGTAGAAACCACCGCTTTTCCACATCCAAAAGCGAAGGAGAGAGTTCCTGAGGTAATTTGAGCTTCATTGAGGTATGGGGTCACATACACATCTGCCATTCCAAGAAACTCCCGCAGCTCCTCATCAGAGACAAAACGGTTGTAAAAAATCACATTGTCCTTCACTCCCAGGCGCTCGACCAGGCGGGTGAGACTCAATCGATAGGCCTCACCGTCTCTGCGAATAAGATGGGGATGGGTAGCTCCCAGCACGATGTAAACGGTATCCGGTACCTCTTGGATGATCTTCGGGAGAGCTTCGATCATCTGCTCTATGCCCTTGTTCGGGGAGAGAAGACCAAACGTTAAGATGACATGTTTTCCCTCTACTCCAAATTGATCCTTGTAAAAATTCGGATCAACAAAAGGCATATCGGGGATCCCATGGGGTATTACTTCGATCTTTCCTGCTTCGAGATCATACACATCCTTCAACATCTCTCGTCCTTTCTCCGCCATGGTAACTAGAAAAGTGGAGGTCCTTCCAATTTCCCGAAGAATGTGCCTTTGCTCGACATTCGGTTCCTGGAGGATGGTATGAAGCGTGGTAACTACCGGAATGCGAAGCGATTTTAAAAAAGGAAGAATGTGGCTACCCCAACTTCCCCCGTAAATTCCGAACTCGTGCTGGAGGGAGACGACATCGATGTTGTTGACGTGCAGATAATCCGCCGCACGTTCATACTCTTCCCGGATCTCTTCGCCGATCTCAAAACAGACCTCCTCCGGGTAGGAATACCCGTTTTTTGTATCATTTACCGTAACTATCTGGACGTCGGTTTTCGGTGCCTGTAGTTTTATCGCTTTATATAGATCATGGGTAAATTTTGCAATACCACAATGACGTGGAATATAGTCACCAACAATAGCAATTCTTCTGATCTTATCCATGTTCTTCACCTCCCCGGCGCCTCAGTTCATGTATCAACTCCTCCAAGTCCACAGTAGCGAATCCTGTAGAATAATCGCTCATTGCATAGGGTAAAACCAGTCTGTCCCGATGTATTAAAGCCCCACAACTATAGACCACATTGGGAACATATCCGTCCCTTTCACGCTTGATGGGTTCTAAGAGCGGCTTCGTTAAACGACCGGTCACCTTCGAGGGATTTTCAAGATCGAGCAACACAGCGCCAATTGAATAGGTACGCATGGGGCCGACTCCATGAGTAAGAAGGAGCCAGCCCCATTTGGTTTCAATTGGAGACCCACAGTTGCCGATTTGCACGGTCTCCCAAATATATGTGGGGCGCAATAAAAGTTCCCTGGAATGCCAAAACAGGAGGCGATCGGAATACATCAGGTAGAGGTTCTCATTATCCTGCCTCCCTACCATTGCGTAGCGCCCGTTCACCTTCCGCGGGAAGAGAGCCAGGCCTTTATTCTCGATCTGCGGTCCATTGAGTGTGCTTATATTGAAGTTCAGAAAATCTTTACTGGAAATGAGCTGGGGAAGAATCACCGTTCCGTCAAAGGCGGTGTATACCCCGTAATAGACAGCACTTCCATCCTCTTCTACAAAGCGAACAAAACGCGCATCTTCTATACCGCCTCTTTCAGTCGGAGCTTTTGGGTAGATTACCCGTTCCGATATCGGACGACTTTCGTCAAAGCTCACGGTGTAATGAGATCTAAGGAGTGTCCGCATCCTGTTGATCGTCGGGCCCCATACCAAAGAAACCTGTCGATTCATTCGTTCGTTCGAGTCAAGAACAGCTTCTATTTCCTTTAGACTGAACCGTTGTGGAAGTTCGGCGAGGATCTGTTTTGAAAAATCGTTCAACTCCCCCAAATCCAACAGCTTGTCTCGAAGAACCTCTTTACCGAAGACGGGATTATCCGCAATAGCTCCCTCTGTCACGAATTTCGATACCGGTTGGATTTCTATTTTTCCATCTTCATGAATTATCCCTTCGCGGAACTCGAGGCTGGAGACATGCCCTTCTCCGGTTGCCCGCAGACTCAAAACAAAACGGAGGCTTCCGGGCGGGACAGCTCCCTGATCGGGATGCGGGACAATGGAAGGATTGAAGAGTGCCGACGACTCAACGGCATACTCCTGGGAGAAGGCTGCTCCAATCAAGAGCCTGTATTCATCCGGCAACTCACGATCAGTGGGAACCAAAGCTTCAACCGTGTGATAATTCTGCAGAAGAAACTCGCTCAGGTTTTTGTGCCGATCTTCAAATTTTTCAAAAGCTTTGGCCGCCGCCCTTTTCGCCTCGGAGAGAGGCATCGTGAGTATGCGGGAAATAATTCGAAGCTGCCGCTCTCTATTGTGAATAGCATGAGAACGAATAAGAACTCTCGATGCATTCGGTTTCAACACTATATCAGATCTACGTAGAGACGATAATCCCATGCGCACAGACCTCTCACGTTGTATATATAGTAAAAAATACACAAACGAAACCCGAAGGGCAAACAGAATAGAAACTTGACTATCCTTAGCCTCCAGGCTATCTTTTCATTCATCCATACCCGGGAGTGAGGTATTTGAGGAATGCATATCGCAATTCTCTCCTCCATCGCATGGAGAACTCCTCCAAGGCATTATGGGCCCTGGGAGCAGGTGGCCTCGAACCATGCCGAGGGCCTCGTGCGCGAAGGCCATGAGGTTACCTTGTTTGCAACCGCCGATTCGATTACAGCAGGTAATCTTGAGGCGGTCTGTCCCAACCCGTACGAGGAAAATAAAAATCTCGATCCGAAAGTCTGGGAGGCCCTCCATATCTCATACCTGATGGAACAGGCCCATAGATTCGATATCATACACAACCATTTTGACTTTATGCCTTTGATTTTTTCCAAACTTATCGATGTACCGATGGTCACCACGATCCACGGATTTTCATCACCAAAAATAGTGCCGGTGTACAAGAAGTACGACTCCGTGGTTCATTACGTGTCAATCAGCGATGCAAATCGACACCCGGATCTGAATTATATCGCGACAGTGTATAATGGAATCGATCCGAAGTACTTCACATTCAGGGAAAGGCCGGGAGAATATTTACTTTTTTTAGGGCGAATCCACCACGACAAGGGGACCAGGGAGGCGATCAGCATTGCGCGAAAAGCCGGACTTCCACTTTTCATCGCCGGCATAATTCAGGATCAAGCCTATTTCGATAGCTATGTGAAACCTGAGATCGATGGGCAAAGCATTCGATTCCTTGGAGAAGCGGGCCCGGTTCAAAGAAACCGCCTCCTCGGCGGCGCCCTTGCTTTGCTCCATCCCATCAACTTCGACGAACCCTTCGGCTTAAGCGTCGCCGAGTCAATGCTCTGCGGCACTCCCGTGATCGCCTTTCGTCGAGGGTCCATGCCCGAACTCATTCGGGAAGGGGAGACCGGCTTTCTCGTTCCCTCAATCGACGAGGCGGTTGAAAAAGTTCAAAGCTTGAGCAAGACCCCGGAACTAATCGACCGAAGAAAATGTCATACCTGGGCAATGTCAAGGTTTACCATAAAAGAGATGATCAAAGGATATCTGGATGTCTATAAAAAAATTCTGAGCTGAGCTACTATCATTGCCGAGGATTTTTTATTTTTGTTTCATATGTGTTAAAATTTTTACCCCTTTACCCAAACGAGGCACTGTTCTGACTTAGGTAGATCAAGAAACTGTTTAATATAAAAAGCCTTCGCTTTAAAAGTATTCCGTCGTGCTTGTTCCCAGGCGTCGAGCACTTTCTGCCGCCCTCCCAGCCCGTTGGCCGGGATTCCATCACAACGGGCTTGCATGGGAGTCGGATCAACCTCCAATGTTTTGCACGGAAGAATAGCTGCCATGCCGAGTTGGGTATATGAAGGAATTTTTTGCTACCAGCGGGTTAAACTGATACTTGTACCCGATTCTCACTAATACGAAAATAGCGGTATCCGCCTATTTTCATCGTTTCGGCTGCCGCGCGGCGGCATGAGCAACTATCCCAAGGTGGTACTGAGCAAGAATACCGTCGGAGCACTCTTCAAGAAACTTGGAATGGATGGCGGAAAACGGAAGGCCTTCTATGCAAACCGGATCAGCCGGGTTGCGGCAGAACACCACATCACCATCGACGGAACCTTGAAGCGGGACCCCGGCACGGTGAATGACCTTTCGGCGTACTCATACAGAGCTCGGGTAAAGGGATGCAAAGACGTATCGGTGCTCTAGGCGTATTACCTAGAGGCCATGGAGCCGCTTTTCGCCGAGGTGTTTCCAGGGAACCATATCGATCACTCATTACTTCCAGGATGGTGAAAAAAGCGAGCCAGGCGAAGCTTTTGGACAAGATGTCCTATGGTGAGCTGATGGAGGATCTGTCATCAGACGCATTACTGGAAGAACCTCCCGCCGTCTTATAAGCCCCTTGTAAGGAGACCGGCTTCTTCCATGGCCTTCCTAGCCGATTCCCGGAGATCAGGGGGATTGTCGAGCTCGACCAGGGCAGTTCCGGCCGTCGCTGCTCTCTCTAGATCGTAAAGTTTCACAGCAAGAAAGATTCCAGTCTCCTGGTACAATAATTCGGGAACCAGAATGAACTCTGCCCCCAGCAGTTTTCCTATACCGGCTCCCTCATCCTCGGAACCGAAGCCGGAAAGCTGCCATTCCATTTCCCTTGCGTAAGCGTCTATATCTTCACGATTCAGCAGGGTGTAATCACCGCTGGAGAAAATGATTGAGCTTAAAATACCCTCAAGGCGCTTATCCATCGGGCTATCCGACTCGTAATTCTCCCTTCCCAACCGCGTTACGGGAGCTATCCAGAGGGCTATCCTACCGTGGCTCAGGAGTCTGCCGGTAAAGGCCTGGGCCGCCGAAGGACTGATCTCGGCCCACTCATCTTCGAGCAGGCGGAGCATGATACCGTCTTTGCTCTCTTCCGCCAGTTTGCGGGGGTATCGCCCCCCGGGATCAGGCCGCCCGGGATCGGCGCCCAGTGACAGGAGCAGTTCTACCATGTCCGGCATCTCCCTCTGTACGGCTAGAGTGAGGGGCGACCAGAAAGATTCATCCGATCCATCGGGATCCATACCTGCTTGTATCAAAGATCTGCAGGTTCTTCGATCACCGCTCAGGACTCCGGCCTCAAGTGGGGACAGAGGTCCGCTGCCGTCGTCGCTTTCGGCGGAAACAGTAGACGCCCCATGTTTAAGCAGGAGCTCTACTACCTGATGGTGACCGTTACGAGCCGCGTACCAGAGGGGCGTGGCTCCCCTGTTGTCCTGCGCATCCACCACAGCTCCACCGGCCAACAGGAGTTTACATGCTTCGGTGTTTCCCCACCAAGCAGCGACTGAAAGGGGCGTCTGCCCCCGGTAATCTCTGGCCTCGGTATCGGCCCCGTACTCGAGCAGGACGGGGATAACACTCAAATTGCCCCGGGAGGCCGCCAGGTGGAGAGCTCTTTCATGCCAACCGTTGATAACTTCGTTCGGGTCTCCTCCCCTATCAAGGAAGGAAAGAACATAATCGGTATTTCCCTCTTTACAGGCCTGTCCGAATTGCTGCACCGTTGTGCAGCCGCCGATAAGAACCGGGAGTAATAGTATAGCCGCCGTACGTATGTGCTTGTTAATGATGACCTCCTATCGTGCTCTGCCGACAGACAGAAAAATGTGGGCTGTGGGCCACCAGTACGACGTACCGTCCCATGATTTGGTTTCATCAGTGGCAAATTGGACAAGGTCCAGAGCACTCCCGGCCATTTGCACCTCTTGAATGAAGGGAAACCCGGCATAGGCACCCAGTTTGATATACCACGAGGACTCATTATCTTTGTCCGGGATATACACGTAGAATTCTCCTCCGGCAATTCCTGAGAGAATGCGTATATCCAGAGTATCGCCTGTGTTCGGATACAGTGTGGCATCCCAGAGGAACTGCAGCCCAACCTGAAAACTCGGCATTACCGTTAGATTATAGAAACGCAGGGGAACCGAAGCCATGGGAGAAAGGAGCAGCTCGGCCCAGATACCGGCGGAATCAGGATCGAAGGGGCTTGTTCCCAGGGTATGGGGGTTCTCCAGGAATGGAATGCCGAGTCTTAAGCCGGTGAGCCAGTGTTTACGGTACCAGGAAACCTCCAGACCTGAAACAGGTAGAGAATGGCGGGGTGCCTCGGGCAGGTCGTGGTTGAACAGGGCGTCGTATACGGGGAAGGAAACCAGGACATCAGAAGCAAACACACCGATTCCGGTGGAAGGAGTAAAAAGATAGTCGGTGTAATCGAAATTCCTAATAAGAGGATTTTCTATCGATTCCATCACCGGGCTCATGGTAAGGGTGCTCCCGGCTTGCAGCGGAAATAAAGAAACATAGTACCGGTAACCTTCCGCGACCAGCAACCCTTCATACCGCCCCGGTGGAAGATGTATGCGAAGGGGTGTACGCCCCCCGTACCGGCCGTTAATAAAGAAATGGGCTCCGGAGGGGTAGCTCGACAAGATCAAGGTTCCCGTGTCGCCGGTCGGAACTGTTTCAGGACCGGCGAGGTTTGCCAGTCCTTCAGCCAGGGCTTCCTCCCCTTTCTCCCAGGACAAAAAACTTCCCTCCACCATATGTACGGCTACTCCTGTTTCTATCTCGGTAAGGAGCAGCGTATAATGATACCTGTGATCGATGTACACCAGGTCGGCCTTAATAAAGTAATCCGCCCGGTATCCGGGTCCTTCGAAATCTAGATCGATCTTTTTTTCTGCCAACGTCAGGTCCGGAATCTCTCTAATGCATTCATCCAGCAGTTCGAACCACTGTTTCCCGCGAATATCGCTCACTCCAAAGGTAGTCCCGGGGACGGGTACCACCACCGACACTGGTCCGGGAGCTTCATCGGCCGCTATGAAGGGGGACAGACCGAACAGTATACAGGCAAGGACGATATACAATGGTTTTTTTATAGAACGGAACAAATTTTTCCTCTCTTAGTAGAACGAACGACCCAGGGTTATCTGGAAATACCCGCTTGGAAACAGGATTTCGGTATCCTGGATATATTGCTCGCCGTTCAGATATCGCAGCAGTCCATATACAGCCCCTACATCGAGCTGGATATACCAAGCCCGGGTCGGAGATACCGGAAGGTTAAAATAATTGCTGAAATGAACTCCCGCTTGAATTTCCATTATGCTTATTTCCGAAGGTGTAAAAAAACGGTCCGCCATGAGCTGTGCGTGGAGGGTAAGAGCGGAAAGAAGGGTTATGTTTCCCAGTTTCACCACTCCGTTCAGCAGGGGCGAGATGTGGACATCCACAAGCCAGGGGTGACCCGGGACAGTTCCCACTTGATCCCTGAAAGGTAAACAGGTTATCGCCTTTATCCCCGTGAGAAATCCCCGGGAGAACATTGTTGCTTCAATACCCTGACCGTAAATAAAGCCCAAACGATTCTGTGGTACCCCTCCCAGGTCATCGAGAAGGCCGTAGAATCCCCAGGCATTGAAAAAAAAGTGTGATACCGTTCCGAGATAAAAGGAGGGGATAAAGAAATAATCCCTGTAATAATCGAACTGATAGTCCTCCGATCCGTAATCGGCCTCCTGTAGATCTATATGGAGGAGGTGATCTTCACCAGGCAATATATTAACATACTCAACCACCGGGTCATATCCCTGCTTGACCGTCAGTACCCGGCAGGATCCCTCCTGAAGTGAACCCTCCCATGGAGTTTCCCCCACGAAGGCCGACTGGATACACACATACGCACCCGATGGTTCTGTAGATACCCGAAGGCTTCCGAGGGAACCCGCGAGCGAATCCTCTCCTCCGGTAACCCATGCCTCGGCGGTAGCCACCCAAGTCTCTGCTTCCCGGCGCCCAAAACCCCTCCATGAACGAAACAAGTCTTCCCGGCCGGGAGATGAAAGGGTAAGCTCCAGACGGATTACGCCCCCTTCTTCCAATACTTTTCCGGTACATACGACATCCTCCCTTTCCGGCAGACTCGCCTCCTCCTCCCCGGTAAGGCCGGAGAGTCGAAGCATGACCTCTTTCTTGAAGGAATCATAATAAGCCGGGTCTCTCACCAGAAAAACCGGAGAATCGACGAGGACGTCCCGGACCAGTTGCTCCGCTTCCGGGGGCACATTCCCATCCGCGAGCAGGGGTTCAAAGGGAAGGATCAACAATCCTATAGGCTCAAGGGCCGGGAGGCCAAGGGCACTACACACAGTCATTACCAAACACAAAAGTACACACTGGAGCCTGAACATGAGCGCATTATAAAGAATGAAAAAGAAAAGGTCCACAACCTTTTTAGTAAAAAAGCCACTACAGGGACCGCATAAGTATCGTTGAAACACTGCCCGGAACATCATATACTCTCCCCATGAAAACAAACCATACACAACATCGTATCTCGATGCCGGGGCCTCTCTTAAACCCGGACGGAACCTTAACCGAACCCGGCTGGGCTACGGACCTCCTGCTGAAATATGATCGTAGCCGTATCAAGGTCCCGGGTTTCAGGATCAAGGAGTGGGACTATTACTGCATCCTTTCAGAGAACTATGGGGTCGCCTTTACAGTTGCTGATAATGGTTATCTCGGCTTTGTCTCGGTTACCATATTGGATCTGATAAAAAAGGAAGAAACGACAAAAACCGTTATGACCCCTTTCCCCCTGGGCTCTTTCCGGATGCCGGAAACATCCCGCAAAGGTGATGTAATCTTCCGCAAAAAGGGAGTCTTTATTAAAATTCGCCGAAAATCGGGAGAGAGGACCATTACGGTGGATATCCCCTCCTTTCACGAGGGTCGGAATCTTACGGGCACCCTTCGACTCATTCAACCGGAGGACATGGATTCCATGGTTATTGCAACTCCCTTTCAGGAAAATCGTCGGGCTTTTTATTATAACCAGAAGGTTAACTGCCTGAGGGCCGAAGGAAGCCTGGAGTACGGGGATAGAGCATTGTTATTTGATCCTTCGACAGACTTCGGTGTCCTGGACTGGGGACGGGGTGTCTGGACCTACGCAAATACTTGGTACTGGGGATCCGCCTCCGGAATAGTGGGGGGTGAACTCTTTGGTTTTAATATCGGCTATGGCTTTGGTGACACCTCGGCAGCCACGGAGAACATGCTGTTTTATAAAGGCAAGGCCCATAAGCTCGACGAGGTAACATTTAACATACCGGAACCCGAGTTCCTCCTGCCATGGACCTTCACCAGCAGTGACGGGAGGTTTGAGATGGATTTTATGCCGATTCTTGACAGGTTCTCCGATACAAATGCGCTCATCATTCGTTCATGTCAGCACCAGGTATTCGGCCGGTTTTCCGGGAAGGCTGTTCTGGATGACGGTAGTGTTCTCGAGATAAAAAACCTGCTCGGTTTTGCCGAGAAAGTTAAAAACCGGTGGTAATCAACATACACCGCCCCAAGGGGCGGGGTATGTTGGTTCTGCAAGGTATGGATTTTATGCGGGATTCATACCCCGTACCGCAACCGTTGTCGAGGCAGTCAGCCGGCTCGGCTCCGAAAAGCGCGGCAAGCCGCGGGGTATGAATCCCGCGTGCGAATCAGTCTGTATAGATATTAAAAAGAGAGGAGTCTTGTATGACGGCTTTTATTATTATTCTTTCAACCTATCTCGGTCTGGGAACCGCGGTTGCTCTGATAGTCCACAGGAGCAAACAAACTCAGGATGAATTCTATCTTGGAGGCCGCCGGTTTAGCGGGGTTCTATCCTCCCTGACCTATGCAGCCACGACCTACTCGGCTTTCATGATGGTCGGCCTGGTGGGTCTCGCCTTTGCTTCCGGAATCGGTGCCATGATATTCGAACTGACCTACCTTGCCGGGACGGTTATTCTTCTTTCCATATACGGAAAAAGGCTTTGGCTCATGTCAAAAGAAAAGGGTATCATTTCACCCGCCGACCTTTTCACCGACAGGTACGGTAGCCCCACAGGAGGCATTTCAGCTATTATCGCCCTTGTGGCCTTGATTCCCTATACGGCCAGCCAGGTTATTGGAATATCGATTGTATTTGAAATGTACGGTGGTATTTCCTTTACCGCCGCCGTAGCGATAGCCGTCGGTACCATAGCGCTATGGGCTTCCATAGGCGGCCTGCGGGGTGTGGCTATTACGGATGCAATACAGGGCGTCTTCATGGTAGTTGTTGCTGTTTTAGCGGTAGTCTTGAGCCACAAAGAGTTCGGTGGATTTCATTTCGATACATTCCCAAACGCCTTCTGGACTCCGATACATTTTATTAATCTTACACTCCCCTGGTTCTTTTTTGCCCTTACCAATCCACAGGTGCTTCAGCGAATTTTTATTCCAAGGGACCGGCATTCTTTGAATAGAATGATTCTACTTTTTACCGTGTTCGGGATTCTTTATACATGCATCGTCTGCTTTATCGGATTTGCCGCAAGGTATGCTCACGAAACAGGCCGTCTCGCGGCAATAGCCGGACGGGACAATGTCATTAATGCCGTTATGGATTCCCTGGCCCGATGGATAGCCCTTCCCATAGCTTTCAGTATAATATTCGCAGCGGTTTCAACGGCCAACTCTATAATCCTTACACTCAGCTCCATGGTACAGAGAAGTATCACCGGGAAGAACTCGAGACTATGGATCGGAAAGCTGCTAATCCTGGGACTGTCCCTGGCGGTCCTTCTATTCTCTCTCACCCGCCCCGGGTACATCGTAGAGCTTTCCGTTTCATCTTCGGCGATACTTCTGTGCTTTCTCCCGCTTATATTCGGTTTGTTCCACTGGAAACGGGGCGGGAGGATAACCGCTATAGTAACCCTCTGCGGGGGCTCCGCCGCCGCGCTGATTTTCCATCTGCTGAAGCTACCGTTGAGTTCGGTGTATACCTTTGCAACCGTGTTTATGCTGTTTTTTATCACGTCAGCCCTTGAAGGCTGAACTTCACAACTCCGCCTTTATAACCCCCCCCAGGGTCTTTACGGCTTCATATACCTCTTCCGCCGTTGACATGGTAAAGTTAAGCCGCATTGTTCCGGGACCGTCTTCCGGATTCGCATAGAAAAACTTACCCGGAACGTAGGCTACATTCTTCTCGATGGCCTTTGGATACATCTCCTCGGCGTCAAAACCTTCGGGTCCCTCGGCCCAAATAAACATTCCGCCCTCCGGTTTCGACCAGGTGAAAGAATCGGGGAAGAAATCATCCAGCCCTTTTAGCATAGCTTTCTGCTTGGGAGCGTAGAGACTGACGATCTTCGGCAGCTGCTTTTCCAGGTATCCTCCGGAGAGATACTCCGCCGCCAGGGCCTGGTTAAAGGTACTGGTATGCAGATCTATCCCCTGTTTGACCCGTACGAGCCAGTTATTGACACCACCGGGAGCAACATAGAATCCCAGCCTTAAGCCCGGGGCAAAGATCTTCGAAAACGTACTGAGGTACATCACCTGGTCCGGTGCCATGGTGGCGATCGGCGGTTGTACTTCTCCCCGAAAACGGAGTTCACCGTAGGGGTCATCCTCAACAGTCAGGACATCATGGTGCCGAATGATGTCTGTGATCTGTTTCCTTCTTTCCAGGGGTATTGTCCTTCCGGTAGGATTCTGAAATGTCGGGATAATGTATATGAATTTTATCTTATTCTTGGTAAGAACCTCGTTCAGCGATTCCGGTATTACGCCGTTCTCGTCCGTTTCTATACTTACATATTCAGGCCCGTAGGGATTGAAGGCCTGCAGGGCCGCCAAATATGTGGGGGCTTCAATAGCGATTTTATCGCCGGGATTAATGAAAACCTTGCCTATAGCATCGAGGCATCCCTGGGAGCCGCTGGTGATGCATATCTGTTCGCCGGTGGTTTTTATTCCCTTCTTACCGAGGTATACGGCCAGGGCATCCCGGAGGGGCATAAAGCCTTCGGTGGTTCCGTATTGAAGTGCTGTAGAGCCATATTTCATGAAAACCTTTTGAACGAGATCTTCCATGATGTCCATGGGGAAACTGTCGGGGGCCGGTATCCCCCCGGCCAGCGAAACCATCCCGGGCTTTCCTACGACCTTGAGAATCTCCCGTATGGCGCTGGGCTTTATAATCCTGACCCTGTCGGCAACAAGACTTTCTACATTCATCTGTTTCTCCTTGATTTGATGGGTAATCTTACATCTACCCCCATTGTACCGTCAGGGTCATAAATGTCAAGGCTGCTGCTTTTCCAACTTCCGGAGCCGCCTGAGCATTACAGGCACCTTTTCCGGAAAGCCCCAGGCTCCTCTATTTTTCATAGCCGCACCAGTCGAGAATGGTACCGGCCATTATCCCTGCAGCCTCTTTAATCTTATCTATTTCGATATATTCATCCGTTTGGTGGGCCAGTGATCCGGTCCCCGGTCCGAATACCACCGATGGCGGATGATCTTTCATCCACTGGTCGGTATCAACAACTGAACCTACTGCGTTTTCCAGTTCGGCTCGGGCTTCCAGAATCGTCTCCTGGGGAGTGGGGAGCCACACCCATCCTTCCTTCAATAATTGCTTCTTCGGGTACGCTGGAGTTTATCTTGACAATATGTACGTAATTTCCTTGACATTTCTCGGTCATTCCGATTCTCCTCTCAACAAGCGTTCAAGTTCCAGCAAATCTTTGAGTAATCCGAACGTATTATTCATCGACCGGATCATGTGTATTTGACAGCTTTGTCCAAAGGCAGTGTGGAGAAAGCAATCGGGTTAACACTGAGGGAATGGCCGAAAAAAACCGATTATGCCTTGTTATCCGATGAAGAAATTGCTATGCTCGAATACAGGTTAAACACACGACCGAGGAAGCGCTTCGGCTATCTCACTCCACTGGAATATGCCTCAAGTGTTGCTTTGACTCTTTGAATGCGGTCCGTTCTATATCTAATTTATTACGCCAAAAGTAGTTGTAAAATCAAATTGTCGAAGATGGGTAAAAATCCGCCGCCCGCACGGGTGTGGGAGTTCGAGTTTCCCCGCCGGCACTTCGCGGGGAACAGGATAGTTCACGCAGGGGCAATCGACAACAGTTCTTCATCATCCGTGTCGCGTGAGTGCTTTTACTATTTTTGGGAGAAAATGTCTATTAAAATACAATCCAACAATGCCGCTCGCGCAAACCATGATTTTTACGTCTGTGGTGTGATCAAGAAACAACGATGTGACAGCACTGAACACGATTATCCCAAACGGCGTCCAAAAACTTCGGTATTTTTTAATCAGCGAAAAAACCAACGATGGGATAATAACAAAAGCAATTAGCAGTTCTTTAGGAATAAAAAATAAATATATTCCCATTAAGGTCCCAGCGGCACGTCCTCCCTTGAAATTAAAAAAGAGCGGATAACCATGCCCGATTATTGCTCCGATACCGATGAGCCCAACGGAAATCGTGGATACCTCAAAGAAACGGCTTGCAAAGAGCATTGGTATTAATGCCTTTGAACCGTCCAAAACTCCCGTCAAGATACCCCAAAACTTGCCCGTGCTTTTAAAAGTGTTCGCCGCTCCCGGATTGTGGTTACCCAGATTCCTTATATCTTCGCCTTTTACCAATTTGGTAATCACATAGGCAAACAATATCGAACCTGTGAGATACCCTGATAATAAACATATCACATAGGTCAAATACATGGTCATATTTCCCATTTCAAAGAGTTACAGACACCGCATACGATTTCGGCCCTGCGTACACGGCACCGACAAGATCCGCCTTCCCCACAACGAAATCGTCACAGGGAATTGTTTTTAACTTTGTTTCCAAATCGGCAACTGCATCTTTATTATCGTCAAACCCGATCATATTCAATCTTTTCACTCCCCTTGCCGATTTTTCCTTCATTTTGGCATTTATTAACTCGAGGATGTGTGAATTTGCTTGTTTGAAGGTTCTTCCTCTTCCCACGGGGACTATTTGGCCGTCTCTATCATCCCCCATCAGTCCAACAATCGGAATAATACGCAAAACAGAACCCATCAACGCTTGTGCTTTTCCGATTCTGCCGCCCTTATAGAGATAGTTCAGATCCGCCAAAACAAAATAGCTAAAGGTATTGTGAACAAGCTCCTGCGCCAATTTTATAATATCATCCGCATTGGTTGTTTCCTTGATTATATCGACGACACCCAAGACTACATTCCCCGTGCCCCCCATAACCTGCCGGCTGTCGATATTGATGATCGGAATGGTATTTTCATACATGTCCTTCACCTTGTTTGCTATAGCCAAGGTCGTTGCCGACATCACGCTGCTCATCACGACATGGATTATCAAGTCATACTTATCCTTATTTCTTTCTACTATTTCGACCAGCTCTCCGCTTACGATCGCAGACGACTTTGCAACGACTTTTTCCTTCAGAAATTTCTCATTGAGCCATTGTGCCGTATATTCGCTGCTTTCCCGATATTCTTTATCGCCTACGACCACCGGAAATTTTAAAATCTCTACATCCGGGTAATCTATTTGATCCCTCGAAAGGCCCAGATTATCACCGGTAATGATCAAAATCCTCTTATCCATTCTGCTACTCACTCCAAGGTTACGTAATAATCGAATTTATATTGCCCACCGTAATATTCTTCAATTTCACAATCGGGAAACGTTTCTTTCAGTTTCGGAATAAAACTCTTTTCTCTTTTGGCACGGACGCCCCGGTATAACGATATCAGACTTTCATCTTTTCTCAGTTTTTGAATTGCCTTAATCATCAGTGTTTTCAGGTTCTTGTCGGAAAGAATAATTGAGCCGTTGTACATTGCAAAAAACTCATTTTTATTAACTTTTATACCATATTCCGTTGCAGTATTTCTGACGGCCTTAGCAATTCCAAAAAAACGAATATTATTCAGACTATTCATTATCGATTCAATTGTATTGGTAATATCTAAATCCTTTGAAATATTTAGCAACATGCTAATAAGCGAGATTACATTATCGGCTTCGACAATGTGTATATTCGACTTACTCAGCGAACCAGCATATTTGAGCGCCATCAGAATATCTTTGTCGTCGGCAGCGACGATTATATTTTTGGTTCTCAGTCTGTCTAGCTCTTTAACGATCCGTTCCACGGACGGCTTGTTTTTTCCGTAGCAGAATACATCATCGGCCCCGAGCTTTTTCAGGATTTCGGCAAATCCTTTTCCGGAAACTAAACAAAAAACACTTTTCTCTCGTTCGTAATCGATTGAATCGTTACTCACGAGATTTTTGTGTTGTTTGTTCATATCATCGACTTTGGTAAATATAAGGTTGCCGTATTTTGAAACATCTTTAAAAACCGCTTCCGGTTTATCGGTGTGTATATGAACTTTATATTTATCGCCGCTGTTGAGTATTATCAGACTATCTCCGTATCCGCCGATGATTCCTTTTATTTGCTCTTTTGATGATATTCGGTCTGTTTCTAAAACGAATTCCGTACAATATTTGAATTTAATTTCAGGATTCCATGAACCATCCATATCCTCTAGACTATTAATAATTGTTTCTTTCTTCGACAATCGATTCCCATTATCCTGCAGATTCCGAACGACCCCCCCAATATCTTCCATTATTTTGGACAACCGAGAATTATGCAACTTTTCGGTCTCAATATTTGTAAGCAGAGCTTCGATAGTTTTTTTATTTAATTTTGAAAGTCTGCCGTCGAGATACTTTTTTGCAATTTTATTTATATTCAGTATAATTGAAACCGGCAAGCTTCTAAGAGTCAATTCGTTGCCTTTTAACTTTCTATTAATTCCCTCGAGAATAATCAGGAATCCCGCGCCACCGGAATCTACAACTCCGGCTTGTTTTAGTACCGGCAACATATCGGGAGTTTTGTTGAGAACGTCTTTTAAATACGGGATACATTGTTTCGTGATATTTACAGGGTCATCGTCTCCCTTCATAAGTTCACCATACTTGTCTTTAAGTTCACGCATTAACGTAAGCATGGTTCCTTCCCTCGGATCTTCGGTGCCCTCGTACGCGTTTTTATATCCGTTTTCAAGAGCTCTATATATATTTTCTTTAGAAAAGTCGTTATTCTCAATTACTTGTGAGACGCCCTGACAGTAAAGGGATAAGATGACTCCTGAACACCCTCTACTGTTGAGCAGCATTTGTTCAGCAAAATTTTTCAAATATTCTCCCGCCGGCATTGATGCTTCTTCATAATCGCGCATATTTGCCAAAGCACCTTGCATGGTCAGCGCCATATTAAGACCGGTATCGCCATCTGGAACAGGAAAAACATTCAACCTGTTTATGTATTCTTTGTGTAGATAGAGATACTTGTATATATTCTCTATCCTATCTCTTATTACCGCTGTCGTATTTTCTGTTTGCGTCATAGAAGTTTACCTAAATCCGTGTAAAAAGTTGTAAGAAAAGTGATCCTATGTGTCAAGGAGAAAACCAGGGAAAATGGGGACATTCCGCCTAAAATCGACAGAAATCGTCGTTCTGGAGCGAACAGGCACCTCCTGTTGGTCTTCAAAGTACCTCAAACCGGGCAAATAGACCTAACCCAACTTTGCCAAAAAAGAGGCTAAGTCACTCCTGTAAAATAGGTTGGTTATTTTTGTTATCACTACCGATTTTCCGTTTTAACAAACGGCGGTTCAGCGGTCTGCCGGACAAGCCCAGCTTCGTAAATATCTCCAGATGCGCTGGCTCCAGCCGGGAGTTCGTCCTAAGGGTATTGAGAAAACGACTTCCTTCGGTATCTTTAGTAACATACTCGACCGTCATTCTCTGGTGGGTGGAAAGGGTAGTTTTAATAGACCACCAATCCTCCGCGGCGTATAGTTTGTTCGGCGCAAATCAGCGGCTACTGCCTCCACTAATTCAGTTAATGGAATCTTTTTCATAAAAATCCTCCGAAAGAATTAAGATTCCACAATTTTACCGCTTTATTGTTATGTTGAGTTAAACAAATGTAATTTGTTGATATCTAAGTTGTTACCTTGCTGATTGGCCATAAAATCTGTCCAGTTTATATATGCGTCCCCTGATATGACAATAAATTTAACATTATACGCTTTCTGGAATATTGAGATTGTGGTTGTTTGTATATCTTGTGCATACACTCCCATTGATAGAAAAAATAAGGTAAAGCAAATCATCTTCTTCATTTTTCTCCTCCGCGCCGAAGGCGTCAACATAACGACGAGTTGAGCAGCAAAACCGGCCTGAGGCCGAGAGGCCGAAGGATTGGCGCGGTTTTTGCCGCGTTGTTACAACAAGCATTCCTAAAGAAGAACCGCAAAAACCGTGACAAAAGGTTTTGGCTGTTCCAACGACATGTTAAATTTCAAGATCTCGAAAGCGTTCATCGATATCTCGAAAGACTACGTTCGTTCATAAAGAATGAATGTAAACAAAGGCAAAATCGAAAGAGATGTACTATCAGAGCTTATCCCCGATGAGCTAGGAAAAGTGGTACTATAAGAAACAAATAAAATATTTTGTATTAGTGAAAACCCATAAGGTAACCACTTTTACCAGCTCACTGACTACCGTCGTTCTTTTGCCTTGATTTAGTACACAATCTTGAAATTTAACGTTCACTTGAGCTGCATGGCGCCGCATCGAGTAAAACACTTTCTTAGCAATTGTAACTCCAGTCCTTCAAAAACACAATGTCTTTGCCACATTCACCGCCATGTCAGCTCCAAGTGGTTGTTATCTTGAAAAATTTCTTCTTTAAATATTTTTTCATTGTATCTGAGAAATATATATCAGAATGAAATAATTCTTCCCATTTTAATTTTATAAATTTTCTTTTATTATTTTGGTTTAATGATTTTTCAAAATATTCTAGCTTTAATTTATTTTTATCATTAAATAGTTTTATATCCCCTAAATTGACTAATATTGCATTGTCTTCTTCTAATTCATTTAGTATTGTCCAATTTCTTATTAACTCATAATGCTCACATTCTATTGCTTTTTCTAAATCATCATAAAAATTATTGCGTATATATTTATGAAGACTATTTGTATTTTTCACTTCATTTGGACTTTTATATTTTACTTCAATAATTATAGTAAATGTATCTCCTGTAATTATTATATCCGGTTCAGATAATGAATTTAAATTTTCCTTATATTTTTTAACTAAGATAGTCTTAAGGGTCTCAATCTTTTCAATATTATTATTAACGATATTTACTCCCCATAAGTATACTTCAATATTATTAAATTCTTTTATTGTAGAATCAATTATTTTTATCAGCTTTGTTATTTGATTACTTTCTATTAGATATTTCATAAAAGAATAGGTTAATGCATCTTCTGATGTCGAAATTTTAGCTTTATTTAATTTTGTTGGTCTATTTCTGATGTTTAGAGATTTATTGATAATATCTTCAATATTCTTATCTTTGATTTCATTAGCGATATTATCTTCAATATTCTTATAAATTATTTTGGGATTGTATTTTGCGTTTGAATATCCAATTCCGCATCTTAAACATTTTCTTATACAATCATTGTAAGATTGAGCTGTTATAACATCTTCATTATTATTAATCATATTATTTTTACATTTTGGACATATTTTAATAGGTAAGTTATTCATCTATATTCCTCTTTTTTCAAGATAACGTTCACTTGAGTTGCCTGGCGCTGTCCTTACTTAGCCCTATCACTTTAACCATTGTAACCCCTGTTCTCCAAATCAACAATCTCTTTGCCATATTCACCGCCAGGTCAACTCCAAGTGGTTGTTATATAGCAATTTTACAATCCTTTTTCAATTATCTTTTTTGCAAAGAAATCTAATGAATCAATATCTCCTTGTCGTTTTATTCTTTCTGGAATAGGTTCTACATTTGAAGAAGGCATAATATTATTAGTCCACTTCCAATTAGATATTATTTTATTAAGCTCTTTAGCAAAATCATCATCATTTATTGATACATATAATAAGCTGCTGCTAATTATATCTACTATTTTTATTGAAAAGTTATCACTACTAATAAATCGAAAGCTATCCATTTTGATAGGAAATGTTGCTTTAAACTCTCCATATCCAATACTTTGTTCATCACCTTCTATATCGTTGAGAAAATCCAAGATTTCTTTTTGATTCAATATTGTATTTGATCTATCATGAAATACATTGAATTCCTCTTCTAATTCATTATTCCATAGAGTAATCAAAGAAATTAATGAATGCATAGAAGGATCTAAAACATATTTATTGACAATTTGTAGAGTTTCACTTATTTCTGTTATCGATCTTTTAAGAATGAATATATCAGTTTTAAATTCTTCCGAACTAGATTTTTTCTCCATTAAATCTAATAGTTTATAAAATGTAATTATTGATTTTTGATCTTTAATTTTAAACATATTTATAAATGCTTTATAAAGCATATTGGCTAAACCACTACCACAAAAACCAGGAATGCACATATACATCATATTTGAATGACCAATATTCATCCCGGCATCATAATAATCAATTCCATCTTCATATAACTGTGGTTCTACCAAATAATTTAACATTTGACAGACAATCATGTATTTTTTATGGATTACTATACTTTTACTATTTTCGTTCAAAAAATCAAAGTTTTTATCCCAAAAATCAAGAATCTCTTTTCTTCCAGAGGCAGAATTCTTTTTCCTTTTAAAATGCAATAGATCAATATCAGTAAAACTACTTTCTAATTTTTGCTTTGCTACATCATTTAATATTTTTATTGAACTTAGAACATAGAGGGGCTGCTCAGAATTTAATAAATCATGTCCAGTGTTACCTGCTTCATCAAAATAGATTTCTATCATCTATATTCCCTTATTAAATTATTCATTATATTACTTTAATTTTTTTTGCTATATAACATAAATTCTACTGACCCGTATAAACACCGGTTGGTATCCATTTGTCCGTATAATCTGCTATGAATATATTCTGGTTACTGTGTAATTCACTTCTCAGAAACAGTATAGGTTTCCCACATAATAAAGAACCATTTTATCCGGGTCCGTATAATTCTCCTTTTCCAATGTCTTAATATCATAACCCATCCAGGGGGCTTTTTACTCCTTGTGGACCTCGATTCAGCACATGGGTATAGATCATTGTTGTTTTTACATCACTGTGGCCCAACAGCTCTTGAACTGTTCGTATGTCATAGCCGTCTTCCAAAAGATGTGTTGCAAATGAGTGCCTGAATGTATGGCAGGAGGCTCGCTTGGTTATTCCACTTGCAAGAACGGCTTTCTTTACTGCTTTCTGCACGAGAGAGGGATCTATGTGGTGTCTTCCTTCTTCTCCAGTCTCAGGATTGTTCCATCGCTTTTGCTGGGGAAAGACCCATTGCCATTGCCATTCTGCAGATGCATTCGGATATTTTCGCTCAATTGCATAGGGAAGCTGTACACGGCCCCACCCTGCAGAACGATCCTGCTTGTGAATCAACTGTGAGCGAGTTAATTGCTTTTTCAATTCTGTTTTCAGTGATTCCGGGATCATCGTGATCCGGTCCTTTGCGCCTTTCGCATCCCTGATTCGTATTTCATTACACTCTAAATCAATATCCTTTACGCGGAGCTGTAAACACTCCATCAACCTCATTCCGGTTCCATACAGAAGAGCGGCTATTAGCTTTTTGTCCTCGGGTACATGTGAGATGACCTTTTTCACTTCTGTTTTGCTTAAAACAACAGGAAGCCGTTTAGGTTTTTCCGCTCGAATGATCGAATCAGGATCATCAACCTTTTTGTTGAGCACCTGTTTATAGAGGAAGAAAAGCGCAGCCAAAGCCTGATTCTGGGTAGAGGGACTTACCTTTCTTTTCACGGCAAGATACGAAAGGAATTTGTTGATATGTGACCCTGTGAGATTTTCCGGTTCGAGCCCGTTATAGTAGTGGAGGTATCTTTGTATCCATTGTCGGTAACTCTTTTCCGTCCTCGAGCTAAAATGACGGGTACGGGCAGCCTGATGGAATCGAAGGTACAGATGCTTCTGATTAGTTGAATCATCTTTCCGGTTCGGCTGATAGGTAAAGAGTTTCGTTTCATACAGGGAAGAAAGCAGCTTTTCACGGTGAAAGGGTGTATCCGGGATTAACCAAACCTTTTTTACGGCAGACCAATGTCTCCCCGGAATGGTGCGCATGGCATTTACGACAGATTCATGATATGGGGTTTTTATCTGGAGTGATTTTTTACCGTCTCCACTGATTTCCAAAACCATACTGCTTATCCAAAATTATGTTTTCACCTACATAATAAGCCTATTTCCCGGGGGGCGCAAGGGAAAGAATGATTTTCCTTGAACAGGGAGACCGTGCGACCTGGGTGCAAAAACACGACGTCGAAGGGTAGCCCTGGCCTTCGCCATCATCGAAAACATCCTCTACTCGATCTATGGAATCGAGGTGTTTCTCGTTCGCTCGGTGCTGACCGTTGTGGGACACATGACCTATGCGGCCATCTGGGGCTACGCCACCGGGGTGATGCTCTACACCCGCAGGGCCGAATCGGTCTGCATTACATCCGTGATACGGCAACACGGCCTCGACAGTGCTCCCGCCGGCTCTCTCCCGACCCGCCTCTATCACCTTGTCGAGTCTCATACGGGCAAAGGGAATGAGAAAGTCCGGTAAAAGCCGCTTCGTGTACTGCCGCCCGAGCGTTTTCGCCCGACGGAAGTAACGAAACTGTATTCGACTGTGCTCTAACCACAGTTACCTCATCCCCCGTTCACCTGCGTAAACAGGGGGTGCCCTCTTTTTTCTTTCAGGTCGGACGAGGGAGAAAAACTTTCTGTCAGTCTACGGAAATGAGTATCGGCAAGTTTAGCTTAAAAGCGGAAACTTCTCCTGGCGGGGAACAAGGTTGGACCCCTTTTTCTCCACTACCTGGTCAATTTTATTTTTCACCCGGGGGTCAATTTAGTTTACCATTTCCGACTGAATGAAAAAACCGCCGAAACAGAGCAGGAAACGATCGGGGAAAAAACCCGGAGGCCATGAGGGGCACAAAGGCTCGACACTCAAGATGGTCGAGAATCCCGACAGGATAATAGAGCACCATCATTCTGTGTGCAGCCACTGTAGGAATGATCTCTCGCAGGAGCCGGTAGTAGATTACCGACGGCGGCAGGTCTTTGACATTCCCCCGATAGAGATAGAGGTAACCGAACACCGCAGCGAAATAAAGCGAACTAGATTTAGTATTGACGCGACGGGCTATTTTACCTTTTCCACTTCACCTCACTTCCCCCGCCGGTCAAATCTTTAACATCCTGTTCCCAACGCTCTGCGGCGGCTTCCCCGATTGTTCCCCGCAGAACCACTTCTTCGGCAAACTCGTTGGCTGTTACCGTACCACCATGCTGCTCCAGCAAACGGACCGCGGGTTCGTAATAGCGGTATACCAACCGCACCGTAAAATCCCGGCGAACCTCCAGTTCCCGTACCGGCAGCCGTTCCAGTACGCTCCGGGCCGCATCGCCGTAGGCCTTTACCAGACCGCCTGTACCAAGCTTTGTTCCGCCGAACCAGCGGGTTACCGTCACCAGGATATTGGTAATACCGCTCCCTTTAAGAATATCCAGCACCGGCCGTCCCGCGGTACCCGAGGGTTCCCGGTCGTCGCTCACACTGAACAGGTCGCCGGCGGGGCCGGTTATGCAGGCATGGACCACGTGGGTCGCGTCGCTATAAAATCCCTTGAGCCGTTTGACCTCATCCCTGGCTGCTTCCGTGGATTCGATATAACCTGCCCATGCGAGAAACCGGGACCTTTTTACAACCAGTTCATACTCTGCAGTCCCGTCGGGAATCAACACACGGATACCTCCGGTTACCCAGTATACCCGGCCTTCTGTTGGAATGTAAGCCGGCTTCAGTAAATTTGCATCGGTATCCGGATTATTATATCCTTACCGTATGCTAATATAAAGGATAAAGCTCGGAGAGCTCCCTGGAGTACAACCGTTCCGACGGAACCGAATGGAATGTCCGATTCCCCTTCAATCGTGGAACCGAATACTAATCAGGCTACACTTCCAGTAATCGGGCAAGTTGATGAAAAAGAGTCTTGATGAAGGGGCAAAGGTATTCCATAATAAGTGACCATGATTCAGATCAACCGTTACTGGTGTAAAGGCTGCGGGATCTGTGTCGCCTTCTGCCCGAAGAAGGTGCTCGAACTCGATGAAGAAGGGATCGTAACGGCGCCGAGAGAAAAGGAGTGTATCTACTGCATGCTCTGTGAACTCCGGTGCCCCGATTTTGCGATCGAGGTGATAAAGGAGAAAGAGAATGTCTAGGGACAACATCTACTTTCTCCAGGGGAACGAGGTAATCGCCGAGGCTGCGATGTACGCCGGGTTGAAGTTTTTCGCCGGCTACCCCATAACCCCTTCCACCGAAACGGCCGAACGGTTGTCTTACCTGCTGCCCCGGGCGGGGGGCAAATTCATCCAGATGGAAGACGAAATATCCTCCATGTGCGCAATTATCGGCGCGTCTTTAACGGGATTGAAGGTGATGACGGCGACCAGCGGTCCCGGATTCAGCCTTATGCAGGAATCCATCGGGTACGCCGTTATGGCGGAGATTCCGTGCGTTATCGTAGACGTTCAGCGGGGCGGGCCGTCTACAGGGCTGCCAACCCGCGTAAGCCAGGGTGATGTTATGCAGGCCCGCTGGGGCACCCATGGAGACCACTCGATTATCACCCTGACGGCTTCGAACCATCAGGACATGTTCTCCATGACGGTGGAAGCCTTCAACCTTGCCGAAACCTTCCGGACTCCGGTGATCCTGCTGTTCGACGAAGTGCTTGCCCACATGCGGGAGAAGATCATATACCCGAAACAGGGAGACCTGCAGATTGTCGACCGGCTCACGACCTCTGTCCCCCGTGGAACGGACTATCATCCTTACTTTCCCCGGGAAGACGGCAGGCTCCCCATGTCCGATTTCGGCGGCAGCCACAGGTATAATGTCACCGGTCTGTTTCACGACATGTGGGGCTTCCCTACGGACAAGCCGGATATAACCAACGACCTGATGCATCACCTGGTAAACAAGATAGAAAACCGGGTAAACCTTATCCAGCGCTGGAAAGAATATTATATCGACGACGCCGAAACACTCCTGATATCCTACGGTTCCGCCGCACGATCGGCCCTGCATATCATGGAAAACCGACGGCAGGTAGGAATGAAGATAGGCATGCTCGAACTCCAAACCCTCTGGCCCTTTCCCCGGCAGCTGGTCAGGGAAAAAGCGGAGAAGGCCAAGTACATTGTTGTTGTGGAGATGAACATGGGACAGATCGAAAACGAGGTAAAGGCCTCGGTAACCCACTCCGACAGTGTATATCTGGCAAACCGCGTGGACGGACAGATGATAAGACCGACGGACATCAAGGATGTGCTCAGGATTATCCATGGAAGGGGTATGTGACATGGGTTCCATGACTACATATTTACGGACCAGATTTATGCCTCATATCTGGTGTCCCGGATGTGGACACGGGATTGTGTTGTCAGGGCTTTTACGGGCCATCGATGCACTCGGTATTGATAAAAATGAACTGGTCATGGTTTCCGGGATAGGCTGCTCGTCCAGAATACAGGGATACGTGGATTTTCATACCCTGCATACCCTTCACGGGCGGGCCCTGGCCTTTGCCACGGGGGTAAAATTCGGCAGGCCCGAACTGAAGATTCTCGTACCCATGGGTGACGGCGACGCCCTGGCCATAGGCGGGAACCATTTTATACATGCAGCCCGCCGCAATATAGATATAACGGCTATTGTAATGAACAACAATATCTACGGCATGACCGGAGGACAGTTTTCACCCATGACCGATCGCGGAAAACTGGCAA
The DNA here is from genome assembly GCA_964410865.1 of uncultured Spirochaetales bacterium. Taxonomy (GTDB): domain Bacteria; phylum Spirochaetota; class Spirochaetia; order JAFGDJ01; family JAFGDJ01; genus JAFGDJ01. Next base: position 13,281 of record CAYPIQ010000005.1, on the reverse strand, counting down.
CCACGGCCCCGGACGGAACAATAGACCGGCCGTTCGATACTGTCTCTATCGCCGAAGCCGCGGGGGCGACATTTATTGCCCGGACTACAACCTATCATATCCATCAAATGATCGAAATATTGAAAAAGGCTATTAAACACAAGGGCTTTTCAGTAGTCGAAATCCTGTCCCAGTGCCCTACCTATTACGGTCGGAAGAACAACCTAGGAGATGCGGTGGATATGATGAAATGGTTTAAAAGCCACACCTATAAGGTAGGTTCAATTGATCCTACCCAGGCGGGAGACAAAAAGGCTATCGGAGTCTTTGTGGAGAAAGACGAGCCTGAATACTGCGATCAGTACAGGGCAATTATGGAAAGGGTCGGATCAGTATGATATGCAGGTTTGTCTTCTCCGGCTTAGGAGGACAGGGAATTATCACCGCGGCAATCGTATTGGCGGAAGCGGCGGTGTATCACGAAGGTTTGAATGCCGTACAGACCCAGAGCTACGGCCCTGAAGCCCGCGGCGGTGCGGCGCGTTCCGACGTCATTCTTTCTTCCTACGCGATACAGTATCCCAAGGTAGAGCAGCCGAATGTGCTCGTCTGTCTCAGCAGCCTGGCGTACAGTAAATATACCTGGAGCGTTCGCCCCGGTGGAGTTGTATTCATCGATCCGCACGTGATTAAAACGAAGCGGACGGTGGACGCCCGGCAGGTGGAACTTCCTCTCTATGAAAACTGTCTGGAAAAGCTGGGCACCACGCTTCCGATGAATATATGCCTTCTCGGTTCATTATCCCGGCTTGTAGGGCTGGTACAGCCGTCATCTCTGGAAAAAGTACTCAAAACCAGATTTTCCGGGGCAAATGAAAAATTGAACATTCGAGCGCTCCATCTGGGGGTGGAAATCGTTGAAACAGGACCATTGATTCCACCCATACAGTTTCTCTAGGAACGTAAAAAACTTGTAATGTAATTGGGGGTTATCATGATAAGCGGAATACAACAGATCGGCATCGGGGTGGATAACGTCGAATCATCGTGGAAATGGTACCGCAAACATTTCGGTATGGACGTGCCGGTTTTCCAGGACGAAGCGGAAGCGCCCTTCATGACTCAGTATACCGGGGGAGAAGTGCAGTCCAGGAATGCCGTACTGGCGATAAACCTCAGCGGCGGCAGCGGTTTCGAAATATGGCAGTTCACGAGCCGCAAGACAACTCCAGTACCTTTTCAGATCGAGCTCGGAGATCTGGGCATCAATATTGTCAAAATAAAGAGCCGGGACATAGCTTCCTGTTATGCTTCTTTCGAAAAAAGCGGTGTTGAACTCCTAGGGGGACTCAATCAAAACCCCCGGGGTAAGTATCATTTCTATCTGAAAGATCCCAACGGATTGATGTTCGAAGTGTGTGAACACGACGAGTGGTTCGGATCTCGGCGAAGCTGCACAGGGGGTCCCTTCGGATGTGTCATCGGTGTCAGTGACATGGACAAAGCCATGCCCTTCTATGGAGAAATTCTGGGCTTTGACCGGGTTCTGCTGGACTCCGACGCCGTTTTTCCGGACATTGCTTCGGTACCCGGCGGTGAAAAGAAAGTCCGCCGGGTTATCATGGAACCCTCGGTTCCGCCTTCAGGGGCTTTCGGGAATGTATTCGGAAAAAGCCGCATAGAGCTTATAGAATGCAGAGACAGAACCCCGCGAAAGATCTTCGAGAACAGGTTCTGGGGGGACGCGGGGTTTATTCACCTCTGCTTCGACGTCAACGGCATGGATGAACTGAAAAACCGTTGCGAAAGGGGGGGGCACCCCTTCACGGTAGACAGTGGAACCTCCTTCGATATGGGAGAAGCGGCCGGGCGTTTTTCCTATATTGAAGACCCCGACGGAACCCTTATAGAATTCGTAGAGACCCATCGAATCCCGATCATTAAATCACTGGGGTGGCATCTGGATCTCAGGAAGAGGAAGACAAAGAATCCTCTTCCCGATTTTCTTGTTAAATTGCTTGCCCTGGGCAGAGTTCGGGATTGATGTTCTATTTCCCGTAAGCTCTCTTAATATTTGCCAGGTTTTCCGTTGAGACGGGAAGATTCAGTTTGAGATCGGTTTTCATTTCAGCGAAAACCTTGATGGTCACTTCTATGTCTTCATCCGTATGAACGGCGGTCGGTATCATCCTGAACATAATCAATCCCCGGGGAATTACAGGATAAATAACGGCGGTAACGAAAATCCCCTTCTCCCTGAGGTAGGCAACCATTTTCTGCCCTTCTTCTTCATTACCGCTGGGGGTAAAAACGGCACATATGGGTGAAGCGCCTTCACCGACATAATAATCCAGGGCTCGTATACCTTCCTTGAGCTTGTTGGAATTCTGCCACATCTTTTCCCTGAGGTCATCACCGGCCTTGACGAGCTCGAAGGTCTTTTTAAGACTCCGGACATAGACCATCGGCAGACTCTTGGCAAAAACCTGGGTCCTGGCGTTATAAATAATCCAGTCGATCACGTTTTTGGAAGACGCGGCAAAACCGCCGATAGAAGCGAAAGCCTTTGCAAAGGTTCCGAAATAAATATCGACCTTATCCTGGACCCCGAAGTAATCGGCAGTACCTCGGCCGTTCTCGCCCATAACACCCCATCCGTGGGCGTCGTCGATAAATAACCGGGCGCCGTACTTTTTACAGACCTCCGTTATCGCCGGCAGATCGGCCAGATCGCCCGTCATACCGTACACGCCTTCACCGACAACAAGAATACCGCCCTTTCCTTCCCGGGTTTCCCGTTTGAGGACCATCTCCAGATTAGAGGCGTCGTTATGCCTGAATACCCTCATCTTTGCTCCCGAAGCCTTGGCAAGCAATACACCGTCTACGATGGATGCATGGGACAGTTTATCCATCACGACCGTATCTTCCGGCCCAACCAGAGAGGAAATAGTGCCGATTACTCCCAGGTATCCATAATTGAACAGAAAAGCGGCTTCTTTCCGGGAAAAATCCGCCAGTTTATTTTCCAGAGCCAGATGGTATTCGGTATTTCCGCTCATCATTCTCGAACCCATCGGAGCACTTACACTGAATTCCTTCACCGCTTCCAGGGCTTCTTTACGTATTTCTTCATGACCGGCCAGTCCTATATAATTATTGACCGACCACATGATATGCTTTTTCCCGTGGAACAGCATCCTGTTACCCGGCTGGGGGTCCAAAACCGGCCGGGTAAAGTAACTGTCGCCCTGGTGCCTGAAACGCCCGAAATAACCGGCGTCGGTGTTACATTTATCAAACAGATCCATGGCATTCCTCCCTGTATCGTGTCAGGATACAATCTTTCAGCTTCTTGTCAAGGCAATATTGAGGAATGGAGAAAAACCATGGTATACTATTACTTCACGGGGTATGGAAAAGAAAAATCAACTGCTTACAATAGGAAACAGTCTCTTCTCGGAGTATGGCTACAAGAATGTCAGTATAGATGATATTGTCCGGCACGCGGGCCTGAGCACCGGAAGCTTTTATACTTATTTTCACAGTAAAAAGGATTTCTATGTCGCTATCCTCGAAACGATCGAGAACCAGGGAAAACTCGAGGCTGATAAGATCGTTATCAAAGTCACCTCCCCCATGAATCAACTCAAAGCCCTTTATCACTTTACCACCCTGGGGCTGAAGAACAGTCCGATTCTGAAAGGTGTCATGACAGGAAACAAGAAATACCTCTTTCCCGGATATTATGAGTGGAGCAGGAGGGAAGAAAGCCTTGAAAAGCATATAAAAACCCACCTGGCGGAGATAATCAGAAGGGGGGGCATGACCAGACATTTCAGAATAGGGATTTATCATAACCCCAGGCTGCTCATCTCAGCACTCTTCGAAGCCATTCTCCTGCATATCGACGACGAGGAGAACAGCGCCGCCCTCATCAGTGATATCCTTTTGCTCCTACAGAGGGGGATAAGGCGTAAAATACGCATCAGGAAACGCAATGAGAAAATCGAAAAACGGAACAAACTGCCGAAGTATCTCCAGTGGTAGGTCGATGCAGCGATGAAATACGGTATTTTCAGGTCCCGGGGAATTCTGCCGCCCTGGGAAGAAGAGATCGAAATCTACCTGGCACCCGTATCGGAACAATCCGACCGATATCAGGCCCTTACACCCCGGTCCCTGCAAAAAGGCGGGGAGTTCATCCTTCTGCGGCAGTCATTCCATATCAAGACCTATGAAGGTTGTCCGGATTCTTCGATAGAAAAGGTCAAAGACGGCCTTTCATCGGAATTCAAAGCCCGGGCGGAAAAATTTGCCTCCCGAATGCGGCTCTTCTTTTCCTCCGGCATCATTTCCGCCGTACTTGGCTTTCTCAATATCTTCGTACCAGATCCTTTACCGTTCCTTGATGAGGCAGTTCTTCTAATCGGCGGCGGCTTAGTGGCCGCACTGGGATCGTATGCCCTTAACCGGCAGGTAGAGCCCTACAGAAACTGTATAAATGGTATAATAGAAAACATCCGGACCGCGGATGTCACTCCGGACCCCGTGCTGTCAATGATTTACCGGGCGATTCATTTCCGAGCCCGTCCCGAACGACTACTCGATGAAGGAGAGGATATAGCCGATGACATCGAGCTTGAATCCGCATGGCTGGTAAAACACTTGAATATAACCGAGCTACTGCAAAACGAAGTGCTGAATACAAAACAATTCTTTACCGTTATGCGCGCGTTGACCCGTTCATTCAACGCCGGGTTGTTCCTTAACCCGCTACTGCGAAAGACAAGGCGATACCGCAAACATATAGAAAAACTCGGCCTGGATGATGACGCCGTTGCCGTGTACGAGGAACTCTTTTCCCGGGCAAGGGACATCTTTGCCCAACACGGGGAGAAGTTCCCTTGAAAAGAATCTCAGCAAAAATCGATGAATACAAATAGGGCCTTTCTTCCCATCCTCTTCATCGCTCCTTAAGCTCTACCTGATTCCAATTCGCGGCTTAGTCCAGGTTTCGAGGAATTTCCTTCGATAAACGATGCCCCAGTTCAATTAACTTGGCTGTTGATGTGGTTTCACATGTCCATACTATTACTATTTTCCAACCAAGGGCTTTTAACTGTTTGTAATTACCTTGATCTCGCCTCTTATTCTTTTCAATTTTTGCCTCCCAGAAATATGTATTTGATTCAGGCAATTTACCACGCGAACAGGAATGGCCGTGCCAGAAACAGCCGTTTACAAATACAACGGTTTTATATTTTGGAAGTACAATGTCCGGTGTTCCAGGCAGATCTTTTCGATGAAGACGAAACCGAAAACCTAGATTATGTAGGAGCGATCTAACTAATAGCTCCTGTCTCGTATTGCGATTTTTGACACGAGACATAATCTCTCGCCGTTTCTTCTCTGTAAATATATCCATCGATTTTTATATTATGGGTATAAGCCCACATTCTGTAAACCTGATCGGCTATTGCCTTTGCCAGAACAGGCGGAACAGCGTTTCCTATCTGTCGGGCTATTTCAATCTTTGTCCCTTTAAAAATGAAATCATCCGGAAAAGACTGAAACCTTGCGGCTTCTCTGTGTGTTATAGGCCGATGCTGCTCGGGATGCAGGTATCTGCCCTTTTCCGGTTTATAAAATTCCGTACGAATAGTAAAAGCCGGCCTGTCCCACCATAACCTACCGAATAAATCAGTTCCTCCTGATTTCTTATGTATCCAACAGTCAGGGGTCAATTCAGGAGCAATGCGCTGCAAATCGAATCTGTTCATACCTTGTTCCGGTATCGCTTTATACCGCCTTAAACTCTTTTCCGTCGGATTTCTTCCAAAATGTAAATTAAGAGGAGGTGGTTCATTTCTGATGTCGGTCCCAACCGGTAGGGGAAGATCTCCTATAACATCTCGAACAGTTCGCCATCTTTCTGCGTCCATCGCATACGCACCGGTGAAAAGGGTTAGCTGATCGGGTCGTTTTTCAGGATTGTAATGCGTTTTAACCGGCGGGAAAAATAAGTTAGGATCGGCATCTTTTGCTCCAATGATAAAAGCTCTTTTTCTTGTCTGGGCTACACCATAATCGGCTGCTAACAATACCCCGGACCATACGTTAAATCCTCTTCTAAAAGCCCAATCTTCAATCTCATTATATTCAAGGGAACCTAAAAGCTGTGGAACGTTTTCCATAACAAAAAAACGAGCATGAGACCGGTCTATCACTTGCATAAAGGGTATCCAAAGTTTCTTCCGGGGGTCGTCGGATCTTTTTTTATTTAAAAGACTAAAACCCTGACAAGGAGGACCACCGATTACTATCTCCGCTGAGGGGATGAAAGTATAAGGATCTTCAAGAATACTCACTATATCTCCGTTTTTACACACATCTCCAAAATTTGCATTATAAGTATCAACTGCCCATGGGTTAAAATCATTAGCCCATACGGTTGTAAAGCGAGCTCTACTGAGCTTTTCAAAACCTATGGAAAGACCACCTGCACCGGAAAAAAGATCTACTATTCTTATAGATTCAGACATTCATACTCCTCAATAACTACTATATAAATGTTAAGCACCTTTGTCCAGTTTATGGACCTCGTCATGACATATATTACATAAGGTCATTAAATTTTCCAGCTTATTTTCCCCTCCTTTTATGTGGTATATAATATGATGAACCTCCAAAAAACGGGGATCCGATGTATTCCAAAGATCGTATGACCAGTTACAATTTCTGCATGTATAGTTATCCCTTCTTAATGCCTGCCTACGAATAGATTCAGAAATATGCCGATCATGAGCGGGCAATTGACGATCCATCTCTAATATATATTCGCCAACTGCAAGGTCCGGATTACCGGACATCTTTGTTGATATCGGCCAACCATCCTCGGTACGCAGTTCCCGTGTCCTCCTTGCCCACTCACTGCTTTGGGCGACGTAACTCAATTCTTCTCCTGTAACCGACCTTCCAATATTCTTTCTAAGATATGCAAGTATTTTCTCTTTTCCGCCACCAGGACCCTTCCTAATCTCGTTTGCAATATGCCAACGATGAGCGGCATCACGGTCCTGAACCTGTTCCATTAGCATATAATCGTTCGGACCCATATTCTCTATGTCGCTTTCCTCGATTAATAATTCGCCCTCAATCCTCATTTGAGAAACCGTTATACCCGAGAAGATTTTCCACCCAAACTGTACACGAAGCTCCCTGACACGCCTTGCCCATTCACTGATTCCGGCGACCAGAGCAAGCTCTTTTTCATTCAGGACGATTCGCGGATAAGCAAGGAAATAAGAAAGTAACCTGTCCCTGGCGGACATTGAGAGACCGTCCGGAATAAGACTCTTACCCAGCTGTCTCAATTTTTCGAAAGCCGGCACCAGAGCCTTTACCCTACTGCGTATATCGTCGGTGTGTTTAGAATCTTCAAACAAACGAAGCACTTCGTTCAATTCATGTAAAAGACTTTCTGAATTTCTCATAACCTAATCCTACCATAGTTTTCACACCTTGAAAGCAAAAATCGATGAATACAAATAGGGCCTTTCTTCCCATCCTCTTCATCGCTCCTTAAGCTCTACCTGATCCCAATTCGCGGCTTAGTCCAGGTGTGAGTGGTCTCCCGACAATGGGTATTCAACCGGAGTTTTTCATGCTCAAGGGCTGCCCCGTGGCCTGAAGAACATTATTCCAGAACTGTGAATTCGGGGTAATGCGTTTTCTCCTGGAAACAGCCAGGGCAATAGGTATATGAGCAAAAATATTGTTCCACTGGCCTATAACAAGGTCGGTTTTTCCCGCCATTCCGGCGTGCACCGCGTATTGCCCCAGGAGGGCGCAGAAAATCGAGTCTTCCGGGCAGGCCGGCCGGCTCCGGATTATGTAACTCGGGTCGATATACTTTACATTTACCTCCAGTTGCCGCTGATCGAAGTAATTCTTTATCTTCTGCTTCAGATAGATACCGATATCCTTGAGAACTACATTTCCGGAGCTGTCCTGCTCGGACCCCTCACTGTCCGCTCCCATCAAGTCCTGGCCCGCTCCCTCAGCTACACATATAACCGCGTGATGCCTGGATTGCATCCTTTTTTCCAGGTGAGGCAAGAGTCCGTTCGGTCCGTCCAAGTCAAAGGAGACCTCCGGAACCAGGACATAGTTAACGTCGTTCATAGCCAGGGATGCATTGGCTGCGATAAATCCGGAGTGTCTTCCCATGAGCTTAACAATCCCTATACCGTTCGGAGCCCCTTTTGCTTCTATGTGCGCCGCGTATATCGCCTCCACCCCGGCGGAAAACGCAGTCCCGAAGCCGAAACTGCGCTGGATATAGCTTATATCGTTGTCGATTGTCTTTGGGACCCCTACCACCGCGAGGTCGAGTCCCCGCCGGCGGGCAATTTCCGCAATTTTATGAGCTCCATGAAGGGTACCGTCTCCCCCGATGGTAAAGAGTATATTTATCTTTAATCGTTCCAGGGTGTCAACGAGAATTTCCATATTCTCCGTACCGCCCCTGGAAGAGCTCAGAATCGTACCGCCGTCCCGATGTATATTCTCGACCAGGTCGGGAGTGAGCCGGATCGGGTCCCACCCCTTCTCGGGATTCAAACCGTTATAACCGTACCTTATTCCTAGAATCTTCTTAACTCCGTACTGGTAATGACTTTCCATCACTATCGAGCGAATGACATCGTTCAGGCCCGGACACAACCCCCCACAGGTCACTATACCGACAACCGCCTCTTCCGGCTTGAAATAGATCATCCGCCGCTGGCCGGCCAATTCGAAGGTCGCATCCGCGTTCTCCGGGGGGGTATCCTCACCTACAAAAACGCGATACCGCATCCGGACTTTATCCGAGACAAAAACGGTATCGAGATGGGGGTACTTTTCTATCAGGGGTGATGAAATCGTACATGGACCAAGATTTTTAATAGTGCAATCCATAGGGCTCTCCACAATGTATACTTACATTACCCGTGAATTCTACATCATCAGTGTATAATTGCAAGTATATTATTTCTCACCCGGCCGGCAGTACAAAAACCAGGTTGCATCACCTTCGTTAGCGGTTGTAGAATACAAAACAGGAGCATTACATGCCTGTTGATCTGCTGACCGAAGCCTTCCGGGAAGCGGCGGAGGATTATCGTTTTCTCATCGAACGGGGCTATTCGAGAAAATCGGCCCTGAAACTGACGGGAGACAGGTATGCTCTTACATCCTGCCACCGGACACTGCTCTACCGGGGAGTCCTGCCTCGTCCTGAATCGGAACGACGTCGAAAACTCCTTATATCCTCGAAAGACGCGGAAGTCCTGGCAATTGACGGGTATAATGTAATCGCAACCGTGGCAAACTATCTCTACGGCAGGCCCGTATTCCTCAGTACCGACGGCTTCCTGCGGGATGCAGGGGAGGTCTACGGCCGACTTATCCGGGGGCCGATCTTCGACAGGTCAGTCCGATTGCTCCTCGGGTTCCTGGAATCCGACCGTCACAGGAATATACGTATTTTATTCGATCGCCCCGTTCCGAAATCAGGAGAACTGGCCGCCGGATTTCGAGAAGAAATGATAGAGCGCTCTCTTCAAGGCACGGCTGAAACGGTGCGGTCACCGGATTACGAGTTGAAGCACGTCCGAAACGGGGCAATATGCACCTCGGACTCCATCATTATAGACGATTGTGAAATGCCGGCATGTGATCTGCCCCGGGAGATTATCGATGCTACCTTCAATCCGAATTATATCGATCTGACTGATATATTCTCTTTTAATTCCTAAATGGGCAGCACGGTAATTCCGCCGTCGGTTGCCGGATACACCGAGGCGGTGCGGTCAATTAGTTTCCTGCCGCCGATTACTACCGACGCTCCGCCGTCATATTCTTCCAGCAGTTTTTCAGCCGCGGCTTGCAGCTTTCGCCGATCCATCTGAAGAATCGCGTTGTGCTTTTCAAGACGTAACGCATCGGTAACGCCATAGAGCCTTCTGCGAAGTCCGATAATACTCTCCTCCCCGGGGCTGAGCGGTTTCAGTTCTTTTCCGACAGTAGTAATAATAACCTTCTCGAGTTCATCATCCGTTATATTGCCCCGGGCGATAAACTCCAGCCCTTCACGGAAAACCCTCAATGTTTGCTCCAATGCCGGATCCCGGTACGAGGTCATACTGAAGAGGCCGTCGGTACCGTTAGCCCCGGCGGAGACCCCATACGCCCCGCCGCGCATTCTGACTCGTTCCCACAGGAAGCCGGTGGTCAGAAGTCGCCCGATCAGCACCTCCGCCGGGTGATTTTCCATACCGAGCCGAGAAGCCGGAATAACCGACGAGGCGAACCCAACGGTGGATTCGACCACGAACAACTCGATCCTTCTGTATATCGGTCGGGCGAACACCTCGGTGTGCCCTTGGCCTTCAGGCAGAGCGGAAAACATGGCGACGGTTTTTCCCAGGACCGAATCCAGGACGGCGCCTCTGCCCGCGGCGTGAATTCTGACCCGGCTGCGGGTGAAAAGACGGCGGCGGAGTTCTTTCAGGCGAGGGGGGATATCCGCGGCCGTGATGTCCGAACCCAGATGTTCCAGGAACATGAATTGCCGAATTCCCCGCCAGGCTTCTTCCCGTGCCGCGGTACCGCGGATTTTGGCCCCCGCTCGTAGAGAAGCCAGGGAATGCCCCATATAGAAAAAACCTGATCTGAAATCATTTCGGCCCTCGGACACCAGATCTTCGATACGATCGGTGTCGTCGAGAACAGCTTCCCTGATAATCCGGCTGAAGAGCTCCAGTGCTTCATCCAGGTTTTCTTCCAGCATTTTCATTCGAAACACAAGGTATTCCGCGGGTTTTGCTTCTCCACGATAAACCGGCGTATTGGACTCGAGAAAACAGAAAAAACCGCCTGTTTTTAGAGAGAGCTTCCTGGCTACTTCATCGTACGTCATGCCGGGCAGGCCGGTGGCTGTTACAAGCGTGGAGAAAAACGGCAACAGGAGAGCAGTTTCATCGTCCAGACCGCTTACATCGAAAAAAACGTCCGTATAGACAATACCATTGGTAAAAAGATCATGCGAGTACGCCGGAATGCCCTCGATGACATCCTCTTTAGTATGTATCCGGCGTATATCCGCGGGCAAATCGGTTTTCTTGAGCCCCGGGACCCTTACATCGGGCTCTTCACCGGTTTCCTGCCGGCGATAGAACTCCGTGGTCTTGGAAATAAGCGTCTCCCTATGCCGGGCGTCCCCCGGTTGTACTTTTTCTTCCAGTTTTCTGTTCAGCTCCGCAGTCTGTTGTGCAGCGTGCTCCCTGTCGGGCCGAACAACCAGCGTGCTCCTGTGCATGTTATCGAGGAACTGCCGGCGTATGAGTCTTTCAAAATACCCCCCCTCCCTGTGTCTGCGCTTGATCTCTTCCATCCAGGGGGTAAATAACATGGTATGCTCCGGGGGCGATCCGTTCATCCACCCTCTCAATGATTTGTCCATTAATCTCAAACCGAAGGGGATGCCTCCCCTGATCTCCCGGTTCTTGAACTCAACCCTTTTTATCGCTCCTTCCAGGACATCTTCTCCGATTCCCCCTTCGGCCATTTTCAATAATTCACCGAAAACAAGTTCTTCAAAGGCTTCCGCCCGGTCCGGCTCCGATCCCCGTATACCTATACTGATAATTACATCCGCCTGCTGTGAATCAAGCCCGCTGACCGGGGAAAGGTCGTCCCCTAATCCCGAATCGAGTATAGCTTTGGTAATAGGCGCCCCGTCATTCCCCATTAACGCTTCCGTAAGAATCTCCATACCCAGGACAGATACAGGATCTGTCACCGGGTCACCTCGAAAATTGAGAAGTATCGTTGTCTTGCCTTTTTCATCCTGTCCCTCTGCCAGGGGACTGGTTTTTTCGATCCGTCGCGGTTCATTCCATCTTTCCATGTACTTCATTTCCGGGAGTTTCTCTCTCCCGGTAAAGTGTTGTAAGAAATGTTCCTGCAGAAAGGCGCACTGTTCGTCCGTAGGAATATTCCCATACAGAAATACCCTGCAATTGGAGGGATGATAATGGATCCGGTGAAATTCCCGGAAAGCCTCATAGGAGAGGTCCGGTATAGCTTCAGGTGATCCGCCCGAATCATATCCGTAGGGAGAATCGGGAAAGAGGGACCGAACCGCCCAGTCCCCGGCAATACTGTCCTGCGAAGCATACACTCCCTGCATTTCACTCAAGACTATACCCTGGAAGCGAAAGGACCCATCCTTTTCGGCATCTACACGGTACCCTTCCTGCATGAATACATGCTCGGTTAAAAGAGGGAAAAAGACGGCATCACCATATACCGACATGAGATTAAAGTAATCCTTTTTTAATACCGTTGCGGCCGGGTAAATGGTTTTGTCAGGATAGGTAGAAGCATTGAGGTATGTCTGAACACTTCCTTTCATGAGGGAAATAAAGGGGTCTTTAAGCGGATACCTCCTGCTTCCGGAGAGAACGGCGTGTTCTAAGATATGAGCTACTCCGGTATTATCGGATGGAGGTGTTTTAAAATTAAAGGAAAACACATTTTCTCTGTCCTCCGTAAAAAGGTGGTACACTCTACAACCTGTTACTTCATGGGTAAGGTATACACCCTTTCCCCTGTACTCCGGGAGGTCCCGAACATCGGTAACACGAAAACCGGAGAGTGTTTCTCCCTCTTTAGGTACTTCCATTTATTATCCGTCCTTTCTCTAGGGGTAAAAATAAAATATACTCATGGAAAAGAAAAAATGCCAGAAGCGATTGACATATTTTCCGGTATATATTATTATTTTTATATACTATTTTAAGGATACTTATGATTACTATTACAGAGAAAGCAGAGAAAAACCTGAAACAGACCCTCGAATCCAACCCAGAAAAGGTTCTGAGAATATTCATTCAGGGATACGGCTGAGGCGGTCCCAGGATGGATATGGCTCTGGAAGAGCCTAATGACACCCTTGCATCACTGGAATGCCGGGGTCTTACCTTTCAATACGAAAAACAGTTAACACCCTTCGTGGAAAATTCAAAAATTGACTACGTAAAAACCTTTTGGGGTGAGGGTCTTGTTATTCGCAGCTATTCAGGCGGCTGCTGAGTAGGCGGGCGGTGTTTCCCGATCAGACGGAACACCGCTTCCCTCACACCCTCCTGCAAGGTATGGATTGTATGCGGGATTCATACCCCGCCCGCAACCCTTGGCGAGGCAGTCAGCCGGCTCGGCTCCGAAGAGCGCGGCAAGCCGCGGGGTATGAAT
>CAYPIQ010000004.1:116143-127233 GCA_964410865.1 uncultured Spirochaetales bacterium | reverse complement strand
TTCGGAGCCGAGCCGGCTGACTGCCTCGACAAGGGTTGCGGTACGGGGTATGAATTCCGCATAAAATCCATGCCTTGCAGAACCAACATACATCGCCCAAGGGGCGGGGGTATGTTGGTTCTATCGGCCGCCGGCTTAAAAAATCATTCTTTTGCCTATATAAGAAGCATGAAAATAGAGAAATTTTCTTGACAGTTGTATGGGCGGTTGCTATACTGACTCAAACACTATAACAAGGGATTATTTCAGACTGTTAGTCTGAACCCTAATAACCTAGGAGGAAGTAAGAAAATGAAGAAACTTAGGTTTGTTCTTGCTCTTGTAATTGCCATTGCATTCGTTATGCCCGTTGCGGCAGACGTAACCGTTGGCGGCGAATTTCAGTGGTACAAAAGTCTTACAGGTACTGCGGGCGTCGGTTTCCCCAAAGTGGAACTCAACGTTACCGGTGCCGTGGATGACTACAATACCGTAAAACTGGAACTGGATTCCGAAGGCGGAGACTGGTCCGGTGTTGTCGCGGTTGACGACTTCAGGCTCTGCACCGATGTAGCCGGTGCCCTCGGTGTGGACGGCGTTTCGATCAATACCACCGTCGGTAAATTCGACACCTACTTCACCAACTGGAACTATGCTACGAGAAACGGTTATGATTTCTACTATAACTATGGACCTTGGTCTGTTGGCGGCAGCCCCGATGACAACGGTGCTCTCCAGCTGGATCTCGGTTTTGATCCTATTACCGTAAAGGTATGGACGGATCTTTTCAACAACATCATGCTCGGTGTAACCGGTGCTTTCGGTGATCTCAATTTCTTCGTCTCTTACGGCGATGCCACTGCAGCCTTGGGCAGCGGAGCCCTCTGGTTAGACCTCGGCTACGCTCTCGACCTCGGCGGTTCTTCTCTGACCATTCCCGCGCACTTTGCCTATGACCTTGGCAGCTCAACTATGTACTATGGCGCCGGTGTAGGTTTCAGTATGGATATGCTCAATGTAGCGGCTGGTTTCGACGGCAAGACCGGCGCGGCCATCGACAATGTCGAAGTCGACGTAACCGTAACCCCGGTTGACGGCCTTGAAGCATGGGCGGTTGCTCTTCTCGACGTAGAAGCTGCCAATGTATTCAACGGTCTCGAAATCGGCGCAAGCTACGGCTTAGGCGCTCTGACCCTCGGTGCCGGTTATGTAGTCGGCGATTCCTACGGAACCGGAGTATACTACGACTCCTTCGGCGGTCAAGACGGCCTGTTCATCTTTGCCGACATCGACTACTAAGAATCGTTTCGCAACGAAACATGGAGGCTGCCCCGCGGGGCAGCCTTTTGTTTGCATTAGAAAGAAATGGTAAGGGGAGATTCCGTGGGTATGATCATTCTTTCAGGGTTCATGGCCGGATCCGGTAATACAAACATGATATACCCGGTGTAGGATTCACCGGCCCGGAGGGATAGATTTCCCGGGCACAGGTTTCTCCGGATAATCTGTTCTTTTTCCGTCAGACCTTTTAGTTCTCTGGTATTGTCGTCGTTCGTATTGGCCTGCCAGAATCGTATAACGGCTTCCTCTCCGTCGGGGTTTTCCCGCCGGCCCTCGGCTATGAGTTCTATCCTGTCTGTTTTTACCGTAACAGCCTGTTTTGCATAAAAGGTAAGGGAAAATACGTAAAAGTACCTCGGTGTAATAAGCATGGGCGGAGCAACAAAGGGGTTGCCTGTCCTACCGAAACGGCCCTGGAGCATCTCAGGGGTCATTGACATGGCGTATACTTCACACGCCTCGTTTTCCGCCTTTCCGGAAACGGAGAGGGTTTCCATAGGTTTGGGTTTGAAGGAAAGGCATCCCGTCAACAGGGCTGCCGTAAAAACAGTTAATAGAAATATTCTTTTCTTGAGCATGTGGTACTCCTTGGTGGATATGACCTTCTTAGGAAAAAGCGGTTGTGATGATACCAAAAAAATAATGATAGCACAAACCCGCAAGGGGGGGTATGCGTCCCACACTTTTTTTAAAAAAAATTGTAATTTTTGAAGCAACAGCCCCATAAGCGCGTTCTCTATATGTGAGGGTTTTTAAAAGCTCTTAATGACACATGATGGAGGAAAACATGAACAGTCTGAATTCTATTCTCATCGAAGGTAATCTTACCCGGGACCCGGAACTATCGGCCACACCCAAGGGAACACCGGTGTGTACGTTCTCGGTGGCGTCGAACCGTTTTTACAAGCAGGAGGATGAGAACCAGCAGGAGGTATCGTTTTTTGACGTGGAGACCTGGGCAAAACTGGCAACAGTCTGCGGTGAACAGCTCAAGAAGGGGCGAGGCGTCCGGGTGGTAGGAAGGTTGAAACAGGACCGCTGGGTCGACAATGATGGTAAAAACAGGTCCAAGGTAAAAATCGTTGCGGAACACGTCGAATTCCGCCCGGAATTCAAAGCCAGGAAAGCTGAGGAGGATAAAGATACGGCTGAAATGGTTGCCGAAAAACCCGCGTAAAAATGTGAGTGTGGGGGGGCGGTGGGAGGTTCATACCGCCCCCCTCTGTACCCTTGCCGAGGAATCCCGAAGAGGTTACACTTCATTCCATGAAAAAGAAACTATTATTAACGGCCGCCCTGGGTGGTGTGGTCCTCTTGCCGTCTTCCTGTCTGCCGGGAGACGGCACCGCGGGACCCGAGCATCAGGCGAATTTTCTCTGGGGTATATGGCATGGCTGGATCGCGCCGATCAGCCTGATTGTCCACTTTTTTCGGAGAGACCGAATAGACCGCCGGGACGACTATTAAAGTATATGCCTCTTACAATATTCGCCGCCGCCGATTTACATATAGGGATGAAATTCGCTCGGTACGATGATACCCTTCGTTCATCCCTGGCAGAGGCCCGGACGAAAACCCTGGGCAGGCTGATCGATCGGGCTAATGAAGCCTCCTGCGATCTCTTTATTATAGCCGGCGACCTATTCGACCGTCCGAACTGCGGAAAACGGGACGTGCTGGAGGCGATTACATGCCTGGACCGTTTCCAGGGGTCCCTGGTCGCGCTTCTGCCGGGGAACCACGATTACTATCAGGGCGGCGCCGACGGGATCTGGGGTACACTTTCCAGGGACGCGGGAGACAGGGTGGTTCTGCTCACCGAACCCCGGCCGTACGACCTGGCCGATTTCGATCTCGACGCTGTTCTGTATCCCGCTCCCTGTACGGAGAAGTATTCTTCCTCCGGCGCCGCCGGGTGGGTCGAGAAAGCGGAGAAGAACCCCGAGAGGCTGAATCACCTTGGCATAGCCCACGGAAGCATCGAGGGGATATCCCCGGACTTTGAGGGCCGTTATTACCCCATGACCCCGGCCGGGCTGGAAGCGGCGGGCGTGGATCTGTGGATCGTCGGACATACCCACGTCCCATGGGCCGGCGGCAATATCTACATCCCCGGTACCCCGGAACCCGACGGTTTCGATTGCGGCCACGGAGGTTCGGCCTGGATTATTGAAGTCGCCGGCAAGAGTTCGGTGCAGGCAAAGCGGATCGACACGGGATATTTCCGCTTTATGGACAAAGCCGTGGAGATCCATGGCGACGAAAGTCCCGCTGAAAAGATTGCCGGACTTCTTCCCCTGGAGCGGGAGAATCTACTTCTGCGGTTATCCGTCTCGGGGCTGATATCAGCCGAAAACATGGATATCCTGGATGAATATATAGAAACACTTCAAAACGAGTTGTTTTACCTCAGGCTCGAGACCGACGCCCTTGCGCGGGAGATAACGCGAAACGAGATAGTGGATACCTATCCGGAAGGGTCCTTCCCCCGGTTGCTCCTGGACGATATTGCCGAAGAGAATGATCCTGTTCTGCTGAATCTGGCCTGGTCCCTCATCCGGGAGGCTTCGCAGTGATACTGAGGCGGCTTGAAATCGGGTCCTTTGCCGGCCTTGCGGACAGGACCTTTGATTTTACCGACGGCCTGAATATCCTCTCAGGCCCTAACGAAGCGGGTAAATCCACCGTCTTCAACGCCCTGTACCATACGTTGTTTACCCCTTCCAGGGTGAACAAGAAACAATTCGACAGGGAACTGTCTTCCTTTCTTCCCCTTTCCGGCGGAGACACTATCTATACCTCCCTTGTTTTCGAAAAGGAAGGCAGGTATACCCTCGAACGCTCCTGGGGAGGGGAAAAGAGGGATATTCTAAGGCTCCCCGACGGGGGGGTGCTCAGGAACGCGGAGGCCCTGTCCGCCCGACTCCGGGAACTCTTTCCCCTTTCTGAGGGTTCACTGAAAAATATTCTGCTAGTCTCTCAAAACCGGCTTCAACAGACCCTGGAAGAGTTGCGCTCGGCTCCGGAAACCGGCGAAGAAGTCGGTTCCATGATCAGGAAGAGTCTCTTCGAAACCGGGGGGCTCTCGGTCGATCGATTCAGGAGACTGCTGGAAGATCGTCTCAACGAGTATGCCGCTCGATGGGACTTTGATCGGGAACGGCCGGAAAGGGATAAGGGAAAGGAGCGGGGAATAGACAACCCCTGGAAGAGCGGTACGGGAACTATTGTAAAACTCTGGTACGGATGGAGATCCCTGGAAGCCGAAAGAGACCGGGCGGCGCGCCTCGAGACGGAACGGGCGGCTCTCATGGAAGAATTTTCATCCACGGAGAAGGAGCTCGGGAGGATAAAAGCCTACCTGGCGGAATGGAAGCGCGTTTTCGATGCCATGAAAACCATGGAAACCCTGGTGGTCAGGTATGATCGGGCCTGTGAATTACGGGACAGGCACCAGGCGGCTATCGAGTCGTGGGCCAGGGTCGAGACGGAAATTAAAGCGGACCGGCGTGAGATCAAACGTCTGGATGGGGAGCTGGAAGGGCTGGAAGCAGAGAAGAAAGAAGCGAAAAAGGCTGAGCAGATTCGTGTTCGTAAAGAGCGTTATGACGAACTCAAAATCCTGAAGGCTGAGATGGATAAAGCGGAGGAGGAATTATCTTCTACTCCCAAGGTGGAAACGGATATGGTCGAGAGGATCCGGACCCTGGATCGGGAAGCGGAAGGGCTGAAAAACCGCCTTTCCGCCGGCGACCTGCGGCTGGTACTGCGGGGAAAGACTGAAACCGCCCTGACAGTTACAACCGGTACAAACGAGTCACAGGATATACGCCTTGAACCCGGAGGCCGTGAGGTCATTGAAGCCGGGACCTGCGCGGAGATCGATACCGAGGATTTTTCTCTTTCCGTTGCAGCGGGTGATATCGATGTGAACACAATCAGGGCAGGCTATAAAGACAGTATAAACCATATGGAGGAACTCCTGGGGGAATGCGGGGTTTCCACCGTACAGGAGGCCGAACGGGCCGCCTTTAACCGGGCAACCCTGAAAAACCGCCTGGAACAGTCCCGGGGACGTTTCAAGGATGCACTAAAGGGGGAAGACTTTGATGAGCTCGCGGCGGCGGTTGATACGCCGGTGGAAAAGCGCACCCGCACCCTGGAAGAAATTTCCGGCGAGACGACTCTGCGAACCGTTGCGAGGGCTGAAGCGGCAGGAAGACTGAAGCAGCGGGAAGAGGAACTCAAGGACCTCGAGACCGCTTACGGCGACAGGCAGGGGGCAGTCCGGGTTTTTTCTGAAGCAGCCGTGAAAGCTGAAAACCTGTCAAAGGAAGTCGAAGGATGTGGAGGGGTGCCCGAAGGGTTCAGGACCCCTGCGGATTTTATATCAGATTATTCCGAAAAGGAAGAACAAAGGCGTACGCTGGAAGAGGAATGGTTCAGGTTCAAAGGGCGGCTGCTCGAACTGGATAAGGGGCTGCCGGATGAATCGGAGGAAGAACTGGAAGGAAGGTGTATTGACGCAAAGAAAGAATTCGAAGTCGCCCTGAGAAGGGGCCGCCACCTGGCCGCCATCCGGGAAAAAACTGAAGGCATCCTGGAAACCCTGGATAAAGATACATACAGGATCTATGCGCGAAGGTGTGCCGAATATATCGATTGCCTGACCTCCGGGGCCTATAATCATGTAGACCTCGATGACGGGTTACCCTCGGGCATTAGGGGTGAAGGGTTCCTGGTACCCTTCCCGCTGCTCTCGTCGGGGACAAAGGATATATTTGCCCTGGCCGTACGGCTTTCGGCGGCCGATATACTCCTGGGAGAACGGAAGGGCTTTCTCGTTCTCGACGATCCGCTGGTAGATCTCGACCCGGAACGAAGAACTAACGCGGCTGCGTGTATCGAAGGCTGGGCTTCAGAAAACCAGGTTATTCTTTTTACCTGTCATAATGAACATATTGAACTGTTTCATTCACCGTCGGTCATAGAAATAAGTCGCCTTGACTATAAAAACTCCATTTTGCACAATGATACAACGGAGGAAGTATGAAGAGCTACAGAAAGGAACTCTGGTTTAACACTGAAAAGAGGTATCAATTGGTGCACATCACCCCGGACGTAGTTTCCGCCTTGAAGGAAAGCGGTATCCGGGAAGGCCTGTGCCTGGTGAATGCCATGCATATAACGGCATAGGTATGCCCCGGGATCTCCGGGGCATTTTAATAGTCACCGTGTTCTTTGTGGACTTTTGACAAACCGCGCTGATAGGGCTATACTTTTTTACGTGAAAAGTAACATCTGTTTGCTTATTTCCCTTGCAGCTATTCTTCCGGCAGGTTGTGCTACCATGGAAGTGGGGCGGACCGAGTCCGGTTACTACAAGGGTGAAGCCGCCCGGGATGAATACCGGGCACTGTCTGCCCCAGCCCCGGCCTCGGCGGCGAAACAGGAAGCACCGGCTTCAGCGCCTGCGATGTCCCTGGAAGTGATGGGCTCGGAAGCGGCGGCGGAGTATAAGGTGTTAGCGCGTATAGAAAGGCAATTATTGAAAGTCTTGAAAGTATTTCATCTTAAGTAGGTAGGTATGTCCGATACCGGCGTGAAAACATTTGTCATCGACACCAACGTATTTATACACAGGCCCAATGCCATCCTCTCGTTCAAGGATAATGAGGTTGTTGTTCCCCTCTGGGTGCTCGAAGAACTGGATAAACTCAAATCCAGCAGTGATGAACGGGGAAGAAATGCCAGGCATGCCATTCGTTTTCTGGACGAACTGGCACATCACGGAGACCTGAGCCAGGGTGTCAAGATGAGCAACGGTTCGGTGTGCCGGGTGGTGCTTACCACGCCGAGGAACATACCGGCGGGTCTAATCCAGGACAAACCGGACAACAAGATAATATTTACAGCCCTCGCCCTAAAGGAAGAAGGGAAAAAGGTCTTTTTCGTGTCCAAGGATATAAATGCCCGGGTCAAGGCCACTGCCCTGGGTATCAAGGCCGTAGATTATGAAAAGCAGAAGGTCAACATACATGAATTATACAGGGGGTTTCGGGAAATCCAGATATCATCCGATTCGTTACATACGCTCAAGGAAAAGCGCAGGATCGAATGGGCCGATGCCATGTTCCCCAACGAGTTCGGACTAATCCGTTTTTCCAACGGTCAGGACCCTGTTATAGGGCGTTACCGAACCGAAAAGAAAGAACTGTTGTATTTACCCCGGCGCATGGCTTCGGTATATGGTATAAAACCGCTGAACGAGCACCAGCGAATGGCCTTGAACCTCCTGCTCGACGATTCGGTTTCTCTGGTTACCCTGGTGGGAAAAGCCGGCACGGGTAAAACACTGATGGCCCTGGCCTCGGGGCTGAAAAAGGTACTGGAAGAAAAAAAATACGACAGGGTTCTGGTAACAAGACCGGTGGTGCCGATGGGAAAGGATATAGGGTATCTGCCCGGGGCGAAAACGGAAAAACTCTCCAATTGGATGCAGCCGCTTTTCGATAATCTCGAACATCTTATAAGTGTAAATAAAAAGGGTGCGGTAAAGAGTATGGAGTGGTTACAGAGCAATAACCTTATCGAGATAGAGGCCCTTACCTATATACGGGGGCGCTCGTTACCACGCCAGTTTATCATAATCGATGAAGCCCAGAACCTTTCTCCGCACGAGATAAAGACAGTCGTCAGCCGGGCGGGAGAGGCTACCAAAATGGTACTCACCGGTGACCCTTACCAGATAGACAGTCCCTATCTGGATTCGAACTCCAATGGTCTGTCTTACCTTGTCGAGGCTTTCAAAGGTCAGGGTGTTTTCGGACATGTACTCCTGGAGCATACCGAAAGGAGCGGGCTGGCGGAACTGGCGGCGGAACTATTATAGTTATATGGAGCAGTATGGAAGACAGTAAACTGGAAAATACTGAGATTATCGCCCATTACGACCTACTCGAAAGAATAGGTATTATCGATAAAATCGATAAGCTGAACGCCGAAATACGGCATCTCGAGGAGCTGTACCAGGAAGGGCTCGATATTTTCAGTAAAAACTCCATTCCGGAACTGGTCGAATATGTTACCGCCAGGCTGCTGAATAAATTCGTGCCTTCATATCTCGCTTTTATCCTGAGCGATGAAGAGCGAACCGACCGGCCGAGGATATTTTGTTATAAAAACATGAAGCTTACCGAAGGCTTGCTGACGATCGATTCCCTCGAGCCCTACCGGAACTTTTTTCTTCAATATCCCAATACCATCGGTTTTTCGCTGTTCGAATATAAAATCGAAAATCAAGAATACAGTAATACCTTACTCCCCCTCTTCCCGGAAATACTGGTACCCATTATCGGGATAGGGGGATTCTACGGTTTTATTGTCTTCGGTAAGAAACTCCTGGAACGGGAATATACCCATCAGGAGATTAATTATCTCAATCGGCTTATGCGCTTCACCTCCGTCGGTATCCAGAACAACATCCATTACCGGAGCGCCATAACGGACTACAAGACGAAACTCTACAATCACTCTTTTTTTACTCGCCGGTTCGACGAAGAAGTTTCGCGTATGCGGCGGCATCATTGCGAGGCGAGCCTGTTGATGCTTGATATTGATCATTTTAAAATCTTCAACGATAATTTCGGCCACCGGGCAGGCGACGATGCCTTATTCCGCATAGCCCGGATCCTGGAAAATTCCATCAGAAAAGAAGATGTGGCCGCGCGGTTCGGCGGGGAGGAGTTTATCCTTCTGCTCGTGCAGAGCCGCCTGGAAATTGCCTGGACCGTGGCGGAAAGGATCAGGATATCCGTGGAAGAAGCCCGGTTTCCCGTTCAGGACCGGCATGCAAACCTGACCATTAGCATCGGGGTTGTTCATGTATGCGATTTTGAAGATAAACCCCTTAACAACCTGATCGAAATGGCTGATAACGCCCTGTACCGGTCGAAAAGGTCAGGAAGAAACCGTACCACTTTCTACAACCCCGGTTTGTACGAAAAAGCCCTGGAGGTTTCCAGGGTCTAGGAAGTAAGCTTTCTATTCCTATGTTTATCTATCACAAAGAAGATCCCGATTATTATACATCCCGCTCCCAGCGCGTGGTACGGGAAAAGTGGTTCCCGCAGGAATACGGTGGAGAAAATCATGGTGCTTATGGGCAGAATGGCGGTGAATACCCCTGCCGTACTTCCCGAGGTACTGCTGACACCGCTGAACCACAGGGTAAAGGAGGCCATAGGCGCCGCCGTACCGTAGAAGAAGAGGAGAAGCCAGTCCCGTGGGATAAATTCCATGGATGCGAGTTTAGGCATGTCCATGAACATCAGGGGCAGAAAGAAAAGAGCGCCGGTTAAGGATGTATAAGCGGCGTTGGCCACGGCGCCGACCCTTGTTCCGATAACTCTTCGAAGGACGGTAAAAAGGGCTTCTCCGAAAACCGCACCGGAAAGAAAGAGGCTGCCGAGCAGTATGTTGCGACCCGACGAGCCGTCGGCGCCCAATAGATTGATTATAAGGATGCCGGCCATCGAAAATGAGAGGGCGATTATTTTTTTTGGCGTTATGCTTTCTTTCAGGAACAGAAAAGAAAGAAGGGCTATAAGGATAGGGGTTGAGGAGAGTATTATACCACCCTCTATGGCTCCGGTATATGAAAGTCCTTTCAGGATACCTATTCTGAATATGAAGATTCCCGTGAAGGCCTGGAGCAGTATGAACAAAAAGCTTCGCCGGTCCGGTCTGGGCACCGGCCCGGGCTTGAGGAAAAAGTAGAGAAAAAACAAAAAAGATGTCACCGCCAGGGTGATACCGGAGGCGAAAAAAATCGGAAACCTCGAGGACACCACTTTTCCCGCCACCACGTGGGCTCCGGTAAAGGTCATACCCAGGGTGAGCTGGATATAAGGTATGATTTTTTTACTCAATCACCGTTCCTATACCCTTTTTCTCGGCTTCCAGGAGCGCCTGAAGGGCGATTGCGGTATCCTGGACTCCTACACCGGTCAGATCGCACAGGGTTATCTGATCGTTCGATACTCTTCCTTTCCTGTAGCCTGAAACCAGTTCTCCCAGTTCAATCACCGGATCGTCCCGGCTTACGATTCCCGCTTCCAGGGCCGAGCGCAGCTCTCCCAGTTTGAAACACTGGGACTTCAGATCACAGGCAATGAGGTCGGCCTTTTCGAAAACCCCCGGTTCCAGTTCCTGCTTTTCTTCCGTGTCGGCTCCCATGGCGGTAATGTGCAGGGAAGGATGGAGCCATTCTTTCTTGATAAACCCCTTCCTGGAAGGAGTAGTGGTGACGACAACGGAGCTCTTCTCCACCACGTCCTGTGCCGACGGTTCTATAATGACGTCCACTTCCAGGGTATCGGCCATCTCCCGCCGGTAGGCGTGTATCGATTCTTCAGGGTCGAGACTGAATACGTGGAGCACTTTGAAATCCCTGGCCAGTTTAAGCCCTTCCATCTGGTACCGGCCCTGGGTCCCCGTCCCCAGGACGCCCACATGGTCGGCATGCTCCGGGGCCAGGTACTCCGCGGCGATGCTTCCCGCCGCTCCGGTACGGACCTGGGTCAGATAACCGTTATCCAGGAGTACCGCTTCCGGGAAACCGGTCCTGGAATTAAGTACTATCATCATGCCGCTTGCACTGGGAAGGCCCTTTTGCGGGTTTCTAAAAAACCCCGAGGCGATCTTGACGGCGAACCTGTCCAGGTCGGGAAGGTAGGCGGTTTTCACGTCCACTTCTCCTTGTTGTTCGG
>CAYPIQ010000004.1:0-116133 GCA_964410865.1 uncultured Spirochaetales bacterium | reverse complement strand
CATCCAGCTTTATACAAGACCTCAGTTCTTTTTCCGTCAGGATTCTCATTTTTTACCCCGTCTGGTCTTACATTTATTCGCCCGCGGGATTCATACCCCGCGGCTTACCGCGCTCTTCGGAGCCTAGCCGGCTGCCTGCCTCGACAACGGCTGTGGTACGGGGTATGAATCCCGCATAAAATCCAGACCTTGCAGAACCAACATAGCCCGCCCCTTGGGGCGGGGCATGTTGATTACAAGATTACTCTACTATGAAACCGGTAATCTGTAAACTAAGGATGTACATATAACAAACATATGTTTATATATTAGAACAAATTTATTACATTTGTTTGTATGATGAACTTTGCTGGAAAAATAACTATTTTTCCTTTGCGACATACAAACGACCGGGCATATAATAAACCGTACCGCTATGAAAACAAAACCGGTGTTTACAAAATCCGAGTATTTCTCCCGATTGAAGAAAACCCGGGAAAGAATGGATCACGCGGGTATAGAAGTACTCCTGTTGGTGGATCCGGCTAATATGAATTATCTGACCGGCTACGACGGGTGGTCGTTCTACGTTCACCAGGGGGTTATCCTCGATATGACTTCTCCCGAGCCGGTCTGGTTCGGCAGAGAGCAGGATGCCAACGGGGCACGGCTTACCACCTGGCTTTCGGAAGAGAGCGTCCGGGGTTATCCGGACGAGTATGTCCAGTCACGGTATACACATACCATGGTGTTCGTAGCGGGGCTTCTGAAAGAGCTGGGCCTGGGGAATAAAAGGATCGGCGTGGAGATGGATAATTACTGGTTCTCCGCCCGGTCATTTCTCCGGCTTAAGGAAGAACTCCCCGGCGCGGAATTCCCGGATGCCACAAACCTGGTCAACTGGGTCAGGGCAGTGAAATCGGAAGCCGAGATCGATTATATGAGACAGGCCTCCAGGATATGCGAAAGGGTTATGAAGGCCGCCATAGAAAGGATAGCCCCGGGAGTCCATGAAAAAGACGCGGCCGCGGAGGTCGCGGGGCTACAGATAAGCGGAACCGATACATACGGCGGCAGTTCGCCCGCTATTTTCCCCATTATGCCCAGTGCGGAACGCACATCCACGGCGCACCTGACCTTTGATCCGGACAGGGTGTACCGGGAGGGCGATGTGGTGCTCCTGGAGCTCGCCGGGGCCAGGTTCCGCTACCACGCCCCGCTCTCCAGGACGTTGTATCTGGGAACTCCGCCGGATGATCTCAGGAGGGTTGCCGATACCGTGGTGGTCGGACTGCGAAAGACCCTTGATTTTATCAAACCCGGTATAACCGCCGAGGAAGTGGAAATGCACTGGCGCTCATGTCTTCGGGGAACGGGGGTTGAAAAGCCTTCCAGGGTCGGGTATTCCTTCGGGCTCAACTATGTCCCGGACTGGGGAGAGCATACCATCAGCCTACGGCCCGGTGACAAGACGGTACTTATGCCTGGAATGACCCTTCATTTTATGCCGGGGATATGGCTTGATACCTACGGTTTTGAATGTTCGGAGCCGTTTCTCGTGACCGAGGACGGTTGTTATAATTTTATAGATTTTCCGCAAAAGCTTTTCAGCAAAGAGACGTAACAACAGCGATTTCTTGTTTTCAGGGAGGTGGAAGTAATAGTTTATGTTTCAAGATTTAAACATAAGTCCAAATATTGATACAAAATCTTACTCCCTGGCTACGACCGTCCAGAAGGCTTTCAGAATTCTCGAATGTATAGGTAAAAACCAACCTATCCGGGCCCCGGCCATTGTAAAGGAGCTGGATCTTACCCGGGGGAATGTACATCGCCTTTTGATAACCCTCGAAGCCCTGGGGTATGTGGACCGGTCCGAAGAAAACACCTATTCCCTTACCTTCAAGATGTTTGCCCTGGGGAATACGGTCCCGACAAGCATGAAACTCGACGAGGTGGCGCGGCCCCTAATGCGCCGGCTCTCACAGTATGTTCGCGAAAACATCTACCTTTCCGTCCTGCATCAGGACTCCATCGTTATTCTGGATAAAGTAAGACATCCGAGGGCCGTCTCCATCGATCGCGACCTGGAACTGATCTACCCCCTTCATGCCAGTGCTTCGGGGAAGTTATTCCTTGCCGCCATGGACGATGAAGAGCTCTACACCCATATTGAAAGGCTCAATCTGGACAAACGGGCAACCAATACCAAGGATAACGAGACAGATCTCCTGAAGGATATCATGAAGGTCCGGCAGAGGGGATATGCCCTGGATATAAAGGAGTACAGCGACGATATCCATTCCGCTTCTGTACCGATTTTCGACTATGAAGAGAACCTCGTCGCCTGCCTCGCCGTGTCGGCCCCTGCCGTGCGCCTGACGGAAGAAAAATTGATGGAAACTATCCAGCCTCTCCTGGAAACGGCATATGAGATTTCAGAAAAAATCGGATCCCAGGTGCAGGGTAATTCGCACTATAAGATGATAAAGAGAGCCATCCGGTCTTCCAAGCCCCTTTTCAGAAGCGTGGGAAGTTCGGGTGGATAATTGAACAGACATAACCGGAGGACACACCAATGATCGATGAAAAAACCATAATGGAATTATCCCTCCCGGGGGCGCCGAAGATAGTAACCGAGCCGCCGGGGCCCAAGTCGAAGGAGATACTGAAGAAGCAGGCGGAGCTGGAGAGCAGCGCGGTGAGCTACTCGAAGGGGATGCCCATGGCCATAGCCCGTGGCAAGGGCGCGACGATAGAGGACGTGGACGGGAACCTGTACATCGACATGTTCGGCGGGGCCGGAGTGATGGCGGTGGGCCACGGCCATCCGGAGGTTCTCGCCGCGGCGCATAAGCAGATAGACAAGGTGACCCACACCCTGGACATACCCAGCGAGACCCGGGGCAAGATGGTGGACGTACTGCGGTCGCTCCTGCCGAAGGAGCTGACCCGGGTGTTCTTCGGCGGCCCCACGGGGTCCGACGCGGTGGAGCAGGCTCTGAAGCTGGCCAAGTGGAACACCGGGCGGAACGGCATCATCGCCTTCGAGGGGGGCTATCACGGGATGACTGGGGCCTCCCTGGCGTTGACCACGGACTCGGGGCATAGGGACGGTATCGGGCAACTGGTGCCGGACGTCCACTTCGTGCCCTATGACTACACCTATAGGCAGCCCTTCGGGTGCCCGGACGACGAAAGCGACCTATACGCCGCGGCCTGGCTGGAACGGGTGCTTACCGACAGTCATTCAGGCATCTCGAAACCCGCGGCGGTGATTATCGAAGCGATCCAGGGCGAAGGCGGGTCGATTGTACCCCGGCCGCGGTTTCTAAAGAAGGTACGGGAGATCACGGAACGGCACGATGTGCTCTTAATCTGCGACGAGATCCAGTGCGGCCTGGGCCGGACGGGACGTATGTTCGGCTTCGAGCATTCCGGCATCGTGCCGGACATCGTGACCATGAGCAAGGCCTTAGGCGGGGTGGGCTTTCCTATCAGCGCCATAGCCTACCGGGAGTCCTTGAACACCTGGCCCGTGGGCAAGACCATCGGGACCTTCCGGGGGAACATGATAGCCTTTGCCGCCGGGGCCGCGGCGCTGAGGTGGATGGTGCGGGAAGAGATCCCGGCCCGGGCTGCGGAGCTGGGCGAGAAGGTGCTGGCCGGATTAAAGGAGATCGAAGCCCGCAGCTCCATCGTCGGGGAGGCCCGGGGTATCGGGCTGATGATGGGCATCGAGATGGTGAAGGACAAGAGAAGTAAGGAACCGGCCCCCGATCTGGCGAAGAAGGTGAGGACCTATGCGCACCGGAAGGGGGTGATGATCGAGGTCGGGGGGCACCACAACAACGTGGCGCGGCTGCTGCCGCCCTTGGTGATTCCTGAAGCCCTGGCGCTGAAGGGTGTCGAGATCATCGGCGAGGTTATAGAGACGATCGAGAAGGAAGAGGCGTAGATATGAGCAAGAATGTGAATGTAGCTGTGGTAGGCGCCTGCGGCATGGTGGGCGGCGAAATGATCAGGACGCTGGAGCGGAGGAACTTTCCGGTCAAGAGCTTACGGCCGTTGGATGTTGCGGCGAACGAGGGAACGAAGGTGGTCTTCAGGGGAGAAGACGTGGAAGTCCTGGAGGCGAAGAAGGACAATTTTGCCGACATCGACGTGGCGATATTCTCCGCCGGGGCTGGGGCGAGCCTGAAGCTGGCGCCGGAAGCGGTGGAGATGGGGGCCGTGGTGGTGGACAACAGCTCGGCCTGGCGGATGAACGACCAGTGTCCCCTGGTGGTACCGGAGGTGAACCCGGAAGATTTGAGGAAGCACAAGGGCATTATCGCCAACCCGAACTGCTCGACCATCCAGATGGTGGTGGTGCTGAAGGTGCTGCACGAGGCGGCCCGGGTGAAGCGGGTGGTGGTCTCCACCTACCAGGCGGTCTCCGGCTCCGGGGTCAAGGCCTTCCAGGGTTTGAAGGACGAGGCCGCGGAGTACCTTAAGGCGATGAAGCCGGTAACGCCCAGGGCCTACGGGAAGCAGATCGCCTTCAACTGTCTGCCGCAAATCGACGTGTTCCAGGAAGGCGGGTACACCAAGGAAGAGTACAAGATGGTGAACGAGACGCGGAAGATCATGGGGGATGATTCGATCCGTGTAACGGCCACCTGCGTGCGGGTGCCGGTATGGTACGGGCATAGTGAGAGCGTGAACGTGGAGACGGAGAAGAAGCTCTCGGCCGATGAAGCCCGGGAGCTGCTGAAGAATGCGGAGAGTATTATCGTCATGGACGATCCCGGGACGGAAACCTATCCGGTGCCTCTTGATTCGAACGAGCGGGACGAGACCATGGTGGGGCGAATCCGGGAGGACTACAGCATCGAGAAGGGCTTGAACCTGTGGATCGTGTCGAACAACATCCGGAAAGGCGCTGCCCTGAATGCCGTGCAGATAGCCGAGAAACTCCTCGAGATGGGGCTGGTGTAGACATGGAAAACCTGAAGGCCGATATACAGTCATTAAAAAGTGAACTCATCGAGCTCAGAAGGGATTTCCATGCATATCCCGAGCTCGGGTTTCAGGAATTCAAAACGGCCGACAGGGTTGAAGCGTATCTGGAGGATCTAGGGCTAAAACCGGAGCGTATCGCTACCACCGGGGTTACCGCCTACCTGGAAGGGAAGAAAGACGGCCCGACCATACTGCTGCGGGCCGATATGGACGCTCTCCCGATACAAGAAGAGAACAATGTTCCGTACAAGTCTCGAAACAACGGTATTATGCACGCCTGCGGACACGACGCCCACATGGCCATGCTTCTCGGGGCTGCAAAAATATGCTCCGGTATGCGGGACCGGCTCGAGGGGAATATAAAGTTTCTCTTTCAGCCGAACGAAGAGGTCGCCGGGGCGGAGATCCTCATCGAACAGGGAGCCCTGGAAAACCCCGGAGTGGACGCCGCCGTGGGGATACACATCTGGTCGCCCCTTAAGAGCGGATTGATCGGGGTCCAGGCCGGGGCCGTCATGGCGACCATGGATGTTTTCAAGATTACCGTACAGGGAAGGGGAGGCCATACCGGCTATCCCGAGAGCGCCGTCGACCCCATCATTGCCGCGGCCGATATCGTGTCCAATGTCCAGACCATCCAGACCAGGAAAGTGAGCCTGATGAAACCGACGGTTATCATGTTCGGCAAAATCTCCGGGGGGACAAAGAACAACATCATCCCCGATGAGGTTGTTCTGGAAGGTACCATACGATACTTGTACGACAGTAATAAACCCGGTGAAGACAATCCCCCGAAGCTGCTGGACCATCTCGTAAAGACGGTGTGCGGTACCCACGGATGCAGTTATGAACTCGAAGTGACGAGGGAGAATACTGCAGTTATTAACGACAAGAATATGGTGGAAATCGCCAGGCGCGCCGCTCGAGCCGTAACCGGAAACGCGGATGCGGTGGTAGAACACGCATCTATGGCAGGGGAAGATTTTGCGGCCTATGCTGCCAGGGTCCCCGGTGTGTTTATCTTTCTAGGTACGGGGAATCCGGAAAAAGAATCGGACTATCCCCATCATAATCCCAGGTTCAACATCGATGAAGACACCCTTCCCCTGGGCGTTGAGCTGTATATCCGCAGTGCCATCGAGTATTTCAAGGAAAAAAGGAGGTGATGCCGTAATAGAAGGTATTTTTTCAAACAGGCAATCAATTTTTAAATATCCTAGGAGGAATTATGATGAAAGCTAAAAGATGTATGGTAACGGCGTTTCTGCTTATTTTTGCGGTAGCCGTTACGGGAGTCTACGCCGGAGGAGAACAGGAAGAAGCCGCCGGTGGTGAACCTGAAGAAGTTATCTCGGTAAAAATGTCCTCGGCGGAGGTTGAGGGAGATTTCATGACGGTCTGGGCGCATAATTTTGCCGATTATATGCGGGAAGAGACAAACGGCAGACTGGATATCGAGGTCTACCCCTACGGGACTCTGGGAGGAAACCGGGACATCGTAGAACTTACTCAGATAGGTGTAACGGAGCTCGTCTCCGCAGACTACGGCTGGCTGGCAGCCTTTGTACCGGAAGTCCAGGTGCTCTCACTACACTACATCTGGCCGAAGGAGAGAATGCCGGAAGTGCTCGACTGGGTAGTAAACAACGGCGAGATTATGGGTTTTCTGGAAGAGTGCTTTCGGGACTATGGTCTCGTACCCTTGAGTATTCAGTACGAAGGATGGCAATGGCTCACTTCGAAACCAAAGGCCACCGAACTGTCGGAATTCAAGGGGCTTAAGACCCGGGTCATGCCTTCTAAAATGCTCGTTGAAGATTATCGCGCCTATGGTATGAGTCCTACTCCCATGGCCTATGGGGAAATTTACAGTGGACTTCAAACCGGTCTGATCGACGCCCAGCTGCAGCCCCTCTTTGCCAACTACAGCATGGGATTCTGGGAAGTGACAAACTACTTTACTCAAATGTGGGCTGAACCTTTTCTGGGTATTCCTACGGTAAACATGCAGTGGTTTGATTCACTGCCCAAGGATATTCAGAAAAGCATGAGAAGCTACTACAACGATCATGTCCTCGAGAGCGCTGAGTGGATTGATGCCCGGCATGAAAGAGAAAGGGCGGAAATTTCAGAAAAGCGTCCTGATATTGTCTGGACCGAATGGGGTTCCGAGGAGATTGCCAAGGCTAAAGAACTGGCCAAGGTCGTCTGGGAAGAAAAGTATCCCGAGATCTCCGGAGAAAGGGGGCCCGAGGCTCTGAGAATCCTGCTGCAGGACATCGAAAATGCAAAAGAAGCTCTCGGCATAGAATAAGAGCTGCTTTGTGGTTTGGCCCGGAATGAAGTGTTTCGGGCCAAACCCAGTGTTTATCTATACAAGGTGAAATTATGAGTGAAGAAACAGGTTCCGCGCCTAAGAAGGGATTTTTTAAACGCCTGGCTAAAGGCGTCGGCCTGGCGGTTGACTGGTTCGAAGTAACCGTCCTGGCCGGCGGAACGGCGGCCCTTGCCATCATGTTAATCGCCAATGTTATAGCCAGGAGTTTTTTCCAGAGCATCTATTATGCCGAGGAAGTCTCGACCTTCCTTATCATACTGGTCACGATGGTAGGTGTTAGTTACGCCGCCCGGAAGGCACGGCATATCCGCATGGGAGCTTTTTTTGATTTAATGCCCCCGAGACTTGAAAAGATATTCGTCTTCGCCATCTCGGCCGTGAGTGCGGTAGTTCTTTTTTACCTGGCTTATTTCAGCTATGAATATATGCTGAAGATGCGAATGCTGGGCCAGAAAACCGCGGCACTTCAGGTTCCCTTCTGGACATTCAATCTTATTGTTCCCATCGGTTTTGCCCTGGCGGGTATTCAATACATTCGAACAATTATAAAGAATATTGTAGAGAAAGATGTGTGGTTATCCCCGGAGCAGCAGAGCGAATACGAGGATGAGGTAATCTCAGGATACTAGAAAACAAAGAGGAGAATAATCTATGACGGTCTTATGGGTAAGTTTAATAACGATGCTGCTCCTCGGATTTCCATTTATGATTGTTATATTTGGATCCCTGATTCTGCATCTTAACATTGCCTATCCAAGTTTTAATTTTACCGTGCTGATACAGCAGATGGTTACAGGTATGACACCACCTGCCCTGGTGTGTGTGCCCATGTTTATCCTCGGTGCAAATATCATGACCTCGGGGAATTCGGCTAAACGCCTTATCAACATGGTAAAAGCCTTTGTGGGACATGTTCCCGGAGGGCTGGCAATTACAACCAATGCCAGTTGCACCCTTTTCGGCGCCGTGTCCGGTTCTACCCAGGCTACGGT
The DNA here is from genome assembly GCA_964410865.1 of uncultured Spirochaetales bacterium. Taxonomy (GTDB): domain Bacteria; phylum Spirochaetota; class Spirochaetia; order JAFGDJ01; family JAFGDJ01; genus JAFGDJ01. The sequence continues at coordinate 107,820 of CAYPIQ010000004.1, read as the reverse complement.
GGCCGCCATCGGCGGGACTATGCGGCCCATGCTGCTGAAGGCCGGGTACAACAGTTCTTTTACCCTGGGGCTTATCATCAACGCCAGCGACATAGCCTTTCTTATTCCACCGAGCATCGGATTTATCGTGTACGGAGTTGTTACCAGCACCTCCGTGGGGAAACTGTTCCTTTCCGGTATTGTTCCCGGTCTCTTAATTTTTGCCATGTTTTCCGTCTATTCCTACTTTTATTCAAGGATAAAAAAGGTAGGGGTTTTACAAAAATCAACCTGGGCTGAACGAGGAAAGGCCTTGAAAGAGGGGGGGCTTGTACTGGGCTTTCCGCTTATCATCATTGGTGGAATCTACGCCGGAATCTTCAGCCCCACGGAAGCCGCCGCCGCCGCGGTAGCCTATGCACTTATCCTGGAAACCCTGGTGTATCGAACCATGACCTGGAAGAAACTGGTAAACTCACTTCTGGATACCGGGATTATTACAGGCGTGGTTTTTGTTCTTGTGGGTGCCGGACAGGCGTTGAGCTGGTACCTCAGTTTTATTCGGCTGCCCCAGGAGATCATGCCGACCCTCATTGGTGTGGATCCTACCCAGCTCCATGTTATTATTCTCGTGGTTGTTTCCTATTTCGTGGCCTGCATGTTTGTCGATCCCATCGTTGCAATTTACATCCTGACACCGATCTTTGCTCCCTATGTGCTGGAAACCGGTATCGATCCGGTGTTCCTGGGTACCCTGGTAACCCTGCAGGCGGCCATCGGTTCGGCGACTCCGCCCTTCGGGTGTGACATTTTTACCGCCCAACTGATATTCAGACGGCCATACTGGGAGGTTATTCGGCATACCTTCCCGTTTATCATCATGCTGATTATCGCCACAATATTGATTATAGCCTTTCCGCAGATCGCCCTGTGGCTGCCGAACGCATCATTCGTGGCGGGATAGAAAAATGCTGTACCGTGTAAAGCCGGGACAGGTGAGCTACGGAGAAGCCATCGGGATCGTCCTGCTGGAAAATTACGTCCCCTTTATTCCCGGAGACGTGGCAAATGCTACTACCTATGATTTTCCGGTCCGTTTTCAGAGGGTCCAGGGGTTTTCCGTGGAACGGATTTTTCGCCACGACATGAGTCTTACCGCGGAGATGGTGCAGGCGGCAAAAGCCCTCGAAGCGGAGGGGGTAAGGGCTATAACAGGGGACTGCGGTTTCATGATTCTCTACCAGGAGCAGATGCAGGAAGAGGTTTCCGTTCCCGTGTTCATGTCCAGCCTTTTGCAGATTCCCTTTTTAATGGGCCTTCTGCCGCCGGGGGGTAAAATAGGCATTGTTACGGCAAACTCGAAATCCCTGGATGATACGGTCCTTCGTAAAGCGGGAGTTCCTGACACGGGATCATTGGTTATAGCGGGACTCGAAAATTGCGAGCATTTTTACAATGCGGTTTTTATCGAGGAAGGAACCCTGGACAGTGACAGGATCGAAGGGGAGGTGGTGAATACCGCTGTACAGCTAGTGAAACGTCACCCCGAGGTCAGGCTGTTGCTCCTGGAATGCAGCCTCCTGCCACCTTACGGGGCGGTGGTTCAGGAAGCCCTGGGCCTTCCGGTGTTCGATTATATTACCATGATCAATTTTGTTTATTCGGCGGTCGTAAAGAAACGGTTTACCGGATATATGTAATTCTAGGAATGAGGAGAAAACTATATGCCAGTCTTTAAAAAGGAAGAATATCAACGAAGAATCGAGAAAACAAAAAAGAGTATGGAAGAGCGGGGGATAGAACTCCTCGTGGTGTCGCAGCCGGCGAACATGAACTACCTGACCGGGTATGACGGGTGGAGCTTTTACGTCCACCAGTGCCTGCTTGTCTCCCTGGACCAGGAAGACCCGGTCTGGATAGGCCGGGGTATGGACGGAAACGGCGCCCAGCTCACGACCTACCTTTCCGAGGACAATATAATCCGCTGGCCGGATCATTATGTTCATTCTCTTGTTCATCACCCCATGCACACGGTGGTGGACGAAATCAAGAAACGGGGATGGGCGAAGAAGCGGATCGGTGTAGAGATGGACCAATTCTATTTTACACACCGGGCGTATCTGGAACTGGAAAAAGGGCTCCCCGAGGCTACATTTCTCGACGCCAATGTGCTGGTAAACTGGGTCCGGGTGGTAAAATCGGAAGCGGAGATAGAGTGCATGAAAAAGGCCGGCAAGATTGCCGAACGGGTCATGGATACCGCCATCAAGGTGATAGATGTGGGTGTCCGGGAATGTGACGCGGCAGCCGAAATAGCCAGGGCGGAATACGGCGGCACGGAAGATTTTGCCGGGGATTATCCTGCAATCGTACCGCTCATGATGGCGGGCGAAGCGACCAAAACTCCCCATATGACATGGACCGAAAAAAAGTATGAGAAGGACGAAGCGGTCCTCCTGGAGCTCGCCGGTACCTACAGGCACTATCACGCCCCCATTGCGCGGACAATCTTTCTCGGGAGTAATCCGCCCGACCTGATGAAAGACACGGCCAAGGTGGTGCTGGAAGGGCTCCAGGCGGCCCTGGATTTCTTGAAACCGGGAGTAACGGCGGAACAGGTGGAAGAAACCTGGAGAAAGGCCATAGCACATTCCAAGATTGTCAAGGAGTCGCGCCTCGGCTATTCCATAGGGGTCAATTATCCGCCGGACTGGGGGGAACAGACAATCAGCCTGAGGCCTGGTGATAAGACGGAACTAAAGCCCAACATGGCCCTGCACCTCATACCCGGCATCTGGTACGAGGATGTGGGTTTCGAGGTCGATGCCTCGGTGCGGGTAACCGAATCGGGGAACGAGAGCCTCTTTGATTTTCCCCTGAGATTATTTACGAAATAACACCTATGAACGAAAGGCCGACATTACGGGATGTGTATATAGCCCGCAGCCGGATAGGCGGGATTATCCGGAGAACCCCCTTTCCCGAGTCTCCGGCCCTTTCCGCAGCCTCCGGGGGCGAAGTTTTTCTCAAGCTGGAATGTCTGCAGTGTACCGGTTCCTTCAAGGTCCGGGGTGCTTCCAATAAAATTTTGGGGCTGTCGGCTGAAGAAAAGAAACGGGGTGTTATAACCTTTTCCACGGGAAATCACGGAAAAGCGGTGGCTTACGTGGCAGGCCGCAGCGGTATACCCGCTGTTGTCTGCCTTTCTGAGCATGTTCCCGCCTACCGCGGTCGGCTTATCGAAGGGTACGGAGCGGAGCTGCATATAGAAGGCAATAGCCAGGACGAGGCGGAACAGGCATACAACACGCTCATGAAGAAACGAAACCTTATTCCGGTGGTGCCCTTCGACGATCCTTGTGTTATCGCCGGGCAGGGTACGGTGGGTCTGGAGATGCTGGAAGATGTTCCGGACCTGGACATGGTGCTGGTACCGCTCTCCGGCGGCGGTCTATTAGCGGGTGTGGCCCTGGCCGTAAAATCGATATGTCCGTCCGCCGTGGTGGTGGGTGTCTCGGCCGCGAGCACGCCGGTGATGCTCCGGAGCCTCCGGGCGGGACGTCCGGTCAGGATGGAAGAAGGGGACACCCTGGCGGACTCCCTCCTGGGAGGAATCGGCGACGACAACCGCTATACCCTCGGGATGATCGGAGACCTGGTAGACCTGCATGTCGAGGTAACCGAAGAAGAGATCGAACAGGGTATGGTCTTCGCCTTCAGGAATCACAGCCTGATAATCGAGGGTGCCGCGGCAGTGGGAATTGCCGCCGTTCTGAGCGGTAAAGTGACGGTTCGAGGGAAAAAGACGGCCCTTGTCCTTTCCGGCGGCAGTGTGGAAGAACACCGGTATCTCGAAGTGCTGAACCGACATGTAAAAAAGAGGTGACATGTATTTATTGCATCCCCTCGTGGCTGTCTATCAACACGATCGGGGGCGGTGGTTTTTTTTATGAAAAAATAGCTCATCCATGCCGAAAATGTGTATAGATATGAAACAACGGATACTTTGTTTTCTTTTTATTGTGTGTGCCGGCGTGCTTTTTGCCGAGGTGGAATTCGGCGGACTCGACCTCTCGCCGGACGGGCAGCTTCTCTTCTCGGCGGAGACCACATCGCCGGGGAACGGATCGTACCGGACGCTTTTTACAGCCCAGTTGGAAACCGGTAAAATACGACAACTCACTTTCTTCCCGGAGCACTCCGTCTTGTTAACGGAGAACGAACAGTACCAGATACAGAACCGTTTTGGTGTATTCAGGACACATCAGGACATCGAAGCGATGCATCCTATTAGTGATTTTCCCTCTTTCGTCAACGGTAAAGAAATCGAAACCGGGAAGATAAACACCGCCGGCTCATCCCCGGACGGAGAATGGCTGCTCTACCTTGCGCCGACCAGTTTCGGCTACGCGGACCTACTTCTCTACGAAATCGACACAGGAAGGAAGATAACCGTTTCGAAGCATGTCGAGATATCGCTTTCAAGACAAACGGCCTCATGGTCGCCGGACTCGAATTATTTTGTATATTCACGGGGTGGGAGGCTCTACTATTTTTCAATAGATCAGATCAGAAAGGGCCGGCTCATTGCCGAGGAATTCCGGGTTATCGGAAAAGGCCGTATTTCGAGTATTCAGTGGTCGTCCATGAATGACCTGTATTATGTTTCCGATTCTCTGGTGTACAAGATTCTGAGTGCGGAGTTTTTTACACGATCGCTCTATTCGGAACTCCTCGAGGTCGGAGAGATCATCGGTAAACTTCCCTTCGAATTCGATCCCAATTTCGACTCCTTTAAAATATCTCCGGACGGTAGAAAAATTCTCCTGGACAAGGGAGGCAGAAATCTTCTTCTCTACGTCCTGAAGAGTTCCGATTTTCTTTCAACCGGAGAAACCTTTTCCCTGCCCTATCTTTATCTGCCCAGGAATACCAGGCTCAAAAAGGTACTCTGGTCAATGGATGACAGAATAACCCTTCTGACGGGCAGCATAGAAAAGGGGAAAAATACTACGGCGGTATACCATTTCAATATACAGAAGACGGACACACCGCCGGTATTTTCTAAGACCACCGATACCGATGTAAGGGATATTATCCTGTCTCCCGACGGTAAAATGGTGGTGCTTCTTTCGGGTGACCGCATCGTTCTCAAGGAATACCATACCTGGAAAGACACGGCGAGCTACCCCTGTACCGATCCGCTTTCGGTGTCATGGCTGGACAATCAGCGTCTTATTGTCGCGGGTCGTAACAGCACAGAGATATTCAACCTGGATGACGGAGCACGGAAGCTGGTCAGCCTTTCGCGGGTGGAGCGCTTCGGTTACGCGGAGGACGGTACCGTGCAGGCTGAAGTGGATGATCGGGCCTTCGCGTACACCGATAAGGGCTGGACCGAGATAGAAGAACTGACCATAAAAGAAGCCTCGGTCAATTCCAGGACTTACCGGGTATACCTCGAACCGGCGGCGGCCGGGTCGTATGCTAATATGGTCATGGTACGACGGGTTGAAGGTTTCGGGACCTTTCCTCTCTTTCCCTATCCAGAAAAGGAATATGAAGCCTTTCCGGAAGAGGAAGAACCGGTAAATTTTGTTAATTTTACCCATGGTTCCCGGATTCGCAGACGTGAGGTTTCTCTGGTTTTTAACGCCATAGACTCGGTGGAAGGTCTCACGGAAATCCTTAATACCCTGTCGGAGTATTCACTCCGTTGCACCTTTTTTGTCAACGGAGAATTCATGCGCAGGAACCCCGAGGCTGTAAAGGAGATTGCGGACTCGGGGCATGAAGTGGGCTCTCTTTTCTATGTATATTTCGACATGACCGATGCCCGGTTCCGAGTCGACAAGGAATTTATAAAACGCGGGCTTGCACGAAACGAAGACGATTATTTCAACCTGACCGGCAGGGAAATTTCCCTCCTCTGGCATGCTCCCTATTATTTTACCAGTACCGATATTATAAAGGCTTCCAGGGAAATGAATTATGTGTATATCGGCAGGGATGTCGATCCCCTGGATTGGACATGGAAAATCGGCCCCGGCTACCCGGATGGTGGGACTGAGCGTTCAGCCGCCGATATGGTGGAACGGATTATAGATCTCAAGAAACCGGGTTCGATTATTCCCCTTAGAATCGGGGAAGCAAAGGAGGTTCGGAGCGATTACCTTTTCCAGTACCTGGATCTGTTGATAAACGGCCTTGTATCACAGGGGTATGACATCGTTCCTGTGTCCTCCCTTCTAGAACACGCACGGTAGGATACTGATTATGATGAGAAGAGCCTTTACAGGGTACTTGAAATCGAACGCCCGAAGATGTTATGAATTTAATCCCCGGGTTTTTCGATTCAAGCTTTCCAGCCGGAAGGTCGATAATCGTAACGAAACCGCCGAAGGGAGGGGAGAGTGCATTGAGTACTAAGAACCCGCTAAACGCTTACAGAGAGACAAAGATTAAAACCGCGAGTCAGGGCCAGTTGATTATTATGCTCTATGACGAAGCAGTCAAGCAGCTCGATATAGCCATTGACGAGCTCTCTAGATCGGTCAGGAAGCTCGATAGAATAAGTAACGCAATCATCAAGACCCAGGATCTTATCACCGAACTGATGGTATCCCTTGATTTCGAGAAGGGCGGCGATATAGCAAAGAACCTGCTGAGTCTTTATATGTTTTTCAACCGGCAGCTCATGGAAGCCAATATGAAAAAGGATTCCGAACACCTTGTTCAGGTACGTAAAATGCTCTTTGAGTTGCGAGGTGCCTGGACGGAGGTAATCCGGAAGAACCGCTCCGAAATGGGTGATGCCGGGAGCGGCGTAAACATTGCAGGGTAGAGGGGCCCTGATAAACCTATGGAAACAGCAGCAACCGTTACGGAAGCACCGGAAGATATTATCTCGCGGAGGGCGAGTATACTCAGGCAGCTCAAAAAAAACCTGATCAAACAACGGGAACGGCTCCTCGAGTACCTGGATGTCCTGGAACATGAAACGGAATACCTGGGCGACAGAAACCTGGAAAAGCTGACCTCCCATGTAGACATGGAGCGGGCGGTCATCCGCGAAATCCGTTCTTTTCAGAAGGTAATAATTCCCCTTGAAAAACTCTACCAGGCGGCGTATCCTGATACAGAAGAGGAGATACCCGCCCTCAAGAGATCCCTTAGTGATCTTACACAGCGTATCCTCCGGCGGAACAGGGCAAATTGTGATCTCCTGAAAAAAGAGATGGCGAGAATAGAAAGCGAATTGTCCGGAATACGGATACCTGCAAAAAAGAAAAACCTTTTCGACCTCCAGGAAGTCTCGACCATAATAGATATTTCGACATGACGGAGCCGGTGTACCTGCTGGACGGTTACAGTCTCATCTACCGGTCCTATTTTGCGTTTATGGGACGCCACCTCACCTCCCCGGACGGGAGGAACCCCTCCGCGGTTTTCGGTTTTTTCAGAACACTCATATCCTTTCTAGAAGAATATTCTCCCCGGTTTTTCGCCGTTGTTATGGATTCAAGGGTGCCGACCTTTCGACACGAGAGGTATCCGGAGTATAAAGCGACCAGAGAAAAGGCGCCGCAGGAACTGCATGACCAGGTGCCCGTTATCGAGGAGATCCTCAAAGCCCTGAAAATTCCCGTATTGAGGATGGACGGCTTCGAAGCGGACGACCTGATGGCCACGATTTCCGAAAACTGCCGGCGTCGGAACAATCCCTGTCGAATTATCACCGGGGACAAGGACCTCCTGCAGCTTGTCGACGAACATACATTTATTTTAAAGCCTGGAAATAATACCTACAGTAATTTCGATTCCCGGGGAGTATCCGAGAAAGTCGGAGTCAGGCCGGATCAGATTGTAGACTTCCTGGCCCTTACCGGTGATCAATCGGATAATGTTCCCGGCGTGAGGGGCATCGGACCAAAGACGGCGGTGAAACTGCTTGCTGAATTCGGGACCCTTGACGGGATATATAGCCACCTGGACGACCTTCCGCCGGCGCAGAAAAAAAAGCTCGAAGTGAACAAAGAAAACGCTTACCTGAGCCGCGACCTGGTGGTCTTGCGGAAAGACGTGGAGCTCGGCCTGAAGATCGAAGACCTGGAAATAGGAGACCTGGATTATTCCGCCGGAGCCCGGCTGCTGGAGAAAGAAGGGGCCGTGTCCCTGGTGGAAAGACTCACCGGATCTTCCCGCGTCGGGGAACTCTTCGACCGGGCGGCCGGCGACGATTCCTCTGAAAAAGCGAAGGAGAAGAAAGACACCCCAGTCGGTAGGGGAAGGTATACCGTCATCCTGACCGAGGAAGCTTTAAAGAGCTTTTTCCGGGAAGCGGAATCCGTCGGGTGCATCGCCCTGGATACGGAAACCGACAGTCTCGACGAGATGAAGGCGCACCTGGTCGGAATCTCAGCGGCATATACGGCCGCGGAGGGTTGTTACGTTCCACTCCGCTGCCCGGAGGTGCAATGCCTTTCCCTTGAAACGGTCGGGAAGGTCCTGGAGCCTTTCCTTACCGGCGGAAAACTCCGGGTTGTCGGGCAAAACCTGAAGTACGATTACAAGGTGCTCAAACGGGCGGGGATAGAAATAAAACCCTGGTTTGATACTATGATAGCGGCCTGGATGTTAGACAGTCATTCCGGTTCCTATGGTATGGATAATCTTGCCCAGCGGGTTTTTCATTACAACACCATCCATTACGATGATATTGTACCTAAAGGGTCGTCCATCGCCGACATTCCCCTGGAAAAAGCCGCTGAATACGCGGCGGAGGATGCCTATATTACCTTCCGACTTTACGAGCACTTTAAAGAACAGTTAAAGGACGCCGGCCTGGACGATCTTTTTTATAAAGTTGAAATGCCCCTGGTAACCATCCTCGGCGATATGGAGATGTGGGGGATAAAAATCGACCCCGGCGTACTGAAGGAATATGGCCGGGAGCTCGGGGAAACCATAGCCGAAATCGAGAAGGAAATCTTTTTGTTATGCGACCGGGAATTCAACGTTAATTCCACGAAGCAGTTGCAGGCGGTACTCTTCGAAGATCGAAAGCTCAGACCGGTAAAAAAAACAAAAACCGGATATTCCACCGATATCTCGGTACTGCAGGAACTGGCCCGGGAAGACCCCGTTCCGGCCCTGGTTTTGCGTCATCGCACCCTCAATAAATTGAAGTCCACCTATGTGGACACCCTGCCCGCCCTAATGCATGCAGACTCCGAACGTATTCATACCCGTTTCAATCAAACGGGCACGGCCACCGGAAGACTTTCGTCCCAGGACCCTAATCTTCAGAATATTCCGGTACGGGAAGAAGAAGGCCGGCGCATCAGGAGCGCGTTTATTGTGGACGAGGGATGGACGTTTATCTCCGCGGATTATTCCCAGATCGAACTCGTCGTTCTTGCCCATCTTTCAGGGGACGAAGCGCTCCAAAAAGCCTTTCATGAGGGTGCGGATATTCATAAGCAGACCGCCGCGATCCTGTTTGGTACGACCTTGGAAGAGGTTACCCCCGAGCAAAGGCGAATAGCGAAAACCATAAACTTCGGGGTTATGTACGGGATGTCGGCGTACAGGCTTTCCAATGAACTCTCCATTCCGCGGGCCAGGGCTGAAGAGTTTATCCGGGCGTATTACCGAAGGTTCCGGGGGATAAAGAGTTTCAAAGACAAGACCATACATGCCGCGGAAAAACAGGGATACGTGACAACCCTCCTGGGCAGAAGGCGGCCGGTTCCGGGGATAGACAGCAGAAACCGCACCGAGAAATCCGCCGTGGAAAGGATAGCCGTGAATACCCCGATTCAGGGAACCGCGGCGGACCTGGTAAAGCTCGCTATGATTAAAACCAGTGCCCGGCTCGAGAAAGAAGGGCTGAAGACAAGATTATTGCTCCAGGTTCATGACGAGCTCATTTTCGAAGCGCCGGAAAAGGAGAAGGAGGCGGCAATACATTGTATACGTCATGAAATGGAACATGTCGTATCTCTTTCCGTCCCTTTAAAAGTGCATATCGAATGCGGGACCTCCTGGGGTGAATTCCATTAGGATAGCATACGCGGAACTGTCATGGTTATTGGAGTTACGGGAAAATACTGTGCCGGGAAAAACACGGTAACCCGAATCCTGGAAGAGAAGGGGTTCGAGGTTATTGATGTGGATAAACTCGGACATGAGGCGCTTCTCTTCAGGCAGGATGACATTGTTGCCAGGTTCGGCCGGGACATCCTGGCACCGGATAACCGGATTGACAGGAAAAAACTGGGCGATAAAGTATTTGGAAGACCGGGGGAACTCCTGGCCCTCGAAGGTATCGTCCATCCCTGGATGAAGGAACAGGTCAATACCGGGATCAACCGGCCGGAAAAAGGCCGAGACAAAGTAATCAACGCGGCACTGCTCTTTTACCTGGAACTCCATCACCTCTGCGATGTTGTTTTTTTAGTCCGCGCTTCCCTTGTCAGACGTTTTTTCAGGGCTATGCGACGGGATAATCTTTCATGCACCGGTGTAATAAAACGTTTTTGCTCACAAACAAAACTCTCCGCTCAATACCAAGAAAATGATGTCGATATATACTATATAGACAACTCCCGGGGAATCGACGGCGTGGTCCGCCAGGTAGACCGGGTACTTGCCAGTCTGAAATAGAAGAGGACCTATGGAACAGAAAAAGGTTTTATGGATACTGTTCGCCGTGGCTGCGCTGCTTCTGGTGGTAGTGGGTGCAGGTCTTATCTGGTTTCTGCCCGAAAAGGGGGCGGATTCGGTAGCCCTTGAAAAGAATGCAAAAGAGAGGGAACCGGCGGCCGGTTTTGATCCTATTGAGTGGGTTCGCAGCGAAGAGGAAGCCCCTGCCCTGGAGCCGAAACCGAAGGGAACTGAAGGAGAGGACTTCATTGTTTCTGAAGAGCTCGTGTACGGAATCGACGGCACACCAATTTCAGGAAGTGAAGAAAAAGCATCCGAAGAAGAAGCGGAAAGGGTTGTACGGCTTGTAGATCCGGCTCCCGGAAGCAGACCTCCCGTTCAGCAGGCCGAACCCCGGCGGGAAGCTCCTCCGATACGTGAACCGGCTCCGGAACCACAGAAGCGCCTCGTTACCGAGTACTGGATACAGGCCGGATCCTACGGCAGCAATTCCCGGGCTAATCAGGTCAGGGAACAGTTGTCGGAAAAGGGAATTACCGGTACCGTTCAGACAAGAGAACTGGAAAGCGGCACTTACTTCCGGGTAAGGATCGGCCCCTATGAAAACAGCGAAGAGGCCGCGAAATTCCTCGAATGGGTAAAGAACCTCGAAGGTTTCAGCGACAGTTATATTACGGAAGTATACGTCCGCAAATAGGAGGACCTCCTAAAGGTCCTCCGGCTCCCCCTTCTTTACCAGGCCCATGGTAAGAAATGCCGCGAACATACACACTGCCGCAAATATAAAAATACCCCGGAAACTCGATATATCTATAATAAAACCCGTTACCGGCGGTGCTAAAATAGCAGCCGTCTGGGAAAAGGTGTAGTAGAGACCGGTATAGATACCCATATCGTTGAATGTCGCCATCTGCCACAGCATGGGAAACGAGTTGGTTATTACCGATACCCAGAAAATACCGAAAAGAAACATAAGCACCCAGAAGGATAGAACCGTAACTCCGGAAGAAAAACCGAGGGCCTCCGCAACCGGGCTGTGCATGAACAGTATGAGAGTAATTACCGTAAGAAAAATCAGGCTTATCCTTATTGTCTTTTTTCTTCCTATTTTGTGAGCAACTATTCCCGAGGGAATGGCAAAAATGGCGTAGGCGATGGCCACCATGCCGGCGGCCAGGGCGGCGGTACCTTCCGTTGTCCCGAGAATGTCCCGGGAGTATTTACCGATAAAGGGCAGTACACCCTGGTAGCCGAGAAACCATAGGAGCAGAGAAAGAAGGATATACAAGGCACTCTTGTCTCCCGCCCCGGCGATCATTCGGAGGGATTCCTTTACTGAAGTTTTCTTTTCTTCCTTTTCCATGGATTCCTTCCGTTCCTTCACGAACAGGAAGAGAAGAACGGTTGCCAGGATAACCAGGATACCCGAAATAAGAAACGGTAGTTTGCCCACGTATGAGGGTATCGCGGAAGGATCGGAAGAAGGAAAGAGGATTCGATTGTGCCCGAACATCGGTAGGCGGACATCTAGATCGAACAGCTTGGCCAGGGCCACGGTTCCGACGATTGCCGCAATGCCGCCCATGGTGTTGATAACACCGTTCGCCTCCGACCTGAGATGACCGGGTATTGTGTCCGGCATCAGGGCTACCACCGGTCCTCTTGCCGCCTGTTTAAAGACATTCAACAAAAAGATGACGATGATAAGTAATGCGAGGGATTTCAGCGCGGCAAAGGGGATGGAAGCGAAAAATACCGCCGTCAACGGAAGGGTTACCAGGATATAGGGCATCCTTCGGCCGATGGAGGTCCGGGTGCGGTCGGAGAGAGCGGAGACAATGGGAATGAGGAAGATAGCGAAGATATTATCCAGGGTCATAATAGTGCCTACCATACCCATGGATTTCAGATAATTGCTGAGAAAAATCGGAATATACGTGTCGTACAGCGGGTCCATGAGACCCATGGTGAAAAACCCGAGACCGATGAGAAAGGTGATCTTATAAAAACCTTTCATACTTTTCGTACCTTTTTCCATATACCCTCCTGTGTATTTGAATAACCATACGTCCCAGTGTCCTGCCTGTCAAGAATTTTTTAGCTTGAATACCCCCCGGAAGAACGGATAGTATGAACCGATGGAGAAGGAACAATGGAAAGCCGACCTGGCGAAGAGCCTCAGGTCCGTGCAGGACGCTGAAAGACTCTTTCCCCTTACACCGGAGGAAAGGGCTTTTTTTCGAGAAGAAAGGGCCGGAAGATCCCTCCCTTTTCAGGTCACCGAATACTATGCCTCCCTGGCTTCGGACAACCCAAAAGATCCGGTCAGGCGGCAGTGTATCCCGACATCCGCCGAATACGTTACCAGGCCCGGAGAGTCGGGAGACCCCCTGGCGGAACAACGTTACACCGTTTCTTCCAGGCTTGTGCGCCGATACCATGATCGCGTGCTCTTCAAGGTAAACGATTCATGCGCGGTATACTGCCGCCATTGTTTCAGAAGAGATTTTACCGGCGGCACGGCAGGAGCGGTGACGAAAAAAGAGCTGGAAGACATCTGTCGATACATACGAAACGCCCCGGACGTCAGGGAGGTGCTGCTCTCCGGAGGTGACCCCCTTCTTCTCGACGACGAGCGGATCCATGACATTCTGGAGACCCTTCGCCGGTCCCGTCCGGACATTATGTTTCGGCTGGCAACCCGGACACCGGTGACCCTTCCTTCCCGGATAACCGCCGGCCTGGCGGGAATGCTCTCCCGCTACTTTCCCCTCTGGATCGTAACACAGTTCAACCATCCTGTGGAGTTGACCTCCTTCAGTATAAACGCCGTCTCCCTTCTGCGTAGAGCCGGCATTCCCTGTTTAAACCAGACGGTTCTTCTGAGAGGAGTAAATGACGATGCGAAGGTTCTTTCCGACCTCTTCAGGGGGCTTCTCAACACGGGTGTAAAACCGTACTACCTTTTCCAGGGAGACCTGGCCAGGGGTACGGGCCGTTTTCGCACCTCCCTGGAAACAGGATGGCACCTGATGGAAGAACTGGGTTCGCAGTTATCCGGGCCGGCAATGCCCGTATACGCGGTTGACCTGCCCGGAGGCGGAGGAAAGATCTCCCTCGGCAGAGAACACCTCATCCGGGAAACCGACGGAGGGTTTGTCTTCAGGGGATTCGACGGTAACAGCTATACCTACCCGAAGGAGTAGACCAATGAGCAGCGACAGTGAACTTACCTGGACGGAAAAGCAGCGCGGGTGTATACACCGATGCGGCATCTTCGATCTGTGCAAGGCCCGGCGAATCTCTCCGGAGGGGCGGGAGGTGGATATATATTTCCTCGATACTCCGGACTGGATTACAGTGATTCCCGTGGTACCCAAGGACGGAAAGGAGCATTTTCTCATGGTCCGGCAGTACCGCCAGGGTAGCGGCAGTGTTACCATGGAGTTCCCCGCGGGTACCGTTGAGGACGGAGAAGCCCCGGAAGATACGGCCCGGCGGGAGCTGCTGGAAGAGACCGGATACGAATTTGAAAAACTCACCCTTCTGGGGCAGGTAAACCCGAATCCGGCATTTCTGAATAACACCTTTTATGCCTATCTGGCGGAGGGGGTTGCGGGTGTCCGGATGCAGAATCTGGACGAAGATGAGCGTATACACCCCGTGCTTGTTTCCGCCGAGGAGGTCATTCGCCGACTCGGCACCGGCGAGTATATAAACGGTACGCAGGCGGCGGGGTTGCTGTTTTACCTGAGGTGGAAGGGGATGTTGCCGGTATGACATAAAAATGTCGTATATATTGACATATATATGTCACTTCAGGCTGTCCCGCAACCCAACCCAAAAAAAGTAATTTCCCCGGCACATAGTACGTGGATAGCCCGTGGCTTCTTTTCCCGGTAGAAAGGAACCGGTATCCGGGCGTTTGCGGGAGCTATTCTGCACCGGCATCGGCCTTTTATTCGCCCGCGGGATTCATACCCCTCGGCTTGCCGCGCTCTTCGTAGCCGAGCCGGCTGACTGCCTTGCCAACGGTTGCGGTATGGGGTATGAATCCCGCATAAAATCCATACCTTGCAGAATCAACATACCCCGCCCCCTGGGGCGGGGTATGTTGATTGTAGGACCGAAAGTTATCCACAGGAGAGCCCGTTCCCGCTTCATAGGCCGACGTATCCAGGGTCGATTTCTCCCGGACTTTGGCCATTTTCTCCAGGAGCGCCGGGTCGATAGGGATCAACTCAAGATGCAACCCCGATGAACGTCTTTCGATAGGTGTTTCTGCCATATCCTCATGCTCCCTTCCAGGCATTACCAAATATCTTTATACAAAATTTCGGAGAATTTGACTATTACATGCCGGCTTTATGTGGGTTGCGGGACAACCTGAATTGGGTCTCACTCCACAGCGACCACTGCGCCGAACGTATCAACAAAACCGCGAGGCGGTCGATTAGTTTGTAGAGAAGGAATATCCGAAGATTCGCAAGAGAGCAAAGCGTATAGGAGCAAGTATTTACTGGGCAAAGGGATCTTGTAATGGGAAAAGGTGGCTTTTACAACACTAAAAATAACTCGGTCCTCATCGACAATCGCGCGCCCTTGACAATATTTGCAGATTTGTGTATGTTAACGACCGGTCGGTAACATGACAAAGCAGGATATTATAAAAGCCTCCTTCATTGTCTGGGGAAGGGCTCTCTATAAGAAAATGAATCTCACCGATGTGGCCGAATTCTTAGGGGTTACCAAGCCTGCCCTGTATCGACATTTCCCGAACAAGGATGCCCTCCTCGAAGCCCTGTACACTGATTTTTTCGACCGCTATGTAGCCTTTCTGGAACAGGTTTTACCATCACTGCAGCGGCAAATGACCCTGCAAGACCGGGCGGTGGCCATAGCTAAAATCATGGCCGAGTATTTCATCAACAATAAATACGATTTTCTCTTTTTCCTTTACCTGGTTCAGGGTCAGGAAAAACCCGGGCGGGTCTTTAAAGAGGAGCTGGAGCGCCGGGGGCTTTCGGTGGACTCCCTGGATGCCTGCCAGGGAGATAAGGGTTTCCTGTCACTGCTGCGGATGGTTTCGGTTACCGTGGTGTTTTATGTAGCCCTGTTTCATGTAAGAAATACCAACCAGGTTGATGAAATCCCCGGTGATGTGGCAACTGAGGCAATCCAATCTGTAACCGAGCTTGTTCAGCGGGGTTTGTGTTCAATAGATGCTGTTTCCCAGCTGCCGGATTTTGCTGCCCTGGACGGGGCCTTTACCCTGTTGGTTCACCCAGTTCAGGAACAAGCAGGGGATGTCGCCTCCGTATCGGGACGGCTCCTTGCGGCAGTGGCAAAGGCCATTGGGGAAGCCGGTCCCTGGGAAGCCTCCATGAATTTTGTGGCACAAATAACGGGACTTTCCAAGAGCGGCCTCTATGCACATTTTCCCAGTAAGAGGCAGATGATCCGTCAGCTTTTCCTGAATGAGTTCGATACCCTCGGTGTCATTCTGGAAAAGACCCTGACCATATCTCCACAGCCTCTGGACAGGCTGTATCTGACCATGAGGACCGTATGGTACTATCTGATATCCCATAAGGATATACTCCGGCTGATGGACTGGATCCGTCTACATCGGATCGATCTGGGGATGCTTATTCCTGAACGGAGTCTTACCTTACTCCGTTTTGTACGGAACCTGCCCCTGAGGCCCACCTTTTCAAGCTGGGATCTACTGACCCTGGTCAGTTGGGTGCTGTTTCTCGTGGTGAACCAATTGATGGTAGAACTTCGGCAAGGTATCGGCGAGGCTGACTCGCTACAGAATCTTAAGGATCTGTATATATATATGACCACAGGAGTCAAAGGATGGACAACATGAAAAAGCGATATCTGTGGGTTTTCCTGTTTCTGGGGGCCAGTGTTTTTGCCCAGGAAGCACAAATGCTGACGATTGACCAGGCGGTGGAACTGGCCGTGGAACATAACCTGACCTTGTCCAACGCACGGCGGGATCTAAAGACCAAGGGACGAAAGGCAGACACGGCGTGGAACGTGTTTATCCCCACGGTGGATGTCAGCGGCACCCTGGCCCGGATGAACGAAACTTCGACGATGAGTACCCTGCTACCTTTTTCAGATCCTGAGCTCAATGGAACCTATGATTATGTCATGCCCTACTCCCAGGAACTTCCCCAGTGGGGCCTCTCTTCCCGGGTTTCCCTGGGCCTGACCCTCAATGTAGCCCTCTTTGAGGGGATTGCTAACGTGAGGATGGACTATGAAAACGGGAAGATCACCTATGAGAAGGCCCGTTCCCAGCTTGAACGGGATGTGCGGAAAAGTTACCTGCAGATTCTGCTCCTCAGGGAGAACATCAACCTCCTGCAGGAAAACCTCGCCGCGGCGGAGCGGCGGCTTGCCATAGCCCGGGAAAATTTTCGGGCAGGTCTCGTACCGGAACTGACGGTTCTGCAGGCACAGGTGGGGGTGGAGAACCTGAAGCCAACCATAAAGGACCTGGAGAACAGTATGCAGCTGGCAATCGAGTCTCTCGCTATGAACCTGGGTCTCCCCCGTGGTACCAGGCTGGACCTCGAGGATGTAGCTCTGCCCGAGCCGGTGGACCTTGATATGGAAGATCTCATCAACCAGGCCGTGGCAGGAAAGCCCGATCTGGAGGAACTGCGTCGATCCATTCTCCTCCTCCAAAGTACGAGAGATGAAACCTTTTACCAGCTCTACACCCCCTCTCTGGTTCTTGGCTGGACCTTTGATCCTACCTTTCAGGGGGATCCCATGAAGGACAGCTGGTTTAACGGGGATGCCTGGAAACAGCAATCGGGTATGTTCAGCGTCACCCTGGCCTGGAGACTGAACAGCCTGTTTCCCTTTTCCCAGGAGGCCCAGGGGCTGGCGGACCTGGATGATACAATTGCCAAAATGAAAACGAACCTGGCCCTGGCGGTCCGGGGCACCGAAACCGAAGTGTATTCCATCATCCTGAAACTGCAAAAGTCACAGCAGAGTATGGAAGCCATGCTTCTCAATGTGGATCTGGCAGAGCGGGCTTATACCATGACGGAAGATGCCTATCGGGCGGGGCTTAAGGATATTATGGAAGTCACCAATGCGGAGCTGGATTTGCGGAAGGCCCAGCTTGAGGTGATGAAAGAACGATTCAACTATATGACCGGGTTATTAGACCTGGAATATGCCATAGGGGTGCCCTTCGGGACCTTGACAAGGAGATGAAGATGAAACGGTTGTGGTTTATTATTATTGCGGCGGTAATTATGTACCTTTCCTCCTGCGGACAGGCCCCGAATGAGGCCACCCAGGAATCAGCCAGGACAAGTGAGACCCAGGTGCCGGTATTTGCGGTCAACACAACTCTGGCTGTCCGGGGGCAGATTCGGGACTACCTGGCCTTTTCGGGGGATATTGTTTCGTCCTCCACGGTGGACGCCTATTCCGATATGGCGGGCAAGGTAACAAAGCTGTATGTTTCCGAGGGTCAGAAGGTCCGGAAGGATGACCCCATTGCGGAGGTGGACCCCTCCAAGCCCGGGATGACCTTTAATCCCGGTGTGGTCAAGGCACCCATTTCGGGAACCGTGGTGGCTCTGCCGGCTAAAGTCGGCATGACCATTTCCCCGGCGGTTCCGGTGGCACGCCTCGCCGGGGCCGGCTCCCTGGAAGTTCGGACCTATGTGGCCGAACGGTTTATCTCCAAGATGAAGGTGGGCCTCCCGGTGGAACTCACCCTTGATGCCTATCCGGGCAGGACCTTCTATGGCCGGGTGCGGGAACTGAGCCCCACGGTGGACCCGTTGTCCCGAACCATGGAGGTACGTATCTCGGTACAGAACGATGATTCTGCCCTGAAGGCGGGGATGTTTGCCAAGATAAAGATCATAACCGAGGAAAAAAGCGGCATTGTGAAGATTCCCGCTGAAGCCATAGTCCGCCGCTATGGGGAGCAGTATGTATTTACCGTAGAAACAGACCCGAAGGATCCGGCCTTTACAATTGCAAAGAAACGGGTCGTCATACCGGGTATCATCATCGATGGCCAGGTGGAGATCATGGAGGGCCTGGAGGCCGGGGCCCAGGTAATTATTCGGGGTCAGAGTTTGCTGGAAGATGGCGTGCGGGTTCATGTTGTGGATACCACAGCTCCGCTGAAAGCAGGATATTGAGAGGTAGTTATGAGCATTGCCAAAACGGTAGTTTCGCGGCCAACCACCATATTTGTTGCCTTTGCCCTCCTCTTGGGGCTCGGCATTTTTGCAACTTTCAATCTCCCCATCGACCTGTTTCCGGAGATCGAACCCCCCATTCTGGTTGTTTATACGACCTACTACGGAGCTGGACCGGAAGAGGTGGAAAAGTTGGTGACCCGACCCTTGGAGGGGACCCTTGCCAATGTGTCGGGTCTCGAGGATCTAAGTTCCACCTCCTCAGAGGGGTCCAGCATGGTTATGCTGACCTTTACCTATGGAACCGATATGGCCGATGCGGCCAATTCGGTCCGGGATAACCTGGAGATGGTGAAACGGTTTCTCCCTGAAGGGACCGACCCCCCCCTTATTTTTAAATTCGATCCTGCCATGATCCCCATCATGGGTCTTATGGTGACGGGTAACCGAACTCCGGAGGAACTGCGGGAAATTGCGGAAGACACGATACTGCCGCGAATCGAACAGGTTCCCGGGGTAGCCATGGGCACCGTGTTAGGTGGTCGGCAAAAGATTATAAAGGTGGAAATACCTCAAAACCGGCTGGAGGCCTACGGGCTTACCATAACCCAAATCAAGGGCATACTGGCAAGCCAGAATGTATCCGTATCTGCCGGGTCCATCCTGGATAACGGTCTTTCCCACATCCTGACAACTGCCGGTGAATTCCAGAGCCTGGACGAAATCCGTTCCACCGTTATTGCCTACAAAGGCGGCGGGCTGGTAAACGGACAGCTGGAGCCTTCCAAGGTGGTTTATCTGCGGGATATTGCCGATGTGTACGAGAGCTACCGGGACGAGGATAGCCTGGTGTACGTCAATGGTCAGGAGGCAGTGCAGATAACGGTACAGAAACAGAGCGGTGAGAATTCGGTGCAAACCGCACAGGAACTGCGTAAACGGCTGGTTCAGATATCCAAGGAGGTCCCCCAGGATATCAAGATTACCGAAATATTTAACACCACCGATATAATAGAAAATTCAATCAACCAGGTAACATCCACTGCCTTGCAAGGCGCTATTCTCGCAGTGATCATCCTTTTTATCTTCCTCAGGTCCATCAAGCCGACCCTGATCATCGGTATTAGCATTCCGGTCTCTCTGATCTTTACCCTTATGTTGATGTACTTCTGGGGGCTCACCCTGAATGTCATGACCCTGGCGGGCCTTGCCCTGGGGGTCGGTATGCTGGTGGATAACTCCATCGTAATCCTCGAAAACATTTACCGCTACCGGGAAAAGGGGGCAAAGCTTACCACGGCGGCAATTCTGGGAAGCCATGAGATGATAAACGCCATCGTTTCATCAACCTTGACCACCCTCTGTGTCTTTGTACCGCTGGTGATGTTCCAAAGACAGCTCGGTATGGCCGGGGAATTGTTTTCGGGGCTTACTTTTACGGTGGTCTTTTCGCTTTCCATGTCCCTGGCGGTGGCCTTGCTGCTTATTCCCGTTTTGACGAGCCACTACCTGCCCCTGACGACCCGGGCGCAAAAGCCCCTCCATGGGTTCCTTGCGGTGCTGGACAAACCATTTACCGTCTTCTTTACCCGTCTCGATGAGGCCTACCGAAAGGCGGTGGACCGGGTCCTGCGGCACAAACTGGTTACCATACTGGTTCTGTTGGTGCTTTTTATTGCCAGCATCCTCGCCATTCCCCGGATCGGCTATGTCTTCATGCCGGAACAGCAGGCCGATGCGGTTACCCTTTCGGTGGAACTCCCCATAGGCACCCCGATTGAGGAAACAGAGGCAGTACTTAAGCAGATTCAGGATATTCTGGAAGAGGAACTCAAAGGCTACACGCGGATGATATTGACCGTTGGCCAGGGCCAAGGTTTGGGTTCCGGTGGAACATCTTCGGGTAACAGAGGCAGTATCCAGATTAATCTGCCACCCTTCGATGAACGGATTGATTCTGCGGAGGTGATGAAAAACAAAATCCGCGCCCACTTTAACGACTTCCCGGGGGCCACCATGAGCTTCGGCTCAGCTATGGCCAATGCGCAGATGGGGGGAGCAAGCCCCATCGATATAGTTATCAAGACCCAGGACCTCACGAAGGGTAAGGCGATTGCTGAAAACATAGCCCAGCTGCTCAGGGACAAGGTACCGGAAGCGAAGGAACCGACCATCGATTTACAGGACGGGCTTCCTCAAATCGAGCTTGTCTTTGACCGGGAGCGGATGTATTCCCTGGGCCTCAATGCGTATACCGTGGGTAACGAGCTCAGGGCCGCAGTGGATGGCGTTACGGCTACCCAATACAGGACCTCAGGCAATGAGTATGATGTGGTGTTGATCCTGCCGGAAGCGGACCGGAGTGAACTGCCGGATCTGGACAGGATTTTTGTCATGAACCCGGCGGGCAAGAAAATCCCTCTGGCAAGTTTTGCCGAATACAAAAAGTCTACCGGCCCCATTACCATCAGACGGGAAAACCAGGAACGGGTCCTACACGTAACCGCCGCTACGGACGCTGGCGTACCCATCAACGAGGTGGAAAGCAAAATTCGCAGTCTCATCACTCAGGAAATACCCGCGGAGGATGATGTTATTATCGAGTATGCCGGGGACTACCAGGAATTTTTGGATTATATAAGCGATTTTGCCCTGATCCTTCTGGTAGCGGTCTTTCTGGTTTTTGGTATTATGGCCAGCCAGTTTGAATCCTTCATGGATCCCTTCATCATCCTCTTTACCATTCCTCTCTCGGTCATCGGGATTGTTGCCATTTATGCTCTGACCGGAGAAATCTTTAACATTTTAACCCTCGTGGGTCTCCTTGTGTTGGTTGGTATTATAGTAAATAACGGTATCGTCCTCGTAGATTATACAAACCTGTTACGGAAGCGGGGCTTAAGTATCCACGAGGCCTGTGTGGAAGCCGCAGGGAATCGTCTGAGGCCCATATTGATGACCACCTTAACCACCGTGCTTGGCCTTATCCCCATGGCGTTCTTCCCCGGGGAGGGATCCGAGATGGTAGCCCCCATCGGAAAAACCGTACTCGGCGGCCTTTCCTTCGGGACCCTTATGACGCTGTTTTTGATGCCGGTTATTTATGCAATCTTTAACAAGCGGGCCGATCAACGGAAGGCCCGTGCCGAGGCCCGACGGGAACGAATCGCCGCGGGCTTCAGCCGTAAACAGGCCCAGGAGGCAGAAAAATGATACGACTGGAACTTTTTGCCAACCGCTCGGTGGAGGAAGACCTCTTTGATGCCTTTGCAAAAGCCGGGGTTGTGAAGCATTATACCGAACTACCCGTGGTTCACGGGGTTGGTTCTTCGGGGCCCCGCATGGGCGATCCTGTGTGGCCGGAAGAAAACTTCGCCCTCGTCATCTGGTGTGAAGAAGAGGAGGGCCGCCGCATTGCCACCGTGGTGGAGGCGGTGAAACAGAAATTCCCCCATGAGGGGATACGGCTCTTCGGCCTATAGCTGCCGGTTAATACATCATTCTGGTATCTCGAACACCCCGTCCAGTATGTGCCGGGGTCCGGCCAAACCGTCTTGCGTCCTTACGTCATGTTGTTCGCCCTGAGTACCCGGCTCTTCTTTCCGGAGACGACACCTGGGAGAGTAAACGGTGGCTGCAATGGGCGGCGGAAGAGTATCTGCCATATCGTAATTGGGATGAGCTGCTGCATTCGGATATAGAATCCAAGAACCGCACCTGTGAAGAAGAGCTCGGCCGATCGTATGCGCAGCTCGCCGAAGCCCTCACTGACATGTGCGATCGATGGACGGGACCGCGGGAACATGTATCGATCCTGGTGGTTACGGACCACGGGGCGTGCCGCATCCTCGAGGATGAGTGGAGAAGTTTCGACTCTTCCGTCATAAGCAAGCTTTTCACGGATGAGAAACACCGTGTTGCCACCATGACCGGTGACCAGGCCGTTAAAGTGCCTCCCAATCTCTGGGATATCGGCTACCGATTTACCACCCCCTTTGCGGACAAAGGTTGTGTGCATTTTCTTCCCCGGGGACACAACACGGTACGGAAGCCCGGTGCCGACAGAGGATATGTACACGGCGGTGTTTCGCCGGAAGAAGTCATCGTGCCGTGCGCCCGATATGGTCTGGTAGCCGCGGCCGTGAAGAAACCGTTTGTGCGGTTCTTGAATCTCGACATGACCCCGGATGCACAAAAGGCGCGGTTTTACATATTGCGCGTTGTAACCATCGAGATGGAGATACAGAATCCGAACCCCACGGTTATCCATCCGATCGGCCTTGACCTGGTCTCTCCGGATGCCGCGATAAAAGGTGTCACATTGCATGACGTGGGAGCCGCATCAACGGCCACCCTGTCGATCGACCTTTATTTTCAGAAATCGGCTCAAACTGAAACGGACCTGGAGCTGAAACTTCGGTACACCATCAACGGCGAAGAATATGAGCAGATGGTGATTCTTCCGGCCGAGTTCAAATCGGCCACATCCGGCGGATTCTCGCTTAAAAATCTCTAATGGAGGCTCAATACCATGCAATCCTTTGAAAGAAAAGCCCAGGACTACTAGGGTGAAGTAATAATCAATAAGGGCCTCATGGGGAAGGCGGGCTTCGGTGCTCGGGCGATTCCTGTCTATGTGGGGGAGTGGATAATAAGCCAGTTCATGGACGGCGGTGAACTGACTGAAGAAGGCCGGCGCGGTATATCCTTCGAGAAACTCTTTCTGCCGTATCTCAAGGGTGCAACGGAAATCCGGATCTACGATCCGTACATCCGCCTTCAATACCAGGTATTCAATCTCATGAGTTTCTGCGAGATCCTGGAACCCCAAGAATCCCCGATCAACGTATCGCTGATTACCACGACGGATGAGTTTCATGAATACGAGCTAACGAACACCCTGAGCGAGTTAAAGAAGGGATTAAGCCGGGACGATATTGAGTTCACCTTTACCTTCGACCCGAACCTTCAAGATCGGTGGATCGAGACCGATACCGGGTGGAGAATCATACTGGGCCGGGGACTGGATATCTTCCAGAAACCCGACGACAAGTTCACCCTGGGATTCATGGACCAGACAAAGCGGAAGTGCAAAGCGACGAGTATCGTGTATACCCGCGTTGAGAATCGTTTTCATAAGCCCAACGAAGGGCAGTATTTCAAACGCGAATGATTCTGTTTCTTGTTGTTGGCATGAGGTTCAATTTTTCACATACCGCATGGGCACACAGGCGCCGACCGGGTTCGAACCGGTGCATAAAGGTTTTGCCGACCTCTCCCTTACCCTTTGGGTACTAAGCGCTTGCGTATCCCAATATCCTGTCTTATACTTTGTAATGATAAATTTAATAAAACCAGTTACGATATGTAAGAACTGTATATCGGAATAGAAGAATCGTATGACCAGTGGAGATACAATGCCCGAACAGCAATCTCTCTTTGATGATCAATCCCAAGAACTACATCCGGGGGAAGAGCAAGACCTGCCGGTTAAACGTAAACTACAGGTATCAAACGGCTACCTCCTGGAGTTTGAACAGATCTCACGGATATTATCCGCCGCTTACGAGCGCATGAGCTCACCGAAAATAACAAGGGCTGCGATCGTGGAAGCGACGGGCTTACCCAACCGCGGGGTGGAGGCCTATGTCAGTATGGCTGCGGCTATGGGTCTTCTACGGCAGCAGGTGCAGGTTCCGACAGCCTTCGGAACACTGGTTGCCGCCCAGGATATCTTCTTTGAACGCCAGGGGACCCTTGAGTGGTGCCATTACCGTGGTTCGGGATCGGTGCGCAACCTGGTGTGGTTCGATGTATTCAACAGGCTGCTCCTGGAAGAAGATGCGATGACGCATCTACAATGGAACGGCTGGTTCCGCCGGGATCTGGCAGGCCGTTACAGTGAGCGTACGCTCCGGAAGGTGGTCCAGGAAGAGGTTCACTTTGTTATCGATGGGTATCTGAACCGGAAACTCAAGGTGCTGGAACTTCTCGAGGTTGCTGACGGAGAGGTCCTGGTGCCGCGTCGACACCGGGACATCGAACACCTGATCTTCGCTGCCATGCTCTACGACTGTGTCGGTTCGCTTGGAGGAAGGACGATGGAGATTACCGAGTTGTCCACGCTGCCGGGAGGTCCGGCGGTGGTATTCGGGCTTAAGGCTGACTCGGTGCGAACTCTCGTGGAAGCGCTCCATAATAAAGGGTGGATACGATACGAGACGACGCACAACCTGGATCAGCTCCGCCTGATTCCAGGGTACGACTGCCGGGAGTTCCTGAGGGCTTATTATGAGGGCCGGGAACCTGTCAAAGACAGCCACCTCGGAGGAACGAATGGCTGATGCAATAGATATGATTGAGTTTGTCCGGCATCTCTCCGCCCGGAAGCGGGGGCGGGCCTGTATCGTCATGACGCAGGATCATTCGGGACAGGGGGAGTGGTCCGAAAAACTCGCGGTAAAAACCGGTGCCCGGCATATCGACCTGCTCAAGTTTTTTTCCGAGGAACAAAAGCTCCGGGATAATCTATCCCTTTACACGCCGGAGAAGCTCTTCTCGCTGCTGCGGGAACGGGTGGATAACGGCACCGTTATAATCTCCGGTATCGAGTTCTTGAAGGCAAGCTGGAGCGGCAGGCCCAACGCGATAGAAGAGTTCGCCGCCCGGATAGAAACCTGGCATGAAAAACCGGCATGTGTATTCGTAATGCAATACGACAAGGCCCTGGCGGAACGACCTTTCAGCCGGTTTCGGCAATACACCTTCATCGTTAACCAGGGGGAGACAATGGCACTATGAAGAATGAAGGTTTGTTCAGCTCGCTGTTCATTGAAAAATTACGAGGCACAGTCTCCGTAGACGATACGGCGAGGGGACGGATGGCGACGCTTGCCCACTCGCTCAAGGTGTATTCGCTTCAAGGCACCTGCGATCTCTGGGAATCTTTCCTGAAACAGGCGGTGAGCTATCTCGAGTTTGTACCGCCCGCGAAGGCTGAAAATTCCGGGGTGTATCCCCTGTTTGATGATTGGGGATATCGTTATTGCGTCACCGTGCTCATGGCGACACCCGCCGACGAGCCGCTCGATGCCGCCGAGGTGGGACGGTTTTATCCGGGCAAGATCATCCGCGAACTCCGCGAGCGCTCTCTCACCTGGGGTATACTGACCAACGGAAACCTGTGGCGGTTGTACTCGACCAAAAGCTCCCGGCCCTTTGAGGACTATGTGGAACTGGATCTGGAGACAACGCTGGGCGAGGAAGATGAAACAGAATACGCCCTGTTCGAGCGATTCTTCCATAAGGACTCCTTCCTTCGCTCTGATGACAATGAGAAAGAGCTTCCAACCTGCCGCCTGGATGCCGACCGTAAGGCATCGGAGGCGGTGCTGGATGAGCTGGTCAAGAAACCCTTCTTGGCCCAGGTGGACGAGGTGCTGCAGTACATCTGCAACGGCTTTATCTACGACACGCGCAAGAGCGGAGAGGAGTACAGCGAGGAGGAGCGCAGGGAGATATTCGAGAGCGCGGTCAAGCTGATTTATCGCGCGCTGTTCCTGTTCTACGCCGAGGCACGGAGGCTTCTTCCTTCCAAGGCTGAGAAGGCCGAGGCGTATGGGCAGCATTCCATGAGGGTCCTCTGCGAGGAGGCACGGAAGTTTCGCTGGGGCGAGCGGCACGATACGGATCAGTACGACCTGTGGCAGCACCTGAAGGGCTTGACCGCCGCGGTAAACGACGGCGACCCCGAGTACGGGATCATGGGGTACAACGGCGGGCTCTTCGATGACGAGGAGGAGCGATTCCTGCGGGACCACCATTTGCGGAATGACTTTCTGGGTCGGGCGCTCTACCTCCTGGCTTACGTGGAGCCCTACGATAACGACAGGACAAAGGAGTATCCCATTCCCTACAAGGACCTGGAGGTCCGGCATCTGGGAGAGCTCTATGAGAATATCCTGGAATACACCGTGGTATTGGCCGGTGCGGACCGGATCCGACGTCGGACGAATAAGGGGGTGGAGATCGTCCTGGCCGCGGGGCAGGGTAGGCAGCCGGGTGATACCTTGATCAATAAAGGGGAGGTGTACTTCGGAGAGTCCGCTCTGGAGCGGAAACAGACCGGATCTTACTACACACCGGAATCCCTGGTGAGATTCTTAAACGAAAAATCGATATCCGCACCGCTCTTCGAGCGTTTCGAGAAGGGATACCGGGAACGGTTTGACGCATTCAAGCGGGAGGCCCTCGAGGGTTTTGATCCGGGGACGCGAAGGGGCGCCGCGGAATCGGCGGCGGAGCTGGTGAGTCGCTTTGCCGGGGAAGAGGTGCTTACCTTCAGTGTCTGCGACCCGGCCATGGGGAGCGGCCACTTCCTGGTGGATGCGGCCAACAAGCTCGCGGGGGTGATTGTTTCCCTGCTGGCGGAGATCCCCCGGGTGGAGGGGTATTCCGGCGGCGTGTCGGGCAGTCCCAACGTGTGGCGGCGACGGGTTACCCGGCACTGCATCTACGGGGTGGACCTGAATCCCCTGGCGGTAAACCTGGCCAAGCTTTCCCTCTGGCTCAACTGTTTCGCCGGGGAACACAAGCTCACCTTTCTGGACCATCACCTGAAACAGGGGAACAGTCTTATCGGGCTCCGGGATATCGGGGAGCTAAAGCGGGTACCGAAGCGGAAGAGGGATAAAAAGAAGGACGATGCGGCGACACTTTTCGATACGGATGATCTGTCGGTAGATTTGAAGGAAGCGGCGGGGGAGATCGCCGGTATTTCCGCTATGGAGGAAGACGATACAGACGGGCAGCGTGCTGCCTTGCAGGATGCGCAGGAGCGGCTCTCCCGTATTCGTCCCCTGGCGGACCTCTACACGGCGTACTTGATGAATCCGGGTATCCCCTGGGATGAGTACCGGCGCTTGTTCACCCTTCTGGCAAAGGGAGAGGATGCCTCGTCATCCTTCGACCTGGGTCTTCCCCAAACCTACGCTGGGGTACGGGACCTGGCCGAAAGGCACGAGTTCTTCCACTGGCCCCTGGAGTTCCCCGAACTCTTCGGCCCCACCGGCACCGGCGGTTTCAACGCCACGGTAGGCAACCCGCCGTGGGATGTGATGCAGCCGAATACCCAGGAATTCTATGTCGATTATGATCCTCATTTTCGAAAATACAAAAAACAGGAAGCCCTAAAGGCCATTAAAGATCTTCATGCGAAATACCCGTCGTTGAAAGATTCATGGGCTACCTATGAAAAGGGATTTAAAGAAGCTGCACTGTATTGTAAAGAGCCCGCAGCTTACAGAAGCCTTGAGAAAGGGAAAATTGACCTGTATAAAGCTTTTCTTGAACGCTTCTTCCGGCTTCTTGCCGATGGCGGCCACATGGGCATCGTGGTCCCGAGCGGAATCTACACCGACCAGGGCTGTCAGCCCCTGCGGGAGTTGTTCTTTGAAAAAAGCGCCGTCCGCTTCCTCTACGGTTTTGAGAATAAAAAGGCTATCTTCAACATCCATCGTAGCTTCAAGTTCGTCCTCTTCGGCGCCCGCAAGGGGGGTGTGACCGACCGTTTTGCCTGCGCCTTCATGGAACACGACCCGGACCGGCTCGAAGAGATAGAGCGGAAGGCTCTTATGATGAGCGTGGAACAGGTGAAAAAGTTTTCGCCGGATACCCTGAGCGTGATGGAGTTCAAGAGTCAGCGGGATGTGGATATAACCACGAAGATTTACGGAGATTGGCCGCTGCTGGGGGAGAAAATCGAGGGGACGTGGAATGTGCGGTTTCGGCAGGAATTGAATATGACGAGTGATAGTCATTTGTTTAAGACAACCCCGACTGACCATCCCCTCTATGAAGGCAAGATGATCTGGCATTTCGACAGCGAGTTCGAAAAACCGCGGTACTGGCTGGATAAGGATGAGGTTGTTGCGGCACTGGGAGAAAACGCGTGGGAGGGCGAGCATTATCGGGTGGGGTTTCGGGATATTGCGGCAAGTACGAATGAGAGGACGCTGGTTGCTACGATGGTTCCTCCAAGCTGGATTGGTAACACCCTACCGACTGTAATTCCTAATGATAGATCACCGTCTTTGGATGGACCTAATGACATCGAGTCAATATTTCTTACGGCGACACTTGCCTCTTTGGTTGTGGATTTTCTTATTCGTCAGAAAGTGACCAACCACATGAACTTCTTCTACATGGAGACGATTCCGGCTCCAAGGATCTTAACAGGCGGAAACGCAAAAATCATCCAGGCGATTGTTGCTCGGTCTACACGTCTGATAGCGACATCGCCGCAATACTCCGAGCTGTGGAAGTCACTTTTCGACGAGGAATGGTCGAACCCTGTGTTCTGGTATCCTTCAGTTGCCCCGATCGACTCCTACGGCCCGGCTCATGAACAGGAAATACGCAAGCGGCTTCGGGATGAGGCGGCAAGGCTTACCCCCGAATGGGGTCCCCACTGCGGGGTGTATGATCGGCTGCCGGATAGACGGGATACCGGGGACCGGGCGCAGCTTCGGGCGGAGATCGATGCCTACGTGGCGCACCTCTACGGCTTGAGCCGGGATGATTTTGCCTACATTCTTGATACCTTCCCGGTGTTGAAGAATAAAGAGATAAAGGCATTCGGCGAGTTCATGTCCAAACGGAAGTGCCTGGAGGAGTATGACAGGATTGGGAGGGTGTTGAGAAATGAGTGATCATAGTAAGCCCAAGAGACAGTCAAGCGAAGCCGTGTCATCTCTGCGCGATAGGTTTTATGTTGGCGGCGAGGACCTTCTTGGATCGGTCGAGGCTTGCGAAAAGCTATTCGAGACTGAAAAAAAGGCAGAAAGTTCGAACGATATAGTGAGTGAAATTCGTATTCGTATCGGAACACTTTTGAAAACTGAAAATATGTCTGTACTGTTCGGAGCCGGTGCATCTAAGGATTGTGGCGGCCTATTGATCGGAACCATCCCTCTTGAGATTGAGCGTTCGCTTCATGAGTCCGGAATCAGAGGAACGTCTCGACAAACAATCAGGAAATGGCTAAAAATTTTTTACCTAGCAGCAGAAAGGTCAGGTGACGGTGTAGACGCACCCACAAACCGTTCAGACATTCTGCACCGAAGAAAAGTGGTCTCAGATAATTCCGCCAGACCGCTTAGGGCGAATCTGGAAGCTGTTCTCGGTTTGCTTCATCGATGGCTGTCGATTATGGATGAATCAAACCCACGCTTCCGACTTGAAGGAACATCTGTTGTAGATATCAGCATGAACGACACAGCTGAATGTATTGAGCGATTGACGGCTGCGCTTACTCAGCTATGCGTGCTTCCGGCAGACGGAAAGGAATCGTGTCTATCAACTTACTCTGACTTTTTACGAAAAGCACTGACACGCCCTCTGAACCTTAGAAGAGTAAACATTTTCACGCTCAACTACGACACATTGGTCGAACAAGCAGCCGATGGTGAAGGTATTGTTCTTCTGGATGGATTTATTGGAACCAATACGCGCATTTTTCGTCCGGAGTGCTACGACCAGGATATGTACTTTCCCGCTGAAACAACGGAGGGGCGCGTTCACCGCTTCGATCGTGTCATGCATCTATACAAACTCCACGGTTCTATAACATGGCGTGTTAAGAAAGCTACTATCGAAAATCCGTATGGCGTTGAGTCTGCAACCAGTTACGATTCCAAGGCAACTAGTGTTCTTGTCTATCCAACACCACTAAAGTACACAGAAACACTCGGGATGCCTTACGCCGAGTTGTTCCGTCGATTTGCTGCAGCTATTGTGCGACCACAAAGCGTGCTATTCGTGATTGGTTACGGATTCGGAGATGATCATGTGAACGCCATCATCCGGCAGGCTCTTGCTCTCCCGAGTTTCACTCTTGTTATCGTTGATCCATCACCACAGAGTCAGTTTGTTCAGCAGTTACGAGCACAAGATGACCGTCGTGTCTGGATAATAGAAGGCTCAATAATTGGTAAATTCGGCGGATTCACTTTAAAAATCATGCCTGATCTACGAGACGAAGATATTCAGAGAAAGGTTCAAGAGACCCAACGCGCCTTAGGGAGTACAGGCATGGACAACACGGAGGCTCTCGATGCCAAGTGATTTTGAGATCGGGCGAGTCGTTGCGGTTGACACCGCACAGGTAAGCGTTGAACTGAGCAAGGACCTGCGCGGGATGAGCCGGACTACATATGAAGGGCCACATGAGGTTGGTCGAATCAACTCATACATCATCATTCCGGTAGGTGCGAGGCGACTCGTTGCGATGGTAAACCGCGTGGTGCTTGTAGAGGAGGCGGAAATCCGTGCGGATAGAACGATGGTAACGCTGCCATCGGCGCGACGAATCATGAAAGCGACGTTGATCGGGACCATCGACGGAACCAAGTTCCAGCAAGGTATTTCTCTCTTTCCAGTCCTCGATAGTATCGCCTACTTGCCTTCACGTCAGGATCTGGACTCAATTTTCGGACCAATTAAAATATCAAAAGAAGAATCATTTGATTCGAAAAAACCAGGTTTTAGGGTACATATTGGGGAATCGACTGTCGTACCTGGAAGGCCGATTCGTATAAACCCCGATGCCTTCTTTGGCAAACATGCGGCTGTTCTTGGAAGTACCGGCTCGGGCAAGTCGTGCACTATCGCAAGCATCCTCCAGTCGATCCGAGAACAACCAGAAGTGAAACGGATGACATGCATCATTCTGGACACAAATGGCGAATACCGCGCCGCATTTCAACGAAAGAAAGACAACGGTAAATGGGAGGAGGGTACAGGACCGACAAGGTGTCTCTACGTTCCGTCTGATCCCAGGTATAAAGAAGAACGACTCGCAATACCGTATTGGTTTATGAACTCGGAGGATTTCGTGCGCCTATTCCGAGCTCGGGAAGGAGTCCAGGCCCCCGTATTGCTTCGGGCTCTCAGACTGGCAAGGAACGACGTTGCCGATCCGCAGTCGCCTTTCGCGGCTATCGACGTCCTTCGTACTGCATGCCGGCAGATATTGGCTCACACGGAGAATGACTCTCCTAATCAGCAATGGGCGATAGGGAAGAACATTGTGCAGTGCTGCAACGATGGGTTGAGATACCGCAAATCTTTCCCGGAACACGTACGCGCGCTCGAAGAGACATTCGGCCAAGATCTACTGAACCAATGGGAACGGGCACTTGAGACCATACGTCAAGAAGCTGCACAAAGCGCTGCTACGAGCTCAGACCAAGGCTTGGGGGCGACGCGGCTTCAGAAGATGCGTGACGAAATCTCGCCAGTGATAGCCAGGTTGAACGCCGAGATAGCTGGCAGTGGAGACATACAGGGCGATATGACAGCCGATCAGCCGATCTACTTTGACAGCACCAAGTTCATTGAAACGACACTGGATCTCGCTATGACTCAGGAAGCAGAATCTACCAACCCGGGGAGAATACGGGACGCGTGCAGCCCAATGTTGCTTCGCATTCGCCGCTATTTCGAAGATCCCCGCTTTCGGTTTATGTTCGACAAGTTCCCCGACGCGCCGAGCGTTCTGTCTTCTTTTTTGAGGGACCTGCTAGGTATGCGGGGGCCAGCGATGAATACCCTCTGTCCAGTTGACACTCTACCTCAAGGGATACTGCCGTTCTATGACCGGCAACGCCAAGGAGGCGGACCGTTTGACACTGTCGTTCTGGACATGAGTCTGCTCGCTGGGGAAGTCCTTGAGAATGTGACGGCCTTGATAGGCAGACTGGTACTTGAGTTCCTCCAGCGCCTCGGCGAAACCGGAGGAATGGGTGCTCGAGGATCGTTGCCGGTGGTTCTCGTTCTCGAGGAAGCACAGAACTACATCCGGCAGCCACGATCTGGAGAGGAGGAGTCCATTGCGCGGGACGTGTTTGAGCGAATAGCACGTGAGGGCCGAAAATACGGCTTGAGCTTGGTTGTCGCCTCTCAGCGACCAAGTGAGTTGTCGAGAACGGTCCTGTCCCAATGCAGCAGTTTCGTCGTGCACCGGCTTCAGAATCCGGAAGATCTGCGCTACTTCAAGGAGATCGTCCCGGGTATATACGGACCGATGCTTGAGCAGCTGCCTGCGTTAGCACCTCAGACCGCGCTTGTACTCGGGGAGTGTGTCGCTGCGCCAGCTCTGGTCAAGATACGGAATGCGGAACCTACACCTGAAAGTTCGGATCCTTTATTTTATGAATATTGGACTGCGGGAGAAGCATCCGTTATTGATGTTGAACGCATCTGTAATACCTGGATTGGAAAAGGGGTGGATTAGAGATGAAGACCTTCGGAGAGTTTATGTCCAAGCGGAAGTGCCTGGAGGAGTATGACAGGATTGGGAGGGTGTTGGGGTAATATTTATCCGATAATATTACAGGTTGTGAATGTTTGGCTTGGGTTTTATAATTAATAACAGGAACCTAAGGAGAGGTGGGCTTTGAGATGAAAAACTCAGAAATAGTTGAGTTGTATCGTAAAATGGGCCTTGGAACTGAGTCCGAAGGGAAATGTTTTTTGAAATGGACAGAAGATACTACGAAAAAAGAAAATGATTTACAAACATTTATTATAGAAACACCAAATTCAAAACCACTGGAAGTTGCTGAAAATGACAGGACGGCACCAGATTACGGACGAGTTGAGTTGATGTTCTATGACTGATAATACTACTGAAAAAGTTCGCTATTGGCTCGAAATGGCTGAATATGATCTTGAAACAGCAAAAGTTATGTTGAAGGGAAAAAGATTTCTCTACGTTGGTTTTATGTGCCATCAAGTTATTGAAAAATCATTGAAGGCGAGTATATGGGCAAAGCAGAATGCTGAACCCGAATATACACATTCCCTTTCAAGATTATGTAATAAAAGCGGCTTAAAAACGGATATGCCGGGAAAATACATGGACCTCCTTGATACTCTGCAACCTATGAACATTCAAGCGCGCTATCCCACGGAGAAGGAAAAAGTTTTAAAATCATTAACTGAAGATCGGTGTGAATTGATAATCAAAGATACGGAGGATTTCTACAGGTGGATAAACAAGAAACTATCGATACAGTAAAAAAATTTAGCGAATCGGTCCGCAAAAATTTCGATCCTGAAATGATAATCCTCTATGGCTCTTATGCAAAGGGCACCCAGACAGAATCAAGCGATATAGATGTGGCGGTGATTGTTGATAGGGTAGAAGGGGATTTTCTGGACCAGGAAACCCTGTTGTACCGGATGAGACGGGATATTGATGATCGCATAGAACCTATACTGATAGAAAACACCAGTGACAGAAGCGGATTTTTGCAGAGTATTATGAGTACCGGGAAGATTGTGTATAAGAGGCAGTGAGAAAGAACCTTACTGAATGAAAAAATTGTGTCGGCACTGCCGACACTATTAAGGAGATCGGTTGTTTGAATTCGGAAGCTTCAATCTACACCATCGGCTACTCAACTCACAGTATCGAATCCTTCATATCCTTATTGAAGGCAAATCAAATCCACGTCATAGCAGACGTGCGTTCACAACCCTACAGCCGGTACAAGCCGGAGTTTTCGCAGAAAGAATTGAAAAATAGTCTCCAGGCAGAAGGTTTACAGTATGTATTCCTCGGCAGGGAACTTGGCGCAAGACGGGACGAGCCGGAGTGCTATGTCGACGGTAAGATAGATTATTCCCTGGTGGAGAAAACGAAACTCTTTCAAAAGGGTATAGAGCGTCTCGAGAAAGGGATGAAGCAGTATCGGATAGCCCTTCTCTGCGCTGAGAAGGACCCCATCGGGTGCCATCGTGCAATCCTCATTTCCAGGTACCTCTGGAAAATGGGTGTCCCGGTTGTGCATATCCACGATGACGGCAATCTTGAATCCCATGAACAGTTGGAACAGCGGCTCTTAGCTTTATATGGTAGGGACCAGGAGGATCTTTTTATGCTCCCCAAGGATCGACTTGAGGAGGTCTACAGAATTCAGCAGGAGAAGCTAGCCTTTGTACGGGAAGAGGAGGAGGTAACCCATGTTTAGTGACATCCCCTTCTGGCTCCAACCCGAATCCCGGCGTCTCGAGTTCAAGGAAGGCTGGCCCGGGGGCGACAAGATTGCCCGGACGGCCATCGCTTTTTCCAACGGCGCCGGAGGACGCATCGTTTTCGGCGTGCGCAACGAGCCAAGGGAGATCGTCGGTCTTTCCGATAGGGCCCTGTTCGATCTGGAGGAGCGCGTGTCCAATCATATCTACGACACGTGTGCACCCGCGATCGTTCCGGAGGTGTTTATCCAGGTCGAGCGAACGCGGCGAAAGGTCACCTTCGATGAGGAGCCGCAGTACCATGTTCCATGGGAGCAGCTTGACCTGATTGCTTTCACGGAAGCCTTTCGCAAAGCGACCGGTCGAGAGCTTGATGATGCCGCGTACCTGAACCTGGGTCTTGTGACGGAGGATCGTGATGGGCGCAATCCCACGGCCGCTGCAATCCTGTTGTCCGAAGGTACCGTCAAGCAGCGTACCTTTCCCTACGCCAAGATTGAATGCGCCCGCTTCAAAGGCACGGAGACCAAGGTCTTTCTTGACCAGGCGACCTTCGACGGTCCCGTGCATGCGAGCATTGAGCCTTGCATCGCCTTCATCAAACGGAACATCGCCTTGGGCGCACGGGTGGGAGAAGTGTACCGCGAGGACCGCTGGGAGTATCCCCTGGAGGCGATCCGGGAAGCCGTGACGAACGCGGTAGTACATCGTGACTATTCCATCAGCGGCAGCGACATCAAGGTCGCAGTCTTCGACGATATGCTTGAAATCACCAGCCCGGGGCCGCTCCCGGATACCCTCGCACCTGAAGCACTGGGCACCGGCAGGTCAGAGATTCGCAACCGTGTTCCGGCGCCCATTTTCAAGGAGCTCGGCCTCATCGAAGCCTGGGGTACCGGTATACGCCGGATGCGGGCGGAGTTGGAGAGCTATCCTGAAGTTGAGCTGGTTCTTCAGGAGGTGACTCAAGCCTTTCAAGTGCAGTTTGTGCGGAAAAAGGCCCAAGAGGGACAAGGGGCCCAAGGAGAGGCCCAAGAGGCAGTTACCCCCGAAGTTACCCCGGAAGTAACCCCTGAAGTGCGGCTATTGTCCGTTCTCACGGGAGAAATGAGTCGGGAGCAGATCCAGGAGAGCCTTTCGCTGAAGGACGAAAAGCATTTCCGCACAGCATATCTGGTACCGGCGCTCGAGGCCGGACTGATCGAGATGACGATCCCCGACAAACAGCGCAACAGCAAGCAGCGCTACCGTATCACGGAACGCGGGCGGAAGAGACTCGAAAACAACACGGCCGCCAACCAACGCAAGCAAGGAGAAACAGGAAATGCATAGAACGATACAAGTCAATATCTATCCCGGAGACGAAGGCTGGTACGTAGCCGAAGCGGTCCATCTACCCGTCGTAACGCAAGGACGCACCTATGACCAGACGATTGCCAACCTCCGCGAAGCGCTCGCCCTACATCTCGAGGATGAGTCTCCGGAAGAGAGCGGGGTCTATCCCGGCGCACCGGTTCTCATAACCTTGGAGATGGAACCGCTCCATGCCTAAGCTGAAACGGATGTCGGGCAAGGACGTCGTGGCGGTGTTCCACCAACTCGGCTTCGCGACCATCTCCCAACGCGGCAGTCACGTCAAGCTGCGGAGACTCTCGCCGGCCGGTAAAAAAGAGACGCTGACGGTCCCCATTCACGATCAATTGGATACAGGAACCCTGCGGGCGATCGTCCGCCAGGCTGAGCGATACTTGTCCGAACGGGAGATCGCGGCTGCTTTCTACCTCGACCATTAGCTTAAAGGATGATGCCATGGCAAAGATAAAGGACGTAGTTACCTTAAAGACCGGATACGCCAACTTCGTTGAGCTCAAAAGTGCCTTCGAAGAAGCCCAGGAGAATGCGGACAGGATGGCGATGTACCGACCCACAAAAGCGCACCGCCGGGCCTTTGAACGGATATCCCGGGGGCTCTTTCAACCCACCGATAAAAAATTCTATCTCTTAAGCGGCTCCTACGGCACCGGTAAATCCCATCTCTGCTTGATGACCGCCAATGTCTTAAGCCGTTCCAGCGGTGATCCGGCCATCGCCGGATTCTATGAGAATTACGCTAAGCTCGATGCCGAGGCGGCAAAGCACCTGAAGAACATCCGCAAGGACGGGCAGTACCTGGTAGCCATCTGCGACTACTATTCCGGTCGGCGTTTTGAAGATGTGGTCATGAAGGCCATATTCGATGCCTGCAAAGCCAAGGGGCTGGATGCACAGGTAGAGACGGAGTTCGAGGAGGCGGAGCGGCAGTTGGCGGATTGGGAGACCCAGGGGGACTCCGGCGGGATCAGGAACTTCTATCAGGATTTTACCAACGCCCTGGCGTCCATTTCACCCGCCACCACGGTAGAGCAGCTTCGGCAATCCTTGAAAAACTACGACTCCCACGCCATTGAGCTGTTCCGGTCGGCCTTCAAAGAAACGACCGGTGGACTGGAGTTCCATGCTAAATCAGGCAACCTCATTCCCATCATCCGAAAGCTCATTCACAGCCGCGGGTTCAAAGACCGGTTCAAAGGCCTCGCGGTGTTCTTCGACGAGTTCGGGTTTACCCTGGAAAAGGCTAACTACTCCAAGGATATCCTGCAGGGCTTCATGGAAACAATTTGTAAGAATGAGCCGAATGTTCTTTTTGTCGGCTGTATCCACAAGGATTTCAAGTCCTACGCCGACCGGTTCAGTAAGGCCGACGCGAATGTTATGAGTGCCCGTATAACCCAGGTAGACCTGTTGAACGAGGGCATCGAGGAGATTATTGCCGCCATTGTTGAAACCGATAAGCAGAGCCCGGTATGGAAAGAGGAGATCGCACCGAGAACGCCGGTGTTTGATCAACTCCTGCCTTTGTGCACGTCCCTCAATTTGTTCCCCTGGATCGACGATACCGCTCACATGCGCACCCGGGTCCTGGAGGATATCTACGGCGTGCATCCCATGGCGCTTTCCTGCCTGCTCAAGCTGTCATCGGAAGTGGGTTCCGACGCCCGCAGTACCTTCACCTTCTTCACCGGTGCCGAAGGCGGTGTAGCCGCGTCTTACGCGGAGTATGTTGAACGGACCGATATCACCGGGATCGGTGAGAAGCTGAGTCTCTATACTGCCGATCAGCTTGTAGCCTTCTTTCGAAGCGAACTGTCGCCGCGGAATCCCGATCTCCGGGAGGGGCAGCGCCGGATTGTCAACGGATATACCGCGAGCCTGGATGCCCTCCGGAAGGGAAAGCCCGATGATCTTCTCGGTCTTGAAGAAGATGAACGCCTTCGAATCCTGAAGGTGATTCTCATCTACCTCTTGTGCCGGATTCCCACAAGCCTGGAGAACCTGCAGTTCGGGCTTTACTGCTTGAGCTCCCATGAAAAGAAACATGTCGAAGCCCTGCTTAAAGATTTGGTGAAGTACGGAGCGGTCTATCTTCGGCCGCAATCGAAGACCTACGAGCCGGCCGCGGGTTCCGGTGAAGACCCCTGGGAACTTATCGAACGGTTCATGGCGGATACCTCGCTGCACCCGAACGACCCCGTTCAATCATTTCTCGACGAAGCGGGATCAAAAAGTACCGATGAGTATCTGGACGCGAAGGGCTTTAATATGCCCTTTAGCGACGATAAGCGGTTCCGTAGGGTGTTCGTACCGGCCAAGGATCTGGGGGAGGAGTTGTGGGACTCCTTGAAGAACGAGTACGAGGCACAGCGAGCCAATCCGGCTAAAAGCTACGAGGGGGTCCTGGTCTATTCGTTGTGTGAAGACGAGGCCGATATCACCATCGCCCGGGAGGCCGTCAAAACGATTGCCTGGGATAACCTGGCGGTTTCAATCCCCCATGTTCCCACACCTTTTACCGAAATGCTGCTCAAGGTTCGAGCCTGTCGGTATCACCTCTCCAAGGATTCAACGATTACCGCACAGACCGAATCAAGGATGCGGGATATCCTGGATAACCCGCAGGATGGTTTTCTTACACTTTTGAGGAAAACCTATACACAAATATCCGAAGGCGGTGATTCCTGCTGGTATACTCGCGGAGGGTCCGTTCTTGTAGATAAACCGCAACAGACCCATCGGGCTGCGGATATGTTGTGTGAGATGCTTTATACGGAGAAATCCCGGATAAAACACCCCGATCTGAACCAGTGCCATGACGACCGTTGGAAGACGGGGAAAAATACCGCCCTGAGGCAGGCGGTAGAGGTTCTGCTGAATGCGGAACGAGTTATGGTCGATAACGGAAATCCGGATAACCACGGTGAAAAGCGCTACCTCGAAAAAGTGCTGCTGTCCGGGGCGGGAGCCCTGAAGAAAACAGGATCAGAGGGCAAGGTCGCCTATTTTACCTGTGAATCCGACGCGTCCAAGCTGAGCGATAATGTACCGGTTCTCAAGGAACTTTGTCGGCGGATTGACGATATCGATCCCGGGCAGAGTTTTGCCGTTGGTCCCTTTCTTTCTGAAGTCCGGGATGCTCCGTACGGTGTCGGCGGCACTGCCCTGACCTTGACCCTGGCGCATGTCATCCGGGCGTTCGGGGAGAGGCTTTCCTTCTTTAAGGACTCCACACGGATGGTAGAGTACCCCGTGCGGTCGTATACAGATATAACGAACATTGTATCCGATCCGGCGTCCCAGGTGGTGATTTCCATCCGGAACATCAGCGCCGAACAACTGGATATGGTAAACCGGATAGCGGTGGCGGCCGGCGAGCCGGAGCTGAAGCACGGTGAATCCCGGACCCTAAAAAGCGCCTATCAGGCGGTTATGGATTGGTATTCAACATTATCTCCTATTTCCCTTGTTGTAACGCTGTATGACCCGGATGACAGGAAAAGAGTCGGAGCTCTGAAGGACCTGCTGGATGATGAGCGGGGGCGCTCCGACTATTTCGGACTGCTTCTCGAACGGCTTCCCGGTCTGTACCGCACCGGGGCCGAAACGGCCGAATTAACCGGTGCGGATGTGGAAACCGTTGCCGAAGGCTTTAAGCGGGATATGGCGGTCTTTGCATCGGCGGAAAGCATTGTAAAAGGTATGATCGCCGACGCCCTCTGCCGAGTGTACGGTACCGGCGGAGATATGGTCGAGTGTGAAAAGGTGATAACAGACTGGTATAAAAACCTTAATTCCGCTCAGCGGGACGCACACCGGTACGACGATAGCGATACCTCTGCCTTTGTATCCCGGCTTGGGGAAGGTAAGCCCTTTGTGAACACAATAATGACTACGCTCCCGGCTGATTTCGGTTTTGGCCGCGTTTCCGAATGGACGTCCCTTCATGTTCAGGACTATGCCTCCAAAGTGGCCAAGGCAAAAGATGAGGTCGACAAAGCCAGGATCCAGGTCCCCCCTCCGGCCCTTGCACAACACACCTATGAAATCGGCAACAAACAGACTGTGGCGGTGGATGTCCCTTTCGGATCTACGACGCTGGTGTACACCGTGGATGGAAGTGATCCTAAAACCTCAGAAACAGGAAAAAATATATCGGGACCCTTGGATCTTGCCACCCTGCTGAATGATGAGCCGAACGTGAAGGTGAAGATCCGTGCCATGGACGATGACGGCAACTACAGTGATGCCGTCGATATCGAGCTGATCGATAAACAGCGGAAGTATGATTTAAAAATCGTCGAAGATATGTATGCCGCGGAGGCAACCTTTAAGTGTCCTGACGACCTGGACGGATTGGTGGCTGTACTGCGGTCTCTCCTGAAGTTCGCGGTTGATAAGTCCCTTGTAACTGCAGATGCCGTTGAAGAAATTGAAACGGTCGTGCGAAAGCACGGCAGGAAGGACACATAAGCATGGGACGGTTCGCCTTGCATTATGTCGGCGACATGCAGGCTGTAAAGCCCGAAACTGTTCTGGAAGTCCATGACGACGGGGGCTATGTCCGTGCCTGTCGTGCCGTTGTCTCCACACTCAAGAACGGAGGAGACCTGGAGATATGGGTGCGTACCCGTCATTACTTCGCCTGGTTAAAGGATTTCTGTGTTCAGCTGCGGATAAACGTAGAGACTTCGGAAAAGACGGCCCGCACGATTCTTGCGGAAAAGTGGTCCACCGTAATACCCGATTGGGTATCTGACCAGGACATCCTTGAGCAGGACCTTACCACGCTGGAAAGAAAGAGCGGTAATGGAACGACCTTCGAGGCAATCCTTGTCGCCGCACTGTTGGGACCGGATGTTGGTGTGGATTCGGTGTCCGAAGATTCCTTTGGCCGTCTCATTGCGGTTTTGACGGACGATGAGTATCCGTCGCTGAAGAAACGGTATCCAATCCTGGAGGAGGCATTACGGCGCTTATCTGCCCTGTGGCAGGCAGCGTGTAGTGTCGATTGGTTGGCCGATCTCTGTGAACACCTGTCGGAGGATGCTGAAATCATCTGGCGATTAATTTCCGCATCTCATCTGCTTGGGAAGTATCCCGAGGAGTTGCTTGACCGCATCCTCCCGGTAGGCCAGGCGTCCCGCGCGCGGAGGATCCCCCGGCATGTGGGTAGTGAGATACCGTTGGAACCTACGATCCGGGAAGAAGCGCTCACCCAGATCGAGCTGCTTTTCAAGGATCTGACGGCAACGGTCGGCACAAGCGATGAGTTTCGAAAAGTTGTATCCTGGGTATCGGGAACAACGGTCGAAGAATACCGGCTTGTAGAAGGCTTGTTGAAAAGCGGTCTATTTGAACCGACCATCGAAGACATTCGTGCTGTTCAGCTCGCCTTCGAGGGATGTGCCGGGGTCCGGCCAAACCGTCTTGCGTCCTTACGTCATGTTGTTCGCCCTGAGTACCCGGCTCTTCTTTCCGGAGACGACACCTGGGAGAGTAAACGGTGGCTGCAATGGGCGGTGGAAGAGTATCTGCCATATCGTAATTGGCAGGTACGAAATGGTAGATATGACGGCGCCTTAGAAGAAACCGTCGGCCGTTTTTCAGATTGGTATATTGACAACTACACCGCCATTCAAGCAAACCCGAAGTATGGTCTTATTCACGCCTTGAACCCTCTAAGCGCAGGCGAAACTGAAGCTCGTTTAACGGTGATCCTGATGATTGACTGTTTACCTGTTCAGTTCGCCGATACCTTGGACCATGCCCTCCGGGTTTCCGGATTCAGACGGCATGAATACGCGTATCGGTATGCCGCCCTTCCTACGGTGACGGCATACAATAAGGCCGCTCTCATTTCAAATCGCCCGGGACGGACCGATGAATCCTACGGTAGTCTCCTGGCGGATCGATCAAACCGCGACTGGAAGGGTGTGCCTACCCGGTACATCACGACGATCAAGGACCTATCGGAGTTCGATCCGGGGGCCCAGACGTCGGTAATCCTGTTCAACCACATCGAGGGTGATGAGCTGCTGCATTCGGATATAGAATCCAAGAACCGCACCTGTGAAGAAGAGCTCGGCCGATCGTATGCGCAGCTCGCCGAAGCCCTCACTGACATGTGCGATCGATGGACGGGACCGCGGGAACATGTATCGATCCTGGTGGTTACGGACCACGGGGCGTGCCGCATCCTCGAGGATGAGTGGAGAAGTTTCGACTCTTCCGTCATAAGCAAGCTTTTCACGGATGAGAAACACCGTGTTGCCACCATGACCGGTGACCAGGCCGTTAAAGTGCCTCCCAATCTCTGGGATATCGGCTACCGATTTACCACCCCCTTTGCGGACAAAGGTTGTGTGCATTTTCTTCCCCGGGGACACAACACGGTACGGAAGCCCGGTGCCGACAGAGGATATGTACACGGCGGTGTTTCGCCGGAAGAAGTCATCGTGCCGTGCGCCCGATATGGTCTGGTAGCCGCGGCCGTGAAGAAACCGTTTGTGCGGTTCTTGAATCTCGACATGACCCCGGATGCACAAAAGGCGCGGTTTTACATATTGCGCGTTGTAACCATCGAGATGGAGATACAGAATCCGAACCCCACGGTTATCCATCCGATCGGCCTTGACCTGGTCTCTCCGGATGCCGCGATAAAAGGTGTCACATTGCATGACGTGGGAGCCGCATCAACGGCCACCCTGTCGATCGACCTTTATTTTCAGAAATCGGCTCAAACTGAAACGGACCTGGAGCTGAAACTTCGGTACACCATCAACGGCGAAGAATATGAGCAGATGGTGATTCTTCCGGCCGAGTTCAAATCGGCCACATCCGGCGGATTCTCGCTTAAAAATCTCTAATGGAGGCTCAATACCATGCAATCCTTTGAAAGAAAAGCCCAGGACTACTAGGGTGAAGTAATAATCAATAAGGGCCTCATGGGGAAGGCGGGCTTCGGTGCTCGGGCGATTCCTGTCTATGTGGGGGAGTGGATAATAAGCCAGTTCATGGATGGTGATGAACTGACTGAAGAAGGCCGGGCAGAGATAGTCAATACGGTCTCCCGGTTCCTGCCCCAGAAGGCGGACAAGAACACGATACTGAACAGGCTCATGGAACAGGAAGAGGTTCGTATCCTCGACGACTTCCGGGTCAATGTGAGCCTGGAGCGTAACACCCATGATCTGGGTATACCGTTACTGGATATCAACAATGGTATGGTGCAGAAGGATATCATCGATCAGAACCCGATGCTCTTAAAAACCGGTATGTGGGGGCTTGGAACCCTCCGGTACGTTCCCCCGGACGGCGAGGAGGTAAAGAAGGGGCAGATATGGATGATGGACTTCAAGCCCTTTCAGTCCCCCGGAGTAGACCTGGACTATTATCGCGATTCTCGTAAGCACTTCGAGGTGGAGGAATGGATCGATCTGCTTGTCTCAAGCTGCCAGTTCAACCCGGAGGTGCTCCGGCTTTCCCAGAAGCTTCTTCTCTTGAGCCGGATAATCCCGCTCGTGGAACCTAGGGCTAACATTACGGAACTCGCACCGAAGGGGACCGGTAAGTCCTTCGTGTTTGACAACATCAGCCGGTACGCCGCAGTCATCCCCGGGGGCAAACTGTCCGCGCCGTCGCTGTTTTTCAACAGCAATACAAAACAGATAGGACTCATTCCGCGGTACGACGTTGTGGTGGTGGATGAGATTCAGAAGATACAGACCGACGCAGCCGGAGAGGCGATGGCAGCGTTGAAGATGTATTTGGAAAGCGGCCGATACCGGAGGGCTACCGGAGACCTTGGTACATCCGAGTCAGGATTTGTTATGCTCGGAAACATCACCCTGGGCATGAATCGCCTGCCCCTGTACGAGAGCGACGGCATTTTCAAAGAGCTTCCGACCGCCCTCCAGGAGTCCGCCTTTATTGACCGGATCCACGGCCTTATCGAGGGGTGGTTTATGCCCCGGGTTTCCCGCAATACACCGTCGAAAACCTACGGTTTTAAAGGTGATTTTTTCAGCGAGGTCCTGCATGAATTACGCGTGGATCTGCGATACGCCGACTTCGTTACCCAGCATCTTGTACTGCCGGAATGCGAAGACATGCGGGACAATAAGGCAATCGCCAGATTGGCGGAGGGCTTCCTGAAACTGCTGTTCCCAGATCTGAATGTAACCCAGGAGGAGTTCAGTACCTATTGTCTCAACCCGGCGATTCGCATGCGGCAGCAGATACGCGATGAACTGGCAAAAATAGACCACGAGTTCAAGTGGGTTACGATCAAGAGTACCGTGCCTGACGAGTTCCAGCTCTCCCATCCCACCGAACGTCCCGATCCTGATGTAGAGAAAACGAAAATAGATCCCCTCGATCCTGGCCGCAAGCCCGACGAACGAACGGTTGATATTGAAGAAGGCCGGCGCGGTATATCCTTCGAGAAACTCTTTCTGCCGTATCTCAAGGGTGCAACGGAAATCCGGATCTACGATCCGTACATCCGCCTTCAATACCAGGTATTCAATCTCATGAGTTTCTGCGAGATCCTGGAACCCCAAGAATCCCCGATCAACGTATCGCTGATTACCACGACGGATGAGTTTCATGAATACGAGCTAACGAACACCCTGAGCGAGTTAAAGAAGGGATTAAGCCGGGACGATATTGAGTTCACCTTTACCTTCGACCCGAACCTTCAAGATCGGTGG
Organism: uncultured Spirochaetales bacterium; assembly: GCA_964410865.1. Lineage (GTDB taxonomy): Bacteria > Spirochaetota > Spirochaetia > JAFGDJ01 > JAFGDJ01 > JAFGDJ01. The sequence continues at coordinate 62,855 of CAYPIQ010000004.1, read as the reverse complement.
ATCGAGACCGATACCGGGTGGAGAATCATACTGGGCCGGGGACTGGATATCTTCCAGAAACCCGACGACAAGTTCACCCTGGGATTCATGGACCAGACAAAGCGGAAGTGCAAAGCGACGAGTATCGTGTATACCCGCGTTGAGAATCGTTTTCATAAGCCCAACGAAGGGCAGTATTTCAAACGCGAATGATTCTGTTTCTTGTTGTTGGCATGAAGTTCAATTTTTCACATACAAGATACAACAATTCTCATTTTGAGGAAAACGGCCAATTTTTTGGTTAGTTGCTCATGCCGCCGCGCGGCAACCGAAAGGATGAAAACAGCCGGGTGCGGCTATTCCGGTGCGGCTATTTTCGTAATAGTAACCGTCGGTTATGTATTATCCATAGCAAAGATATTCTCCATTTTTTCCCTTCTCCACTCTAATCGTGCGGACCATTCGATTAAGTAAAATCAAAAAATCGAGGTTAAGAAAGACCTGGCGAACGGAACTATAGTTAAAACGCTTGCTCTATGACCGGTTAAGGAAACTCTAATACACGGGATGAACGGGAAGAAAAAATGAGGAACAATCAAGTGTCTTTTACCGAAAGGAGGAGGCCGGTGAGTGGAGATGATTTTATCCACCGGGGTCTTCAAGTTCCAAGCCTTTGAGCATGACGCACAGGAGATCGATCCAGTTCTTAAACAAGAAATATTGTGTCCGAAGGTCTTGAAAGAACCAGTCCCGCCGCGGTAGCGTTGAGCGAATAAGCGCGTACCGTTTGTCGAAAAACCCGAGGACGGTATGGAAAAGAAAGGCGATGAGATTGAAGGTGAGCAACAGATTGGATAGGTTCTTCTTCCCGTGACAGAAATTATGTTCAAGATTATACCCTTTCGTTTTCAGCGTATTGTTGTGCTCATTCTCGATTTTCCAGCGACTTCGTCCCGCCTCAATCAGGGAGACAACGGTATCTTTGGTGATAGGATGATTGGTGGCGAAAGCGTGGCGTTTCCTCTCCTTGCCCTGCTTGTCGAAAATGGTCAACTCAGCCCAGTTTACACGCAGAGCATCCTCGCCCTCTTTCAGCGGCACGTTCTCGGCAAACCGGTAGCGATAATATAACCGCTCTTTTCCCGTCCATCGTTTTATGAACTTCTCATGCAGGTCTTCCTTCGGATCACATGCTTCGATCCATTTCGCTAAGTATTTATGAGAAGAATACTTACAGGTGAGGATAAAGTTATACCCTTCCCCAAGCATACGCGCACACAAAGGCTGCTTACAATACAGATCATCCCCCAACAGCGTCACTCCGTAGGGAAGATAGGATAATCCGGGGCCTAAAAGCCATCGCTTCGCCGCCGCGTTCTCACAATCCTGCTTCTCGTTGCCGTCCTGTGGGCGGATAAACTCCGGCTCGAGACAGATGACCCGGTTGTTCCCCGGCTGCACGATCACCGGAGTAATCGCGCTGTGATAATAGGTCCGTCTCCCGTTGCGATGGTCTTTCCAATTACAGTGGGGACAAAATACCTTCTCCGAGGAATGAAACCATACCCCGTCAAGGGCAATTAAAATCGTGTTTCCAAAGGAGCGATACGAGTCGATTGTCCCTTTTTTCTCCAACAGTGAAACGACCTTTCTGTAGACCGGGAATACCGTAGTCGGCTCGACCGGATCAAGCAGCGATCGGATCTGATTGTCGGTGGGAATTGCGCGGATAGAAAAGATGGTTTTGGCATTGTTGCCGCCTTTTTGCCGCTGCATCAACCGCTGGTGTGAGAGAAAGGAGGGGCTTTGGGTAAAGAATACCGAGAACGCCGAGAGTGCGGCCTCACGGATCGAATAACGCGTATTTTTCCCGGTCCGTTTATCGGGAAATTGTCCGATCGCCTCTTCGAGAAACCCTCGTAATGTGGAGAACCAGTCGGTTTTCCCTCCCATAGATAAGAATATACTAGGGAGCCGGAAAAAAGTCTAGTCTGGAGATATTGGAGATTTGCCTAACATGCTGTTTCTACGAATAGAATCAAAATGAGAATTGTTGTTACAAGATAGCTTGCAAATGAGACCTTTGCAAAAATAGCTTGACTATTTTACTGAATCAGGCGGTGTTTTCGTTTACCTTGTGGAATACCATCTTTCAGCCTTTGCATGGCTTATAATGGCGGCTTCATCACGGTATGTTGTTTGTGTCGATTTACCGGACTGCGTAAGCTGCCCGGCTTGCAATAATGACGAAGAAACCCGAAGGACACCGGGTTTCTGAGTAGAGAGGCGCCGACATCGGAGCGAAAGGCGGTAGCCTTTCGCGTAGATGCGCGGCCGAAGGCCGCACTCAGGACTGCGTAAGCAGCCCGGCTTGAAAAAAAGGCCCATGCTACCGCATGGGCACACAGGCGCCGACCGGACAGGCCCCGCCTGCCCGGCTTGCAGATATGGTTTGTACTCAAACAGAGAGGCGCCGACCGGACAATGAAATTGCCCGGTCGATAGATCCTTTACTAAGGCACACAGGCGCCGACCGGATTCGAACCGGTGCATAAAGGTTTTGCAGACCTCTCCCTTACCACTTGGGTACGGCGCCGTATCACCCTGAGAAAATAACAAAAAAAAGACTTTCTGTCCAGCATTCGGGCGTAGGGAAGAGGAATGTTAACGAGAAATATTGAAGTCGGCATTCCTATCTTTTATACTGTTAATACTGTTCACGACCGTGGACCTGAGGAGACTATATAACGGAGAAAATGAAAATTTTCCGGAAGTCAACATCAAAGGGTTACCAGATATCCACCACAAGTTATATTATCTCCTGCTTTGGTTTCTTCCTCCTGACGCTGCTTTTATTTTCTGCATCCCTGTATGAATCCAGAAAAAACATGGAGCATCATTTCCGAAATGACGCCCTCAGGAGAATTCAGGTGGTAAAGAGCTTTATTCAAACACCACTGGTCAACCTTCAGTCATTGAGTAATTTTTTTAACGCTTCTCAGGTAGTCACCTTAGACGAATACACTGTGTTTACCCGGCAGTGGATGGATGCCGGTATATTCCGAAGGCTGGTATGGATTCCTCCGGGAGGTGAGGATTCAAAACTCGATTTTGTTTTGCCTGGGGATAATCAGGATTACCAATTAAAACCCTACCAAAAGAGTGAGGTGGAGCGGGCAAAGGAACAGAAATCTTGTATCCTATCCCGTTCTTCCTTTGATGATACACAGTCTATCACGGTCTTGTATCCGGTATTCGGCCCCGACGATAACCCATTAACTAATGCGCAGACATATCAGGGCATGCTGTTGGGACAGTTCATGATTGAGAATCTGGTAGAAAAACCTCTATCCCATGTTCCCCCCCTGGGGCTCTCGTTTGAAATCATTTCAGGATCTCCACCTGGGGGGCAGGTGCTTTTTAATTATAACGATACTATTCCTGATTACAGAAAGAGAATACCCCTTTTTTTCGCCGATGAGCCGCTTATACAGGTTAACGGGTTTCCTTTTGCCGACAGTACATGGAGTATTGTTGTAAAAGCAACCCCCGGTTATGTGATGACCAACAGTTCCCTCTTACCCTGGTTGATACTTTTCGGAGGTATTCTCCTATCGGTCCTTCTTTCGATATATCTCTATCAGAGGGCCGTTCAAAAGAAGGCTTTCGTGGAAAAAGTAAGGGAACTGGACCGATTCTTTAATCTCACTTTGGAACTTCTCTGTATTACCGATACAACCGGTCGTTTTATCAGAGTGAACCCCGAATGGGAAAGGATACTGGGTTATCCTCTCGAAACCCTCCGGGGAAGCAGATTCATAGAGTTTGTCCATCCCGACGATATTACGGCTACACTTGAAGCGGTAGAGTATTTATCCCGAGGCAATATGATAAAGGGATTTGTAAATCGCTACAGGTGTGTTGACGGGACATACCGATGGATAGAATGGAGATCCATTGCCAGGGACGATATAATCTATGCCGCTGCACGGGATATAACCGAATCTAGGGAACGGGAAGAAAGGCTTCTGCAAACCCTGGAAGAGAAGGATATCCTTCTCAAGGAGGTCCATCACCGGGTTAAAAACAATCTCCAGATTATAACCAGCATGCTTAACCTGGAAATGGAAAAAGTGAGCGAGCCCATGGTAAAAGAACAGCTTTTACACAGTCGGCACAGGATCGATACCCTAGCCATGGTGCACGAGAGTCTCTATTCTTCGGATACCATGTCCGGGATTGATTTTTCCAATCACATACAAGATCTTGTCTCCCTGTACCAAAAGACAAAAGCGGGATCTCCTATATATTATACCCTTGAATTAGCCCGGGGAACCATGCCTCTCAATACTGCACTTCCCTGCGGTCTTATAGTCAATGAGCTCCTGACCAACAGTATCCAGCACGCCTTGCCGGGCGTAGAACACCCCGAAATAACCATAACCTTTGCCGGCTCCAGTGATCGGGGTGGATATGTGTTGACGGTATCCGATAACGGACCGGGCATGCCTGAAAATTCAGATCCGTCCGGCCTTGGTCTGCAACTGGTCACGGCTCTGGTTGCTCAGATCAATGGTATTCTCGAGGTAAAAAACGATTCCGGCGCGTTATTCAGAATCAGCTTTCCGGCAGAAGAATTGGAGGAACAGGATACAGCTCCTGTAACTTGACCCCCGGGGGCTGACATACCATCATTTTTTAGTGCCCAAAAGCTTGTTGTTTTTTGAGAATGACCCTTTATTAGGCGGATATTCTTGTATCTTTCCGGGCCTGGTGGTAGTAACAAGCTCTAGGGCAGTAGATATTCTTATTCGTGAGGGTGTTTTATGTCCGGAAAGGTTTTGTGCATGTCTTAATTCTGTCTGTTATATTCCTTGCTCCGGCGTCGGTCGCGGGGTATGAAGTGAGCTTGGTCAACGGGCTGGATTATCATGAAGCTTTTCCGGCTGAAGTCTTCGGCCTGTCGAAACGTAATACCGACGGTACGGGGAAATTTTTCCGGGAAAGGATCGATCCGCCTTCAGTTCCGCGGCCGGCCGGGAGGCACTACGCGCGCTAGGGCCCCCATCGTGACGTGTTTACAAAAAGTATCAGGGAAGCTTTCAGCGATGTGCCCCCGGAGACAATCGGCCGGCGTGTTCTACATGATGACCGCAATCACCTTTCGTATAATCTCGAAAGGGGCGTCTTCGCGGTTGAGAATACGGTATACCGCTTCGCACACCGGCAGTTTGAGTTTGTACCGCCGGGCGAAGTCATGGACGTATCCGCAGGCATGCACTCCCTCGGGTAAATAGCCTATATCTCGGATGTTTTTTTTCAGGTCGTCCAGGTCGTTGAATCTGTTGAGAATCCGGTCGGTAATGATCTCTTTTCCGAACCGGCGGTTCCTGCCGTGCCGGCTGCGACAGGTAACGTCCAGGTCTCCCACGCCGGCAATTGAAGTAAAGGTTTCAGGATAACGAGAGCCCAGGGTAAGGCCGAGCAGCTGAATTTCGGCCAGGCCCGCCGCAAGGAGCAGACTTTCGGTATTATCACCGAAGGAATCGGTTATCTCCGTCAATGCGTCCAATATACCGAAGGCGATGGCAATGACATTTTTTACTGCGGCACAGACCTGGACCCCGATTACGTCCAGGGATGAGTAGATTAAAAGACTTTTCCCGGAGAGTAATTCCCGTACACGTATGGAATTCTTGCCGTTCACACAGGCGCTGATAAGGCCGGTGACTTTTCCTCTTGAAACCTCCTCGGCATGGCTCGGCCCGGAGATATACACGAGGTTGTCTTTGTATAACCCCGGGAGGTAATTTTCCATAAACTCCAGAATAAGTTGTGGTCCTTCCGGCCCGGGTAGAAAACCCTTTGATAAGACCCCGATCAACGCGGAACCTTTACGAATATCCGGCAACGAGGCGAGGACTTTCGTTACATCCGGCACATAGGATGAAGGAGTGGCCAGGAGGATGTATTCGCGCCCGGTTACGGCTTCCGCCATGTCTGTGGTTGCCGGAACATGCCGGGGCAGATCGACACCCAGGAGATACCGCGAGTTCCTGTGGTGGGTATTTATCTCATCCACTACATCTTTCATGGGATCCCAGAGAATAACCGGCTTTCCTTTCTCTGCTATGACCTTCGAAACTGCCGTTCCCCAGGCCCCCGCGTTCAGGACGCAGGTACCCTTCGGAGTATTCATACTTAAACCGCCTTCCGTTTCAAAACCCTTCTTATCTCTACAATAATATTCTCTCCCGGCTTATGCAATCCGCCCTCGGGGTACCTGAAAAAGCTGTATTTCTGTGATACTATGTCTCACAGCATGACAAGGTGCGGGGGATAACAGTGAAGGTCAGAAGGGTAGTCGCAACTCTTTTTCTATTTTTCGCCGTTCAGTATATGTTCGCGGCCAAGGGCGGCAAGTTTCCTTTCCCGGAAATCGATCCCGGAGAAACTATTCGGGGTAAGGTCGAAATTTCTCTGGATTATTCCAGTTATGATACCTACACCATTCGGGTGCCGGTGGACGCCTTTGCAATACGTTTGTCCATCAATGAGTCTCCCGCAGATCTCGATCTCTTTATCAAAAAGGGCGAGGAGATCCGGGATTACAAGGACGTGGACGCCTATTCGGAAAGCGAAGATTATAACGAGGTTATTTTTATTACCCGTTTCAGTAATCCTCCCCTGGAATCGGGCAGGTATTTTATCGATGTGACATACCGGCGTTCGGGATTTCCGGAGGCAGGCGGTAAGCGTATGGGTGTTGTGCCCTATACCATTACCTACGAGGTCTTACGGGCGGAACCCTCGGCCAAGCTTTCTCCGGGTAAAGCGTATTCATCGGAACTTTTACCGAAGGACGGGATGTTCAAGGTGTTTCGGCTGGATGTACCGGATCACGTGGAAGATCTGAGGATCGATGTATTCAATGCCGAAGGTGATATTGATCTTTTTGTAAGGAAGGACGGCCCCCCCCTGGGATACGATAATGCCGATTATATCGGCGAAAGCCTGCTGGGGAACGAACAGCTTCTCATTCGCCGGCATTCCTCGGGTTCCATACCCCGGGGGACCTATTACATTCTCGTCATCGATCAATTGAGCAAGGGGAAAGCCTCTCCCTTTTCAATAGTCGCCACATTTTCAGCCGACCCGCCGGAGGAACTCATGGGGATACCTTACCCGCCGGACCCCGCCGGGGATATCGAAAAAGCAATTATGGCCACGGTGGAGGTTATAGCCGAAGCAGGGAAAGGTTCCGGTTGTCTCGTGTCTCCCGACGGGTTGATACTTACTAACTGGCATGTTATCCAGGGTTTTTCCGGCGAGGTCTCGGCGAATTTGTATATAGCCATGACGTTTTCAACCGATGAGCCGCCCAGGGAGCTTTTCAAAGCCGAGGTCCTGGAAACAGATCGGGAGAGGGATTTTGCATTGCTCAAGATTACCTCGGGGCTATATGGTCAGCCGCTGCCCCGGAGGTATGAGTTTCCTTATTTTACCCTCGGCAAACCCGGACAGGTGGAAATCGGTCAGCCCATCTCAATAATCGGCTTTCCAAGCACAGGAGGAACCGGTTCAAGGGTATCCGTTTCATTGACCCGGGGTATTATCAGTGGATTCGAGAAGGGCGAGTTCGGCACATTTTTTAAAACCGACGGGAAAATAATCGGCGGCAGTTCCGGAGGGGCCGCTTGCAATGTCTATTACGAATTAATCGGACTGCCTACCATTATTATCAACGAGGATACGGGCAATATGGGCCTCATTTACCCCATAAGCATGCTTCCTGAGTCATGGCTGGGTATTATTTCCGCCTTTCGGTGAAGCACTGAAATTTACAGAAGATTGTGAAGTTCCGCTTTCGCCTTGTTCATGGCCTGGGAGTATCGTTCTTCCAGCTGGGTCCTGTTTTCGTTTAACAGGGATACAAACTCCGGGTCCTGCATCGGTTCGAGATGAACTTTCGCCCCCATCCGCTTGTACAGTTCCTCTTCCTTTTGCCTGAGTCGGGGTTCGTACCGGGACATAAGGTTGTTTTCCAGTTGCTTCCTGTTCTGTACGAACTGGGCGATGAATTCCTTCAGCTGATTGAACACATGGTTGGTTCGTTTTTTATCACTAGAGACTGAAAGGAATACGGTCCGCAGGGTTTCAAGGGTATCTTCGAAATCATCACCGGAGGGGAGAGAAATGTTCGATAGAAGTGCGGACGATACTCCTTCCATAAAGGATGTACGATCCTTTGCAGAAAGAGACGCCGCCCGGTTTTTAAGGTCCTCCGCCTTTTCCGGGTTTCTGAGCGCTTCCGAAACCAGTTTCATTCCTTCATTTTTCAGCTCGTAGACAAGAATAGTTTCCTTGTCCCCCTTAACGTCTTCCGTCCTTTCCAGGGCAATTTCAAAGGCTGATTTTATATGGGTCATGGCTTCTCCTTGTACAAGTTAATTCCCCCTATAATGTACTAAAACTAAGCCTTTGTATCAATCCACAACCCCCCTTCCGCCTTTGCGGGTGCCTTCGTGCGTCAGCACTGATTAGACTGTCTCAAGGTTGACAAAATAACTTTCTACGACTATAAAGGTGATATTTTATGTCCACACAACGGCGGAAGCGAAAGCATAAATATTCTCTTGCATGGATTACCGGCGGTTCGAGCGGTATAGGTTTGAGCATAGCCGGTGCCCTCGCCCGGCGGGGGACGGATATTCTCCTGATAGCCAGGAATACCGAAAGGTTGTCTATAGCCCGCTCTTCCGTCGCCGCGCTCCGCAGGTCCGAAGCACAGAGGATAGAAACCCTTTCCTGTGATGTTTCGGACGCAAAAACGACCGGTAAGCTTCTTGGTGAGGCGGTGGAACGCCTTGGTGTTCCCGACCTGGTTATAAACTGTGCCGGAATTGCTTATCCCAATTATTTTGATTCTATTCCCGCCGAGCGGTTCAAGGCAACAATGGATATAAATGTTTTCGGCACCTGGAATGTTCTCCAGACTGTAGTGCCCTTTATGAAAAAGCACGGCGGTACTATTGTAAATATAAGTTCTATAGCGGGGTTTCTCGGCGTTTTCGGATACGCCGCGTACGGGGCGTCGAAGTTCGCCGTTTTCGGCCTGTCTGAGGTGCTGCGCGCCGAATTGAAACCCCACGGAATATCGGTACACATACTCTGCCCACCGGATACCGATACTCCGCAGCTTATTGAAGAGAACAAGACCAAGCCGGCGGAAACCAGGGCTGTTTCAGGTCGTGCAAAGCTATATTCCCCCGATGTTGTCGCGGAAGCCCTTTTACGAGGATTGGCACGGAATAAATTTCTCATCATCCCCGGACTGAATGGAAAATTCATCTACCTGATGAATCGTTTATTCCCTGGGCTGGTTCGTGCTATTATGGACGGGGATATAAAAAAAGCAGGCAAAAAAATTCATGGGGAGATTATTAATGGGAAATAACAATGGGAAATAACATACCGATTTTTAAAAAATGTTTCGAATATGAGGCGGCCCAGGACGCCCGCAATAGGGGGCTCTACCCCTTTTATAAACCGATCGATCGCAGCATGGGGAACCGGGTTATCATGGAGGGGCGCGAGTTCATTATGGCGGGCTCGAACAATTACCTGGGTCTCTCATTCGATCCCAGGATGCAGGAAGCGGCCATGGAAGCGATTCGCCTGCATGGTACCAGCTGCTCCGGTTCGCGTCTCATGAACGGAACATTCGCCCTGCATGTCGAACTGGAAGAGCGAATAGCCGAATTTACCCACACCGAGGCGGCCCTCTGTTTTACCACCGGCTACCAGACGAACCTGGGCTCCATTGCCGCCCTGTTAGGAAGGGACGAGCACGTATTCACCGACAAGTTCAATCACGCATCCATCATGGACGGCATTTTCCTCGCCGTAGGTATACATCGGCGGATTCACGTCCATCGTTTCAAACACGGCAATTTTGATGATCTGGAAACACAGCTTGCGAATGTTCCCCTGGATGCCTCCAAGCTCATCATTACGGACGGTGTATTCAGCATGGAAGGGGACGTGGTCAAACTGCCGGAGATGAACGCCCTGGCGGCGAAATATAACGCCGCCGTCTATCTCGACGAGGCCCACGCCATCGGGGTTGTCGGCGAAACAGGGCGGGGCACCTGTGAATACCACGGCAAGGGATGTTCGGCGGACCTGATTATGTGCACCTTCTCCAAGTCCTTCGGTTCTATCGGAGGATTCATCTCGGGGAAATCAGAAATCATAGATTACATCAAGCATTTTGCCCGGCCGCTCATCTTCAGCGCCAGCATGCCCCCGGCCAACATTGCCTCGGTTATGAAGGCCATCGATATCATGGAAAGCGAGCCGGACAGGGTACGGCGGCTCCAGGAAATCGGCCGTAAGATGATCAAGGGGTTCAGTGACTTGGGATACAATGTAGGGGCAAGCGTAACGCCGATTGTTCCTCTTATTGTGGGGGATGTGGAAAAGACCTTTCAGCTCTGGCACGGCTTCTATCAACGGGGGGTATACGTCAATCCTGTCATAACTCCGGCGGTACCGCCGAACCGGTCGATGATCAGGACGTCGTTCATGGCTACCCACACCGACCGGGAGCTGGATACCGTGCTGGAAATAGCCGGTGAAGAAGGTAGAAAGCTGGGTATCATTCCCTGACCGGGCCGGATATGTATCTTCTCGAAACCCTCGTTCCAAAGGAGCAAATGATATCATAGGCGTGGGTGCCCTTGAGCCGAGCCCATTCCTCCACGGTAATTTCGTTTTCCCCGTCCGCCCCCAGGCACACCACCTCGTCTCCGCGTTGTGCTCCCGGGGCGTTTTCCAGCGATATTGTGGTATAGTCCATGGATAATCTTCCCAGCACCGGGCATGGCACGCCGTGTACCAGTACGTATCCCCTGTTCGAGAGGGCTAAAGGCAGCCCGTCCGCGTATCCCGCGGCAATGGTCCCCACCTCCGTGGGATGACGCAGGGTGTAGGTTCTCCCGTATCCTATGGCGGTACCGGCCGGCAGGGTTCGTATTGAAATGAGTCTGGTCTTCAAGGTGAATATAGAAGCAAGCTCTATGGAACGGCGGCCTTCGTTCTCGAAGGAGCCATGAAGATTCAGTCCGACACGAACATGGGTAAAGGGTTTTTTGAAGGAAGCGGGGATGTTGTTTACCGCATCGCTGTTTGCGATATGTATCCTGGAGAAAGAAATTCCCATGTTTTCCATGTCCCGGAGGATCTCGAGAAAACGGGAAAGCTGGCGGGCGTTGAAATCCTCCAGTTCCCCCCTGTAGGCAATGGGGAAATGACTGTAGATTCCCTGCAGGTTCAGCGAAGGGAGTTTTGTTATCCGGGGTACAAGGGAAGGAATTTCATCCGGCAAGACCCCGAGTCTGCCCATGCCCGTATCCACGAGAATTTCTACAGAGGCGGTTTTGCCCTGTTTTTCTGCTTCCCCGCTTATTTGCTCCGCCACCGCGTATTCCGTTACGGGAAGAATAATACCCCTTGAAACCGCCTCCGGGATTTCTTCATCCAGAACCCCGCCGAGTATCTGCACAGGTACACCGAAGCGGGTCAGCTCAACGGCTTCACGCAGCTCCGCGACCCCGAAACCGGCGACTCCCGCCTCGAGAAGGGCTTCCGCCACCGGGGCTACCCCTATACCATAGGCGTTTGCCTTTAGCACACCTATAACCTCGGCAGGTTGAACATAGTCGCGTATTCGGCTGAAATTCTCTTTGAGTCGTGGAATACTGACTTCCAACCAGACCCTGTTTCCATCATTTCCGTACACGTAACAGCCTCCCGTGAGTATTATACAAGAACCTGTTAGGAAAATCATGATATTACTTGCCGGTCGGGCTATACTTTACTACACTTTTTAGTATAAGCCCGGTTTGTATATGGATATGTAGAACAAGGCTGATAAGAAAGAGGTATACCCGGTAAAAACATGAAAATCCTTTCTTTGCGCGGCTTAATGGACCAATATCCCCTGTTTTTGCATATGCTCCTGGTAGAGGGAGAATCCGTTATATGCCGCCACAGGGAGGACGGTCGTATTAAAAAAATCCCGATACAGGCGCTCTATTTCAACAATAAAGATTTCTGGAAAAGCGACACATCTTCCTGGCACTACTTTATCGATGAGCAGAGAGCCCGGGAACTCATCGACATGATGGATGATGCAGACGAAGAATGGCTCCTTCGCAGAATCAAAGAGCGGGAAGGTGAAAAAGAGCCTGCTTCATCCTGCGCCGCAGGCGAAGATGTAAAGCCGCCGGAACCTGTCATGAGCTCCCCTGTTCAGGATGAAGAGCGGGAAACTGAAAATTTCGGCAGGCGCTGGGATGAGATCGACAACCTGGATAACAGGGGGAAGGTCCTTCTCCTGGAGGAAACAAGGGAAAAGCTCGATACCCTGGCAACAGATGAGAGCGCGCTGAAAGAGGATATCGCCAGGGCCTTGGTGGAAGCCGGCAGGGATTCCGCCCTGGTGAACCGGTCCGCCCTGCTCGAAGCGCTCAGGCTCGGCGATGAAGAGGCCAAGAAACAGACACAGGAAATAGTGGATAAAACTCATGAAGTGATCGACTCGACCACCAGGCTCGTCGGAGACGAGATTCTCGGGGACGAGCTTCTCGGGGAAATTATTGAAAAGTCCAACGGGACGGTGGTTCAGCACATGATACGTGTTTTCCTGAACGGGCTCTATTTCCTGATGTTTTACAACAGGCTGATGCTTACTTCCAGCATAGTGGACCGCATACGTATCGACTTTGAAAAAAAATACAAACCCTTCTATCGCAGGCTGCTCCCCCATATCGACGCCGGGGGCCGGCTTACCCTGGAGCACGTATTCTACGGGGGTATGCAGGCCATATCGCCGGAGGACCTCCACAATTATGCCACGGGGTTTCTTATCCACGATATCGGGAAGGCCGGCGATATCAAATACCATGAGGGCGAGGAAGGGTATGATCGTAAGACCGTGGTGGATCATGTAAAGATCGGGTACCAGGCAGTTATGAACAAGACGAATTATCCCCGCCAGGCCGGTCTTATTACCGGGTATCACCACGAGTATTACGGCGACCCGGAAGGATACGGGTATTTCAGGGCCTTCCTTGCCCGGTACAAGCAGCAGAATCCCAGGGCGTCGCAGGATTACTGTATTACCTACCGGATGGAACCAATTCTCGATTATCAAGCCCTGGCTTATTTCCCCGCAAAAATGCTGGAAATTGTGGATATTTACGACGCCCTTACCGATCCCAATAGAAAATACAAAGAACCGATGAAAAGCGAAGAAGCCCTCTCTCTCATGCGGGACCAGTTTATCGTTAAAAAGCAAAAACTCGACCCTATTCTTTTCGATCTCTTTCTGCGATTTGAAAAAGAAAAACCGGCCGGAAACCGGACATAATCTACATGGCGGGGATGTATCGAGGCGGCTATTACGGAAATAGCCGCACCGGGCTGTTTTCATCGTTTCGGTTGCCGCGAAGCGGCATGAGCAACTATTACGGAAAAATCCTGTCTTTAGAAAATCCCGGGCTCCGGGGGATTTTCTCCTGACAGTACTCTTGCAGCCAGGTTGGAAGCGAACCTGGCGCCGTCCTCATCCAGATGGAGAGGATCCGAGTGATAGAGATACCCGTTTTTCTCTCCGATTCTGTCAAAGGACCTGCGAAGTACGGCATGGCTGAAAGTCGTCCTGGTTACCATCGATACGAATTTTTCCGGATTCTTCGGTTTGAATCCCGGCGGGGCGTTTTCGGCTATTGCGCGGGCAATTTCTTCGTACAGCGGCAGTACCGTGGCACCGTGCTCCGCGGCAATCTCCCGAATCACGGTGTTGAACTCACGAACACTCTCGTTCATGGGATGGTCCAGATCCTCCCCGATGGGTGGAATTGTGTATAGGGCTATCTGCGCGTCGGTCTGCTCTTCCAGGATTGTCACAAGGGCTGCAAGGTTTTGCCGGAACCATTCGATAGAGGGCTTATAGGGTAGATCCTGCCGTTTAACGGCCCTTTTCGAGAGGTCTTCGCTGTAAGAGCCGGTTACATCGTTGGTACCGATAAGAATAAATATATAGTCGGGCAGGCAGTGGACAATGTCTTCGAATCTGCCCAACAGGTTATACGAAAGATCGGCGTTGACCCCGGCGTTTACTATATTCCAGCCGTCGGTGGATGCCTGTTCACGGGTCATCTCGACGTAATCCGCACTTACCTTTCCGTGGGTAATGCTGTCACCGGCAAAAACGGCTGTTTTTTCTCCGGGCACGGAACTACATGCACCGGGGTGATTCTTCGGAAGCGATTCACTGGAGAGCAGAGTAAACCCGGCAAGGGCGCCGAAAAGACATGCAAGAACGAGTATGGTGATAAGGATGCGACGTATCATGGACGGTCCTCCGGAACACAATAATATCCCGATCCGGTTCAAGTGTAAACGCCTGACCCCGGTTGTTGCAGGAACGTACAGGCGGGGGTCAGCCTCCGCCGACGGGTACCATTAAAAAGAGGGAATCACCTTCGGTAAGCCGATACATCCTGTTCACTTTCTTTTTGTTTACCATGGCCAGGATAAATTTTTGATGTTCCTTCCTTACACCGGCAAGGTCCAGGAATGCCCCGACAGTCGTTTCCTCGGGTATCTCTATTTCTCCCTCCCTGGAAAAGGCGGGAAGTTCCAGCTGTGCCGTTGAAGAAAGATGAATGCGCATACAAACCTCCGGTGAATTAAAGTCATTCTTTCATGACGTATCGTATCGGAAATCAGTTAAAATTTGAACCGTATACGGTAATATAAGGTTCCCCCCTGGAGGTATCGATGATATTGATAAAAATGGTTACAATATTATTGAAGTGTAAAAGAATCGACATTGTGGGGGCCGGCAGGATATGGATATAACCGACGAACTCGTAATCAAGTCCGGAAGAGAAAAAAGTCTTCTGCGGAAGCATCCGTGGGTCTTCAGTGGATCGGTTGCATCGGTTAAAGGTAATCCCCCGCCGGGTGCGACGGTCCGGGTGTTGTCGTCCGAAGGCGACGCGCTGGGGTTCGGGGCCTGGTCCCCGCACAGCCGGATCCGTGTACGGATGTGGTCCTTTGACGATGAAGGCGGTGCGGAAGCAGATGTGGAGACCCTCATAGCAGATCGGATTTCCTCGGCCCTTCAAATGCGCAGAGAAGCCGGGGTATTTACGCCCGAGGGCGGGTGCAGACTGATCCATGCCGAATCGGACAGGCTTCCCGGATTAATCGCGGACTGGTACGCCGGCTGGATCTGTGTTCAGTTTTTGACCACCGGGGCGGAATACTGGAAGGACACCATAGTTCAGGTGCTTCGAGAGGAAACAGGGGCAAAGGGCGTTTATGAGCGGTCGGATGTACAGGTGCGCAGCCAGGAGGGACTAAAATACTCCGCCGGGTTTCTGGCCGGTGAGGAACCGCCTGAGTTTATTCCTATCCGTGAAGGGAAGGCTCTTTTCAGAGTGGATGTTCGACACGGACACAAGACGGGGTTTTACCTGGACCAGCGGGAAAACCGGCTCAGTATGGCCGATTACGCCGGAGGAAAGCGGCTTCTGGGGTGTTTCTGTTATACCGGGGCCTTCGAGGTCCACGCGCTCCTTACCGGGGCCGAGTATGTTACGGCTATCGATTCATCGGATGAGGCCCTCCGTATTGCACGTGACCATATGACAACTAACGGAATCGGACCGGAGCGTTATATCTATGAGTCCGGAGATGTTTTTTCCGTCCTACGGGAGTACCGGGACAGGAAGAAAACCTTCGATATAATCGTTCTCGACCCGCCGAAGTTCATTGAATCAAAGGCCCGTTTCGAAAATGGGTGCAGGGGATACAAGGATATCGCCCTTTCTGCTTTTAAAATACTAGAACCCGGTGGGCTTCTCTATACCTTTTCCTGTTCGGGACTGCTGTCGCCCGAGCTCTTCCAGAAGATTACGGCTGACGCCGCTCTTGATGCCGGATGCGATGCCCAGGTTGTCCGCCGGTTTTCTCAAGCTGCGGATCATCCGGTTCTCCTGTCCTTTCCGGAGGGGGCATACCTGAAGGGTCTCCTGGTAAGAAAAATGCATAGCAGATAAGGCCGACATTTTTTTTAAGGAAGTGTGTAAAGGCTATGGCAAAGGAGATAGAACGAAAGTTTCTGGTACGCGGTGAAGGGTGGAGACAGGAATCTCCGGTAGAGTGTGTCCAAGGGTATCTCAGTATCGACCCCCGGAGGACCGTCAGGGTCCGGATAGCGGACCAAAAAGCATATCTTACGGTAAAGGGTGAAACCGTGGGGTGCACCCGAAGCGAATTCGAATATCCTGTTCCGCCGGAAGAGGCCGGGGAGTTGCTGGAGCTGTGTATAAAGCCGCTTATAAGGAAATTCCGGCATGTAGTGCCCAGTCACGGTCTTACCTGGGAGGTGGATGAGTTTACCGGTGAAAATGAGGGTCTTGTAATGGCGGAGGTTGAGCTGGAGTCGGAGCAACAGGAGATCACCCTGCCGGACTGGATCGGGGAAGAAGTGACCGGCAATCCGCGTTTCTATAACGCAAACCTGGTAAAGGACCCCTTCCGGAGCCGTCTGAAACCGGAGAACAGTATTTTTCACATAACGACCTTTGGGGACCTGGAAGCGGCGGAAGCAGAAGGCATGTACAGAACTCCTTCCCTTGATACCGAAGGTTTTATCCATTGTTCAAAGAAGTCCCAGATTATCGATACCGCAAACCTGTTCTTCCGGGGCAGGGGCGACCTGGTTCTTCTTTGTATCGATACACGGAAAGTCAGGACGGAGATTAGATACGAAGAACCGGCTCACAGGGGGCATGACCCGGATATTGACGACAGGTTTCCCCATATCTACGGAGCTTTAAATCTGGATGCCCTGGCCCGGGTGGTGGACTTCCCCTGCAACCGGAACGGGTTTTTCGAGCTGCCGGTACAGCTGAAGTATGAATAACATCGGGGCGTTGACGCGATGTTTCTAAAGACCGGGGAGGTATGTATGGCTGATGTTCCTTTACTCTCGAGACCTTATTAAGCAGCCTCTGCGGACGCACTGCCCATCTTATCAGCTATCTCTTGCAGCTGTAGATCAATCATTTTTCCCGGATCGAAGGGTTGGTCATTGCGAAGCATATACCACAGTATCTTCGATAACTTACGGGCCGTGGCAATAATGGTCTTGCCGGACCCCTTATGCTGTTTCATGGACCCGTATCTGCGCATCAATCTGTATCGAAGGGTCTGTCGCTTATTCCTCCTATGTGTTCTCAGCGGCTGGAGGTTACCAGCCCCTTGGTTTTCGGGATTCTTACCTATGCTGTGTATGGTTTCCCGGCACGTTGGAAATGCCTGCTGAAAAAAATTATCGGATGCCGTATTTTTTCAGCTTATTATAAAACGCCCTTCTGCTGATACCCAAAAGATCCATCGCCTTTGTTTTGTTGAAATCCGAAAGATTCAGTGCCTGAATAATAGAGTCTTTTTCCATCTTACTGATCATTTCTTTCATCTTTTTTATATTATTCTCCGGCAGATTGAAAGTTTTCGGTTTATTGTGAATGAGTTTGTTGAAATAATCCGGAATGTTCTCTTCAGTTATTTTGTCGGAATCACAAAGAACTACTGAATGTTCAATAACGTTTTTCAATTCCCTTACATTCCCGGGCCAGTCGTATTCGAGAAAAATATCCAGGCACCTGTTAGAACACACCGTCTTTTTTTCGTATTGTTGGTTGTAGTATGAAATATAATAGTCTATAAGATCCATGACATCTACTTTTCTTTCTCTGAGTGGCGGCAAGTTGATTGTGAATGTGTTAATACGATAATATAAATCTTTGCGGAAGCTGCCTTCCCTTATAAGGTTTTCTGGATCTTTGTTGGTGGCGGCAATTATTCTTACATCTACTTCTCTTGTAATTTCTCCTCCTACTTTTTCGTACTGTTTTTCCTGAAGAAATCTGAGCAATTTCGGCTGCATAAAGATCGGCATGTCCCCTATTTCATCAAGGAACAGTGTGCCTTTATTTGATAATTCAATTTTTCCTTTTTTGCCTCTTTTTCGTGCACCCGTAAAGGCCCCTTCTTCATAGCCGAACAATTCACTTTCTATTAAATTCTCAGGAATGGCCGAGCAGTTTATTTTTACGAAAGGGTTATCCTTTCGCTTGCTGGAATCGTGAACGGCCTTTGCGATAAGTTCTTTTCCTGTACCACTCTCACCCAGGATTAATATATTTGCGTCTGTCATTGCCACGCGGGCGGCGATTTCCATGGCGGTTTTTAATTCTTTACTCCTGCCGATAATCGCTTGAAATGATTCCGGCAGTGTGATTTCTTTCTCCAGTTCATTTTCCAGATACCTGTTCATGATTTGAATTCTTTCCAGTTCATTTGCACTGTCGATAATTTCCGTAATATCGAAAAAACTGGAGATGGCTCCGACAATTGTATTATTTATTATAATGGGATTGATATTTGCAATTATTGTTACCCCCACACTTTCTATCTTTATCTTTGATTCGAAAACCGGTATTCCCGTTTTCAAGACATTGATTATTTTTGCCTTAGGTTCAATATCGGATAATTTTTTATTCAGAACATGATGCGGATGAACCCCGATAATTCTCATATACGCGTCATTGGCAAAAATGACCTTCGTATCCCGATCGACTATCACGACACCTTCATGGAGGCTCTCGAATGCCTTAATAAGAGGAATTTCGTTATTAATACTCAGAAGACTCTGAATAGAGAGGAGATTACTGCTTGTATTGATCTTGCCTTCCAGGAATAGATTAAGGATATCGTTTTTAGAAATAATCCCGACAAGTTTTTCATCGTCATCTACTATGTAGATGATGGAACATTTTGGATTCTGCAGGAATGTACGAACGATATTTACAGAGCTGGTAGATTTGTGAGTTTTTAAAAATACCGGACTCAACGCTTCCTGAACAATGTGGAGATTATTGTTGGATCTGAACAGGTCGTTTTGCCATACCACACCGAGCAGTTTTTTGTTCTTATCAACTATCGGGATACTCTTGAAATTATGATATGCAAAGATATTGATTGCTTCACTAATATCTGCATTAAGGGGGAGACTCAGGACTTTTTTTGCCATTATCTCTTCGGCCTTCATGTGAAGCACCCTTTACCTATGCTCGAATATATCATTTTAATCTGAGCATTGTGTAGTTTACTTTCTAGAATAGTATCAATTTTTATATTATATGACAATATAAAATGTATACCTTCTATACAATACAAACTGCTGTTTACTAGGTATACAATCATTCCATGTTTATATTCCAAGGTAAGCTTTTCGTATATAACTATCCTTCAAGAGGGTGTTACCGTCGCCTTCCTTGGTTATCCTGCCGGTCTCGAGGATATACGCGCGATGACAAATTTCCAGGGTTTTATGAACGTTTTGCTCAACCAGGAGAATGGTAACGCCTCTTGAATTAATTTCCCGTATAATTGAAAACAGTTCCGATACGATTATGGGGGCAAGGCCAAGAGATGGTTCGTCCAGCATAAGCACTTTAGGGTCGGACATAAGCCCTCTGGCGATGGCGAGCATTTGCTGTTCTCCTCCGCTTAGACTCCCCGCTATTTGAGTTTTACGTTCCCGGAGTTTTGGAAAAAGCCGAGAGACCTTTTCGATAAGTTCATTCGTTCGTTTTGAGTCGTTCACCGTGTAATAGGCACCAAGTCTGAGGTTATCCAGAACAGTTAATTCCGGAAACAATTCTCTACCTTCAGGGACATGGGCTATGCCGTAACGGGCTATATTATAAGGTTTCTCCCGTTCTATAGACCGGTCCATTAAAAATATTTTTCCTGATTTTGTTTTAAGAATTCCTGAGATTGCTCTAAGAGTCGAGGTTTTACCGGCTCCGTTTGAGCCTATCAATGCTACAATTTCTCCCCTGTCGATATTAAAGGAGATATCCCAGAGTACCTGGATATCTCCGTAGAAGGCATTTATTTTATCTATTTCAAGTAATTTCATTCTTCTTCCTTACCCAGATATGCTTTAATAACTACGGGATTATTGGCAATGTGTTCGGGATTACCTTCGGCTATTTTCTCACCCGAATCCATGACAACAATCCGGTCCGATATCCTCATGATAGCTTTCATAACATGTTCAACAACAACCATGGAAATCCCCCATGTTTTTATAACCTGTATCATGTCACAAACCTTGTCTATTTCCGTAGGTCGCAGCCCGGCCATTACTTCATCGAGAAGAAGCAGCTTCGGTTTGGTGGAAAGCGCTCGGGCCAGTTCCAGTCTCTTACGTTCTACAATTGTAAGGTTTGCCGCAAGGACATCTGTTTTATCGGTAAGCTCCAGGAGATTGCAAATTTGTTCGGTTTCCTCCCCAATATTAATCTGGTAAGCTTTCCTCTTTTTTCCAAACAGGGCCGCTACGTAAATATTCTCCATTACCGTCATTTCCGCAATGATTTTCGAAATTTGAAAGGTTCTGCTTATTCCGGTTTTACAGATTTCAAACGGCTGCATACCTACTATATCTTGCCCTGAAAAAATAATCGCGCCGTTATCCGGTAGTGGAGACGATCCGTCGGGAGGCCTGATACCGGACATCATATCAAAGACCGTCGATTTCCCGGCACCATTCGGTCCTATAAGGCCCAGGATCTCGCCTTCCTGAACATTAAATGATAGATTGTTGACCGCCGTAACGCCCTTGAATTTTTTCGTCAGATTTTTTATTTCGAGCAAACTCATCGATTTTTCTTTCCCATTCTTAGTACTAATAATTTTTTCGACGGGGGTTTCTTCCGGGATATTTTCTGCCAGATGCCTACAACTCCGGTCGGCATAAAAAGAATTCCTATAATAAGAATTACGCCGTATCCTATCATGTGGCCGTAGTTTATATTGAGTCTGAGCATTTCTTCCAGGATTCTCAGTACTATCGCTCCTATGAGGGGTCCGGTAAGTGAATACGCTCCACCGAAAATTACCATTGCCAGGATAGCCACAGAGATGTTAAGGCTGAACACCTCGTTCGGTACGATAAAGGTTATATAATGGACGTAAAAGGCGCCTGCCAGGCCGGTAATTATGGCACTGACGGCAAAGGCGGAAATTTTATACCGCGTCGGATTTATTCCTATTGAAATGGCAAGGCGTTCGTCGTTTTTTATTACGGTAGAAGCAAATCCGAGCTTTGTTCGGTTTGCAATGTACGAGATGAGAAAAGCAAGCGCAACCAGGAAAAACCCGAAGTAATAGTTAATAATCGGATTGTTGTTGAAAAGGGGCGGAACGGCAATGCCCGTGGCTCCGCCGATAAACCTTCGCTCCATCATTGCCAGAACGAGCAGGGTCTCCGTGAAAGCCAGGGTGGCGATGGAAAAATAAATTCCCTTTAATCTCAGAGTGATATATCCCAGGAAAATCGCGATTACCAGTGAAACAAGAACGGCCATTATGAATTCAAGAAACGGAAATGGGCCGATAAATTTATTCACCACCGCGGCGGTATATGCCCCAAGTCCGAAAAAGGCGGCCTGTCCAATGGAAACCTGACCGGTTTTCGTCAGGACCCCGAGTCCTATCGATAGGGTCGCGTATATAAATATTCCGGTTGTTAAGTGGATGAAGTAGATATCCAGCATATAGGGAGAAGCTATTATAATAGCCACAATTATCAACAGGATTATATTTTTTCGTTTGAAATAGTTGTTATTCATCATTCTGCCCTCATTCCCTTTAGACCGGAAGGCCTGAATGCAAGAACGAGAAGGATTATAAGAAAGGAAACACCTTCCGCCCATCCCGGACCCTGCGGAATATAAATGCTTATAAATGATTCGGAAAGCCCCAGGATAAGACTGGCCAAAATTATGGCGGGAATATTTCCCAATCCCGCCAGGGTCAGTATCGCGAAAGCCCTGAGACCAAGCTTTCCTCCGATATAGGGGGACGCGTACATAACGATGCTTACCAGTCCTCCGGCTATACCGGCGAAGGCGGCGGAAATTCCGAAGGTTAAAAGATAGATGCGTGATACATTAATTCCGAGGAGGTAAGCCGCCCTCCTGTTTTGACTTACCGCGGACATGGTCTTACCGATTTTTGTCTTTGACACGAGGAAAGCTATCAGGAGGGCTGAAGAAAGCCCTATTAAGAACACGATAATCCTGTCTCTTCCTACCTGTACGTTACCGATTTTTACTATATGTGTGCCCAGGTTCATTGCCACGGAGTTGGCCGTCCAGAGTATAAGAGCAATGTTCTGAAAGAGGACTGAAAATCCAAAGGTAAGAAGAACCTGGTTAATAGGTGGAGCATCCAGTATTTTCTCTATTCCGATTTTATAGAAAATAATGCCAATAAAGAATAGTATGGTCGTAGAGAAAAACAGTGTTACATACGGATTCATTCCAAGTAATGTAAAGCACCAAAAGGTTATGTAAGCCCCTATCATTACGAATTCACCGTGGGCGAAATTTACTACCCGCATTATGCCGAAGACGAGGGATAAACCCAGTGTCACTATCAAATATACGCCCCCGGTCAGAGTTCCGTTCAAAGTTGCCTGTAAGAAGTTTAACATCCTTTTATAAAGGGGGAAGTTGATTCCTTCCCCCTTCTCCTTTTCTACGTATCGTTTATCACACTATTTGGCAAGCGGATAGATAAAATCTCCACCGGCCACATCTTCCGGATAAACAACGACAGGTTCAAGGTCCTGCCATTGAATCATTACCAGGTTTGTAAAACATTGATGTATCCCGCCTTCTTCACTTGGTTCGAATTTTAGTTTGCCAAAGGGCGTAATCATCTCAATGTTTTCCAGTTCTTCTATTACCTTGTCCTTATCCGTTGTTCCCGCGTTATCTATAGCTTCCGCAACGACCATGAGGTTAGAGTAAGCTAACGGCAGCCAGTATTCGAAATCCTTTTTTTCCGGATACATACGGTGTAGTCGAGCTTTCCATTCATCCAGACCTTCTATATTGAGGGACGGGGCCCATGGATTCACTCCAACCACCAGGTCACCCGCTTTACCGAGGGACTCTTTGTATCCGGGAAACATAGGAGCAACAATGACGAAGGATTTAGGATAAAAACCTACTTCCTTTGACTGTTTTATTTGGATGATGTAATCCCCGGCGTAGCTGACGCTGTAAAAGATATCTGGGTTTTTTGCCTTTGCCTTTGATAGTAAGGATGTAAAATCCGCCATTCCGCTTTTATGGGGTTCATCAAGAACGATTTCGAAACCCGCATCCAGGGCATAATCACGGAAGTAATCGGCGCTGGTGGTTCCATAGATTCCGTCTTCATAAGTAAGGGCGATAGTTTTAGGTTTCGGTTCTATTGATTCGAGGAAATCGACAACGGTACTCTGCCTGTGATAATCCCACGGGTGCAGGTGAAAGAACCATTTTCTATCACCGAATTCGTGCTCCACCTTCGTGGAAGAGGCCCCGATCCAGACAAACAGGGGCTCAAAGCTCTGTATGGCGTTCATTTGCGCGTAAGTAATTGTGCTCGAGTATCCACCAAGAAGGGCAACAACATTTTCCTGGGTTAGTAGCCGGGTGCACGCGGCGATTCCCGTTTCGGGTTTAGACTGGTCGTCTTCTATTATGAGCTCTAACTTACGTCCGAGGATTCCGCCGCTTTCGTTGATTTCCCTTTCCGCCATCATGTAGCCGACCCGCGCTTCCTGACCCGCTTCGGCAAAGGGTCCGCCGCTCAGGGGAATAACAATACCTATTTTAATAGGCCCTTCCTCACCGGCTGCGGTTTGTTCGGCTTCCTGCTGTCCACCCGCGAACAACAATACCGGGAGCAGGCTGACGCACAGGAAATACAGAAGTAATTGTTTTGTTCTCATTTTCTACCTCCAAAAACTTTATACGCAGGCAGGGTACACCTGCCCAACTTTTTCACCGAGCATTTTTTTTCTCGCGCCTAATTCCTTTCTTTTAAACTCCGGGCGCGGAATTTTCGGTATTCTTCCATTGAGTATCGAGCTCGATCGTAGTCTCCTGCCTATGGTTTTTTCCATCATGCGGCCCAAATTCAAGATGCTGTCTACATCGATTCCTGTATCGATGCCCATTTCATCCATCATAACGACCATATCCTCGGTACTCACCAATCCTACCGCATTGGGATCTTTATAATAATAAGGTCCGGTGCCTCCTACCGGGGTGTCACCGACAAAGTTCGCCGGCTGTCCCCCGATACCTCCGATTGTGCCTTCATGGAATATTATTCCGGCATTGAGGGAGGCAAGAACATTTGCCAGCCCCCAACCCCTGGATACATGAAAATGCGCTATGTGCAGGTTGATATCCGGAAAGGCATCAAGGACCTTTGCGAAGTATTCGTAGACCTTGTCCGGCGTCGCCGAACCGTCGTGGTCGGCATGTTCGATATCATCCGCCCCTATATCCAGCCAGTGCTTGGTAAACGAAAGGGCGTTTTTCATATCCGTAGGTCCTGATATCGGGCTTCCCCAGATCGTGCTAACCGTCCCGCAGATCTTGACACCCAGATCATGGGCTTTCCTGATGCAACGCTCAGCTTCTTTCCAATACTCAGGCAGGGTAGACCCCGAGTTTGCGAAATGATGTTCTTCGTCGGTGGACACCATCATGAGAATTCTGTCCGGACCATAGCCGTTTTTTACCGCTTCAAGAGCTCGATCGACGGCTCTTTCCCGTATAGTTATGGCGGTTAATTCGATATTTCCCCAATCTACGTTGTTCTTTTTTAATTTCTTACTTTCGCGAATCCGTTTTACAACCTCATCCGCGTCCTTGAATTGGGGCATCCTGTGCGGGTTACCGTAATTGGTCACTTCTATATGGGTTACCCCGGCGAGTATTAACTCTTCCGCGTAATAGACCTTTGCATCTGTCGATATGAATTTTTCTTCATGCTGGAAACCGTCCCGGATTGTAATGTCTCCAATCCTGACTTTTTTAGGTAAATTCATTTCATAGGTACTGCTTGTTCCCATATGTATTTCTCCAGGATTATTAAAGTTGTTCCAATATCTCTTTTGCTCTATCGACTCTTACTTTACCTTCACGAACCATGATCTCGGCTATTTTGTCGATTTGTTCACCCTTGGCTCCGGCGGTTATCGCTATGTTTTTTGCGTGTAGGGCCATGTGGCCGCGTTGTATTCCCTCGGTTGCCAGGGTTTTGATTGCCGAGAGGTTCTGGGCCAGACCTGTGGCACAGATTATTTCTCCGAGTTCTACGGCACTTTGTGCTCCCAGTATTTTTACTGCTAAACGGGCAATCGGATGCGAAGCAGTGGCTCCTCCGACAAGTCCCACCGCCATGGGCAGTTCCAGCGTACCCGCAAGATCATTGTCAGAGGTTTTTTCCCAGTGCGAGAGGGATGTATAGGCCCCCGATCTGGCGGCGTAGGAATGAGCTCCGGCTTCTACAGCCCTGGTATCGTTCCCCGTGGCGAGAACAACGGCGGAAATACCGTTCATGATCCCTTTATTATGAGTCGCGGCCCTGTAGGGGTCGACCTCAGCAAATATTCCTGCGCACACGATTTGGTCAACCACGTTTTCTCCGCCCAGTTCTTCTTTACTGATTACTGTCTGGGCTCGTACCAGTCGCCGGTCTGCAAGGTTGGAAAGGATCCGCAGAAAAACCCTGCCGCCGGTTATTTTCTCGATTCTTGGAGCCAGTGCTTCAGCCATCGAGTTCACGGCGTTTGCTCCCATGGCATCGCGGGTATCTACAATTAGGTGTGTAATAACCATGGGACCTATTTTTGTATCGAGAATTCTAACCTCTATATCCTGTATTCCTCCCCCCAGTTTTACCAGTATCGGGTCCTGGCTATTCCCGAAGGCCATCAACTCTTCTTTATTCCGGAGTATTTCAGTTTTTGCGTGGAACGGATCCGGGATATGAACGGCCTGGATTTGCGCCGTCATAACCGGTCCCGTATTGGATGTGAATATTCCGCCTTTTGATCTGGTGAGTTTCGCGGCGTTACTTGCCGCGGCAACCACGGAAGGTTCTTCGATTGCCATGGGGATGAAATATTCCTTCCCGTTTATAAGAAAATTAGCCGCAAGGGCGAAGGGAATCTGTATTTCACTTACTACATTTTCAATCATTCTGTCCGCATTTGCGTAGGGAAGGGCGGAGGGATTTTTAAATAAGGCTATATCCTCATCCGTGAGTCCTGCAAATTTCTTGATGGTTTTCAATCGTTCATCCATGGTAAGTTTGTAGAACCCGGATATTTTTGATGTTTTTTTCATAGGTCACCCCTTTTTAAAAATTCTGTGCTTATTTTTCAGCAATTACTATACCATAATAGAATATCTTGGGTTTTTTTATTATTTCTATGCTAATTCATTATTATATTGAGAATTATTTCTAGGTTACACCGTTCTATTTCACCAGCTTTGAATCTGTTTATCCTTCGGACGGTAATATTTGTATACAAAGTATACAGAAATAGTGTCTCATGCCGCTGCGCGGCAACCGAAAGGATGAAAATAGCCGGGTGCGGCTATTTCGGTGCCGCTATTTTCGTAATAGGATATGATTTCGACTGTCCCGTTTATCTACCCCTTGGCTATCTTGTTATCCTCGTCATTTGCCATGTGCCGTTTAAAAGCACCAGTGATTCCCTGTATCCCGCTTCCAGGCACAACTCTCCGGATTCCTCGAAATAAAAGTCCACATGCTCGGGCCGATGGGCGTCCGAACTTATGATGATGGGAATAGAGAGGCGGTGTGCTTCCTTCAGGAGCCAGGGGCTGGGGTACACGGAATCGATGGCACCCCTGGAGATACCCCCGGAGTTGATTTCCAGGGGTATTCCTTTTTCTGCCGCCAGTGTAAGGGTGTCCATGGCCAGGGTACGGTACCACCTGTCGTTTTCGTCAAAATATCTGTTATGCCGGTTTTTCTTTTTGACCAGGTCGAAATGAGCAAGAAAATCAAAGGTGAATTGTTCCAGCAACTCGGCAATCAGGGTGTAATAATCCCTGACAAGACGTTTGATGTCTTCTCCGTACCGTATCCTGTAGAGTTCTTCGAATTCTTCGTCGGGGCCGTCCACGGAGAGGTCTCTGCCCTCTTCAGAATATCCGAGCATATGCACCGCACCGATGGTATAATCGAGCCCCATATCCTGGAACAGGCCGGGTCCGCTCATATCACGGAGATAGTCTATTTCCAACCCCAGGTATACCTGAAGGTCCGCCGGACCGTTTTCTTTGAGGGCATTGATATGGCGGAGATATGCCTGTAGATTATCCTGTTTCATTGTCCATTGGGTAGTAAAAGGGACCGGAGCATGGGATGAAAATCCCAGGGCGGCGAGTCCCCGTTTGGCTGCTTCCCGGAGGTAATCTTCAGGAGCGCCGATTCCGTCGCAGTAATAGGAATGGGTATGATAATTGGTTTTCAACATAATCGCCAGTATATCAGGAATGAAATGATGGGGCCAGTTGAAATTCAGAGGAACAGTGTATATAAATGATGGGTATGGTATGTTACAGCTCGAAGGACGAATATTACGGTGATTTGAAGGATAGAGCGGCTCTCCCTTCGGGTTTCAGAGTATCTTCTGTTCCCCTTTCTTTTTTTCCGGAGGAACGTCCTTCTCAACACCCTTACGATATGAATCTTTCCTTGATCCATATCGATCCGCCCGGCGGTACGGCTGCCGGTGTGTTCACCAGAAACAGTTTTCCCGGTGCGCCGGTTATAATTACGGCAAAACGTATCCGCAGCCCGGTGGTAAGCGGCGTCCTGGTCAATAATCGAATTGCCAATGTGTGCGCGCCGGAGGGGGTCCGGGATGCTGAAGCAGTGCTTGCGGAACTTGAGAGGCTTCTGCCCGGGGCACCTTTTCTCACGGCTTCTACGGGTATAATCGGTTGGCGTCTTCCTGTCACGGAGATGAAGGCTTCCCTCCCCGGTCTCGTCGACGGTCTTTCCCCCGCCACGGCGCTTCCTCTGGCCGAAGGAATTATGACCACCGATTCGTTCCCGAAGATCAGATCCGCCCGGGTGGGGGAGGGACGAATCGTCGGTATCGCCAAGGGCGCCGGTATGATCGAACCGAATATGGCTACCATGCTTGTCTTTATATGTACCGATATCTCTATCCCTCCGGAAGACCTGGACCTTCTTTGCCGCGTGACGGCGTCGAAAACCTTCAATACTATCACCATAGACGGAGACCAGAGTACCAGCGACATGATGCTGTTGCTTTCGTCGGGTAAAAAGGACCATGTTTCCCGGGATGCCTTTGCCCGGGCTCTATACGAGGTATGCCGGGACCTGGCCGAGGACATTGTTCGTAACGGTGAGGGTACGGGGCATGTTATACGGGTTCGGGTTACCGGGGCCCCGGATGAAGTCACGGCAGGGGGTACTGCAAAATCGGTGGCTAACTCCCCCCTGGTAAAAACAGCGGTATACGGGAACGATCCGAATGTGGGTCGCATTATCATGGCTATAGGCAAATACGCCGGGAACAAATCCCTGCCCCTCTATCCTGACCGTGTAACTGTGGAAATCGGGGGGCATTGCGTGTTCCGTGAGGGCAGTTTCAGGCTCGATGGAACGATGGAAGAAAAACTGTCTTTCTACCTTCGGGAGGGGGCCCTTCCGGAAATATGCCCGGGATACCCCGTTCACGACCGGCTGGTGGAGATAGGTATCGACCTGGGAATGGGTTCCGCCGCCGGTGAAGCCCTGGGCAGTGATCTTTCATATCAATATGTCAAGGAAAATGCCGATTATCGGACCTAATTTCACACAACGGAAACAAGGATACAATTCATGAGTACGGAAACATTGGATGATCGAATTCTAAAAGCCGGGGAACAGCTCGGCACGGTACGTGAAGAAATCGCCAGGAGAATCGTGGGGCAGCAAGGTATGATAGACGGTATCCTTATGGGGCTCATCGCGGGAGGCCACGTGCTTATCGAAGGTGTCCCGGGCCTTGCAAAGACCCTTTCGGTGCGGACCCTGGCGGAAGTGCTCGATTCCGAATACAAACGCATTCAGTTTACCCCCGATCTGTTACCCGCGGACTTGATAGGCACAATGGTATACCGGCAGCAAACCGGTGAATTCGTTCCCCGTAAAGGACCTGTATTTACCAATGTACTTCTCGCCGACGAGATCAACCGCGCCCCCGCAAAGGTCCAATCCGCGCTGCTGGAGGCCATGGAAGAGCGGCAGGTAACCATCGGTAACGAAACCTATCCGCTGCCTCGGCCTTTTTTCGTTTTTGCCACCCAGAACCCCATCGAGCATGAAGGCACGTACCCGCTTCCGGAAGCCCAGCTGGACAGGTTTCTTCTCAAGCTCAAGGTTACCTATCCGTCCCCGGAAGAGGAGCTGAGTATTGTACACAGAATGGGGAAAGACAAGGAGATTCCCATAAACAGGGTGTTGACGCCCAAATACCTGGAAGAGTTAAAAGAAACCGCATCGGAAATAGGAATGGATACACGGATCGCCCAGTATATCGTTGCCCTGGTAGGGGCTACCCGCGAAACCGACGGTGTGAACAAGCCCTATGCAAAATTTATCGAATTCGGTGCTTCCGCCAGGGCGAGCATCTATCTGTACCGTTGTTCAAAGGTCCGGGCTCTCTTTGAGGGGAGGAGTTATGTTATCCCGGACGATGTAAAATCCGCGGTTCCCGATGTTATGAGACACAGGATTATTCTCTCCTACCAGGCCCAGTCGGAAGAATTGGAAAGTGATGATGTTTTAAAGGAAGTCATGAAAACGGTCCCCGTTCCTTGAGCCTATGGATCAGATCGGTCTTTTTTCGCAGCTGAAGCACATCCCGCTCCTTGCATCCAGACTCTCCACCGGCCTGTTGGCGGGGAATTACCGTTCGGTCTTCCGCGGTCCCGGCCTCGAGTTCGATGAGAACCGGGAGTATGTACCCGGTGACGACGCCAGGTTTATCGACTGGAATGTATCTTCCAGGATGGGAAGCCCCTACAGCAAGACCTTTCGGGAAGAACGGGAGATCAGCTTTTTCCTTCTTCTCGACGTTTCCGCCTCCGTCTACCTCGGTACAGGGTCTGTACGAAAAATCGATACCTCCGCCCTTGTGGGAGCCCTTTTATCCTTTGCCGCCGTGCATAACAACGACAAGGTCGGTGCTCTGTTTTTCAGCGATCGCATAGAAAAGTACGTACCACCCGCCAAGGGTGAGAAACACGCCGCCCGGCTGGTGCAGGATATGATTACCTTCACGCCGGAAGGAACGGGCTCCGACCTCTCTCTCGGCATCCGCACCGCCTACGAAGTACTGAAACGCCGTGGTATCTGCGTTATTCTTTCCGATTTCCGTATTTCCGGCGGCTGGAAAGAATTGTCTCTCCTGGGCGGAAAACACGATGTTATCGCGGTAAAGATTATCGATCCATCCGAATTCGAAGTCCCCGGGCCTGGTTTTATTGAACTTCTTGATCCGGAAACCGGGGCTGTTCTAAGCGGAGCCACCGGGTCGAATAAATTTAAAAAGGAATTCCGGAACTTCTGGGAGATGCAGGATATATACTGGAAACGGCAGTGCAGACGCCGGTCCATCGATTCCCTGGTTATCAATACCGAGGACGACGCAGTCGAAAAGCTACTGGCTTTTTTCGACCGGAGAAAAAAGCGATGAACCCCCGGCTTTTTGTACCGGTAATCGGAATCGCTGCGGTTTTTCTTTTCCCGACCGGTGTAATGGGTGACGGGAACTATACCCTGGAGTCTGTCCGCTTTACTCCCCCCGAATTTTATGTGGGCGAGCAGGTCGAGCTCAGGGTAACCCTGAAAGTTCCCGAGAGTGTTCCGGTAGTCGAGCCGGTGGAACCGCCGGAGCTCGACTGGATCAATATTCATGATATCGAGGTCCTCCGCAAGGGAACCATTGCCGATATCAGTATTCTCTTTTCAACTTTTCAGCCGGGACTGCAAACCCTGCCATCCCTGGATTTCAAAGGTTTGGTTCTGGAGCCCGTTAAGGTACATACAATATCCGTTTTGGATATTAACCCGCCGCCTTTCCAGGAACCTTCCGGCCAGATGCTGCTTCCCGGTACTACGTTTTTTCTCGTTCTCTTTATCACCCTGCTCCTGGTAGTACCGGTGTTGGTATTGTCCCTGGGGCCGGGCTTAAAAAAGGCTTTCTTTAGCGTTATCTCCTTGCGAAAACAAAAAAAGCCCCTTGAAAGGCTTAAAAAAACCCTGGATGAGCTCGGAAGCCCCGAAAAGGTTCTGAAAGGGGACCCCTTTTATTCGACCTTGATAAAGGAATTTCGTATATACCTCCATAACAGAACGGGTGAAGATTTTTTATCCACCACCAGTGGTGAATTCGAAGATCTTTTCTTACGCATTGTACCGGACGGAAGAATGGCGGAAGAACTCGCGGGATTGTTGAACCGGGGCGACGGTACCAGGTTCGGCGGGCGCAGTGTACAGACCGATGAATATACCGGGGCTTTGGAGGCTGTGAAAAGGGCGGCGGCCAGGATCGAGGAGATCATGGAAAACAGGAAAAAAGAGGAAGGGGAGGCCGGGTAATGTTTTCCTTTGAGACTCCCTTATACTTGTTTTTATTCATTCTCCTCCCCCCCGCCATGTATTACAGGCATTTCTGGAAAAAAAGGGGTGGACGGGTTCGATACCCCATATCTCTCTGGAAAAAGGAGTCCTTCAGGCCGGCGGGTGGGAGCGCACGGGTTCTGTCTTTTCTCACCCACGCATGTTTCTGGGGCAGCCTGTGCGCCGTTATTATAGCCCTGGCCGGGCCGAGCGTGGTAGAACACGAAAAGGTCTATCTGAGCCGGGGAATGGACATGATGGTTGTACTTGACCAGTCTCCCAGCATGGCCGCCAAGGACTTTGGGCAGGAAAACCGGTTTGAATCGGCCCGGGAGGTTGTACGGGACCTCATATTGAGGCGAGAAAACGATCCTGTGGGCCTGGTTACCTTTGGAGACCAGGCAGCCCTGAGAATTCCTCCTACCCTTGATTACGATATGGTGATGAAAAGACTGGATGAACTGACAATCCCGGAACTCGGAGAAGGTACCGCCATCGGCATGGGCATCGCCGTGGCCTGTCTGCATCTCCAGCAGAGTACGGCCCGTGAGAAGGTTATCATTCTTATTACCGACGGAGATAACAACGCAGGGGCTGTTCTTCCCGAGGCGGCGGCGGAGATCGCCGCCGGCCTGGGCATTAGGATATACGCCATAGGAATAGGGACAGAGGGAGAAGTGCCCCTGGAGTACACGGACCCGGCAACGGGTAAAACCTACAGAGGGCAATTCATAAGCGGGTTCGACGAAGAACTCCTGACGGCCGTGGCGGAGAAGACCGGCGGTAAATATTTCGCTGCGTCAACCAGGGGGGCCCTGGAGGCGGTCATACGCACGATCGATTCCATAGAGAGCGTGGAAAAAAGGGTCTCTATCCGGACGGAGACGCGAGAGAAGCATCAGGCATGGATACTCACGGCTTTTATCCTTTTTCTCCTGTGGTTTGTGCTGAGCCGCCTGGTGCTGAAGGAGTTGTATTGATGCCTCGACGTCCTGAAGTATTGTTTTTACTGTTACTACTTCTTATCCTTGTTCCCGTCCTGGTACACGGTTTCAGGAGCAGTCTCCGTACGTTGAAGGGGTTTTACGGTACATGGCGGGCCGAATCCCTGCGGGAAGCCTATCTGGTCAAGTATTTCTTTGCAGCCCTGGGAATTTTGATCATTTTCTGTGGCCTGGTCCTTGCCCTTGCGGGCTTCCATGGGGAGAAGCAACTGGAAATACGCGATTACAGGGGAGCCGATATCGTGTTTGCCCTAGATATATCCCGCAGTATGCTCTGTGAAGATGTAGAACCCAACAGGCTTGAAAGGGCCGCCGCCGTTGCCAGGGGAATTGTTGAGCATACCCCGGAAGCCCGCTTCGGAATTGTCGTATTCAAGGGAGAAGCGGTGAAAACCATCCCCGTCACGGAAGACACCGCCGCAATAAACGCCTTTCTGGATATTCTAAGCCCGGTACTGCTCTCGGCTCCGGGCTCGAATGTCCAGGCCGCCTTGAGCTGTGCCGGCGCAGCCTTCCCGGATTTGGAAAATCGGCGTAAGATCATAATCCTGCTCTCAGACGGGGAGTCTCTCTCCGGTGATGCCGAAGAGGCGGCTCTGATGATGGAGGCGGAGGATATTCAAGTGATAACCCTGGGGGTGGGAACGGACGAAGGAGGCCCGATACCCCTGGCCGACGGCGAGTTCGTTCTCGATGCATCCGGAAGGCAGGTAATTACCAGGATGAATAGGGATATTCTTGTACGCATCGCAGAACAGACCTCGGGAGAGTTCCTGCCGGTAACGGATGCTTCCGTAATCAGCCGCATCTCTAGGTTGACCGGGGAGGTCCGCGACAGCCCTGTTTTTATTCCTCGGGATACCCATGTATACCGGGGCTTTCTCCTGGTTTCCCTGGCGGGATTCGTCCTTTTTCTTTTTGTAAAGGTTAAACGATGGAAAAATTTGCATTGACCCTTTTTTTACTGCTATCCTCGGTGGTCCTTTCATCCTGTGGAAAAGCGGAAGTGTATCTGCATGTGTTACGGGGTAATTATGCCTACGGCCGTGGAGATTTCCAGGAGGCTACGGTTATGTATCTGAAAGCCTCCGATACGGGGCAATTCAGGGATATTGTAGCATATAATATGGGCAACGTGTATCAGGCCCTCGGAGAATCTGAAGCCGCCCTGGAACAGTGGGAAAAAGCGCGGCTCACCGGAAATAAGGAACTGCTTCCGAATGTTCTCTACAACGAGGGTATCCTCAAATACGAAATGGGTGAATACGAACAGTCGTACCTGTTGTTTCGTCAGGTGCTGGAATTGGACCCCCTGCGTGATGATGCAAGGGTCAATCTCGAATATGCATTGAAGAAGATGAGTGCCCGTAACAAGGTGCCGAAAAGTATACGACCCGTTCCCGGCGAAGAGAAAGAGCGTGAAAACCTGGAACGGGTTCTACAATACGTCGAAAGGAAGGAACAAACATTATGGGGAACCGGTACATCGGAGTCCGAATACCAGCGGGATTGGTAGTACTGGCGGCTGTACTGTTTTGTGTTCCCGCCCTTCAAGTACACGGTGACGTTCCCGTTTTTACTGAAGACCTGAGTCCTAATCCGGTAGGGAAAAACGGCAGGTTTACCTATACAATTATATTAGAACGTGAGAGTTCGGAAGAGGTCGTCCTTGAGATACCGGAATTACCGGAGGGAATATTCCTCTATCGCGGACCTTCCATAAGCCCCGTATGGGTACAACTGGAGAACGGCACCTATATCAGAAAAGTTAGAATTACAACGATCTTCAGGGCGGAGAAGGAAGGAAAGACCGTCTTCGGCGGCTTTACCCTTCGTGTAGAAGAGGATGAAACCAGGACGGGGTACCATTTGGTGCGGGTCGGATACCGGCGGAATCGAAGCCTGGTGGTTCCCTACGAGCCGGAGTGGGTTATTCCGGGCACACCGATATATACCGGCCAGGCGGTACCCGTAATACTGATGGTCCGCAATATGGAAGAGGTCATACTATTCGATCGTGTGTCGGTAGACCAGCCTGCCGGTGCTATGTTTGAACGGGTCTCCGGTATCGGCGCTATTGAATCACGTACAATCGGGGATATAACGCTCTACGATATCCCCGCATCGAGCTTTATACTCACCCCTTCCGGACCCGGCGAGGTAATACTTCCGGAAGCCCGGGTAGAAGCCGGCGAGGTAAGCGGGCAGAGCAGTGTGAAACGGATCGAGGTACTGCCCTTGCCTGAAGAAGTACAATCCACCGGGGCCGTTGGGACCTTTACGTATTCGACGGAGCCGGTGGGAGCCAACGCCGTAGAAGGCAGCGAACTTTCGTTAACACTCAGGGTTTCGGGACAGGGAAATTTGAATTTTTTAGAAATTCCGGCCCCTTCCGTCCAGGGGTTGACGTTGGTTTCAAGGAATGACGAGGGAGACTTTTCAGCGTCGGAAGACGGCTACAGGGGACAGAGGAAGGTAACCTACCTCTATTTACCGGAAACCCCGGGTCAGGTCGTTATAAAAACGGCGGATTTCCCGTTCATCACACCGGTAACGGGAGAAATACAAACCATACGGGGCCGGCAATTTGCCGTTTCAGTCGCCCCTGTGTCTAAAACAATGGAGGAGGACTCCGGAGCACCGTCTTGCCCGTTTGAGCTTCTAGAGAAAAGGCGTCCGCACATATTTTCCGGCGCTCCTTTTTACTCCGAGCCGGGATGGATTTTTGCCCTGTTGCCCGGGCCGCTGGTACTCTTGATACTTATCATCGTTAGAAAGAGGTCGGGCAAGGTTCTGTTTGTTCTTATTATCTTGTTTTCTGGTTGTTCGTACGACCAGGGTATTCAGAAAGAACTGATCTCGGTGGAGGATGAGTATCAAGCCGGAAACTATGACAGGGCGATGGAAACATGCGAGGGAATTATAAGGAACAATACCGAAGACGCCGGCGTTATCTATAATTACGCCCTTTGCTGCTATAAAAACGGGGATGTAATCCGGGCTCTACAGGCGGCCCGTAACGCCGTATATCGATCACCCTTGTTTTTCCGGGCCAGAAAACTGCTTTCATGGATCGAACAGCAGGGAGAAATTCCGGGAGGAATAATGCCGATACCTCCGTATCATCCGGATATGTTTTTTCTGCTTCTGGTTATCGGTGTGAACGGTGCCTGCGTATGTGCTATCCTTAAAATTCTAAAAAAGCAGGGAATTTATACCATCCTGGCGATCCTCCTCATTTCGCTCTCAGTACCTGCGGGGTTGTTTTTGTGGCACTCCTCTCGGGAGAGGAGTAATCCACCCGGTATCGTGTACCTGGAAGATGTGTATCTTTTAAAAATACCTTCCGATTCGGCCGGACCCTGGATCCGCATGCCCCTGGGCACTGCAGTAAAGGTGTTGCAGGAAACTCCGGGTTACTACCTTGTCCGGGACGGAAGGGGCGTGGAAGGCTGGATAGAAAAAGAAACTCTGATACGGGATTCGGAACTAATTTTTAATCTTGACGACGGGAATACAAAGGGATAAGCTCTTTCAACGTGGATTTTGAAAAAATGATCGATCTGTATCCGCCGGAACCTGCGCCGGAGGATGACGAGAACGGCTCGGAGCCTCTGTACAGCCCCCGAAAACTCAAAAAGATGAAGCACCAGGCCGAGCTGGATCTGCATGGTTGTACCGTGGGAGAGGCCGAGGAAAGACTGCAAGCATTTTTACAACAGGCATTCCATGGCGGATTAAAAAAGGTCCTCGTCATATTCGGAAAGGGCTGCCATTCAGAAGGCGGACCTGTTCTCTCAGGCGCAGTCAGGCACTACCTGGAATCCTCCCCGCTGGCAGGGCAGCTGATTGTTCCGCCGGCTAAGTACGGAGGCAGTGGTGCTTTGTGGGTGATGATCAGAAAACGGTAATCAGCGTTCCCTGTAGATAATTCTGCCCCTGGTAAGATCGTAAGGCGACAGGGCTACGCGAACTTTATCCCCGGGAACGATACGAATATAGTGTTTACGCATTTTACCCGAAAGATGAGCGAGAATGAGATGCCCGTTTTTTAATTCTACACGGAACATGGTGTTCGGGAGGGATTCTTTAACAATACCTTCTACTTCTATTGCTTCTTCTTTAGCCACGTATCCTCCTGTTTCTGGTATGCAGAAGCATAGTAGGCAAAGAAAATACCTTTGTCAACCTGTTGACTTTTTTTTGCTTTTCAGACACATTGTCTTGCCCATCGGGCCGCCGGCTTCGAAGGGGGGGGATTAATGAATACTGCAGGTGGTATAATGGACCAGGCGTTTGTTAAACGGATGGAACAGGCTTTATTGAAAGAAAAAGAGGAGATCATCCAGACACTCATGTCTGAAGATGAAGACTTCGAAGCCCTGGTAAAAGATATGGATCCGAAGGATCTGGCGGATATAGCCGCCGATGACATTGATCGTTCTACCCTGGAGGTACTATCGGCGAGGGATTCAAAACGGCTCAAGCTGATAGACTCGGCTCTCTCCAGGATCCGTAACGGAAGATACGGAATTTGTATTAAATGTAATAAAAAAATACCGGAAACGCGGCTCGAGGCCATACCCTATGCGCTCATGTGCATAGAATGCCAGACCTCGGACGAACGCAGAAACCGATAGTCAAGAATACTAATAGGCAGCCACGTTTCAGCCGATATTTCCTAGTAGCGGAGTATCGGTATGGAAATTTCCAGAGCGTATAACCCGACCTTTCTATCCCTTACAAACCTGGTGAGAGCCCGTTACAGCAGCGGCAAGATCGCCGTCCCGGTTCAAAGAAGTCAGCTTGTCTATTCCCACCTGAAACACGTATGCGGAGTTCCCGCGGTACGACATGATGCCGGTTATCCGTTGACACTGCTGAGACGGTTGGACAATTTGATCGATAATCTTATAGGTGTCAAGGGACAGAGGCCCCATGGTAGAGATGTATCGGGTCTTTCCGAACAGGAGATATCTTCTCTGGTTCACCGTTACGAAGCCGACCTGCACACTGCAGCTACCGGAGCATCGCAGGCTTTCAACGTGCAGGTACAGGGAGTTCTCCTGGACACCTTCGCCTGATTCTATTTCATGTAAGGATTATGTTTGAGTTCTCTTTCTATTGTTGTAAGTGGTCCATGACCGGGGTAGACCCGGGTGACCGGGGGTAGAGGTTTTAGTTTTTTCCTTATGCTTGCCCGCAGGGCTTTCTCATCTGAACCGGGGGCGTTGGTGAAACCTGCGTCTTCGAAGTAGAGGGTATCACCGGAAAAAAGAGTTTCCTGCTGTTCGTTATAGAAACAACAACTGCCGGGGGTGTGTCCCGGGGTATGAATAATAAGGAGCCCTGAATCGAAGACCTTTTTCCCTTCGACCAGAAGAATATCCGCCGGTGGAATAGGCCATGATACCTGTTCCAGGTACCAGGCTGTATCGAGGTCCTGACCTTCGATACTGTGCCGGTGAATTTCCAATGCCTTCGGTCCGAAGTACTTATGATCTTTCTTGTGAACGGCAATGGGTACATGGATGTTCTGGTCTTCATAAAAAGACTTGATTAAGTTTGCACTCCCGACATGATCGAGATGACCATGGGTACATAAAATTCCCCGGGGCTTCAGGTTTTTCATGGTCATGTGGTGTATTAGAACGTCCGCGTCCCCGCCCGGATCAATCAGAATACATTCCTTCTTCCATTCGGAATATATATATGCGTTTGTCTTCATCGGACCTACAATAATACGTTCTACCATGCTACATTTACATTAGATTATGAATCGAAGATAGGCAAGCATTTTTTATGGAGCATATAATATTACCTATAATTGTGGCGTTTCTCTTTTACCTGGTTATTCCCGGTATCGGGGCCTTTAGCACCCGGGCTAAATGGCGCTGGTTCAGAAGAAGCATTATACAGATATCCCTACGGCCTGACGTGTCCTATGCAGCCATGAGACGCCCGGACGGTGAAATACCGGGGAACTACCGAATTATCGGAAACCTGCAGGCTATCGAAGGCGGGAACGTCGTATGGGTAAAAAGTGGTAGTGTATCGGTTGCTGCGGAACTATCCGGGGTGGATGTGTATGTATTGCCGGTGCCCGACCGGCCGGGAAAAGAAGGGGGAATAGAACACTACGATGTAACAATGTCGGAACTCATACCTCGGCAGGTACCCTGGAACAGTATTTTTTCTCTTCCCGAGGGAACTGAATTATTGATAAGCGGGACATTGCATGTGGAAGGAGGAAGGGGAATTTTCAGAAGTTCTGATGATAATCCGCTTTTAGTGGTCATTTTCGAAGGAAAACCGGACACTATTATCCCCCGGTCGATCTGGATCGGCCGGCAGAAAAACGAGTACTGGAACAGGTTTACCCCTATTTCCGTAACGGCGGGATCTTTTGCCCTGTTTATTATTGCTTATACGCTTTTTAAAATCCCCCTTCTACGATTGGAGGCTATCGTTACCGTTACAATGAGTCTTTTTCCCGTAATCCCCTTTCTTCCGCCGGGTGTTATGCTCTTCTTTCTATACCGGTTTCTCTGGAAACGCGCCAGGATACTCAGGGCCGAACGGGATTTATTCAGGCTGCCCCTGAGGTATTTCGATACAGAGTCTGATCCGACCGTGCCCAAACCTCTTCCGAATGGGGAGTGCTACGGTATGAAGACTTTTGATTCATGTACAGGAGCACTGAAAAGCTGCGGCGGTGGTTCCATCAGGACGAGTATCCTCCTGCCGGAGGACCGCATACACCGGGGCGGATGCTGTGCTTTCGGAGCGGTGGAGGATGGCAAAATAACCGCCCCCGCTGACCCGCTATCGGAGCTGGTCTTTATACCGGGGAACCCGGAAGACCTGGCGGAGCTGTGCAGCAGACGGGCGAGGAGGTTCGAAATTCTTTCGGGTCTTTCATTTATTGGAGGGTGCCTTATAAACGGCATCCTGCTTCTGGTTCTTATCAGTACCTTTTTAGGTTAAAACCGCCGCTTAAGACAGATTATTCACCGCTTTTTTTCCTGGCATGGTTAACGGTAATACGTCTTCCTCTATATTCGGTCCCGTTCAATGTTTCTATTGCCCTGTCGGCGTATTCGGGGGTTATATCGAGAAAAGAGTAGTTATCGAGTATCTTTATGTTTCCGATCTCCCCATTCGTGACGCCGATGGCCGAACAAAAAAGCTTCGTGAGGTCCCCGGGAAAGACCTTTTTGTTTTTACCCATACTGATAAAGAGAGTGGTATACTCCTTTGACCCGGTATTCTTGCCGGCATATTCCTTCAGGAGGTAAGCCCCTATGTACGCCCGCAGGGTAAACGGAACGTTCCGGCGGATTATTTTCTTGTAA
The DNA here is from genome assembly GCA_964410865.1 of uncultured Spirochaetales bacterium. Classification (GTDB taxonomy): domain Bacteria; phylum Spirochaetota; class Spirochaetia; order JAFGDJ01; family JAFGDJ01; genus JAFGDJ01. Next base: position 22,834 of record CAYPIQ010000004.1, on the reverse strand, counting down.
GCATCCATTTCATCCGGATTTTCTTCTTTTTTTATACGACGAACAAAATCTTTGAGGGTCTGTGCCAGTTCCCTTTCATTGATAGAAAACGTCTTTTTACGCTTCATTGTTTCTGTCTCCTGTTCTTCCTTAGACGAATTATTTTCACCTGGTGAACCCCCGGACACAACCTGCGGTCTTTTCATGACCTCTTCAAGAGGTCCCGTGTCTTCCCTCTTTCGTGTATAGAGCACGGTCTGTGTCTTTCCGGATATCTTTGAAAAAATAAAAAGTATATCCTTATCAAAACCGGCTTCCGGTTTTTTTTCGGAGATATCTATAACGGCGGTTTCCAGATCTTCTAAATTAAGGTTATCCCTTCGAATATGATCAATTATTCCTTCCGCCGTCCCTGCGACGATGCTCGGTTTCGTCGACAGCTCCCTTTGTTCCCGTCCCTTGGAGGCAGTATCCCCTAGAAATGCACACCTTGGCCGAGGCCTGTGCGCCCTGCTGAAAAGCTTGATCTGCCTGTTTACCTTGCGGACAGTCTCCGGGAACGGGGCAATAATTACCGCCGACGGTTTTCCGGATCCCCGAAAAGATGTATCCAGAAGGGGGAGCACGTAACTTGCGGTCTTTCCCCTGGAGTCTCCTGTTTCTACAATAAGATCTTTTTTTTGCAAAAACAGGGGAATGACCCGTTGCTGCAACGGGGTCATTTCACCGTATCCGGCTTTACGCAGTCGCTGGATGATAATTTCTTCAGGTTGCGTTGTATTGGTTTTACGGGACATGAAGACACCCTAACGAGCGTAAAGCCATTTTGATTACAATATTACTACTGGTATACCTTTGTCAAGGAAGGTGGAGGAATCAAAATCCGGCATGGCATGTTTTTGCAGCTGAATCGGAACTGCCCCGTAGGTCGCGGTACTTTTCCTGTAAATGTGTTATTATTCATTCCAGAGGTGGTTATGAAACGAATTCTACTCATTCCCCTGTTAGTGGTCGCCTGGAATTGCCTTTTACCGGCGGAGACCTTTCGTTTTTTTCATGAAGAGGGCGACCAGTACAGAATTGTCACTACCGTTGATGAAGAGGTGTTTATCAACGGACAATACTCCCACAGTGCGGATATTCTGAACCGTATAGCCGTTAAAATTTTAGAAGACGAGGACGGTGCCGGGCTGATCCGAGCGATTTTCCAGGTGTCCGAACGCACCGCCGGAACCGAAGGGGCATATCAGTGGTCCGGTGAGTACACTTCAGAATTCTGGAGAGACGCCCGGGGGTTTTATGACATCGACCCCGAATATATTATGCCGACGGTCCGGAATATTCCGGCCTTTCCGGAGCGGGAAATCGCTGAGGGTGATTCCTGGAGCTGCGAGGCTGAAGAGGTGCACGATTTTACGGATAATTTCAATATGACCGAACCCCTGAGATTCCCCGTCCAGGTTTTCTACACCTATACCGGCCGGCAGAATAAAGACGGGAAAGACCTGGCGGCCATCTCCATCAGCTACAATGTGTTCCACCGCACAGGGTACGGGGCTACAGGAGACGTGTATGACCTGACACCTGTCCGAATCAGCGGTATGTCCCGCCAGCGCTTTTTCTGGGACCCGGCCCTGGGGCTGCCCCATTCATATTCTGAAAATTTCGACATTATCGTTGAACTGGCCTCCGGCGATACCGTGGAATATACAGGCACTGCGGAGGGGTTTCTCTATCCTTCTGAATCGATGAACAGGAATCGGCTGGCCGATGAAATACGGGAGGGGCTGTATAAGGGCGGCCTCAAGGATGTCGAAGTCACCACGGCGGATGAAGGGGTAACCCTGCGGCTCAATAACATCCAGTTTCTGCCCGATTCTGCCGAACTTTTGCCCGGCGAGAAGCGTAAGCTCGATACAATTGCTTCCATTTTAATGAAATACCCTGAAAGGGATATCCTGGTTACCGGCCATACCGCCCTGACGAAAACTCCCGAACTCAGGCAGAGCCTTTCAGAATTAAGGGCCGGGGTCGTGGCCGAATATTTGATCGGCACCGGGTGTAGAAGTGAAGAGCATATTATCACCCGGGGCATGGGTGCCCGGGATCCCCGGGGTGATAACAGTACTGAGGAAGGAAGAAGGTTGAACAGGCGGGTAGAAATTACAATCCTTGAAAATTAATGGGCCGCCGAGTCCACAAGCCGGATAACCCGATCCCTTTGAGCCATGGATGTGCCTCCCACCGCCCGTACCTCGATCTCCAGTTCTTCCAGGGCTTTGAGAACACCGGCATAGGCTATTCCCCATGCTACGCCGGAGCCGAGGACAAGTGTAACAATTCGTTTCATAGACTAAGAAAACCTCCGGGGGCTATTTATATGGTGTCCGGATTTATTATGTCCGGCGGGTTTAATACCCCGCTGCTTGCGGCGGGGTATGTTGATTTTATACATCCACCGTTCTTTTCTGTAAAGCAGGTAGCTTATAACCGCTATGCAGATGTTGTAAGCGGCCATGGCATACCAGATGCCGTCGTACCCCAGCCCGAGAAAGTGGGCCGGGAACCAGGCCAGGGGGACCCGGAAGCCCCTTGGATTGACCTATCAGGGTTGTCCCGGCTATTGAAAAGCCCATACCGAAAACGATGAAAAAGAATATAATAGGCATGGCAATAGCCGGGGCGGAGGGGGCTTCTTTGCCTACCCTGCCCAGGAAAAAAGTATCCACGAGGTTAAAGAGAGAATGGATAAAGTTCCCCGCCATTATGGGAAGGGCAAGGCGAAAAAGTTCTTTGAGCAGGGTCCGGTCCGTTGTATGCGGCATGGCTTACGATAGTCGTAGCCGCCGTCTTGTGCAAGCCTTTTTCAGACGGTGCCGCCTTTTTCCTGCAGTTTTTCCCCTGCCGGGGGGAGCGGTGCGGACCGACTGTACTGTCCGCACCGGTATCGCCGTCAACGACCGATGATGTACTTGTTCGGGTCTACCCGGTTCCGGAGAATATCCAGTTCCTCCCTGGTGGGCGGTTGTGTTTCCGCCAGATCCTCCGACCACAGGAGCTCGAATCCGCAGTTCTCCTGTACCCCTTGCCTGGTACTTCCCGGGTTGAGGCGGAGCACCATCATCCTTTTCGATGTTTCCTCGAACCCCATGACTGCCATATCGGTGATAATCCGGTAGGGTCCGGTGCCCAGGGGTAAACCCGATTCTTCCCTGGAATTGCCGCCCGTCAGCCAGCCGGGGGTTGTAATAAAGTCCACCTTTTCCACGAAGCGGCGTTTATCCTGAGGGGTGATGACCATGGTGCGCCAACAGAAAGAGGCAAAATCGTTGGCCCCTCCGCTGCCCGGCAGTCGTACCTTGGGTGAATCATAGTCACCGATGACGGTTGAATTGAGGTTGCCGTACGCGTCTATCTGTGCCCCGCCGAGAAAGGTGTAATCGACCAGGCCTCGGCTGCAGGATTCCATGATGTCGCACATCCCGCCGGCCTTGATGGCCCGGTAGAAGGTACGGCTGTCTCCCACGCTGATGGGCATGGCCGGCAGCTGCGGACTGATTCCGCCTGCTTCGAAGAGAATGACCAGGTCAGGCGCGTGGGTCTTCTGTGCCAGCATTGCCGCTGCACAGGGCGCCCCTGTTCCCACACCTACGGTAGCCCCGTTTTCCAGCTCCCGGGCGGCGGAGACAATCATCAGTTCCATGGTATTATAATCAGCCATCCTGTTCCTCCCCGGCGGTCAGCATCTCCAGTTCCCGCAAATATGAAAGTTTACGCAGACCGCCGTTCTTCTCGATGTAGTCCAGGTGATCCCTGCAGGAATAGATGTTTTTTTCCAGAAAAGCCTTGAAAGCCTCGGGATCTTTTTCCACAGTGAGCCATTCTTTCAGGTGTTCCTCGTCGGAAAAATATTCATAGGGCATGTTTCCCGGATATGCCCCCCAGGGCGCCTCCACGACCGCGTCTACCAGGTAATAGGGAATCTGTGTAGAATCCGGACAGGAGCGGAAGCTTTCGTGTTCGACGATGTGTTCTGCGGTTATGACAAGCCGCTTCGTACAATTGGCTACATCGATGTCGGATATGGATATCCCGCGAAAACGCGCATTTCCGTATATATCCGCTTCATGGACATGAATAAAGGCGACGTCGGGATAGATAGCCGGCTTGGCGATAAGCTTCTTTCCGGTGAACGGGCAGGTTACGATCTTTCCGCAGCCGCGGGTGAAGGTGTCGGTCCCCATGACATTCCTGATGGGAATAAAAGGAATGCCCATGGCCGCCGCCTTGAACCGGACAGCCAGGCCGTAGTTTGTGTCTTCGTTGATACGTACCCGCTTTTCTTCAAAGAGTCGCCGGCTGCATTTTGAAAGCCCCCGGGCTTCCAGGCCTATTACGTATGCTATATCCACGGTATCGATAACGTCGCCCGCAGCCAGAACCTGCATATCGTGGGTTGAGGTGTGCCCGGCAAATTTGAGGTTTTTCCTTCTCTGCCGGACGATTTCGTGAACCGCCGCAAAGGGCGTCCTGTTTGCCCCGAATCCGCCCACCACGATATAGTCCCCGTCATGGACGAAATCTCCGATCGCCTTCTGCAGGGACATCAGTTTTACCGTCATCTTTTTTGATTTCTGCCTGAACCAGGCGCGGGCCTTGTCCGGGTCCGGGTCCATGAATATCGGTCCTTGACCCGAAGCGATAACCCTGAAATCGGTTTGCTCTTTTTCCATATATACCTCGCTCCTTTTCTGTTATGTATAACGGGCGGACAGCCCGGCAAGGGCTTCTTCAATAACCGCCGCAGTGGTATCCAGGTCTTCCTTTGTATGGCGATAACAGATGTATCCGTGGTGATAGGGCTGCAGGAATATGCCCCGGCGTATCAGATAGGTATAGAACTCCCGGCGTTTATTTTTATAGGTCCCGTCCTGGTCCTTGTCGAAGGTAATGAAAAACATGGTAGGCACACCGCTGAGACGGACGCCCACGGGGTATTTTTCAATGGATCGGCGTACCTTTTCCAGAAAGGCTTTTCCCTTTACTCCGATGTCTTCGAGTACTCTGTCCCTCTTTAGTATTTCGATTGTCTTGAGAGCGGCAATATACTCCAGGCTGTTGGGGAAGAAGGTTGAGGAAATGAAAACCTCCGATACACCCATTTCCATGATATCGGTCCTGCCGGTAACCAGACTTATAGGATACCCGTTGGCCATGGCCTTGCCGAATACGGCCAGGTCCGGGGTTACGCCGTAGTATTCCTGGGCCCCGCCCATTGCCATCCTGAAACCTGTACGGATCTCGTCAAAAATCAACACCGCCCCGTGGCTTCCGGTCAGTTCCCGCACCCCCTCCAGGAATCCTTCCCGGGGTTCTTCCAGTGGGTGGGCCAGGGGATGCCCGAAGGGTGTCATAATAACCGCCGCGGTGCTCCCCTTTGCTTCTTTCAGCATCTTTTCCAGTTGATCGAGGTTGTTATACTCGAATTCCCCCACGTCTTCGTAGAGCTTTTCGGGTATTCCTCCCTTGACCTCCACACACCAGTCGTGCCAACCGTGGTAACCGCACCGGAGTATCCCCGTTTTGCCGGTATACGCCCTGGCGAGCCGGACCGCACAGGTCGTGGCGTCGGAGCCGGTCTTGAGAAACACCGATTTTTCCGCGCAGGGGATGATCTCCCTGATTTTTTCCGCCAGGGTATTCTGATACACCTGGGTGAGGGAGAAGCAGAATCCCTTTTCCCGTATCTGGTTAATGACCGCCTCGTCGATTTCCGGCTCCCGGTAGCCGAGAATCATGGGGCCGTAGGCACAGAGGAAATCAATATATTCGTTGCCGTCTATATCGAATACCCGGCCGCCGGAGCCTCGATCAATAAATATCGGGTATTCGCCTTCCACAAAATTATACGGACGGCGAATACCAAGAACGCCCCCGGGGACGAGGGATTTGGCGCGTTCGATTTCCTGGAGCGATTTGTCTAGATGTAGTTTTTCCGGATTCATAGCTGATTCCTCCTCATGTAATTATTATGCAATAATCATGCCATGAACTGATCTCGGATCGTAATACCAGGGAAGTTCTTTTTTACCCCGGGTTGTTTTCCTGGGTGTAGAGATTGTACTTGCTCAATTTTCGTGAAACCTGGGATTGGCTTATCCCCAGGATGCGGGCGGTTTTCCGGGTGGAGGGGTACTTTCCGTAGGTCCTGGAGAGCAGCTGATACTCCAGTTCATCCACCGCTTTGCTCAGGGGCACGATATCCGATACAAGGATATGGCCGGGTTTTTCCACGGGGTGTTCACCCCGAATGTTTCTCGGAAGGTCTGCCGGCTTTATGACGTCGTTCACCGCCAGGACAACAAGGCGTTCTATGGTATTCTTGAGTTCCCGTACATTCCCCGGCCATTCATAATCCTCCAGCATCTGAAGTGCTTCAGGACTGATCTGCACGTTCCTTCCGAACTGTCTGTTGTACTTCTGCAAGAATTTATATACAAAGGAAACAATACTCTCGGGTCGTTCCCTCAAAGGGGGGATAAAGATCGGGACCACATTCAAACGGTAGTACAGATCACTCCTGAAGAGTTTCTCCTTTACCATGTCTTCGAGATTCCTGTTAGTTGCGGCTATGAGTCTGAAATCCAGTTTAATCGTGTTTTTTCCGCCCACCCGTTTGATCTCCCGCTCCTGAATCGCCCGGAGGAATTTAGCCTGGAAACTGTAGGGGAGTTCTCCGATCTCATCCAGAAAAAGTGTGCCCCCCAGGGACAACTCGAAGAGCCCGGGGTTTCCCTCTTTTTTGGCGCCGGTAAACGCCCCTCCCTCGTAACCGAAGAGTTCCGACTCTATCAATGACTCGGGAATTGCGCCGCAGTTGCATGTAATAAGCGGCGCGTCCTCTCCGCAGCCGGTTTTATGAATAATCTTTGCTATAATATCCTTCCCGACGCCCGATTCTCCGGTCAGCAGAACATTGGAATTTACTTCCCCCAGGCGCATGGCCATTTGTACAATCTCGCGCATTGGACGGGACGTGATGACGATATCCTCCATGTCCATCTGCTGCAGCCGGAGTTCGAAGAGTTCCTTCTCGTACAGCTTTGTCTTTTCCTGGGACTCGGCGAGCTGTTTTCGCAGATCGTCGAGCAATTCTACATCCCGCAGAGTCGTAACCACGCGGAAAATTTCATTCTTATCGTTATAGACGGGGGTTCCTGTAAGGAGTACTTCTTTGCCTATCTTCAGTTGTTCCACCATGCTGACCTGTTTTTGTTGTTCGAGGACTGAGACGGTGGCCGATTTCCTGAAGACGTCCATGGCAAGGAGTTCTTCTACATGTTTTCCGACGACCTCCTCGGCCCTGATACCGGTTATCTGTTGAAAAGCCGAGTTTACCCTGAGGGTATAGCCCTTTCCGTCGGTAACGTAGATACCGTCGGAGACGGACTCGATTATTGCATTCAGTTCCTGCTCGGCAGGTGTATGGGTTCCCTCACTTTTCTGCGGAGTACCTCCTGTTTTCTGGAATATCCACAGGGTGCCGAATGTTTTGTCCGAGGTACGGTAGGGCTCTCCCTTTATCATGACGGTTTCACCCTTTACATCCAGCCGGTGAACTTTCCCCGCTTCATCCGGGGCAAGGGCCAGGAGTATCTCCGACGGAATACCGGTGTCCCATACACTCCTGTTGAGCACGTTTTTAGAGCGGACTCCCAGCAGCTGTTCCGCCGCCGGATTTATATGAAGAATGGATGAGGTACTATTCAATATAAGGATACCCGGATCAAAGTTGTGTATGATATGTCCCCCTTTTTGAATCTTATATGAATCAACTGAATCACTATTGAATCAGAAAGGAACGAAAAGATCAAGGATATTCTTCACCGGACCGAGATAATATCACATAAAAGAAGACCCGGGCCTTGTTTCAACCGGTTGGCACGATTGTTGCACTTTATTGGCTGATAGCGCCTTCAAGGAGAATTCTATGGGGAAAGAACTTCAGGAAAAACTTCATGTGGACAAAGATCTTGTTGCGCGTTGCAGAAAGGCCTCTCGCCTTATTGCCGACGGAATCCAGGTACACATCAATAGAAACACCACCAGCTCGGTTGAACGAACGGTAGCCAGATTCCTGGGGGTAGACGGAGTAGATGATGAGGGTACGCCGCTGCCGAATATCCTGGTCGATAATGTAAAAAAGAGCGGTAGACTCGGGAGGGGTATCTTCTACTGGATAGGAAACGCCGTCCTCCATACCGGGAAAAATCCCGCTGACATTGCCCGGATGGTGCAGAAGGGTCAATTGAAGCCGTCGGAACTGGAGGAGCGCCCGGAGGAAGAGGTGCGGCGGGTGATGGAACCGTACGTCGCCACAACCCTGTCGCATATTCAGGCTCAGCGGGATACAAGAAGGGCCGAATTACAGGAAAAGCCCTCGGGACCCGAACCCTGGCTGTATGTAATCGTGGCAACCGGAAATATCTACGAGGACGTATTTCAAGCCCAGTCCGCGGCGGAGAGCGGGGCCGACGCCATCGCCGTTATTCGCAGTACAGCCCAGAGCCTTCTGGATTACGTCCCCTACGGACCTACCACCGAGGGCTTCGGGGGCACCTATGCTACCCAGGAGAATTTCCGGATTATGCGCCAGGCCCTGGATGAAACCGCCCGGAAAACCGGCCGGTATGTGCGCCTGGTGAATTACGCCTCCGGCCTGGCCATGCCTGAAATCTCCGCCATGGGGGCTGTCGAGCGGCTCGATATGATGCTGAACGACGCCATGTACGGCATCCTCTTCCGGGACATCAATATGAAGCGAACCTTCATCGACCAGTATTTTTCCAGGATGATAAACGCCTACGCCGAGATCATCATAAATACCGGTGAAGACAATTACCTGACCACGGCGGACGCGGTGGAAGAAGCCCATACGGTAATGGCCTCCCAGTTTATAAATGAAGAACTGGCAAGAAGATCGGGGCTTCCCCCGCGCCTGATGGGCCTGGGCCATGCCTTTGAAATGAATCCGGATATAGAGGACGGTTTTCTCATGGAGGTTGCCCAGGCCCAGCTGGTTCGGCAGTTATTTCCCGAAGCTCCCATCAAATATATGCCGCCCACAAAGTATATGACGGGGAACATTTTCCGCGGATACCTGATGGACGGGATGTTCAACCTCGCTTCGGTGCTCACCGGTCAGAGTATCCAGCTCCTCGGGATGCTGACCGAAGCAATCCACACACCCTTCCTGCACGATCGGACCCTGGCCATCCAAAATGCCAGGTATGTGTTCAACAACGCCCGCCATCTGGGCGAAGAGATCGAGTTCCGGAAGGACGGACGGATACAGAAGCGTGCCGATGATGTTCTGCTGGAAACCACCAGGATGCTGGAAGATATTTCTGAAAAAGGACTTATGGATTCAATCACCCGGGGAGTTTTTGCAAATATATCCAGGACCCCCGAGGGGGGTAAGGGAGCCGACGGGGTGATAGAAAAAGAACCGAATTATCTCAATCCGTTCCTGGAAATATTCAAAAAGGAACTTAACGCAGTATGAAAGGGATCGATATAAAACATCTGAAAGCCTATGGAGATACGCTGAACGACGGTAAGGTTCAGCTCAGCTTTAGTCTTCCCATAGAAGAAGGACCCGAGGGAAAGGAAGCCGCCCGTCAGCTTGCCGCAAAAATGGGCATGGAAAACATCGATGTGGTGGAGATGAAAACGGTCGGGAACGGGCTCACGTTCTTCATCCTGTACGGGTCCTGTGTTCATTCCGTGGACGCCTCGGCCATACATATCCCCAAGGTCGACACACCGGTGATGAGTTTTTACGAGATCAACGATTTTATACGGAACAAGATAGGTAGAAAGGTGGTTGTGGTGGGCGCCTGTACAGGGTCGGACGCTCATACGGTGGGTCTGGACGCCATTATGAATATGAAGGGATATGCCGGCGAATACGGCCTGGAACGGTACCCGGAAATCGAAGCCTGGAACCTCGGCAGCCAGGTATCCAACGAAGATTTAATACGCATCGCCGTTGAAAAAAATGCCGACGCAATCCTTATTTCACAGATTGTAACTCAGAGGGATGTTCATATTAAAAATCTTACCCGGTTTGTAGAACTGCTGGAAGCCGAGGAACTGCGGGACAGGTTTTTGATAATAATGGGGGGGCCGCGTATCAGCCACGAACTCGCCCTGGAGCTGGGGTTCGACGCCGGCTTCGGTACGGGGTGTCTTCCCACGGATGTAGCTTCTTTTATTGTACAAAACCTAGGATGAACTCATGGAAAAACTGATTATTACTGCCGCTATCTGCGGAGCCGAAGTGAGAAAAGAAGACAATAAAAACCTGCCCGTAACACCGGAGGAGCTCGCCCTTGCCGCAAAGGAAGCCGAAGATGCGGGGGCTTCCATTATCCACCTTCATGTCCGGGACAGGCAGGGCTTGCCGACCCAGGATGTGGAAATCTTCAGGGAAACCCTAGACCTCATGAATAGGGCAGGGGTGCGGGCGATTATTCAGCCCTCCACCGGCGGGGCCGTTGGCATGACCCCCGAAGAGCGGTTGCAGCCGGTTACCCTGAAACCGGAAATGGCAAGCCTCGACTGCGGGTCCATCAACTTCGGGAAAGAAGATGTCTTTATCAATACTACCGTTATAATGATGGATTTTGCCGCAAAGATGAAAGAACTGGGCATCCTTCCCGAACTGGAATGTTTCGACGCGGGCCACATATCAAACGCCCTTGCCCTGTGCAACAGCGATGCCGCTCCGCGGCACAAGCACTTCAATTTTGTCCTCGGGATGGCCGGCGGCATGCCCGCCGATATACGCAATCTAAAGCTCATGGTGGACAGCATACCTCCGGATGCAACCTGGACCGTATCCGGTATCGGACGGCACCAACTCACCATGGTATATCACGCTATACCCATGGGCGGCCACATACGGGTGGGCTTTGAAGACAACATCTATTACTCCCGCGGATTACTGGCGGAGAGTAATGCCCAGCTTGTTAAAAGGGTCGTGCGCCTGGCCAACGAATACGGCCGTAGGACCGCCGAGCCCGATGAAGCGCGGCGGATATTATCCATACAATAAAAGGAGCAGAAGGTGAAAAAGGGAAACATATACGGCGTACACAGGGTTATTGAACCGAAAGGAGTGCTGCCCCAGGCGGCCCTTAAAATCGATAATTCAATGGAGCTGTACGATAACGAGGTCCTTATTCAGGTCAAGACCCTAAATATCGATTCCGCCGGTTTTACCCAGTTAGAGGAGGAAACTGCGGGGGATGAAGAGAAAATCGCCGGCAGGATCATGGAGATCGTGAAAGACAGGGGTAAAATGCAGAACCCGGTAACGGGCTCCGGGGGTATGCTCATAGGCGAGGTAGCACAGCTCGGTGATTCCCGAAAGGACGGTGATTTACGCGTGGGTGATAAAATTGCCACCCTGGTTTCTCTCTCTCTGACACCCCTGCGGATCGACCGGATTACCGCTGTCAGAAAAGATATCGACCAGGTGGATATAGAAGGTCGGGCTATTTTATTCGAGAGCGGAATATACGCTCGATTGCCCGAAGACATGGAAGAAACCCTCGCCCTGGCGGTTCTGGATGTAGCGGGGGCGCCCGCCCAGACGGCAAAAATGGTACAGCCCGGACAGTCGGTACTTATTATAGGTGCCGGCGGAAAGTCCGGGATTTTATGTCTCCATGAAGCCAGGAAACACGCCGGGGTTACCGGCCGGATTATCGGGCTGTCCCATTCCGACGCCGGGTGCGAACGCATACGAAAAACCGGCCTGGCCGACGCGGTTATCCAGGCGGATGCCACACAACCGGTGGAGGTTATGGAAAAGGTGCTCGAAGCAAACGGCGGAGAGCCCGTGGACCTGGTGATCAACAATGTAAACATACAGAATACCGAAATGGCGTCTATTCTCTCGGTGAGGGAGGGAGGCCGTATCTACTTTTTCAGCATGGCTACCAGTTTTACCAGAGCCGCCCTCGGAGCGGAAGGTGTAGGCAAGGATATAGAGATGATTATCGGTAATGGATACACCCGCGGGCATGCGGCAATGGCCATGCAGGTCCTGAGGGAGAATTCCATTATCCGGGAGATGTTCAAGAAATTATATACCCAGGGATAATGATATGAATGAAAAAACAATTATAGAAGGAATCGACGAGAAGATCCTCAAACTCACCTCGGACCTGGTAAAGATCGAGAGCCCCTATTTCCATGAAGAGAGAATTATGGATTTTGCCTATGAATGGCTGAAAGCGCGGGGTCTGCCGGCCCAGATGCATAGCTTTCATGAGAAAAAAGTGACGGGTTTTAAGGGAAAGAATGTAGTCGGTGAATTAAAGGGGAGCGGTGAGGGTCCCACGGTGCTGCTGAACGGGCATCTGGACACCGTTAATCTCTGTTCCGGATGGACCCGGGACCCCTACGGCGCTGAACTGATCGACGGTAAGCTGTACGGGGTGGGAGCCCTGGACATGAAGAGCGGCTCCGCCGCCATTATGCTGGCGATTGAAGCCTTTGCGCGGCATGTGGACAACTTTAACGGGAGTATACTCTATACCCTGGTCTGTGACGAAGAGGGACCCTACGGGCTGGGAACAAACGCGATTATTGTAGACGGAATTGCGGGACACAGCGATGTGGCCGTTGTTCCGGAACCGAGTGCCGGGTTTTGTCGCAAACCCTTCCCCTGCCTCTGTCTCGGAGCCCGGGGCGGGCTGAGTTACACCGTAACGGTAACCGGCAGAAGCGCCCATGCGGCGGAACCGGAGAAGGGCATAAGCGCCATCCTGGAGTCTTCCAAGCTCATCGTAGCCTTGAAAGCCCTGAAGGGTGTACAAGACCCGAAGTTAGGAGCCGGTTCCACCTGTATTACCAGCGCATCCGGCGGGGGGCAGGCAGCCTGTTCCGTCTCGGAAGAAGCAACCTTTTCCGTGTTTCGACATATCACCGTGGGGGAAAACCCTGAAACGGTGCGCGCAGAAATATTCCAGGCTGCCAAGGACGCGGGGGTCAAAGGAACCGTCCAGGTTGCCTTTCGTGATGTCCCTAACCCGGGAGCGGAGAGTTTTCTTCCTTATACCGTCTCGGAGAACAATCCATACACGAAAACATTTAAACAAAGCGTTCAGGATGTTACCGGTGTTACTGCTAACATCGATTATTTTTCCAGCATAGGGGATTTTTGCTACCTCGGTACAAGGATGGGTCTGCCGACCTACGTGTTCGGACCCATGGGTGAAAATTTTCATAGTGCTGATGAGTATGTCTATATCGATTCGGCTGCCCGAACAGCTGAAGTGATATATGACTATCTCGTAAAAATTCTAACATAAAAAAGGAGTCTATTATGAGTGATGTCGAAGAAAAAGTCCCTAAAAAGAAAGAGGTCAGTTTCCTTGCAGTGCTGTTTGTGCTTCTCTTCTTGTTCGCCAGTATGGGTATCTCCGTCCTCTGGCTGAATATACCCGTACACGTTACCTTGATTATCAACATCATTGTGGCAACCATCGTCGCCATGCGCGCCGGATACACCTGGAAGGACGTTCAGGACGCGATCCAGTATGGGGCGGACCTGGCCATGATACCCATGCTCATCCTGATGATTATCGGGGTCGTGATAGGTACCTGGGTGGCTTCGGGAACCATCCAGACTATTATCTACTACGGCCTCCTGATTCTCAGACCTTCTTACTTTCTCGTAGCCGCCGCCGTTATCGTGGGCCTCACCTCCATGTCCACAGGCAGTTCTTATACCTCCGGCGGTACCGTGGGCGTGGCCATGATGGGGATAGGCTTGGGTCTTGGAGTTCCTCCGGCTATGACGGCCGGTGCGGTTATCAGTGGGGCAATTATCGGTGATAAAATGTCGCCCCTCTCGGATTCGACCAACCTGGCGGCGGCGGTAGGAGAGACGGACCTATTTGATCACATCCGGAGCATGATGTACACCACCGTCCCGGCCTTCCTTATCGCCCTGGTGCTGTACGGAATTATCGGTATCTTCCAGGTCCAGGGCAGCGCGGACACCTCACAGGTCGATCTTATCCTGACAACCCTGAAGGAGAACTACGCAATTAACCCGGTTCTGCTCATTCCACCGGTATTGGTTATCGTTATGGCGATGAAAAAGGTGGCATCCCTGCCGACCATGATCATCTCCGCTCTGGTCGCGGCTGTACTGGCAATGATTTTCCAGGGGGCGACCATAACATCCATTACCAACGTGATGAACTACGGATTCTCCGGGGATACCGGGGTTGCGGTGGTAGACAAGCTTGTCTCCAGGGGCGGCCTGCAGAGCATGATGTGGACCGTTTCTCTTGGTTTTATCGGCGTGGCCTACGGAGGTATTCTGGAGAAAACCAGGATGCTGGAGGTCTTCCTGGGAAGGCTCGCCGCACTCCTGAGAAACGCCGGCGGGCTTATTGCCACCACCGTTGTTTCCGGTATCCTCCTCAACCTGGCCACGGCCAGCCAGTATATGGCGATTATTATCACCGGAAGGATGATGGTTCCGGAGTACAGGAAGAAGAATTTGAGGTCCAATGTTCTTTCCAGGACCTTGGAAGATTCCGGTACGGTGTTCTCGCCCATGGTTCCCTGGGGACTCTGCGGCGTATTCTTTACCGGGGCTCTGGGTGTTCCCACCACCCAGTATTTCCCCTACGTGTTCCTGGCCCTCCTGGTTCCGATAATAGCGGTAATCTACGGATTCACCGGCAGGGCTGTATGGTACGACGGCGAAGAAATGTCCATGAACCCGGAAAAAAAGAGACGGCAGAAGGTAAAGTAAAAATTTAATAAGTAGTATAATGTATGTGTCGATCACAGGGGGCTGTCTGACTGGACGGCCTCCTGTGCATTGGTAGACAGGGCGGTATTACAGTGACGAGATTCATGGACAGAATAGCCAGGGCAGAGGCAAAAACGATCTCAGTTATCGGCCTCGCAAAAAATACCGGCAAAACGGTTACCCTCAACACCCTGGCTGAAGAAGCCTACGGTTCAGGCCTGAAAACGGCGCTTGTCTCCTTCGGGCGGGACGGAGAAGCGGTTGATGCCATTACCCGGCTGGATAAGCCCCGTATCAGGGTGTTCCCCGGTTCGTTGTTCGTCACATCGGAACGGTTTCTCAACCCGGCGGTGGTGGATGTGGAGGATAAAACCGGCACGGGCATAACTTCCGTGTTCGGAGAAGCCTGTATCTACACCGCCGGCCCCTCCGGGGGACTGGTGGAGTTGATCGGAATAAACACCGTCTCTTCCTTGAAAAATATCACCTCCGTACTGGAAAACCAGGTCGATCTTGTCCTTATAGACGGCGCCCTGGACCGGCGCAGTTCCGCCCTCCCCGTCTTTTCCGATGCCTGTATTATTTCCACCGGTGCCGTGCTCGGCAAAGACGAAAAAGCCGTTATAAAACGGACGGAGGAAGCAATAACAAAGTTGCGGCTTCCCGGAACAGACGATCACTCCCTGAATGAGACCGCCCGGAGCTTGTATGGATTGCACCAAAACGGCATTGTTTTTCCCGGGAACGAGGTGGTTCAGAAGGAAGAGGGCGCCGAGGCCGTCATCGCCTGCGCGGCGGATACCTCGGCAAGGGCCTTGATACTCCGCGGTGCCCTGACGGATCGCCTCGCTGAACCGCTGCTGCATCGCAAGAACAGGGATGAGCTGATAATTCTCCTGAAAGACGCAACCCGCCTTTTTTTGAGCTACAGGTATATGACCATGCTGAAAAACCGGCATGTTGTCCTGAGGGTTCTCGACCCGGTTCATATCCTTGCCCTGACGGTGAATCCTACCCGTCCCTTCGGTGCTGCTATGGATTCCGCGTATCTCCTTTCGGCGTTCCGAGAGACATATCCGGAGTTGCTCTGTTGTAACGTCCGTACCGATTAACGCTTGACCGGCCGGTGAAAGCAGGGTATCAATACACTAAAGAACTACAATTCCCATACATAAGGGTTATGCTGAAGAACCGCCGCCCGGCCCGGAGCCGGAAGCGATTAAGCCTCCAATTATATAACGGAGAATCAGAGCAGAAGCGCCGATCGGCCCATGTCCTCCCGGTTTTCAAAGGGCTTGAATCACTGAAGGAAATACTGTAAGGCTGCGGTAATCCCTACCTGCCCATCTTTACGGCTTTCAGAAACCGGGCGTCCACGGCTTTCGCTACCCTGTCCAGGGTTTCTTGATCTGCGGGGCTGTCGATGGAGAGCACCACCATGGCTTCGCCGGCCTTTGCCCGTCTTCCCAGGCTCATGTTACCGATGTTGATCCGGGCTTCCCCCAGGATGGTACCGATCTTTCCGATAAATCCCGGTTTGTCTTCATAGTTGATCACCAGCATGTGTTCTTCCGGTGTAAAATCGGTCTGGAAGTCCCGCATTTTCACTATCTTCGGGATGCCCTCGAAAAGGGTTCCTGCCATGGAACGGTCGCCTTCGGGGGTCTCGATGGTGACCGATACCAGGTTGGAAAAGGATCCCGATTCGGTGGTTCTTATTTCTTCAACTGCAATACCCATATCTTCCGCAACCAAACGGGCATTTACCATGTTTACCTCCTGCTCGGTCTGCCGGTTCAGCAGTGCGGCCAGGCCGCAGACGGTTAGGGGGGCACAGTCGTACCGGGCTATCTTACCACTGTAATGGAAGAGTATCTTTTCCGGGTGCGGCGGTGCCAGTTGTGAAATAAAGTCTCCGATTTTGCTCACCAGGCCGAGGAAAGGTTTCATGTGGTCCAGCAGGTCCGGTGGAAACTGTGGAATATTCACTGCGTTTTCCATGGGTCGGCCGTCCAGGTAGTTGATGATCTCCCGGCTCACGTCCACCGCAACGTTTTTCTGTGCTTCGTAGGTGTTGGCTCCCAAATGGGGGGTAACGATCATCCGGGGGTGGGCAATGAGTTTTTTCAGGGTGTCGGATTCAGGGGGCTCCTGGCTCCACACATCGAAGGCGGCGCCGGAAACTTTTCCGTTTTCCAGGGCTTCCAGCATGGCGGCTTCGTTGATGATGCCTCCCCGGGCACAGTTGACGATAATGACGTTTTCTTTCATACCCGCGAAGTGTTCCGCCCTGATGAGGTCCTTCGTTTCCTCGTTCAGGGGTGTATGAACCGTTATGGCATCACAGTAGCGGATGATGTCTTCCAGGGGTACCAGCTTTACTCCGTGGTCTTCGGCCCGCTTTTCCGAGATATAGGGATCGCAAGCCAGTACCTCGGCTTCGAAGGCCCGGCAGCGCAGGGCAACCCTTCCGCCCACCTTGCCCAGTCCTATAATCCCGATGGTCTTTCCCTTGAGTTCACACCCGGTAAAGGGAACCCGTTTCCACTGGCCTTCTTTCAGAGAGATGTGTGCGGCAATTACGTTACGGCAGCAGGCCAGGAGGATGGCCATGGTATGCTCGGCCGCCGAGTTGACGTTACCGTAGGGGGCATTGACTACGATGATACCCCGTTTCGTCGCTTCATGAACATCAATATTGTCAATACCGACCCCAGCCCGGGCGGCAATTTTAAGTCTTCCGGCATGCTTAAGCAGGGTAGAATCCACCCGGGTACCGCTGCGGGTGATAATTGCGTCATAGGCGCCGATTGTTGTATACAATTCTTCCGTCGGCAGGCCAAGCCGAATATCCAACTCGATTCTGGGATCGTCCTGCAGGGGTTGAAGACCTTCTTGAGATATTTCATCGGTAATAAGAACTTTCATGGCCTGGAGAGTCTAGGGGTTTTACTTTGCCCTGTCAACGGTGATTACGCACTGTATGAAGCTTCGCCAGGGGCAGGACGGTAACTTTCTCGTGGAGGAAATACATTTTTTCTCCCGGATAGAGGATCCAGATATGCTGAAGACGTAGATCCTCTATAACGGCATGGATTGCCTTGGTCATACTCGGCGCATCCGCGTATTTAACTTCGATTCCCCAGCTTTTTCCTTTATCGAACCAGAGAAGGTCGAGTTCGGCCCCATTGTGGGTCCTCCAAAAAAAGGGTTCCTTAATACCCAGGGCTGCAATGGCTTGTTCAAGGGCGAAACCTTCCCATGAAGCTCCAACCTTCGGATGACTCAGAAGGTTGTTCTCGGTATCTACGCTCTGAAGGGTATGAAAGATACCTGAGTCACGGATATACAACTTCGGGGATTTAACAAGACGTTTCCCGACATTCTTATACCATGGCTGCAGAAGCCGGATCATATAGGTTCCTACCAGAATATCAAGGTAGCTTTTTATTGTTTTATCACTGATTCCGAAGGCCCGTCCGAGTTCGGAAGCATTCAGTAGCCGCCCGTGGTAGTGGCTTATCATAATCCAGAAACGGCGAAGGGTTTCTGACGGAATAGTGATTCCCAGTTGGGGAATATCCCTTTCCAGAAAAGTCCTGATGTAATTTTCCCGCCATATAACCGATGAATCTTCCGTCTCCGACAGGAATGAAAGCGGGAAACCTCCTCTCAACCAGAGGGTTCTGAGATTGTCCGTCCCCACTTCTTCCAGTTTGAAGGGACCTAGTTCGTGTAAGCCCGCGCGGCCCGCAAGACTTTCGGAACCTTTCCTCACAAGATCAGGGGATGCGCTTCCTAAAAGCAGATATTTCCGGTTGCCGAAGGAATCAACGATGTACCTCAAGATAGGGAACAGCTCCGGTTTTCGCTGGACTTCGTCAATAATTGTGGTCCCTTTCAAACGCTTGAGGTTCAATTGAGGATTATCGAAAATTGCCAGATCCGCGGGATTTTCCAGATCAAAGTAATGATCAGCCTTCACTGTTCTTGCAAGGGTTGTTTTACCGCACTGCCGGGGACCGGTCAAAATCGTTACAGGGAAAATTTTCATAAGAGAATAGATTGCCCGTTGATCATCCGGCCGGGGAATAAGGTGTATCATGTATTCATAATTGGCAATTAACCAAGAAAAATCTACCCTTTGTTCCGATATTTCGTGTAAATTTGCGTAACCCCATGAACAATCGTGAGGGCCAGGCACAACAATCCCGGACTCACGATTCATTGCTTTATCCCCTGCGTTCCTCTCCACCACCATGCCGGCGGAGATGCAGTTTTAGAGAACCGCCTTGCCGTCCAGAACCAACCACTCGGATCCTGTCCAGACCAGGGGGTTTATATCCAGCTGTGCGCCTTCGGCTGTGGCGGCCTCGGCTAAATGGGAAAAGAGGGATATTATCCCTTTCAGACCGTCGAGGTCCATGGAGCTGCCGCGGAATCCCGTCAGAACCGGGGCCACCGTCAACTCGTCGAGCATCCTGCCTGCTTCTTCCGCCGTACAGGGTGCCAGTCGAAAGGCCACATCCTTGTAGAGTTCGGCCAGGATTCCCCCAGCCCCTGCCATGACCGCCGGGCCGAAGACCGGGTCGGATAAAGCCCCCAGGATAAACTCGGGTCCCCGGACCGGCACCATGGAGGATATCAAGAGGTGTTCCCCGGGAAAGTGGCCGCGCAGGTCAGAAAGAATGCCGGGCAGTTCCTCTGTCCCCACATCCAGCACAACGCCCCCCACGTCGGTCTTGTGCAGCACTTCGGCGGAGCAGAGCTTTACCGCGTAGGGCGCTTCCACCCCCGGCACCTCACCTTCGGGAATGCTGTCCTCGGCCTTCAGTAGTCGGTCATGCGGTACCGGCAGCCCGGCGCCGCGCACAAGCTCTTTTACTTCCCATTCGTTGGGCTTTCCCGGAACCTCGATGGTTTTTTTCCAGGTTTCGAATAGAGCGTAGTAGTCCTTTTCAGCTTTCATCCGTCGGACTCCTTCCGAGCCAGTATTCTGCCCCGTTCCACCAGGAATCTGGCGGCTCGCACGGTCCGGCGGATTGAAGAAAATCCGGCAACCCCCAGGTCGAAGAACCTTTTCAGATAGCCGTCTGTGAAGGGACCGTATTGTGTAAACACCAGAACAGGCTTCTCCGCTTTCTGTATTACCGCGACCATTTTTTCCGGGAGTTCTTTTGAGATGGATGGCGGCGAAAAAAAGGTAATGCAGATAATAATGTCGACTCCCTCATCGTCGAGAAGGGCGGAAAGCGTCCGGAGAAACATTTCATCATCAGCCCCCGCGGTAAGATCCACGGGATTATGAACGGATGCGAAGGGAAGAGCCGTTTTTCGTATAGTATCCATGGTGGTGCCGGAGAGCGAGGCCATGGATAGTGAGGCTCTCCGGTCGGGGGTCTCGATATAATCGGTGCACATAACGCCGAACCCCCCGGCCGGGGTAATAACCGCTACCCGGTTACCCGTTGCAGGCCGTACCATGGACAACACCTTGGCGGCGTCGCAGAGTTCCTCGTCGTCATAGGCCCGTTGAATACCGTACTGTCTGAAAGCGCCGTCTACAACATTATCCGACCCGGCCAGCCTTCCGGTATGGGAACTGACTGCAGCCTCACCCGCGGCGGTGCGGCCGGCCTTAAGGACCACCACAGGCTTTTTCCCGGCTATACGGCCGGCTTCTTCCAGAAAGGCCCTCCCCCCTTCAATACTCTCGAGGTAGAAGGCCAGGCAGTTCGTCGCCTCGTCTTCGCCGAACCACTCGAGAAAATCATGTTCGTCGAGGTCCGACTTGTTCCCCGTACCCACAAAGGCCCGCATACCGAATCCGGCATTACTGGCCAGGCCGAGGGATTCAACACCTACCGATCCGCTCTGGGTGATAAAGGCTATACCGCCGCCGCTTGCCAGGGCTTGATCGCCGTGCTCCACAAAGATGGTATCAAGATCGGAAGCGGGAAAGAAGACCCCCAGGGAATTCGGCCCCAGGATGCGGCTGCCGTAGCGTTCCGGTAGGGCTTTCAGTCGTGCCTCCAGCCTTCGGCCTTCTTCGCCGATCTCCCCGAAACCGCCGGCTATGATAATTATATAGGCGGTGCCTTTTGCCGCGCATGCTTCGGCTGCTTCTACGGCGGCCTTTGCACCAATGGTGATAACGCTGAGATCGATGTTATCCGGGAGCTCGGCCGGTGAAGAAAGAACTCTGCGACCGTCGATGAGTTTTATTTTCGGATTGACCAGGTAGAGTTCGGCTTTAGAACGTTTCAGATAGCCCAGGATGATGGTTCCCACTTTACCCGGGGTGTCGCCGGCGCCTATAAGAGCTATGGTTCTGGGGTGAAATAGACGGTTCAGATTGGTATTGCTGTTATGCATACCGCCTTCCGTAGATTATTCTAAAAGATGTATGATAAGATAATGTCGAAATTTGTCAATAAATATACCGTATAACAGCAAGTAATTTGGAGATTAAACTTAAATAAATTCGATTTTTTTGGTATTTTACCGGGTATTATATGCCTTTGGAGGGATCAGATGGAATATGCTGAACTCAAAGAGCTCATTTCCGGCCGTTGTTCTCACAGGAAATTCACGGAAGAAGCCGTTCCGACGGATATTATCAAGGAACTCGTCGAATGTGCCGGTCAGGCGCCGTCGGGTCACAACCTGCAGCCCTGGCGGTTCGTCGCCGTTACAAACCGGGGGGTTATCGGCAGGATGAACGAGGTGGTAGAGGCAGCGCTGCAGGGGATACTCCCCGGGCTGCCTGAAGAAACTATAAAAAAACTGGAGAAGTACCGGTTTTTCATGACCCATTTCAAGACCGCTCCGGTGGTGTTTGCTGTCCTGGTAAGAGAGAGCGACTACCTGACGACCCGGTTGGCCCGGGCCTACGGGGTGCCCCGGCGGCCGGAAGATATGATGGACATCAGTCTGCTGGGTGTCGGCGCCGCCGTTCAGAACCTACTTCTTGCCGCTCATGCCCTGGGCCTGGGGGCATGCTGGATGACCGCTCCGGTGACTTTTGCGCAGAAAGAACTCGAGGAGCTGCTGCAACCTGAAGAGGGGTACCGGATCATAAGCCTTGTCCCCGTGGGGAGGCCGACAAAGGAACGCAGGGGACCGGGGAGGAAGAAGGTGGATGATATTTTGCGGATAGTAGAATAAAAAGTCGAGGGCTTCCGGATGACCCCCCGGGAATCCAAACAAATCGGTTTATTCGCCCGCGGGATTCATACCCCGCGGCTTGCGGCGGGGTTGTTGATTGCGTGTGAAACGCTTGTACTTTCCCCCGAGGTCGCTGTATAGTTACTAACCGTTATGAAGATCGAGTTCGAACCCGTTGATATTATTTATTCTCCCTTCAGATCCCTTCAGGGCCCGCCCATACAACCGGCCTCTGCAGGGAGCGCAAAGGGCGGAATATATGTTGTTGACAACCTGACCCGCTCGCATTACAATCATTTCAGTTTCAAGGGGCGATTAACTCAGCGGGAGAGTGCTACCTTCACACGGTAGAAGTCGCTGGTTCAAGTCCAGCATCGCCCAGTCTGTTGTAGTAACAACCTGAGATGCAAGCTGGGCTCCGCGGGGCGGAATCCAGCATGTGGCACTTTGTGCCACGCTTCTTCTAGGGCAAAATATTAGGATTAACGAAGTCGCCCAGTCTGTTTTTTTATAGGTAGCCCGGCCGAAGCGGATGAGGGCCGTAATATCTAGTGCATTTGAATTAACAAGGACGATATCCGCAGTGACCGCCGCTATATCCGTTCCGGAGCCTACCGCTATACCGATGTAAGCCTGAGCAAGAGCGGGGGAATCGTTTACACCGTCTCCGGGCATTGCTGCTTATTCACCCTTATTCTGCAGTTCCTTAAAACCGTTGATCACCATGACTGTCGCCATCCTCGAGATCGAGAATTGCAGGTCTTTTCCTGTAATGAGCCACCTCGGGAGGGGTGACTACTTTTTGTATATTAAATATAATATATTTAAAATACCCGATGGATG